>CAWKOL010000010.1:0-169667 GCA_963851285.1 uncultured Alphaproteobacteria bacterium
TTAAGGGTTATCGGATGCCTGCCGCTCGCCGGGCGTTGCCGCAGGTTCGAACGGCAGGCGTCCGATAAGCCTCAGGGGAGGAAACCGCGGGCCGGAAGAGGCACGGCGGTTCGCCGCGTTTGATCTATGGGGATTTGAGGGCCGCGGGTATTGGGATTCGGCGCGGGCCTGGTGATTGCCCGACAGGGTCTGCCGCATGAGATTGCGACGACGGTGTGTGCCGGGACAATCGTCGAGGTCCGAGCGGGCTACCCCAGGGCGTGATCGGACGCATTACTCCGGCCCATGGCCAAGCGTGATCGCGGCCCGTCGATAGGCGTCGGCAATTGTGAGCGGCATCGGGCAACGTGATCGGGTGATGGCGCTCATGATGTGTCGATCCGGATCGAGAGCGTCGGTCGATACCGCGGCACGCAACCGCGCTCGAAGGTCTCGATGACGATCATGCGGCCGCCGCAGCAGGGACAGGGATGGGAGAGTGTTTGCGGCTCGCTGTCGCCGACGGTGGGGTCATCACCGGTCTCACGCTGTGTCGTCGGCACGTTGAGCAGTTGGCGGGCTCGGGCGATGTTATCGGCGCGCCCGCCGTTGGCGAAGAGACCGTAGTGGCGGATGCGATGGAATCCGCTAGGCAGGACGTGGATCAGGAAGCGGCGGATGAACTCGTCGATGGCGAGGGTCATCACCTTGGCCCGGTCGCGCCCCTTGGCCCGGTAGTCCTTCCACTTGAAGGTGACGCCGGCGTCGCTGAGGGCGACGAGCCGGCTGTTGGCGATGGCGATGCGGTGGGTGTAGCGCGACAGGTAAGCCAACACCGTTTCGGGTCCGCCAAACGGGCGCTTGGCATAGACGACCCACTCGGCTTTGCGCAACGGTGCCAGATACGCGGTGAAGGCATGGCGCTCGGCCAGTTGGATGTGATCGCCGAAGAACCGCAGGTGGCCGGCATCGTGGGCGGCGGCGAGCTTCTCCAGGAACAGGCGTCGAAAGAGCCGCGAGAGGACGCGCACAGGGAGGAAGAAGCCGGGCCGACAGGCAATCCAACGTTTGCCATCCGGCGAGATGCCGCCGCCCGGCACGATAATATGCACATGCGGATGATGGGTGAGCGCCGAGCCCCAGGTATGGAGCACGGCGGTGAGGCCGATCCGGGCGCCGAGATGCTTCCGGTCGGCGGCGATGGTGGTGAGCGTCTCGGCGGCGGCCTTGAACAGGATGCCGTAGATGACGGTCTTATTCTGGTAGGCGATGTCGCCGATCGCGGCTGGCAGCGTGAAGACCACGTGGTAGTACGGCACGGGCAACAGCTCGGCCTCGCGGTCGGCAAGCCATTCCTTCGCTGCCGCGCCCTGGCACTTGGGGCAATGCCGGTTGCGACAGGAGTTGTAGGCGATGTGGGTGTGCGCGCACTTCTCGCAGCGCGCGACATGCCCGCCGAGAGCCACCGTGCGACAGCTCTCGATGGCGGACATGACCTTCAGTTGACCGAGGCTCACATGACCGACATTGGCTCTGCGCCAAGCCGGTCCGTAGCCGCGGAAGATATCCGCGACCTCCAGCGATGGACGGGACAAGAGCGCAGCGCTTTACGCGGGCGGCTTCACCATGGTGGCGAGATGTTCAAGCGGGCTCGTGACCTCGCCGAGCGTCTTGATGGCGACGCGGGTGTAGAGCGCGGTGGTATCGAGTTTTTTGTGCCCGAGCAGCACCTGGATCACGCGGATGTCGATCTTCTGCTCGAGCAGATGCGTGGCGAAGCTATGCCGCAGCGTGTGCAGAGATACCGGCTTGTCGATCTCGGCCATCTGGGCCGCGGCATGGCAGGCGCGGTTGAGCTGGCGTGTCGTGAGCGGCTGCCCAGGATCGCGCCCCGGAAACATCCAGCCTTGCGGCCGCGCCACTTTCCACCAGGCCCGCAGCAGATCGAGGAGATGCGGCGACAGCATCACGTATCGGTCCTTGCGGCCCTTGCCCTGCTCGACGCGGATGACCATCCGGGCGCTGTCAATGTCCTCGATCTTGAGCGAGATCACCTCGGAGGCGCGCAAACCCGCCCCGTAGGCCACGCTCAGCGCAGCCTTGTACTTGAGGCCCGGCGCCGCGTCCAAGAGACGCGCCACTTCCTCCGGGCTCAAAACGACCGGCAGCCGCCGCGGCTCCCGGACGAACGGCAAACGGATCACGACGTCAGGCTTGCGCAGCGTCACCAGGAAGAGGAATCGCAGCGCCGTCACAGTATGGTTGATGGTTGGCACGCCGGCACCGCTCGTGACCAGATGCAGCTGATGGCGGCGCAGATCTTCGAAGCTCGCCGTGTCCGGCGATGCTCCGAGGAAAGCGCTGAAGCTCTTGACGGCGCGGATGTAACCTTCCTGCGTCCGCGGCGCGAACTTGCGGATCGTCATATCTTCGATCATGCGACGGCGCAGCGGGCTAACAGGTGTGTCGGTCATGGCATGCTCCTGTGCTGAGGTCGGGTTGAACACCCGATCCTCCGACAGGACACCTCCATCCCGTTACTGCGCTCCCAGTCGCCCCAGGTACGAACCCGCGCGCAGCGCCCTACCGCGAGAGCGGTTTAGTCCCGTGGCACATCCCGGAAGATCGGTCGGCTACGCGCGATGACCGCTTGCGGCATCAATTCGGACATCGTGAGATAGCGACTTAGGATGAAACTAGCATTTCCTACTGAGTGCCAAATCGCGATTTCCATTGCCGTCAACGCCAACAGATGACGGGACGCCGTCGCGGCTGAGTTGGCGGCGATGGCTCCTCTATTGCCGGGGTTGCATCCGGTCTTCCCGGATTTGACGCACTCCCTGCCCCTGCATTTGTTCGCAAGCTCGGAACGGCGTGTACGCGCGACAGAACTATCCATTGTCTGCCCTGGTTAGGGCGGCGTCTTTGCCAGCGACACGCCGGAAAAAATTTGGGGTTGCGGGGTGGCTTAACTCAGGGTCGCCGCGATTTGCCGAAGTTCGGCCGGCGTATGCTGGCCGGCGAGCGGCGTTCCCGGGACCAGGTATTTGCCCTTCGCCAAGTCGCCGATTAGCACCGGTTCGAAGCCGGCTTCGCGGATCAGGCGGCTCGCGAGCTCGATCGCCTGTGGATCGTCGCCGGCAATCGGAACGCCGACCGGATCGCTCGGGCGGCGCGCGATCTTTTCGAGCGAGCCGGCGCCGATCGCGTTGAAGGCCCGCACGATGCGCGCCTTTCAGCAGCTTCGCGGTGACGAGGCCGGGCCCGCCCTCACCGGCGACTCGCGTGATGATTTCCTGGCCGTCGCGTCGCGCAATCGGGTTGGAGGCGTCGAGGACGAGCGGTTTGGCGGCGAGGGCCGCGCCAAAATCCCGCCCGATCTGCGCCACCGCCGTATAGGGCACGACAAGGAAAATCACCTCGCCGAACGCGACCGCCTCGGCGACCGTGCCGGCCCGCGCGGTCGGGCCCGCGCCCGCCACCAGGTTCTTGAGTTCATCGGGATGGCGCGACGAGAACATCACCGGATGGCCCAGCTTGGCGTAGAGCGTGCCGAGCGCGCCGCCTTCGCGGCCGGCGCCGATGGTGGCGATCTTTATCGCGGACAAGCTCGACGCCTCGGCGAAGGCGCGCGGCGACGCGACCGACGCCACCGCGGCGCCGGTTGCCAGAAGCTCGAGGAACTTCCGACGGTTCGTGGAAAACGGCGAAGCGTTCGTCATCGGTGCCTCCGCGGTCGGTCAAAACTACGCGGGGCAAGGGTAGACGGACGGGTCGCGGACGGGCAACCCGGAATCGAGCGCCTGCCGGGGTTTATCCTCCGGCGCTTAGGACCGCGCCGCGCGGCGATAGAGCGCCGCCGATACCAGCCAGCTCAGCGCGAACAACACGACGATGGCGTAACCGAGACTGCCGAAATTGTCGTTGAGCGCACCGATCGCGGTCCAGAAACCGCCTTCGAGCCCGAGCTGGTCGCCGATCAGCCCCAACGCCTCGATACCGCCGATCAACAGCGCCACCATTGCCGAGACGAAGGTGATGGTGACGTTGTAGTGCAGCTTGCGGAGCGGGTTGCGGAACGCCCAACCATAGGCGCCGAGCATCAGCACGCCGTCGCTGGTATCGACCAGCGCCATGCCAGCGGTGAACAGCGCCGGGAACACCATGATCGACCAGATCGACACGCCTTTCGCCGCCTCGACCGCCGATATGTCCAGAAGGCCGATCTCGGTCGCGGTGTCGAAGCCCAAGCCGAACAGAAAGCCGATGAAATAAAGCTGCCAGCTCGACCGCACCAGATTGAACAGCGGCCGGAACAGCCGGCCGAGCAAGCCGCCGCGCGACAGCAGCACGTTGAGATCGGTCTCGGAGATGTGCTCGCCGCGCCGCGCGCGGCGGTAAGCGGCGTAGATCTGGCGCAGGACGATCAGATTGGCGATGGCGATGGCGAACAGAAACAGCGACGACACGATGGTGCCGATCAGCGCGCCGGTATCCTTCAGGGCGTCGAACCGCGATTGCATCGCCGCCGCGGTCGCCGCGATCACGAAGGTGAGCCCCAGCACCACCGTCGAATGGCCGAGCGAAAAGAAAAAGCCGACGGCGGCCGGGCGCTTGCCGTCCTGCATGAGCTTGCGCGTCACGTTGTCGATGGCGGCGATGTGGTCGGCGTCGACCGCGTGACGCAAGCCGAAGCCATAGGCGATGAACGCGGTGCCGAGCAGCAACGGATAATGCCGGAACGCGATCAGCGCCCAGACCCAGACCGCGATATTGACGGCGAACAGCAACACATAAAGCGCGACGATTTTCGCCCGCAGCGCCGGCGGCGCGTCGTCGAAGATGCGGATGAAACGATGCAGCATGGCTCCCCCCAAATTACTTCGACATGGCCGGTAACGGCTTGACCGTGAACAATCCTGCCGCCTTCATCGCGTCGTCGTAGCGCGCGACCGGTGGTTCCTTGTTCCAGGCCAGCATCGTCGGTTGTTGGTCGAGCATTATCGTGTATCTCAATCCGGCGCCGCTCTTGCGGTCGCGGATCACGATCACCGCGTAGTCGCCGTCCGGCGCCGGCTCGGGCGCTATCGCCCCGGTGCCCTGACCCGGGCTGGCATTGACGGCAAGCATTATGCCGTCGAGCACACACGGACACACCGCCTTCGCACCTTTCCAATAGGTCACGGTCAGGCCGCGCGGCTTGGCCTTGAGCTTGTCGAGCGCATGGAGCCCGATGCGGATCCCGGCGGGGATGAAGCCGCCGAAAAAGCCGTGGACGCGGGTGCCCAGCGCGACCCATTCCTCCGGCGTTTCGGCGCGGACCGTGCCGGCAAGCAGCAGCACGATGGCGATCGCGCTCAGAATCTGCGATGCGTATTTCATGGGGTCAGGCCTCCGGTTTCGACGATGAAGCCGGCGATATCGGCGACGCCCTTGTTTTCCTTGAGGTTGGTGAAGATGAACGGCCGCGGGCCGCGCATCTTCTTGGCGTCGCGGTCCATCACGCCGAGATCCGCGCCGACCATCGGCGCCAGGTCGATCTTGTTGATGATCAGAAGGTCGGAGCGTGTGATGCCCGGCCCGCCCTTGCGCGGAATCTTGTCGCCGGCCGCGACGTCGATGACGTAGAGCGTGAGGTCGGCCAATTCCGGGCTGAAGGTCGCCGCCAGATTGTCGCCGCCCGATTCGATGAACACCAGATCGAGATCGGGGAAACGCTGGTTGATGTCGGCGACGGCGGCGAGGTTGATCGACGCGTCCTCGCGGATCGCGGTGTGCGGGCAGCCGCCGGTCTCGACCCCGACGATGCGCTCGGTCGCCAACGCGCCGGAGCGCATCAGAAACTCCGCGTCCTCCTTGGTATAGATGTCGTTGGTGACGACCGCGATGTTATAGCGGTCGCGCATGGACTTGCAGAGCCGGTCGACCAAGGCGGTCTTGCCGGAGCCGACCGGGCCGCCGACGCCGACGCGCAGCGGGCCGTAGGGCGAAGCGCTCATGAGCGGAACAGCCTCGTATATTGGGTTTCGTGTTTCATCGAGCACCAGTCGATCATCGGCGATGCCGTGCCGATGTCGTCGAGCGGCGTGTCGCGCGCGGTGCGTGACGCCTCGCCGATCGCCGGCTCAAGCGCGGCGATGGCGCGCTGGCCTTCGGTCTGGCCCAGCGGGATGAGGCGCACGCCGGCGGAAACGACATTGCCGGCGAAGGCATGAAGATAGGCCGTGAGCACGGCATCGAGTGCCACGCCATGCGCCTTCGCGGCGATACCGACGGCGACGGGCAGCATCGCCTCGCCGCGCGCGCGCAGCGCCAATTCGTCGAGCGCCGGATGCGGCCACGCGGCGCGCGTCGCCGCCAGGAACGCCGTGCCCTGCGCGCGGGATTCGAGCGCCAGCTCGGCGCTGCCGCGCCACGCATTTGCGAGCGCGCAAACCGCGTCGAGCTCGTCGCCGCGCCACGCCGCCGCCAACAACGCTGCGTCGGTCAGGCCGGCACCGTGCCGCACCGCCTGTGCGATCCAGTCCACGAGAGTTTCGCGGTCGCGCACCAAACCGGCCTCGACGGCATACTCGACGCCGTGGCTGTAGGAATAGGCGCCGACCGGATAGGCCGGCGACAGCCACGTCAACAGCCGATACAGCGCGGCGTCAGTGGTGATCGTCATGGCCGTGGTCGTGATCGTGGCGATGATCGTGCGCGTGGTCATGATCGTGGTGCGAATGGGGCTTGCCGTCGGGATCGTGACCGTAGCCGGGCATGTGTCCGTCATAGGCGCCGCCCTCGGGCGAAAACGGCGCCGTCACGCGATGCACATGCGCGCCCAGCCCAATCAGCATGTCGGCGATCACCGCGTCCTCGCGGATCAGAATGCGGTCGCGCTCGATCTGCGCCTGCAAATGGCGGTTGCCGATATGCCAGGCGAGCCGCGCCAGTTGTTCCGGGCCATGCGCCGTCACCTCCATCAGCGCCTCGGGCGCGGCACGCACGGCGAGCCAGCCGCCATCGTCGAGCGCCAACCCGTCGCCCTCCGCCAGCACCGTCGCCTCCGCGAGATCGAGCAGAAAGTCCGTGCCCTCGTCGCTCCGCAATTTGACGCGGCGGCGATGGCGGTCGTCGAACGCCAGCGTGACGTTGCCCGCCGTATCGCGGGCGGGCCAGTTCCCGGCTTTCTCGATGCGGGTCGCGCGGCGCATCAGAACCACCGATATCGAAGCGATATTTCCCTCCCCCCTTGAGGGGGAGGGAAGAAATGCGGCGCGTCAGCGCTGCATTTCGGGTGGGGGGTAATGTCGATGCCGAGCGCCGTCACCCCCCACCCGGCAATCTGCTGACGCAGATCGCCACCCTCCCCCTCAAGGGGGAGGGGCAATGTGGATCGGTTCGAGCATTTGTCATCAGAACAGGAAATACCGTTGTGCCATCGGCAGCACCGAGGCGGGTTCGCAGGTCAAGAGCATCCCGTCGGCGCGTACCTCGTAGGTCTCGGGATCGACCTCCATTTTCGGCATCGCGCCGTTATGGATCATGCTGCGCTTGTTGATGCCGCTGCGCGTGTTGGCGACCGGCAGCAGCGGCCGCGCCATGCCAAGCCGCTGCGCCAATCCGGCGTCGGCCGCCGCCTTCGACACGAACGTTACCGACGAGGACGCGACGGCGCGGCCGAACGCGGCAAACATCGGGCGGTAATGCACCGGCTGCGGCGTCGGGATCGAGGCGTTGGGATCGCCCATCGGCGCCGCGGCGATGCTGCCGCATTTCAGCACCAGGTCGGGCTTCACGCCGAAGAACGCCGGCGACCACAGCACGAGATCCGCGAGCTTGCCCTTCTCGACCGAGCCGACATGCGCCGCGATACCCTGGGCGATCGCGGGGTTGATGGTGTATTTCGCGATGTAGCGCTTGGCGCGGTAATTGTCGTTGTCGCCGGTCTCGCCGTCGAGCGCGCCGCGCTGCCGCTTCATTTTGTCCGCGGTCTGCCAGCAGCGGATGATGACCTCGCCGACGCGGCCCATCGCTTGGCTGTCGGACGAGAACATCGAGATCGCACCGAGATCGTGGAGAATATCCTCGGCCGCGATGGTCTCGCGGCGGATGCGGCTTTCGGCGAAGGCGACATCCTCGACGATTTTCGGATCGAGATGGTGGCATACCATCAGCATGTCCAAATGCTCGTCGAGCGTATTCACCGTGTAGGGCCGCGTCGGGTTGGTCGATGACGGCAGCACATTGAGTTCGCCCACCACCTTGATGATATCGGGCGCATGGCCGCCGCCCGCGCCTTCGGTGTGGAAGGCGTGGATGGTGCGGCCTTTGAAGGCGGCGATCGTGTTTTCGACAAAGCCGCTTTCGTTGAGCGTATCGGTATGGATCGCGACCGGCACGTCGTAGCGGTCGCCAACCGTGAGGCAATTATCGATCGCGGCGGGCGTGGTGCCCCAATCCTCGTGCAGCTTCATGCCGCAGGCGCCGCCCTCGATCTGCTCGACCAGCCCATCGGGCAGCGCGGCATTGCCCTTGGCGAAAAAACCGAGATTTATCGGAAACGCTTCCGACGCCTCGATCATCCGTGCCAAGTGCCACGGGCCGGGCGTGCAGGTGGTGGCCGCGGTGCCCGAGGCCGGGCCGGTGCCGCCGCCGAGCATGGTCGTCACGCCGGAATAAAGCGCCTCGTCGATCTGTTGCGGCGAGATGAAATGGATATGCGCGTCGATGCCGCCCGCGGTGACGATCTTGCCTTCGCCGGCGATGGCTTCCGTTCCCGGGCCGATAATAATATCGACGCCCGGCTGCACGTCGGGATTGCCGGCCTTGCCGATGCCGGCGATGCGGCCGTCCTTCAGGCCGATATCGGCTTTGACGATACCCCAATGGTCGAGGATCAGCGCGTTGGTGATGACGGTATCGACGGCGCCTTGCGCGCGCGTCGTTTGGCTCTGGCCCATGCCGTCCCGAATCACCTTGCCGCCGCCGAACTTCACTTCCTCGCCATAGACGGTGCGGTCTTCCTCGACCTCGATGATCAACTCGGTATCGGCGAGACGCACCTTGTCGCCGACGGTCGGGCCGAACATGTCGGCATAAAGCGAGCGGGAGATACGCGTGCTCATAACGTGCCCCCGACCTTGCCGTTGAAGCCGTAGACCTTGCGCGCGCCGTCATAGGCGACGAGCCGCACCGTCCGCGTTTGGCCCGGTTCGAACCGCGTCGCGGTGCCGGCGGGAATATCGAGCCTAAAGCCGCGCGCCTTGACGCGATCGAAATGCAGCGCAGCGTTGGTCTCGAAGAAATGATAATGTGAGCCGACCTGGATCGGCCGGTCGCCGGTATTGGCGACATCGAGCGTTACGGTGGCGCGGCTCGCGTTCAACTCGATCTCGCCGTCTTTCGCGATGATTTCGCCGGGGATCATCGTGCGTCCCTCGACTGGTCGCGCAGCGCGAGGCGCCGTGCTCCGCGCTCGGGATGAGGACTCTTTTCCGATGCTATTGAAATCTCCACCTCACCCTGAGCGCGCAGCCCATCCCGTCGGGACGGGCGAGCAGTCGAAGGGCGCACCGCGATCATGCAGCGTTTCATTGTCATCACCGGATCGGCTGGTGGACGGTGACGAGCTTGGTGCCGTCGGGAAAGGTCGCCTCGACCTGAATGTCGTGAATCATTTCCGGAATCCCGTCCATGACCTGACCCCGCGTCAACACCGACGCGCCGTCACGCATCAAATCGGCGACGCTGCGCCCGTCGCGCGCGCCCTCGACGACGTAGTCGGTGATGAGCGCGACCGCTTCCGGATGATTGAGCTTGACGCCGCGCTCGAGCCGGCGGCGCGCGACATTGGCCGCCATCGCGACCAGCAACTTGTCCTTTTCCCGTGGCGTCAGGTTCATGTCCCCTCCCCTTATATTTGCCACGCGCGCGGCGGCCGCGCCGGCAGACCGGCGGCGGCGTGGCGCAGCGCGCCGACATAATGCGCGAGACCGGCGCGCACCGCGACCGCGTCGCCAAGAAACCGCGCCAGCAACAACCCGTTCACCAGCGTGGCGCCCGCGCGAAAATTCTTGCCCTCGGTCACTTCGCGGGCCAGCGACAGGTGGCGCGCGGCGTCGGCACCGGTATAAAGCGCGGTGGCGACGGCCTCGGCGCCGGCGAAACCCGCCGGCCGGTCGATCGCGTCGCCGTCGAGCCGCATCGCATCGTACCACGCGAGCGCGCCCGCCCGCTCGATCCGCCAGCGCTCGCGCAGCGCGCCGCCGGTCCAGCGCTCGCCGCGCGCGACCCGGCCGAACACCAGCATCTCCGCCGCCAGCAAGCGCCCCGTCGTGGCGAGGCGGGCTGTCACCCGACGTCGCAGCCGCGAGCGCGCGAACAGGATCGTTTCTTGCGGCAGCCATTCGAGCCAAGCGCCATCGGCCACGACGAGATCGATGGCGACGTCACTGTCGGGCCCGAGGGAGCGATAAATCTTTTCCGCAGCGGCCGTCGTCACCGTGCCGGACGAAGCCGCGTCCGCCGCGACCGTCATCGCGATACGGTCGCCGCTGGTCAGCCCGCCGGCGGTGTTGAGCAGCATCGCAAGCGCCGGCTCGCCCGCGGCGGCATGCGGAAACTCGACGCGGCACGGAGTGCGGTGATAAAGGCGCGATACGTGCGTTTCGACGCCGCGACGCGCAAACACGATATCGGCCGCGCCGTCGCACCGCTGTAATCCCCCACCCGAACCCTCCCCCTCAAGGGGGGAGGGAGAAAATTCAAACCGTGAGGTAGCGGCGGACATCATCCTCCACCATGTCCTTGGCCTGGCCCGACAATACCACCTCGCCGCGTTCCATCACGACAAAACGGTCGGCCAGCGCCTGCGCGAACTCGAAATATTGCTCGACCAGGACGATGGCCATGGTGCCGCGTCGCGCCAGTTCGCGGATCACCCGCTCGATGTCCTTGATGATCGAGGGCTGGATGCCTTCGGTGGGCTCGTCGAGGATCAACAAGCGCGGCTGAGTCACCAAGGCGCGGCCGATGGCAAGCTGTTGCTGCTGGCCGCCGGAGAGATCGCCGCCGCGCCGCCCGAGCATTTCCTTCAGCACTGGAAACAGCGTGAAAATCTCCTCGGGAATCCTGCGCTTGTCGCGCGGCAGCGGCGCCAACCCGGTATCGAGATTTTCCTGCACGGTGAGGCGCGGAAAGATCTCGCGCCCTTGCGGCACGATGGCGATGCCGCGCCGCGCGCGTTCGTGCGGCTTCAGGTTGGTGATGTCGGCGCCTTCCCACACGATCTTGCCCGCGCGGATCGGCTGCAACCCGATCAGGGCGCGCATCAGACTGGTCTTGCCGACGCCGTTGCGCCCCATG
This sequence comes from uncultured Alphaproteobacteria bacterium, assembly GCA_963851285.1. Classification (GTDB taxonomy): domain Bacteria; phylum Pseudomonadota; class Alphaproteobacteria; order ATCC43930; family CGMCC-115725; genus JAATGI01. The sequence continues at coordinate 11,329 of CAWKOL010000010.1, forward strand.
ACGCAGGTAATCTGCCCCGCCTCGGCCGTAATGTTGACGCCACGCAGGATGTGGCTGGCGCCGTAATAGAGGTCGATGTTTTCGGCGGAGAGCACGGTTACCCCCCACCTGTCCTCCCCCTCAAGGGGGGAGGAACGAAAACGGGGATGCCGACGAACCCCTTCACCCCTTGAGGGGGAAGGTTGGGATGGGGGGTCGGGCACGACTTCGCCATCTCAGCGCCCCAAATACACATCGATGACCGCTTGATGATTCTGCACGAAATCGATCGAGCCGTCGGCAAGCACGGAACCTTCGTGCAGCACCGTGACGCGCGAGGCGAGGCTGCGCACGAATTCCATATCGTGCTCGACCACCACGACGGTGTGCTCGCCCGCGAGCGAGCGCACCAGCTCGGCCGTCGCTTCGGTCTCGCGGTCGGTCATGCCCGCGACCGGCTCGTCGAGCAAGAGAAGCTGCGCATCCTGAATCAAAAGCATGCCGATCTCGAGCCATTGCTTCTGGCCGTGGCTCAGCGCGCCGGCCAGAACCTGCTCCCGACCGGAGAGGCCGATGCGGCGGATCATCGCCGCGATCTCCTCGCGCGCGGTGCCGTCGAGCTTGGCGAACAAGGTGCGGGTGATGCCGCGCACTGTTTTCCGCGCCAGTTCGAGATTGGCGAACACCGAAAGATTCTCAAACACCGTCGGCTTCTGGAACTTGCGGCCGATGCCGAGATTGGCGATGGCGGCTTCGTCGAGCCGGGTCAGGTCGAACTTGCCGTCGAACATCACCTGCCCTTCGTCGGGCCGCGTCTTGCCGGTGACCACGTCCATCATCGTGGTCTTGCCCGCGCCGTTCGGGCCGATGATGCAGCGCAGCTCGCCGCGATCGATGACGAAGGACAAGGCGTTCAGCGCCTTGAACCCGTCGAAACTCACCGTGACGCCGTCGAGATAGAGCAGCGACGTGGTGAATTCGGGCGAGGTGGTGCCCGCCGAGGCTTCGACCGTCATGGCGACGCCTTTTCGTCGGCAAGATGTTGCGGTTCTCCCGGCGGCGCGCGGCGGGGGCCGCGCCAGCGGCTGACCAGGCCGACAATGCCCCGCGGGAACACCAGCGTCACCAGAACGAAGATCGCGCCGAGGAAATAGAGCCACGCCTCCGGGACCGCGCCGGTGAGATAGGTCTTGGCGTAGTTGATGATGACGGCGCCGATCACCGCGCCGACCAGGGTGCCGCGGCCGCCGACCGCGACCCAGATCGCGATTTCGATCGAATTGGCCGGCGAGAATTCGCCGGGGTTGATGATGCCGACCTGCGGCACGTAAAGCGCGCCCGCGATCCCGGCGAGTACCGCGGAAATGGTGAAGACGAAGACCTGGGCATGGGCGACGGAATAGCCCAGGAACCGCACCCGGCTTTGCGCGTCGCGCACCGCGAGCAGCAACCGGCCGAGCTTCGACGTCACGATGTAGCGGCACAGCAGGAAGCCCAGCCCCAGCGCCACCACGGACGCGATATAGAGGCCCCGCCGCGTGCCCGGGCTTTGCAACGGAATGCCGAGCAGGTCCTTGAAATCGGTCATGCCGTTATTGCCGCCGAACCCCATGTCGTTGCGGAAGAACGCGAGCCACAGCGCGTAGGTCAGCGCCTGGGTGATGATCGAGAGATAGACGCCGGTGACGCGCGAGCGGAACGCGAGCCAGCCGAACACGAACGCCAGGATGCCCGGCACCAGCACGATCATCAACGCGGCGAAGGCGAAATGGTCGAAGCCGTACCAATACCAGGGCAGCTCCTTCCAATTCAGGAACACCATGAAATCGGGCAGGATCGGATTCTGATAGACGCCGCGCGTGCCGATCTGGCGCATCAGATACATGCCCATGGCGTAGCCGCCGAGCGCGAAGAACGCGCCGTGGCCGAGCGACAAAATGCCGGCATAACCCCAGACCAGATCGAGGCTCAGCGCCAAGCAGCGCGTAGCACGCGTATTTGCCGAACAGCGGCACGAGATAATCGGCCAGATGGACCGGCGAATCCGTGGGCAGCGTGTTGAGCAGCGGCACCACGACGATCAGCACCAATCCGATGCCAAGGAAGCCGATCCAACCGCGGCGATCGAGCAGCGTGCCCATCGTCAATTCTCGGCGGCGCGGCCGCGCAGCGCGAACAGGCCGCGCGGACGGCGCTGGATAAAGAGGATGATGGCGACCAGCACCACGACCTTGCCCAGCACCGCGCCGGCGACCGGCTCCAGCAACTTGTTGACGATGCCGAGGCTACATCGCGCCGGCCAGGGTGCCGAACAGACTGCCGACGCCGCCGAACACCACCACCATGAAACTGTCGACGATGTAGATGGTGCCGAGATTGGGACTGACATTGCCGATCTGCGACAGCGCCACGCCGGCGATGCCGGCGATGCCGGAGCCGAGTCCGAAGGTCAGCGCGTCGATCCGCGCCGTCGGAATCCCCATCGCCGCCGCCATGTCGCGGTTCTGCGTCACCGCGCGCATATGGAGGCCGAAGCTGGTGCGCTTCAGGAGCAGGCCCAGCACGCCCAAGCACGACGAAGCAGAAGACCAGGATCACCAGCCGGTTCCAGGTGATGAAGGCGCCGCCGACCAGGTCGAAGCCGCCGGTCATATAAGAGGGATTGGCGACGGCCTTGTTCGGCGAGCCGAAAATGGTGCGCACGAACTGTTGCAGGATCAGGCTGACGCCCCAGGTCGCGAGCAGGGTCTCAAGCGGCCGCGTGTAGAGGAACCGGATGACGCTGCGCTCGAGCGCGATGCCGACCAGCGCCGGTCACGACGAATGCGACCGGCAGCGACGACGATGAGATAGGCGTCGAGCCAAGCCGGCCGGCAGGAAGCCGACGAACAATTGCTGCACGACATAGGTCGAATAGGCGCCGAGCATGATCATCTCGCCATGCGCCATGTTGATGACGCCCATGACGCCGAAGGTGATCGACAGGCCGATCGCCGCCAGCAGCAGGATCGAGCCGAGCGACAGGCCCTCGAACAGGGTCATGCCGATGCGGACCAGTTGCAGCCGCTGAGAGATCGCGGCCAGCGCGCTTTCGTCCGCCTTCCGCACGTCGGGATCGAGGCCGGCAGTGTCGTGCAGCGCCGACAGGATGTTGAAGACGGCGGGGTCCGTCGAGCCCGCCAATTCGGCGATCGCCGCGAGCTGTACCTTCTTGTCCGGCGCGTTGAGCCGCGCGCTCCGCCAGCGCCAGATTCATGTCGCTGCTTGATCGCGGCGTCCTGCTCCGCGGCCAGCGCCTTTTCCAACACCGGGACGGTGGCGGGCGACGGATGCTTGATCAGGTCGAGGGCCGCCGCGAGACGGGCGGAACGGTTGGGGCTGAACAGATTGAGCGTGCCGAGCGCCGCGTCGATGACCTGGCGCACGCGGTTGTTGACGATGATCTGGTCGATATCGTCCGACGTCGCGGTGCCGATTTTGGCGCCGCTGACCGGATCGGCCGTGGCGAAATTGTCGCCGTCCTGCGTGGCGAGGACGACTTTCTTGTCCTTGGTGACGTAAAGGTCGCCGTTTTCGAGCGCCTTCAGGATCGCGACGACGCGCGGATCGACAATGGCGGCAAGCTCGCCGACGGCGGCGATCTTCTGGTCGAAATCGTCGGCGCCGAGCTGCGTCGACCAGCGCCGTCAGCTTGGCGTCGTCGGTCGGCCGCGAATCCGGCCATGGACCGCGAGCAGCAACGGTAGAAGGGCAAATACCAACAGGCGCAGCCGACGGACCATCGCTCGCATACCGCACTCAGGATGAAACGGCAGGATCGGCCCCGAAGGGGCCGATCCGAACGCGTTCAGGCTGTTACTCGTATGTCTTGTAGGTCGGCGCTGGTGCAACTCTCGCACACCCAGGGGAACAGCCAGTCGGCGTGCTTGCCCTTGTCCTCGGCGAGATATTTCGACGCCCAGGCTTCGCCCGGCACCGGCTTCGGCGTCTTCCACACCACGTTGAACTGGCCGTCGGGGCGGATTTCGCCGATCAGCACCGGCTTGGTCAGATGGTGGTTCGGGAAGCATCTCGGCCATGCTGCCGGTCAGGTTCTTGACCTTCTGGCCGATCATCGCCTGGCGCACCGCGTCGACGTCGGTGGTGCCGGCTTGCAGCACCGCCTGGGTCCACATCTTGAAGCCGATATAGTGCGCTTCCATCGGGTCGTTGGTGGTGCGCTTGTCGTTCTTGATGAAGGTGTGCCATTGCTTGATGAAGGCGGCGTTTTCGCGGCGTCTTCACCGAACTCGAAATAGTTCCACGCCGCGAGATGGCCGACCAGGTTCTTGGTGTCCATGCCGGAGAGTTCTTCCTCGCCGACCGAGAACGCCACGACCGGAATGTCGGTCGCCTTGATGCCTTCGTTGGCCAGTTCCTTATAGAACGGCACGTTGGCGTCGCCGTTGATGGTCGAGACCACCGCCGTCTTCTTGCCGGCCGAGCGCGAACTTCTTGATCGCCGCGACCTCGGTCTGCCAGTCGGAGAAGCCGAACGGCGTGTAGTTCTCCAGGATGTCGGCGTCGGCGACGCCGTGGAGATGCAGGAACGCGCGCAGGATCTTGTTGGTGGTGCGCGGATAGACGTAGTCGGTGCCCTCGAGCACCCAGCGCTTGGCGCCGCCGCCTTCCTTGCTCATCAGATATTCGACGGCGGGGATCGCCTGCTGGTTCGGCGCGGCGCCGGTATAGAACACGCCGCGCTGCGATTCCTCGCCCTCGTACTGGACGGGATAGAACAGCAGCCCGTTGTCCTTCGCGATCACCGGCAGCACCGATTTGCGCGACACCGAGGTCCAGCAGCCGAAAATCGCCACGACCTTGTCTTTTTCCAGCAGCTCCGCCGCCTTTTCCGCGAATAGCGGCCAGTTCGAGGCGGGATCGACCACCACGGCCTCGACCTTCTTGCCGAGCAGGCCGCCCTTGCTGTTGAGGTCGTCGCACCATCATCAGGATGGTGTCTTTCAGCGTGGTCTCGCTGATCGCCATCGTGCCCGACAGCGAATGCAGCACGCCGATCTTGATCGTGTCGTCCGCCTGCGCCGGCGTCCACGCCGCCGTCGCGGCGAGCGCGCCGACAACCGCGACCGCGCCCAATTTTTCCCGAATTCCCATTTGTGCCCTCTCTGTCTCAAGCGGCGCGACGCGCCCCCGAGGGCAGGCGGGAGCAAAATCCGGGCCACGGCGCTTGACCGGCCGGTCAACCAGCGGACGATGGCGGGTTTGACGGCCGCCAATCGCCTAGCAAATGGGCATGTATGCAATTGCCTAATTTATAAGCAGGCTCGCCCGAACTTTGGGCCGCCCCAAATATCCCTCTTCTCGATGAGGAGAGGGAGGGGCCCGTCGCGCAGCGACGGGAGGGTGAGGTGGTCGACGCGGTACCATTGTCACCTCCTCACCCGCTCACTGCTCAGCGAGCTTCCCTCTCCTCAACGAGGAGAGGGAAAAATGCTATGTCGAAGCGGTCCGCCGGAACCCCAAGGGAGAACACGACCATGACCGCGATGCTGGCCGCCAAATCGGGCCTTTCCGTCGAGGAGCGCCTCGATATTCAAGAGCTGTTCGCCAATTACTGCTGGTCGCTCAACACCGGCGACGCCGACGGCTATGTCGAATGCTTCACGCGCGACGGCTGGCTCGAGCATTTCCCGCCGAAGCGCTACACCGGGCGCGAGGAGATTCGCGCGATGCTGCCGAACCTATGGTACGGGCGGCCGCACGCCTTCATGGGGCGCCAGCATCATCCGCATAATTTCCTGATGCAGCGCAAGGGCGATCTGATCCGCGCCAAGGTGCAGGCCTCGGTGACGCGCCTCGACCAGACCAATAACACCTATAGCGTCTTTCTGTTGGTGCATTGGGACGTGACCTGCGCCAAGGAGGATGGGCGCTGGCGCTTCAAGACGATGCAGATCACGCATTGGTTCCGCCACGAGGTGCCATGGGTCGGCGACCCCAAGGCCCGCTTGGTCCTGCCTGGCGACGACAAAAAGGCGAAGGGGGAGTTCTAGGGGATCGGTTCAGGCCGGAGCGCTGTCCTCGAACAGCAGCGCCTTCAGCGCTTTCTTCGGGCCGATCAGATCGGCCAGCGTGTAGTGCTCGAACATCACAGTCGCGTCCGACCACTTGCCCGACACCAGTCTCGCTCCGTGGGCGCATTACGCAAAGCCGCCTTACGCAAAGCCACCGTCCCGAACGCGCACGGTGTGCCGATGGGGGCTTCGGGGCTGACCCAGGTGGAAAGAAGCAATCGCAAGAATCCTAAACGACCTGGCGACCGCTACGTGTTCTTGATATCCTTTTTGTCACTTACGGTTGTTGAGGTCGGGAGCATGCTTGGACAAATGGCGTCGACGGACGCTGAGCGGGTTGCTGAGTATCGCGTTCGAAAATCTCGATTTGATCAACAAACGTTCCGCCGCGATGAGGCAGAAAATGCGGCGGCAGACGGATGTTTTTGATTACGATGATGAGCCAGGCGGCCGGACCGGGCCGGTGTTAACGAATCGTCTGTTAATACCCTGCAGAAGCCGTGGAAGCGGCGGGCCTTGCGTCGCCGGAACGCGGCGCCCGGCGCGAGGCCAGCACACGAGCAGACGACACCACATATAAAATTTCCGGAACGAAGCCAATTCGCGTGGTCGCCAAATGTCGTATCGGGCGGCGGATTTGAAAAATTTTACAAAACGAACCCAATTTTGTGAGCGATATCAACGAAGGGAGCCTGAAAAACGAAGCCAATACGAACCCAATACGAAGCCGATCGGCGGCAAAAGGAACCCGTTTCGCGCCGAAACGACACCGAAAACGAACCCGGCACGTCGCGGCATCGTCGCTCGGCCGCCGGACGGCGGGCGGCGCTCTTGATTTGCCCCGGTGCTGCCCCTATAACCCGCGCTTTCGCGGCGGAGCAGGCCCATGAAGGAAAAGATCCACCCCGATTATCACGAGATCACCATCGTGATGACCGACGGCACCAGCTACAAGACGCGCTCGACCTACGGCAAGGCCGGCAACTCGCTGCGGCTCGACATCGATTCGAAATCGCACCCGGCCTGGACCGGCGGCCAGCAGCGCCTCGTCGATGGCGGCCAGCTCGCGCGCTTCAACAAGCGCTTCCAGGGCTTCGGCGGCGCGCCCGCCGCGGCACCGGCGGCGAAGACGGAGAAGCCCGCGGCGGCGGATGCCGCGCCGGCCCCCGCCGGGGCCGAGGCCGCGCCCAAAAAGGCCGCGAAGAAGAAGTAAATCGGGTCGATCGCCGACCCTCGCATCGCGCAAAAAAATTGCGTCACCCCGGCGAACGCCGGGGTCCATGGTGCTCGTCGAACGGGCTATCCCGTCGGCTATCCGCTGCATCGCGCTCGGCGACATATTCAGGCGAGCCCGTGCCCGCGATTGGGATGGACCCCGGCGTTCGCCGGGGTGGCGCGTGATGGTGTTTCTGGATGACGAAACGCATTTGGCACGCCCTTGATCGGCGCGGGGCGCGACCTACATACATTCCGTCCGGACGCTGCCTCGCGGGTCCGGACGCCGACGCTCCCGCAATGACGCGGCGGCGCGGCCTCCACCCCATGTTGCTCATCGGAGGATATGGCATGTCCGATTTCGATTTCTCCCCCTTGTTCCGTTCGACCATCGGTTTCGACCGTCTGACGCGGCTCGCCGACGCGGCCACGCGCGCCGAGACCGGCGGCTATCCGCCCTACAACATCGAAGCCACCGGCGAGAACGCCTACCGCCTCACCATGGCGGTCGCGGGCTTCGGCCCGGACGAGCTCGATGTCGTGGTGAAGGAGAACGACCTCACCGTCACCGGCAAGTCGAAGGCCGAGGACGACCGGCAGAAATATCTCCATCGCGGCATCGCGCGCCGCGCGTTCGAGCGCCACTTCCAGCTCGCCGACCATATCAAGGTCACGGGCGCCGGCCTCGCCAACGGCATGCTGAGCGTCGACCTGGTCCGCGACGTGCCCGAGGCCGCGAAGCCGCGCAAGATCGCGATCGCGTCCGCCCCGGCGCCGCAGCCGCAGGTCGTCGAGCGGAAAGCTGCTGCTTGATCGAATGATGCGCTTTTTCCGTCACCCCCGGGCTTGACCCGGGGGTCCATCGTCATGGATGGATGCCCGGAGCAAGTCCGGGCATGACGGGGAAGGCGGTCAGTGTTTCACTCGCCCGACGGCGCTCGACAGCACGATATAGAGCTTGCCGACGTCGGCGGTGACGAAGGCCGCGCCCAGGACCTCGACCGGGTCGCATTCCTTGGCTTGCGCCAGGAGCGTCTCGAACTGGTTCAGATAGCGCAGCACGTGCTCGCGGAACGCCGGGTCGTCCTCGAACTTCTTTTTGATCATCGAGGACGAGTTCGGTTCTTGCATCTGCAAGAGCTGCCGCGTGAACGCGCCGCGGTCGCCGTTGTGGAACCGGCGCCAGACCGCGTCGGAGATGGTGGGCTCGAGCACCGGCTGTAGATCGACCGCGATCGAGTTCAACGTCTCGATGATCAGGGTCGCGGCCTTGAGGAAGGTTTCCTGCTGGGTGATCGCGGCGGAGGCGCGCAGCTTTTGCGCCTCCTGCGACGCGGTGTCCCGCAGGATTTGCGCGTCGGCGCTGATCGCTTCGCGCATTTTCTGCGCGTCCTGCGCCGCCAGCTCGCGAAGGCGCTGCGCCTCCGCGTCGGTCGCCTCGCGCAGCATTTGGGCGTGGACGACCGCGGCCTCGCGCAGCCGCTCCGCCTCGTCCTCGGTCGCCTGGCGCAGATTGCGCGCCTCGGCGATCGCGTCGTTGGCGAGCTTGGTCAGCGCGTGGGTGCGCGCGTCGAGCGCCTCGGCGATGCTCTCTGATTTGGCGCCGGCCTCGTCGCTCGCCCTGTCGGCGGCCTTGATCAGCGCCTCGGTCCGCGTCGCGAACAGTTGCGCGATCTGGCCCGCCCGCTCGCTCGCCTCGGCCGCGGTCTTGTCCGCCGTCTTCAGCAGCTCCTCGGTGCGGGCGGCGAACAGCTTCGCGATGTCGTCGACCTTGGCCCGCGCCCGGTTGCCGGCATCGTCCGCCGCCGCCAGCAGCTGGTTGGCCTGGAGCTCGAAGGTCTGCGCCAGTTGGTCCGATTTGGCGTTGGCCGACTGCGCGGCGTCGTCGGCGGCGCGTTGCAAGGCCTGGGTCCGCGCCTCGAACAGCTGCACGATGGTGCCGGCGTGGTCGCTCGCTTCGGCCCGCATCGTGTCCGCGGATTGGAGCAAGGCTTCGGTACGCTCGCCGAACGACCTGGCGATGCCGTCGATTTTCACGGTGGCGCGCTCGCCGGCTTCGTCGGCGGCCGTTAGCAGCGCTTGGGTCCGCGCCTCGAACAGTCGCGCGATGTTGTTGGCCTTGAGGCTGGCCTGGTCGCCCACCTCGTCGGCCGCCTTCAGAAGCGCGTCGGTGCGCGCCGCGAATAGCCGAGCAATCTCGTCGACCTTGGCGCCGGCGCGGTCGCCGATTTGGTCGGTCGCCCGCAACAACGCTTGGGACTGGGTCTCGAAGAGCTGGGCCATGCTGTCGGCTTTGGTGCCGGCAACCGCCGCTGCCTCGTCGGCGGCGCGCACCAGCATCCGAGCCTGCTCCTGGAACTGCCGCCCCAAATCATTCGCCCGGTCGCCGGCCCGATCCCCCGCCTCGTTCGCCGCCTGCAACAGCGCCTCGGTACGCGCCTCAAAGGTCTGCGCAATAACGTCGGCCTTTGCCGCGGCTTGCTCGCCCGCTTTGTCGGCGGCGGCCAGTACCGCTTCGGTGCGTATCGCAAAGAGACGCGCAACATTGTCGATCTTGGCGCGTGCCCGATCGCCCGCGTCGTCGGCCGCCTTGAGCAAGGCCTGCGTCTGCGCCTCGAACAGCGCCGCCACGTTGCCGGCCTTGGCGCGCGCCTGCTCGCCTACTTCTTCCGCCGCGCGAAGCAACGCCTCGGTTTGCCCCTCAAAGACTTGGGCGATGCTGCTTGCCTTGGCCCGCGCCTGATCGCCGGCAAGATCGGTCGCCTGCATCAGCGCCTGCGTGCGCTGCTCGAATTGCTTTGCGATCTCGTCCGCAACGGCGTCCGCCTTCTGGCCAGCCTCGCTCAGCGCCCGCGTCTGCGCATGGAACAGATCGGCGATCGTCTCCGCCTTCTGGCTGGCCCGATCGCCGGCGTCGATCAGTGCCTGCGTTTGAGCATGGAAGAGTTGCGCAACGTTGCCGACTTTGGTGCTCGCCTGATCGCCGGCTTCGGTCACTTCCCTGGCATAGTTGCGCACGCCCTCGACAATTGTGCCGACGCGCTCCAACGCCCGCTCGGCAACTCCGTCAAGTTGCAGCGCATGGTCGCTCAGCGAGGTGCGCGTGGCCGACAGTTCGCGCGCCGTTTCCTGCGCGGCGGCCGCCAATTCGCGCAGCTCCTTCAGCAGCGCCTGGTTCGCCTTCTCGCCGGTCTGCGTGGTTGCGTCGAGCGCCTGCGTCAACAGATCGGCCTGACGCTGCGCCGATTCGCCGAGTTCGCCGAGTCGTGTCGAAATCGTCTCGCTCGCCGCAGCGATCGAGGACACGCGTTCGCTGAATTGGCCACTCGCCTCTTGGAGGCGCGACGCCGCCTCGTCGGCGGCCACCGCCAGCGTCTCGGTGCGGCGCTGGAACTGCTCGCCGATTTCCGTGAGCTTGAGGCCGGCGCTCGCCATCTGCTCGCCGCGCTCGCCAAGCCGCTGCACAGTGCGTTCGGCGGCTTGTTCGGCGGCGACGGCATGGCGCTGTAGCGCGGCGCCGCTGGCTTCGAGGTTGCGGGTCGCATGCTCGCTGGCGTCGCCAACCGCAAGCGCGCGCCGAGTAAAGGCATCGCCGAGTTCATCGATCCGCGTTGCCGCGTGTTCCGTCGCACTGCTGATTTCCGTCGTGCCCGTTTGGATGGTGTTGTTGATGGCGGTGGTCAGCAACGACAGCGTGTCGGCAACGCCGTTGAGGTCGCGCAATTGACGCTGCAGCACTGAGCCAATGGTTTCGGCCTGCTCGCTTGCCTCACGTGCCACTTCGCGCAGTTGGAAAGTCTGATCGCGGAACGTTTCGCCGACCGCGGCCGAGCGCGTGATCGTCCGCTCCGACGTGGTCAGCAAGTCGTCGGTCTGCTGTTGCAGCAACACGCGCATCTGATCCGCTTGGGCGGCGACATCGTTCCGCGCGGTGTCGAGACGCGTGAGCTGCACGCTAAACGTTTCCTGCAGTTGAGCGAGCCGATAGATAGACTGATCCGCACTGACCTTAATGCGCTCGAGCTCATCGCGGATGGATTCGCCGGTGCCCTGGAAATTTAGCGTCGCCTCGGACGAGATGCCGCCCAGCCGCGTCATATATTGATCGAGCCCCTCCGTCGCGAGACGGGTGCGCGCAACAAGCTGGTCGACGCCGGTTTGCAAATCGCTGGCCTGATGCCGCAAATCAACCGCAGCCGTGTCGATACGGACCAGCATTTGGTCCGTCGACAGCGTGACCGCCTCGCCCTGATCGCGCAACTCCTCGACGACGCCATGGAGCGACGCGATATTGCTTTGGACAACATCCGACAACTCGTTCCCGCGCTGCCGCATGCTCTGACCGACCGCGTCGATGCGCGTCGCCGATTGTTCGCTCAGCGCCAGCACGTCGCGCGCCCCAATATGCAAAGCGTCATTCGCCTCCGCGATGCGCGTGCTGGCCTCGCGCGCTGCGGTGGTGAGCTTCTCGGCGCGCACGCCGAAATCAGTACCGGTTTCCTCCAGCCGCGTAAGCGCTTCGGCGGCAGCGGCGCGCAAATCTTGCGTGTGCCGCAACAGCATCGAGCCCAGCGCTTCGGCTTGAACCGTGGTCTGCTCGGTGTGTCGATTGATCTCGCTCGAATAATCCCGGAAGGTGTTTGCCAACGCTTCCGCCTGCACTGCTGCCTTTTTCCAGCCGACGAGCAGCGCGTCAGCCGACCCGGTGAGCATTTCCGACGAACGACGCGCTGTCATCCCGATTTGCGCCGACGCGCCTTCGAATTGCGTCGTGGCCGCAAAAAGCTGTTGCTCGAGCTGCGCCGATTGCTCGCCGATGCGGTCCGTGACGGCACCGACAGTGCGGGTGACGACACCTTCGAAATTGGCGACTTCACTGGCGACACGATCGGCCGCGGAGCCGGTTTCGCGGGCGAGGCGCACGCCGACGCGGCTCAATTCGTCGACGGACCGCTCGGCCGTGCGCTGTAACGTCTCGACGAGACGGGCCTCGATTTCACTGGCGCGTTCAGTGACGCGATCGCCGCTCGCGGCAAAGGCGCGCTCGATCACGGCCTCGACCACGGAAACTTGCAACGCCAGCCGCTCCGCAGCAGAGGCAAGATCGCGTCCCGCCGCGCGCTCCACGGTCGCTGCGTGCGTCGCAATCGTTTCGGCGAGCCGCCCGATCTCCGCGGTGGTGATTTCGAGATTGTCGCGCGTGTCCTCCGATCGCTGCGTCGCCTCGATAACGAGATTGACGGAATCGGCGAGCTGATCGCCGAGCGCCGTGGTGGCGCGGTCCAATCGCTGCGCCACGATCTCCGCGGTAGACGCCAAGTCGATCGCGCGGCGACGCAAGGCCTCGCCGGCTTCTTGCGCCGATGCATCGAGCGGATTGTCTTGCGCGCCGACGGCGCTAATCTTTTGAGTGAGGCGGCGCTCCAGCTCGACGAGATCGTCGGTCCGGCGCTGCGAATTGGTAACGATCCAGATGAAGACCAGCGGAACCGCCACGCCAAGAATGGCGGTCGCGATTTCATGCGGCAACATACTGGCGAGCGTCGACCAACCGACCTGCGTCTGAATATATAAAAGGCAAACAACAATCCAGGCAGTTCCGAGAACCGGCCAGGATAAAACCGCTCGCCATGACTTAGACAAGGCCCGCCCCTCGCTTTTAACCTTATTGATTAGGTCTAAACTCGCTCATCGAATCCAACGCGTCAACTAAACTGTCACGGCGCCTGAAAAGAAACGGAAAATCGCCGAGGCGGCTCAGCGGGGCACGACGTCTCGTCAGGGCGTCGGCTCCGACGGTTTCGCGCCATTCGTCACTATAATTTGCGTCAGCTCGATGCGGAGCCCCCTAAATCGAGGCTATTGAGCAACCCAGCCACCATCCATGGAAAGCGCGGCGCCGGTCATTGTCGAGCCATTCTCGCCGCACAAGAAGACCACCATGCCGCCGATCTGTTCCGGGGTGGTGAACGACAGGAGTTTCTGCTTTTCCCCGAGCAAGTCCGCCTTGGCTTGCTCGATCGCCAACTTGAAATCGCCCGCGCGGGCCGCGATCTGACGCTCGACCAGCGGCGTGAGCACCCAACCCGGACAAATCGCGTTACAGGTGATGCCACTCGATGCCGCCTCGAGTGCCGTAACCTTGGTCAGACCCACGAGCCCGTGCTTGGCCGCGACGTAACCGGCCTTGTCCTCGCTGGCCACCAGGCCGTGCGCCGACGCGATATTGACGATGCGGCCCCAGCCGCGATTACGCATGTTTGGCAGCACCGCCTTCGTCGTGTGGAATGCAGCAGAGAGGTTGACTGCGATGATCGCGTCCCATTTATCATCGGGGAATTGCTCAATCGGCGCCACATGTTGAATACCGGCATTGTTGACCAGCACATCGACCGGCCCTAGCCGCGCAGCGGTATCGATGATCATTTGACGGACTTGGTCAGGCTTCGAGACGTCGGCAGGGTCATGGGCAACCTTGACCTCATGACGGTTGGCAATCTCGCGCTTAATTTTCTCGATCTCGCCGATCTCACCGAATCCATTGAGCATGATGGCGCAACCTTCGGCCGCGAGCGCATGAGCGATACCTAGCCCGATGCCGCTGGTCGACCCGGTGATCAACGCCGTTTTCCCTCGCAAAGACACGCAACTTCTCCGTTACTTACGTTTGAACAAAGCTTCGGCGCCACCGCGCTGGGTGCGCTTGGCGGCAATATCGGCGCGTACCCGCGTGATCTCTTCCTCGAGTTCGCCGATAAAGGCTTCGAGCTCGGTGATCGACAGCGGTCCGAGATTCTTTTTTTCGGGTCGCTTGGTGCGCGGTAGCAAATCTTCTTCGTCCATGATCCGTCTCCGGTTGCTAGTGTCGCGCGATCAAGCTACAGGTGCAATCGACCAAGCAAACGACAGAGGCTTACGATGGCCCTTCCCGAGACCATGACGGCGATCGAAATCACCGCGCCGGGCGAGCCCGACGTTTTGAAGCCGGTTTCCCGGCCAATGCCAAAACCGGGCCAACAAGACGTGCTAATCGAAGTTGCGGCCGCTGGGGTGAATCGCCCGGACATCATGCAACGCAAAGGCCTTTATCCGCCGCCGCCGGGCGCTTCCGACATTCCCGGGTTGGAACTCGCTGGAACTATCGTCGCCACCGGTTCCGGTGTTTCCCGATTCAAGGTCGGTAACGCTGTAACCGCGTTAGTTGCCGGCGGCGGCTATGCGCAGTATTGCGTCGCGCCCGAACCGCAATGTTTGCCGGTACCACACGGATTCACGATGGAGGAAGCAGCGGCACTCCCCGAGACTTTTTTTACGGTCTGGCACAATCTGTTCGAGCGCGGCGCGTTGGCTCGGGGCGAAAGCGTGCTGATCCACGGCGGGTCGAGCGGTATCGGTACCGCGGCAATCCAATTGGCTCGCGAATTCGGCGCTAGCCAGATTTTTGCCACCGCCGGCAGCGCCGAAAAATGCCAGGCCTGCGAACGCCTCGGTGCGACCCGCGCCATCAATTACAAAAGCGAAGACTTCGGCGCTGTCGTGAAAGCGGCGACTGACAATCGCGGCGTCGATGTCGTGCTGGACATGGTCGCCGGCGACTACAGTCAGAAGAATCTCGATGTGCTGGCAACGGAGGGACGTCTTGTCATTATCGCCTTCTTGCACGGCACGAGGGCGGAAATCGATTTCAGCGGCATCCTACGCAAGCGCCTCACGATCACCGGCTCGGGTCTCCGGCCGCGTCCGGTCGCCGAAAAGGGCGCGATCGCCGACGGATTGCGCAGCCATGTTTGGCCGCTGCTGGAGGCCGGCAAAGTCAGGCCGGTGATCGACAAGGTCTTCCCGCTCGCCGACGCCGCGGCGGCGCATCGCTTGATGGAAAGCTCGGCGCATATTGGCAAGATCGTGCTGAAGGTGTGAGGACCGATGCGTATGTCAGGCGCCAAACGCGACAAGACTTTCGCGCTCCACTGGGGCAGCGGCATCATCGAGGAAGAGGTTCAAATCGAGACGCTGTATCATCGTCCGACCATTCAACTGCTGAAATTCACCGCGGGACAAGCCGCCGGCACGCGCGAGCTGCGCTTTTGCCATTACGATCACAAAGGCCGGTTCCAGCGGTCGCCCTTGATTGTCGCGGAGGAGGATGTCCTGGCGCTCCGCAAGGCGCTCGCTGGCGCACCAAAGCTCAAACGCCTCTTGGCGAAGCTCGTCTAGAAGATCTCGTTGCTCACCTCAACGAGGTTGCCGTCGGGATCGCGAAAGTAGACCGAGCGCAATTTCGCGCGCGCGCCCGTGCGTTCAACCGGGCCAAGCTCCACGGCCACACCCACTGCCGCCAGATCTACGACTACCTGAGCGAGGGACGTCGCGGTCGTGAGGCAGAAATCGCCGGAGCCCGCGGTTGGCCACGCCGCCTTTGGTTCGAATTCGTGGCCCTTTTGGTGCAAGTTGATTTTCTGTTCACCGAAGCCGAGCGCCTTGCGTCCGTCGCCGAAGGTCAGCACCTCCATTCCGAGCACTTTGCGGTAGAAATCGCAGGTTGCGGGGACGTCGGCGACCGTCAAGACGAAATGGTCGATGCGATCGATCACCATGGAAAATCCTTTGCTGAACCAGGATGAGTCACTATATACGGTATATCCAATTTAGTTTTGTCGGGTTGTCGGGGTCGGTTTTTGGCCCCTTTTTTGTACGGAAGCCGCGGCACGCCAGGAGGAAATGTATGCAGCCTTTGATGCCCAAAGCGACCGCGGTTTGGCTGGTGGAGAACACCGGTCTGACCTTCGAGCAGATTGGCGAATTCTGCGGTCTTCATGCGCTCGAGGTGCAGGCGATCGCCGACGGCGAGGTTGCCGTTCAGATGATCGGCATCGATCCCGTGGCAAATGGGCAGGTCTCGAAGGAAGATATCGCCCGTTGCGAGAAAGACCCGACCGCGCGGCTCACGTTGCTGCAAAGCGCGCATCCCGAGGTTCTGGTAAAACACAAAGGCCCACGTTACACGCCGATCGCCAAGCGCCAGGACAAGCCGGACGCCATCGCATGGCTGCTGAAGAGCCATCCCGAGTTAAGCGACGGCCAGATCTCCAAACTGGTCGGCACTACCAAACCAACGATCCAGGCGGTACGCGACCGCACGCACTGGAACGCGTCCGGTATCAAGCCGCGCCATCCGGTGGCGCTCGGTCTTTGCACCTTGCAGGAGCTTGAAGACGCCGTGGTACGGGCGAATCGCGGCAAGAAGACCGCGACCGGGGAGCCCGTCGTGGTCACGGTCGAGGCGCCGGCATACGACACGGAAGACACGCCGGCGGAATAGCCGCTGCTTCACACATCGAGCCCGAGATCGAGGATCGGGGCGCTGTGCGTGATAGCCCCCGAGGAAATGTAATCGACGCCGGTTGCGGCGATCTCGCGTACGGTTTTTTCGCAGACGCGGCCCGACGCTTCCGTCAGCATCTTGCCACCGACCATCTTCACCGCGCGTGCCAGCATGTCGGGCGCCATATTATCCAACAGGACGACGTCGACCGGCAGCGTTATCACCTCGGCCAATTGCTCGAGCGTGTCGACCTCGATTTCGATCTTCACGAGATGGCCGATGGTCGCGCGGGCACGCTCCACCGCCGGGCGGATACCGCCCGCGACCGCGATGTGATTGTCCTTAATCAGCACCGCGTCATCGAGACCGAAGCGGTGATTGACCCCGCCGCCGGTGCGCACCGCGTGCTTTTCGAGACCGCGCAGACCGGGCGTCGTCTTCCGAGTGCAGACGATACGTGCCTTGTGCGGCTTCGCCGCCTCGACAAGCTTTGCGGTTGCGGTGGCGATGCCGGACAGACGACAGAGAAAATTCAGCGCGACGCGTTCCGCCGACAGAATGCCGCGCGCTGGCCCTTTGACCCGCGCCACCACATCGCCGGCCGCGACCGGCGCGCTATTGGGCTTTTCGATCGTGAAAACGATCGCGGGATCGAGCAGGCGGAATGCCAATCGCGCCGCCTCGATGCCGGCGATGACGCCGGGTTGGCGCGCGGCAATGACACCATCGAACCGCGATGTCGGCGGAATCACAGCATCGGTGGTGATATCCCCGGCGCGACCAAGATCCTCGATCAGCGCTGCGCGGACGATGGGCTCGACGAGAATCTCGGGAAGCGGCTCGATCACTGACGGCGCGCCACGCGGCCAGCGCCGCACAGCTCGATGGCAAGCATGCGCGCTTGATCGAGCGTGATCTCGCTTGAATGCGCGAAGGCCGCGTCGGCACCGGAAAAATCGCTGCGGAAATGGCCGCCGCGGCTTTCGCGCCGCCACCAGGCCGAAGCGGCAATCAGCAAACCGACCGCCGCGTTCTCGGCATCGAACGCGGCGACGGCGTCGGCAATGCCGGCCGCGTCGCGAACGACGCCGAGCGTCTGTTCCATGCGCGCGCGATTCGCGCGCGTCACGGGCGGCGCCGCATTCGGTAGCGCCGTCGGGCGCGCGCCGGCGCCGGCAGAACGTTGCAGAATGTTGAAACCAATCCTCTTCGCGAACGCCAGCGCTTCGAGGAGGGAGTTGCTGGCGAGGCGGTTGGCGCCGTGGAGTCCGGTCGCCGCGACCTCGCCGCAGGCCCACAGGCCGGCGATGCTGCTCTGTCCCTGCGCGTCGACCTTGACGCCGCCCATGTGGTAGTGCGCCGCGGGCCGCACCGGGATCGGCGCGGTCGCGGGATCGAGGCCGAGGTCGCGGCACATCGCCGTGACCGAGGGAAAGCGTGTCGCGAAATTCGCGATCGCGCGGCCGTCGAGATAGACCCGCTCGCCCTTGAGCAATTCGCGCCAGATCGCGCGCGCCACCACGTCGCGCGGCGCGAGTTCGGCGCCCGGCATGTCGGCCATGAAGCGCTCGCCGCGGCCGTTGATCAGCGCCGCGCCTTCGCCGCGCAGGGCCTCGGTGGCGAGCGGCATCGGGTCCCTGCCGAGATCGACGGCGGTCGGATGGAACTGGACGAACTCCATGTCGCGAAAAATCGCACCGGCGCGCGCCGCCATGGCGAGGCCCGAGCCGACCGCGCCGAGCGGGTTGGTGGTATGGGCGTAGAGACCGCCGACGCCGCCCGTCGCCAACACGACCGCGCGCGCCGCGACATAGTCGATGGCGCCGCCGCGGCGCATCATCACGCCGGCAACGGCGCCGTCGCGGCCGCGCACCAACTCTTCCGACCGCGCGTCGTCAAAAATCGCAATCGAGGGCGTGGCCCGAACCGCCGCGATCAGGGTTTCGAGAATCGCGCGGCCGGTGCCGTCGCCATTAGCGTGGACGATGCGGCGGCGCGAATGCGCGGCCTCGAGACCGAGCGCGCGTTTGCCGGCGGCATCGCGATCGAACCGCGTGCCGAGGCGTTCGAGCCATTCGATCGCATGCGGCGCCTCGTCGGCAACCGCTTGCGCGATCGACGGATCGCCGATGCCGGCCGCGGCCTTGAGCGTGTCCGCCGCATGCTGCACGGGCGCATCATCATCGCCGATCGCGGCGGCGACGCCGCCTTGCGCCCAGGCCGTGGCGGCGCCGGTCGCGAGCGGCGCGCCCGCGATCAGGGTCACGGGCAACGGGGCCAGGCGAAGGGCCGTCGCCAGCCCCGCGATGCCGCCGCCGATGATGACGACGCGGTCGGTCATTACCTCACCGCCAGCATCCGCTCGACGGCCGCTCTTGCCCGCGCGGCGAGATGATCGGGCACGGTCACTTCATGCGTCATGGTTTCGAGCGCGCGGCGGATCTTCGGTAGGGTCGTGCGCTTCATGTGCGGGCAGAGATTGCACGGCCGCACGAATTCCAAGTCGGGATGCGCCACCGCGACATTGTCGCTCATCGAACATTCGGTGATGAGGGCGACCCGCGCCGGCTTATGCTGCCCGACATAGTCGATCATGCCGGCGGTCGAACCGGTGAAGTCGGCAACCGCGACCACCTCGGGCGGGCATTCGGGGTGCGCCAGAACGGTGACGCCGGGATAGGATTTGCGCAGCTCGGCGATGTCGCCCGGCGTAAAGCGCTCATGCACCTCGCAATGGCCCTTCCAGGCGATAATCTCGACCTTGGTCTGCTTGGCGATGTTCTGCGCCAGGTATTCGTCGGGCACCATGATCACCTTGGGCGAGCCCAGGCTCTCCACCACCTTCTTCGCGTTGCCGGAGGTGCAGCAAATGTCGCTCTCTGCCTTCACCTCGGCCGAGCTGTTGACGTAGGTGACGATGGGAACGCCCGGATAGCGCTGGCGCAGCAGGCGCACATCGGCCCCGGTGATCGATTCCGCCAGCGAGCAGCCGGCGCGCGTATCCGCGATCAGCACGGTCTTTCCCGGGTTCAAGAGCTTCGCGGTCTCGGCCATGAAATGCACGCCGGCGAGCAGGATGACTTCGGCGTCGGTGTTCACCGCCTCGCGCGCCAGGGCGAGGCTGTCGCCGACAATGTCCGCGACGGTGTGGAAGATCTCCGGCGTCTGATAATTGTGCGCCAGGATGACGGCGTTGCGCTCTGCCTTGAGGCGCAGGATCGCCTCGATGTCGCCGGCATAGGCCGGCCATTCGATGGCCGGCACGTGATGACGGACGCGCTGATACAGCGCCGGCAACGGCATGGCGGCGGTGCTTCGGATGCCTTCGTTCAGAGACATAGCGGTCTCCTCCAACCATTTATGCTCATTTTGAGCATTTTATCCGACAATTAAAACCGGATGAGCCATCCGGCCAATACCTTTTGCTACGATTGAGTATAAGCTAGTGCGTGGCAGGCCGGTGGTCAAGAAAGAAACATTCATGACAGGCCTGCAAATCGTCCGACTCGGTTTGGACCGCGACCGGTCCGGCGGCCCAAGCCTTCTCCAAACCTCGATCACTGGTTTCCAGGGTCCGAGCCCAATTGATCGTGAATCGAATCAAGGAAATACGCCATTCCCGCGAACGCGGGAATCCATCGGCGAGCGTCCGCGAGCCATAAAGTCTTATGCCGCGCCGACGCGCGGCGATGGACCCCTGCTTTCGCAGGGGTGACGACGGATGCAATTGAGGCCGGACCCAGATCAGAACTGGATGACGAGCCGTCCTCTCGTGCCGCCGGCTTCCAACCGACGATGGGCGTCCGCCGCCCGTTCGGGCGGATAGATTTCCGCGACGCGAAGCGTGATCGTGCCGGCCTCGACCTGTTGCCGGAGCCGATCGAGCTTCTCGAAATCCTGCGCGTAGTTGGTCACCCGGGTTGCCGTGAAGCGGATGTCCCGCTCCGGGATGCCCTGAAAGCCGCGGACCGAGTTGAACGCACCGCCGTCACGAACGGCGGAGATGACGCGTTCCTTGAGCACCGCCCCATCCGCCAGTCCATCGACGCCTTGTGGGAAATGCTGGCGAATTCGCGCCGCGACGTCATCGCCCCGGCGAACGACGATGTCGGCGCCAAGCGACGCGACCAGTTTTTCGTCTTTCTCGGACGCGTCAGCGATGACCGTCAGCCCCTCGGCCTTGGCGAGCTGGACGACGTAGCCGCCATAAGCGCCCGCGGCACCCGTCACGGCGACGACCTGACCCGGCGACAGTTTGAGCAGGTCGAGCGACTGGCGCGCCGTCAGCCCGTTCATCGGCAAGGTGGCGGCCTCGGCATCGGTCTTTCCGGCCGGGGCGCGCACGACCGATCGGGCATCGAGCACGATTTGCGCGCGATAGGCGCCATGGCTGCCTTTCGGCACCACGATCGCCATGACGGCGTCGCCGACCTTGAGCCGGTCGAGAACGCCGCTGCCGATCTCGTCGACGATTCCCGCCGCCTCCATTCCCGGCACGTAGGGCGGCGGATCGGCCTTCTGCTGTTCGGCGCGGGTGCCGTTGCGGACCCCAACGTCGGTTGGGTTGACCGTCGCGGCGTGGACGCGGATCCGCACCTGCCCGGGGCCGGCATGAATTTCGGGCAGATCGACGACCTTGAGAACGTCAGGACCGCCTTGAGTGAATAGTCCAACAGCGCGCATCGTTTCGTTCCTTTGTCCCATAGCCAGGTTCGCCCGGCTCGGACTTTACCATGGACATTCGCCCCGCCGACAAGCGGCGGCCGACGGGCATCCGTCGTGTCGGGTCGCCGTGGCGATGGAGCCGGGCACCTCCGGGCGAATCAGTGCCCGCCGGTCCCCAAATCGTCCGAATGCCCAGCTTTCAGACGAGGCCATTGGGCGCGGGGGCGTCCATCGGCGCGCAACGTGCCCATATTGTCCGCTTGCGGCCAGCCGGACGGCGAATCCTCCCAGGTTTCCTGCCGGCCATAGACCGTCAAGTCGAGCATCCGGTAGCTGTTGTCCAGCAACTCGACGCCGCGCCGCGTGGTCCAGTACGTCTCGAAGACGTCGCTGCCTTGGCGCAGGTAACAGACGACGTGCATCATGCCGACCCGGCGTCCGACCAAGAGGGTTTGGAGCGAGTCCGGGGGCGCCGAATACCACGGCATTTCCCAACCCATGAAGGCGCGGTAGCGGGCGCTCTCCTCATACGGGCCTTGGCAGAACGTGGCGTACGTGACGTCATGAGAATGGAGGTAGGTCAGCTCCCGCACTTGCGACGTATAGTGGGTGCAGCCCTCACATTGTTCCGGCGCCGGGCGACCGGCGTGCCACATGAAATAATAGGCGATCAGCATCCGCCGTCCGTCGAACGCCTCCAACAAGGTCGTCGCGCCCCGCGGGCCGACGAGCCGCGTCGCGCCGTCGACGGCGACCATGGGAAGACGCCGGCGGGCGGCCGCGATCGCGTCGCCTTCGCGCGTATGCGCCTTCTCCCGCACCCGCAACGCGTCGAGCCGCGCCTGGAAGGCGGCGCGGTCGACGACCGGCGGCAGCGCCGCCTTGTCCAACAAAACAGTCTGATCGCTCATGGTCGGTCTCCCTCAATAGCGATAGGCGATCGCCGATCAGGACGTAGTAACCGTCCTTGCCCAAGGCAACCGTCGCGCCGTCGCGCGTCGCGGGCGACCTAACCGCGGCGCCGCATAGCGGGGAGGCGGACGCCGGGCGCGAGGCGCTCGACCAGGACCTCGCGGCGATAGCGCATCAGCCGCGCCGGCCGGCCGCCGGTTTCGGACCGGGTCTCGCCGGTTTCCTCGACCAGCCCTTGCTGCTCGACGAGACGGCGGAAGTTTTGCTTATGCATGCGCGCGCCCGACAGCGCCTCGACCACGCGCTGCAATTCGGAGAGCGTGAACGACGACGGCATCAGCTCGAACACCACCGGCCGGTATTTGATCTTGCCGCGCAGCCGCCCGATCGCCGTCGCCAGCACGCGGCGGTGATCGACCGCCATCGCGACGCCGCGCGCGGCCTCCGGTAACGGCGCGCCCTCGTTGCGATCGCGCAGCCGCTCCGGCACCAGTCCGGCCTCGTAGAGGAGTTCGTAGCGTTCGAGCACGCGCTCCTCGTTCCAGCGCGCGCCGCCGAGACCGAAATTGAGGCGGAGCCGTTCCTCGCCGAGCTTGCCGCCCTGCGCCGCCAATTCGCGCAACGGCGGCTCGATCGCCGCCATCGCCGCGGGACGGCCGCCGCGCCAATCCTCCCACGGGAAATAGCGGTACCAGCTTTGCCAGGACGCATCGGCGGCGCCGGCCGGCCGTGCCTCGCGTACCAGGGCGAGATAGCCCAGCGACAGCGCGCGCCGCGCGCCGTCGCCGTCGGTCTCGCGCCGGTCGCGGTCGCCGAACGTGTAAAGCTGTTCGACATAGCCCAAGGCCTGGTGGGTCTGACGCTCGACCCAGTTGCGCAGGCCGGCCTCGAGCGTGAGGTGCCGCGCCTCGAGCGGGCCCGACGGCAAGGCGTCGCTCCCTTGGGGCGTGCGCACCACCAGCACGCGGGGCTCTTCGCCGGTCACGGCGACGATCGCGGCGGTAAGTCCGACCGCCAGCGCGGCCGGCGCGCCGATATCGGACGTCGGCGTTGCGGCAAGTTTGCGCGTTTCGGTCACCGAATCCCTCGGCGGCGACGATAGCACAAGGCGCCGGCCGGGAAACGCGTTGCGCCGCCGCGCGGAATTTGCTGACGTGACCGGGGGATGGGCATGACACCGCGACACGAGCCGACCTTGCCCGACCTGTTGCGCGACGGGCTCGACATCGTCTTCGTCGGCATCAACCCGTCGCTCTATTCGGTGGCGCAAGGCCATTACTTCGCGCGCAAGACCAACCGGTTCTGGCCGTGCTTTTCGCGCTCGCGCCTCAGCGAAAAGGTCCGGCGCGGGCTGCGCGTCGAGCGGCTGGAACCGCATCACGACAAATTTCTGCCGGATTACGGTTTCGGCTTCACCGATCTGGTGAAGCGCCCGACCGCCAATGTCCGCGATCTCCGCGCCGGCGAGCTGGCGGGCGGCGGCGCCGCGCTGATCGCGAAGCTGGAGCGGTTTCGGCCGCGCCTCGTCTGCTTTCATGGCGTGACGATCTATCGCGCGGTGGCGCCCGCGCTCGGCCTGACGGTGGCCGACTTCGCGCTCGGACTCCAGTCGGGCGGCATCGGTCCGGCGCGGCTCTTCGTCGTGCCCAATCCCAGCCCGGCCAACGCGCATTTCACGCCGGTGCAGCAAACGGAATGGTACGACCGGTTGGCCCGATCCCTTTCTTGACGCGATGCCGGAGCGTCAATAAGGTCATAGAAAATAAGCACGCCGGTTCGGCCAACGACCGCATCGGCGTGATCGTTTTTTAGGCGGGAGGCGGTGTGATTCGTTTCATTGCGGGGGCCGCGGCGGCGGCCGCGCGCGCGGCATGACCGATACCGGCCCGCTGCTGCGCACCGAGGCGCTCACCAAGAGCTTCGCCGGGTTCGTCGCCGTCAACAATGTCAGCCTCGACATCAAGCCCGGCACCATCCACGCCTTGATCGGCCCGAACGGCGCCGGCAAGACCACCTTCTTCAATCTCCTGACCCGCTTCCTGCCGCCCAGCGGCGGCAAGATCTTCTACAAAGGCCAGGAGATCACCAACAGCCGGCCGCACGAGATCGCGCGGCTCGGCGTCGTGCGTTCGTTCCAGATCTCCGCGGTGTTTCCGCATCTGACGGTGCTGGAGAATGTCCGGATCGCGTTGCAACGCTTTCGCGGCGACAATTTCTCGTTCTGGAAATCGGACAACATCCTGAGCGAGATGCACGACCGCGCGCGGGCGCTATTGAAGGATGTCGGCCTCGAGAGCCAAGCCAACCTGGTCGCGGCCGACCTGCCCTACGGCCGCAAGCGCGCGCTCGAACTCGCGACCACGCTGGCGCTCGAGCCGGAGCTGCTATTGCTCGACGAACCGACCTCCGGCATGGCCCACGAGGATATCGGCCGCACCGTCGACCTGATCCGCCGCGTCGCCCATAACCGCACCGTGCTGATGGTCGAGCACAATCTCTCGGTCGTCGCCGACCTGTCGCACCGCATTACCGTGATGCAGCGCGGCGAAATTCTCGCCGACGGCTCGTACGCCGAGGTGTCGAAGAACCCGGCCGTGATCGAAGCCTATATGGGAACGGTCCATGCCTGACACCGTGCTCGAGATCGCCGGCCTCAACGGCTGGTACGGCGAGTCCCACGTGCTGCATGGCGTCGATCTCACCGTCAGACAAGGCGAAGTGGTGACGCTGATCGGCCGGAACGGCGTCGGCAAGACCACGACCTTGCGCGCGATCATGGGCATCCTGGCGAAGCGCGCCGGTTCGGTGAACGTGATGGGCGCGGAGACGATCCGCCTGCCGCCCGAGCGCGTCGCGCGCCTCGGCGTCGGTTATGTGCCGGAGGAGCGCGGCATTTTCGCCAGCCTGACCGTCACCGAGAACCTGATGCTCCCGCCGACCTTGGCGCCGGGCGGCATGACCGTCGACGAGCTCTACGGCTTGTTCCCGAACCTCAAGGACCGCGCCCGCAGTCAGGGCAGCAAACTGTCGGGCGGCGAGCAGCAGATGCTGGCGATCGCGCGCATCCTGCGCACCGGCGCCCGCTTCCTCTTGCTCGACGAGCCGACCGAGGGTCTGGCGCCGGTGATCGTGCAGCAGATCGGTCTGGTGCTCGACACCATCAAGGGCAAGGGCCTGACCGTGTTGCTGGTGGAGCAGAATTTCCGCTTTGCCGCCAATGTCGCCGACCGTCACTATGTGATGGAAAGCGGCAAGATCGTCGACATGATCGGCAAATCCGAGATCGCGGGCAAAATGGAACGGCTCGAGGAATATCTCGGGGTCTAACGGGTAACGGGTAAGGGAGAGATCGGCCATGTCGGCCATGGCGCTATTCGGACAATTGCTCTTGGGCCTGATCAACGGCTCGTTCTACGCGATGCTGTCCTTGGGCCTCGCCATCGTGTTCGGCTTGCTCGGCATCGTCAACGCGGCGCAGGGCGCCTTCTACATGCTCGGCGCGTTCTTCGCCTGGATGCTCGGCCAATATCTCGGCATCGGCTATTGGCCGTCGCTGCTGCTGGCGCCGATCGGCGTGGCGCTGTTCGGAATGCTCCTCGAGCGCACCATCATCAAGCGCGTCTATAATCTCGATCATCTCTATGGGCTGCTTCTGACCCTGGGTCTGTTCCAGATCATCCAAGGCATGTTCGTCTATTGGTACGGCACGTCGGGCCAGCCCTACGATTATCCCGACCTGCTCGCCGGCGGCCATAATCTCGGCTTCATGTTCATGCCGAACTACCGCGCCTGGGTGGTGGTGGCGTCCTTGCTCCTGTGCTTCGGCACCTGGTTCGCGATCGAGCGGACGCGGCTCGGCTCGTATCTGCGCGCCGCCACCGAGAACCCGACCCTGGTGCGCGCCTTCGGCATCAACGTGCCGCTATTGGTGACGCTGGCGTTCGGCGGCGGCGTGGCGCTCGCCGGCGTCGCCGGCGTGCTGGCGGCGCCGATCTATCAGGTCAATCCGCTGATGGGCGGCAACATTCTCATCACCGTGTTCGCGGTGGTGGTGATCGGCGGTTTCGGCTCGATCCTCGGTGCAATCGTGACCGGCCTGGTGCTGGGCGTGCTCGAAGGCTTTTCCAAGGTGTTTTACCCCGAAGCCTCCAACATGGTGATCTTCGCGATCATGATCGTGGTCCTGATGCTGAAGCCGCAAGGCCTGTTCGGGCGGGAGCGGTAAGATGGCGCTCGACATCAGCGGCATCTCGGCCAGCGAGAGCAAAAGCGGCAGCCTCGAATGGGTGGCGATGGCGATCGGGGTCGTCATCCTGATCGGCGCGCCGTTCGTGGTCTATCCCGTATTCCTGATGGAACTTCTGTGCATGGCGCTGTTCGCCTGCGCCTTCAACCTGCTGATCGGCGGCGGCGGCCTGTTGTCGTTCGGCCATGCCGCGTTCTTCGGCGGCGGCGCCTATATCGCGGCCGAGACCGCGAAAATGTACGGCTTCTCGTTCGAGCTCGCGATCCTCGCCGGCACGGCGACCGCGGTCTTCCTCGGCTTGATCGCGGGACTGATCGCGATCCGGCGCAGCGGGCTGATCTTCGCCATGGTGACGCTGGCGCTGGCGCAGGCGGTTTATTTCCTGGCGCTGCGTCTCCCGTTCACCCACAGCGAGGACGGCATCCAGGCGGTGCCGCGCGGCTGGCTCTTCGGCATCGTCGATCTGCGCGACAACATGGCGATGTATTACGTCTGTGCCGGCATCTTTTTCCTCGGCTATCTCCTGGTGCGCCGCGTGTGGAAGTCGCCGTTCGGCCAAGTGCTGCGCGCCGTCAAGGACAATCAGCCGCGCATGATCTCGCTCGGCTTTCCGGTCGACCGCTACAAACTCATCAATTTCGTGCTGTCGGCCGGAACTCGCCGGCGTCGCCGGCTCGTTGAAGGCGATCGCGCTCGGCCTTGCGACCCTCACCGACGTCGATTTCTCCACCTCGGCCGCGGTGGTGCTGATGGTGTTGTTGGGCGGGCTCGGCACGCTGATGGGACCGGTGGTCGGCGCTATCATCACCGTGTCGATGGACGAATATCTCGCCGGCATCGGTATCCCGGTGCCGGTGGTCATCGGCGTGATTTTCGTCTTCATCATTCTGATTTTCCGCCGCGGCATCGTCGGCGAGTTCCTCTACTACCTCAACCGCTGGCAAACTCGCGGCAGCCGGTAACCGCTGCACATCCATCTTGCGTGCTTCGAGACGGCGCTTTCAGCGCCTCCTCAGCATGAGGAAGGTGCTGCGGGCACCTCAGCCTGAGGAGGCCGCGAAGCGGCCGTCTCGAAGGCCGCACCGTGTAAGTTACTTCTTGTCCAGAAACGCCCGCACCGACGCGACGTAATCGTCGAGCGTCGGCTTCTGGCCCTTGAAGGCGTCGCGCGGGATGCGGTCGGCGATCCATTGCTGGCGTTCTGCCGTCGCTGCGGTCATCAGCGGCTCGAGCCCGATCTCGGCCACCGTCTTCGCCGCCTCGCGCATTTCGGCGGCGCGGCGCTCGCCATGCTCGACCACGCGGCCGAACATATATTCGGCCTGCCAGCGCCAATCCTTGCCCTTGAAATATTCGTCGAGCGACGGGATCACTTGATCGACCACGTCGTAGCTGACCGCCGCGGTCATCGCCTCGACGATCAGGGATTCGATGCCCTTGATCATCACGCTGCGGCACATTTTCATCGCCGAGACATAACCGATCTCGCGCTCGAACACCTCGATGCGGAAGCCGAACGGGATCAGCCGGTCGGCGACGACGCGGCCCCATTTGCCGCCGACCGCCATCGGCACCGTGATGCCGTAAGGCGGCACTGGCGCCATCACCGCGACATCGACGAAGCGGCCGCCGGCGCCGTCGATGATCGCCGCCGCTTCGCGTTTCTTTCCCGGCGAGACCGAGTTGATGTCGAGATAATATTGGTTGGACTTGATGTAGGTCGCGGCGGTGCGCGCGGCCTCCACCGACGCGCTGGCGGTCAGCGCCGCGATAATGATCTCCGCGCCCGCCGCGGCTTCGGCCGGAGTTGGCGCCGGATGGACGCCGGCCGCCTTGGCGCGCGCCATCATCGCCGGCCCGTCGCCGGTGCCGAACTTGATGTCGTAGGCGGCGACGCTTTGCGCCCCGGCCTTCACCAGACCCGCCGAGAGGATCGAGCCGGCCTCGCCGAACCCGATCAACGTCGCCGAAAGCGAGGCTTTCACCTCGCTCATCGGGGACGCTCAATGCCGAAAGAAATTGGTCTCGCCATACCGGCGCAAGCCGGTATCCACCGCGACGCTTGATCGTGGACCCCGACTTCCGTCGGGGCGGCGTTCTTTCTTGGTGTCTTGGCGCCTTGGCGAATCAAATTCCTCTCGCGTCCCCGGCTCGCTGACCCAGGCAGTTTTGGCGGTGTCACTTTTACTTTATTCTGTGCCTATTGCGCGTCGACCAGCGCCGTCTTGAATTTCTTGAGCAGATCGGGATCGGCCAGCGAGGTGTCCTGGCCGTTGACCGGGTCCGTGACCGCGTCATAGAGACTGTGCGCCCATTTCCATTCGGTGCCCGGGCGGACTTGGCCGTCGCTGCCGACCTGGTCGAGGCCCCAATAGATTTCGAGCCGGTGGCCGTCGGGATCGCGGAATTCGACCGCGATCTGCACGCCGGCGCGGCGGCGGCCCTCGAAATCGACCTGGACCTTGTGCTTGTGGAGATGGATCGCGGCGCGCAACACCTCGTCCAAGGTGCCGACCTCGAAGGCGAAATGGTTGAGCTCGATCGATTTCAATTCGTGCGGCATGCCGCCGACCAGTGCGACACCGTGATGGTCAGAACTGAACCGCATGAACACCATGCCACCCGGCATCATGTCTTCCTTGTAAACGTCGGAGACCTTGAAGCCCAACACCTCGGTATAGAACTTCACCGACCGGTCCATGTCGGTGACGTTGAGCACGACATGGCCGATTTTGTTGAGACGGAACGGAATCCCGGCCGGCCTTGTGTAGGATTTGAGCTTCTCGGGGTTGATCGGAGCAGGCATCGGCAACGTCTCCTGAAAGCGAGTGGCTATTTGCCTATAAAGTAGCGATTGGCGCGCAAAGGCGCAAATACAGCGGGTCAGCCCTACACCCTTCGACTGCTCGCCCGACCGGGGGTTCGGGCTGCGCGCTCAGGGTGAGGGAAGGATTTTATGCCGTCTCGGCCTCGCTTCATCCCGAGCGCGGACGCCGCGCGGCAGCGCGGCGGAGCAGTCGAGGGACGCACGACGCTATGGTATGATTCCCACATGACCGCGCCCGTCATCGGCCTGACGCTCGATTCCGAGCCGCCGGGCAAATATTCGAAGACCCATCCCTGGTACGCGATCCGCGAGAATTATTGCGACGCGGTCGCACGGGCCGGCGGCTTGCCCATCCTGCTCCCGCACGAGCCGGAGCGGGCGGAGGATTACCTTGCCCTGATCGACGGGCTGATCGTCACCGGCGGCGCCTTCGACGTCGATCCGGCGCTATTCGGCGCCACGACCAAACACGCCAGCATCACCACCAAGGAGCGGCGCACCGCGTTCGAGCTGGCCTTGACGCGCGGCGCCGTCGCCGCGGACAAGGCCGTGCTCGGCATTTGCGGGGGCATGCAGCTTCTGAACGTGGTGCTGGGCGGCACCCTAATCCAACACATTCCCGACGAATGGCCGAACGCGCTGGCGCACGAGCAGCCGAATCCGCGCACCGAGCCGGGCCACACCGTCGCGGTCGCGCCCGGCACGCTGCTTCACCGCGTCACGCGCATGGATGAAATGCCGGTCAACTCCGCGCATCATCAGGCGGTGAGGGATCCTGGGCCCGGCCTCGTTATCGACGCGCGCGCGCCGGACGGTATCGTCGAAGGCATCGAGGATGCGCGACGGCGCTTCGTGCTGGGCGTCGAGTGGCATCCCGAATATGCGCTGTCGCCCGGCGACACGCGGATTTTCGACGCGCTGATCAAAGCCGCCCTCAACAAATGAGCGAGCGCATCGCCAAGGCGGTGGCGCGCGCGGGTCTGTGCTCGCGCCGCGAGGCCGAGCGCTGGATCGCCCAAGGGCGCGTCGCGGTCGACGGCGCGGTGCTGACCAGCCCGGCGCGCGACGTCGACGACAGCAACGTCATCGCGGTCGACGGGAAGAAGCTGCCGACACGGGAGCCGACGCGGCTGTTCCGCTATCACAAGCCCACCGGCCTGGTGACGACCCACAAGGACGAGCAAGGCCGGCCGACCGTGTTCGAGAAATTGCCGGCGGGCTTGCCGCGCCTGATCTCGGTCGGGCGGCTCGACCTCAACTCCGAGGGCCTGTTGCTTCTAACCAACGATGGCGCGGTGGCGCGCGCGCTGGAATTGCCGAATCGCGGCTGGCTGCGCCGCTATCGCGTTCGCGTCCACGGCACCGTGAGCGCGGCGCAACTCGTGGCGCTGTCGGCCGGGCTGGTCATCGACGGCGTCGAATATGGGCCGATCATGGCGTCGCTCGATCGCGTGCAAGGCGCCAACGCCTGGATCACGGTCGGCCTGCGCGAAGGCCGCAACCGCGAGATCCGCACGGTGATGGCGCGGCTCGGCCTCGACGTGACGCGGCTGATCCGCGTCGCCTACGGCCCCTTCCAGCTCGGCGATCTGCCGCGCGGCGCGGTGGTGGAAATGCCGCGCGGCGAAATGCGCGCGGCGCTGGGCCGCGAGCTGGTGCCTCCCCTTGCGCATCATCGCGGGCAAGCATAGAGGCCGCGCCATCGCGGCGCCGGCGGGCCACGAGGTGCGGCCGACATCGTCGCGCGCCCGCGAGGCGCTGTTCGACATTCTCGCCCACGCGCGTTTCGCCGAGCGCGAATTGATCGACGGCGCGCGCGCACTCGACGCCTTTGCCGGCACCGGCGCGCTCGGCCTCGAGGCGCTGTCGCGCGGCGCGGCGCACGTCACGTTCATGGAACGCGACCGCGACGCCCGCAAATTGCTGGCCGACAACGTCGCGGCGCTGGGCGAGGCGGCGCGTGCGAGCGTGCTCGCCGCCGACGCGCTGCACCCGCCGCGCGCGGCGACGCCGTGCGATCTCGTGTTTCTCGATCCGCCCTATCGGGAGGAAGTCGCGGCGCCGGCGCTCGAAGCGCTCGCCAAGCAAGGCTGGATCGCGACGGGCACAGTCATCTCGCTCGAACTGCCGGGCAAAACGAATTTCGACCCGCCCGACGGCTTCGCGCTGCTCGACACGCGGCGCTACGGCAAGGCGCGGATCGTGTTCTTGCGGTGCGGCGGTTAGATCGTCTTGGTCGAGCCGCCTTCGATGTCGATCAGGGAGCCGTGCAGCAGGCTGCCCTTCTTCGACACGATGAACGCGACCAGATGGGCGACATCCTCGGGCTCGCCGATGCGGGTGATGTTCTGCGCCTTGACCATGCGCGCGATCACCTCGTCGGTGGAGATGCCGTCGCGCTTTGCCGCGGCTTCGATGCCGAGCATCTGGCGATCGGTGCGCACCGGACCGGGGTTGACGGCGTTGATTTGAACGCCGTCGGCGATGCCGAGCTCGGCAATCGCCTTGGTGAAGGAAAGACACGCCGCATTCACCGAACCGCCGATGGCGAAATGCGCGCCCGGCGTGCGTCCGCCCGCGCCGATGACGTTGACGATCGAGCCGCGGCGCTTCTTCAGCTCCGGCCATGCCGCGCGCGTAAGCCGCACGGTGCAATAATATTTGAGCGCGAACCCGTCGATGAACTGCTCGTCGGTGAGCGACAGGAAATCGCCGCGCTGCGTGGCACCGGCATTGTTCACCACGATGTCGATGCCGCCGAATTTCTTTACCGTCGCGGCCGCGAGCGTCGCCGGCGCGGCGGGCTGGCGCAGGTCGAGCGCCACGAAATCGGCGACGCCGCGCCCGTTCGTGATCTCGCCGACCGTCTGCTCGCAGATCTTGGCATCGCGCGACGCAATCATCACCGCCACGCCTTCCTTCGCCAGCTCGCGCGCGACGGCGCGGCCGATGCCGCGGCTGCCGCCGGTGACGATGGCGATTTTTCCCGAAAGCTCGGCCATGGCCTCCTCCCTCTTCGACCGTCGACCTTAATCTGCCCCGCCGAGCATTGATAGCAACGCGTCCTCGACGCGATGGGATTGCGTCTTGGCGTCGAATTGCTCGACCGCCGTGCGCCGCGCCGCGGCGCCGAGACGCGCGCGCAGATCGCCGTCGCGCGTCAACCGGGCAATCGCATCGGCGAGCGCGCGCGGATCGCCGGGCGGCACGAGGAAGCCATCCTCGCCGTCGGCGATCGCTTCGCCGATCCCGGCGTGGCGCGAGCCGATCACGGGCGTGCCTTGCGCCATCGCCTCGAGCACCGCGTTCGGCAGGCCTTCCTCGTCGCCCGAGGCCGCCGTGACGCTGGGCACCGCCAGCGCCACCGCGTCGCGCATGCGCGCGCGAACCTCGGCGGGCGGCTGCCAGCCGACCCATTCGACCCCCGATAGCGACGCGGCGCGCCGGCGGAGCGCGCCGGCGAGCGGGCCGTCGCCGACGATCATCAAGCCGGTGGCATCGCCCGCGTCGCGCCGCATGCGCATCGCGTCGATGAGATGCGCCACGCCTTTCTTCTCGACGAAACGGCCGACGAACAGGATGTACGGCACCGCCGCCGTCGCCGCCGATTGCACCGGCGGATCGGTCTCGATGCCATAACGGATGACGCGCAGCTTCGCCGCCGGAAAGCCCCGCGTCAGCAGCACGTCGCGAATGTGATCGGAAACGCAATGAATCAGCGACGCTTCGCGCAGCAGGTCCGGCAGCCGGCGTTGATAGATGGTCGGGATCGCGCGGCGGCGGTAGTGCGTTTCCTTGGTCGCATCGCCGCCGTGGAAGGTGACCGCGAGCGGCACCCGCAGCGCCCGCGCCAACGGCAGCGCGAGGGCGCCGCCGCGGCCGAAATGCGCATGGATCAGGCGCGGCTTCAGCGCCGCGAGGTCGGGCCGCGACGGCACGCGGCCGAACTGCTTGAACAGTGCGCGATCGATGACGTTGCCGCCGAGCCGCAGCGCCGGCGCGCCGAGCGCCGACGCGCCCTCTTCGACATGGCAGCCAAGCCAGACCGGCGACAGCCGGTCGAAGCCCGCGTAGATTCGTCGCAGGAACGACACCTCGGAACGGACGCCGAGCCGGTCGCGATAGACCAGAACCGTGCCGTCGCGACCGCCTTCCACCGCCTTACGTCGGCCTCGTCAGCTCTTGTTGCTGCCGCCGAGGATGCTGCCGAGCACGCCGCCCACCACCGCGGCCGCGGCGGCGTTGCCGACCTGCTGGCCGGCGGTCTGCCCCCCGCCCGACGGCGCCGGGAGATAATAGGCGATCTCCTCGGCGAGATTCATGATCGGCATGCTTTGCAGCACGACATGACCCGGCCCGGTCACGGTGGCGAGAAACAAACCTTCGCCGCCGAACAGGATGTTGGAAAAGCCCGGCACCATCTGAATGTCGAAATGAATGGTCGGGTCCATCACGCCGACATGGCCGGCATGGACCAGCAATTTTTCGCCCGCCGCCAGATCCTTCTCGACGATCTCGCCCGACAGGTCGAGGAACACCGTGCCCGGCCCGGTCACCTTTTGCAGGATGAAACCCTGGCCGCCGAACAACCCGGCGCCGATATTCTTTTGGAACGAGACCGCAAAGGTCACGGTTTTTTCCGCGACGAGGAACGTCTCCTTGCGGCAGATGAGCGATTGCCCGGCGGCAAGCTGCACCACCTTGATGGTGCCGGGAAAGCGCGGCGCGAACGCGACCTGCCCTTGCCCCTTCGCGGTGAAATTGGTGACGAACAGCGAACCGCCCGAGAGCGAGCGCTTCAGCCCCGAAAACAAGCCGCCGCCGGTATTGGTCGCCATGTCGACCTGGTCGTTCATCCAGCACATGCAATTGGTCTGGCTATAGACCGTCTCGCCCGGCGCGAGGTCGATCCCCACCGTCTGCATCACCGTACCGGTAATCTGATACTTCATCGCTGCCCCCTTGCTGCGTTACCGCGGCACTATAGCAGCTTCGGGGTGCGTCTTGTCCTCACTCCCGGCAGGCGAAATTAGCGGCTTCCTCGGGATTGCCCGAGCCCTTGTATTGCGCGTGCTGTGGCCAGGCGCAGAGCGGCCGGGAGCGGCCCGGGAAGGTATGGCCGGTGGCGACAACGCTATCCGGCGCTTGGCCCTGCTCGACCCAATCCACCACCGCCGTCAGCAGATCGAAATTGTCGAGCGCCGGGCCGCCGCCGCAATGGAGCATGCCGGGCACGGCGAAGAAGCGGCTCGATTGCGCGCGTACCTTGTTCAGACCGCCCGAATCCTTCGCCATGCGCTGGTAATATTCGAGCGTGTCGAGCGGCGAGAACCACGGATCGCTCCAACCG
Organism: uncultured Alphaproteobacteria bacterium; assembly: GCA_963851285.1. Classification (GTDB taxonomy): domain Bacteria; phylum Pseudomonadota; class Alphaproteobacteria; order ATCC43930; family CGMCC-115725; genus JAATGI01. Next base: position 45,919 of record CAWKOL010000010.1, read on the forward strand.
TGGAAATAGAGAATCTTGCCACCATGCGCGAAGTAGCTGGTGAGGTTGGTCCATTTATTGGTGTCGGTGAGTTGCGTCACGCCGTTGGCCTCGACGCTATCCTCGATGGCGTCGACATCGATGGTCAGATAGGCCTTGGGGTTGACTGGGCTGCTGCCGGCGCTCCGCAGGATACCGGGGATGAAACTCTGCGCGTCGATGCCGGAATCCCACGGAAACGCCGGATAGACTTGCGTGCCGCGCGAATTCTTCGGCCCGGCGAACGCCTTGCTCACCGCACCGACCTGTTGCGGCGAGAGGCACGAATTGGTCTTGGCGCCGTGGCATTGCAGCGCCGCGGGATCGAAATGGCATGATTTCGGATTGAAGATCATGCCGTCCTTGATGCCGTCATCCGCGTCGCACGCCTTGAGGATGCCGTCGACCACGAGCTTGCGGTCGGAGGCGGAGAATGCCTTGGCCGGCTCCGGCTTACCCGACGCGTCCTTGGGCGCGATGAGCGTCATCTCATGGTTGAACCAGGCGAGGCCGAGATTGGACATGCCGGTATTCATCGCGGGATCGCCCGAGACGATGCCGTCGAACGCCTCGGGGTAACGTTCCGACGCGAGCATGCCTTCGCGGCCGCCGGTCGAGCAGCCGGTGAAATAGGAATGGTTGGCGGGCGCGCCGTAATAGGCGGCGATGATTGCCTTCCCGGTCGCGGCCACCTTGCCGACCGACGAATTGGCGAAATTGAGCGTCGCTTCCTGGTCGGCAAAGAACGACGGATCGAACACCGCGCCCTTATGGCCGCTATCGGTGGAGATCACGGCAAAGCCGCGCGCCAGCGCCGGATCGCCGCCCGACGCGACCATGCCAAGCGGCGGCGCGATGATACCGTTCAAGCCGCCGCCGCCCTGAAACAGGAACCGGCCGTTCCACTTGTCGGGGAGCGCGATGGCGAAACCGAGCGCGTAAGGCTTGCCGCCCACGCCGACGCGCTTGTCGACGGTGCCATCGGCGCGGCAATAGGACGGAATCGCGACGCCGACCGTCATCGGCGCCGGCGGCATCCATTGCACAGTGTTCGGCGGCGATTCCGGCACCGCAGTCGCCTTGTCGATAACGATGGTCGTGCCGGGAAGCTTGAGACCGACAAGGCTGGCGCATGTCATCGCCGGCGCGGCCGTCGGCGCAGTTTGCGCTTGGGCCGGTGCCAAGCCGGCAAGAATGACCACCGTCAGCGCGCACGAAGCGATCGCCAGCCGCATCATCGTTTCCTCCTCCTCTGCTTTTTTCGTTTTCCGACAGGAACTATAGCAGTTTGAAGAATTCGTGACGCGACTTGAAGGCGAGATCCCCTCGGGCGAAGAGCGATGACGGCGCATGCGGCGGAGGCGGTGTCACGCCGCCGCCGGATACTGGGCGTTAGCGTCGATGGTTACCGCCGCCACTACGTCCCCCACCACCGCCGCGGCCGCCGTGGAAGCCGCCACCATGGAACCCGCCACCCATGCTTCGCATGCCGCCGCCACGCATTCCCATCGTGGCGCCGTGAAACATGCCGCCACCGGCGAAGCCACGGCCGCCGATCCGGCTCGCTGTCCCGACCTGACGATGGCCCAGAGCGCCGCGCGCTACGCCACGGCCGTAGACGCCCTGACCACGGCCGCCATAACCGCCCTGCCCGTCGCCGTAGCCATTTCCACCGTACCCGCCGTACCCACCATAGCCATAGCCGCCATAACCACCGTAACCGCCCCAGCCATAGGCATACGGATAGCCGTAGTCGCCATAGTCATAGTCGTTGTAGGCGGCGCAATAGGGTGAGTAACCGTATGGATCGTAATAGCTGCAGTAATCGGGCGCATAGGCATAGGGATAGACTGGCGATACTGCGACTTGCGCCTCGGCTGCGCCCGCGAATGCGATCGGCGCCGCGGCGAGCGCCGCCACCGCTAAAATTCTTTTCATGCTGGTCATTTGAGGTTTCCTCTCTCGACCCTGTTGATAATTTCTACGGGTCGCGTGAAAGGCACATGCCCGACGCTGGGATTAATCTTAAATTTAAGACAACGCGAATGCTCGACACGCCGGTGGAACGATAAATATTTCCAACCGGCCGGCCTGGCTACGTAACCGTGCTTCGCCGGATTGAAATGAATGTAGTCGATGTGCGCCGCTACTGGCGGCCGGGGAAGGCGGTGCCGTGGCGACGAAATTGCCGCACCGACTACAGCAACTTAACGAATTCCTCTCGCGACAGCTTCGCTTGTTTGAGGATGTCACGTCTCTCGTCGATAGATCGCCGCTATGCATCGCGACCGTGGTTCGCCGCGACGGGTCCGCCGCATGCACCAGGTAGTGATGGCTGCCCTTCGAGCGCCGGACGACAAAGCCCGCGCGTTGCAGCGCGGCGAGCATCTGTCGCGCCGTTACCGCCGGCAACTGCGTCATGCGCGCAGACGGACCGGGATTATTTCTCTGACGGTGGTTCGCGGTTCCGCGTCGGAGGGCGGCAACAGTCGTCCCTCGTCCAAATAGACGTCGACGCACAGTTCGAGCGCTTCGCGCGCCATGGCGCGCGCCTCTTCGAGATTGTCGCCATGCGAGATCAATTCGGGAAACGCGGCACAACGGACCGCGTATCCGCCCGCCGGATCGGGTTGAAACGTGCAGATATATTGCGCGGCCGGCGTCTTGACCGTTTCCTTGCGTTTCATGGCCCCCATTATATCAGAACGATTTCACCGCTTGCGAGAGGCCGCGTCAGCGCCGGCCGAACAGCCTTTCGATGTCGGCGAGGCGGAGCTCGACATAGGTCGGGCGGCCGTGATTGCACTGGCCAGAATGCGGCGTCGCCTCCATCTGGCGCAACAGCGCGTTCATCTCCGCCTGATTGAGCTTGCGGCCGGCGCGGACCGAGCCGTGGCACGCCATGGTGCCGCACACCTCTTCGAGCTTTTCCTTCAAGGCGAGCGCGTCGCCGAGCTCGGCCAGTTCATCGGCGAGGTCGCGCACCAGGCCCTGCACGTTGGTCTCGCCCAAGAGCGCCGGGACTTCGCGCACCACCACCGCGCCGCGGCCGAATTTTTCCAGCACCAGGCCGAGCTCGGCAAGCTCCGCCGCGCGGGCCGCGAGCCGGTCGGCGTCAGCCTCGTCGAGCTCGACCACCTCGGGCAGCAGCAGCATCTGGCGCGCGACGCCGGTCGCGGCCATCGCCTCTTTCATACGCTCATAGACCAGGCGCTCATGCGCCGCGTGCTGATCGACGATGACGATGCCGTCCGCGGTCTGCGCCACGACATAGGTGTCGTGCAACTGCGCGCAGGCGGCGCCCAAGGGGAAATGCTGTTCCGGCGCGTCCGGCGCCACCGGCGCGGTCGGGCGCGGCCCCGGCTGGTACAGCGCGATCGCGGCCTCGGCGAGTTCCGCCCCGAAGGACGGGCGCGGCGCCGGATAGGAAAAATTGCCGTGCCCCGAATGCGGCATGACATGCGGCTCGGGCCGGAACGCGGCCAGCGCCTGTTCCGCGGTGTCGGTCGAGGCGCGATGGCCGGCGCCGCCGATGGCGTGCCGCAGCGCACCGACGATCAGGCCGCGCACCAGCGCCGCGTCGCGGAACCGCACCTCGGCCTTGGCCGGATGCACGTTCACGTCGAGCTCGGTCTCGGGCAGTTCGAGGAACAGCGCCGCTATCGCGTGGCGGTCGCGGGCCAGAAAATCGGCATAGGCGCCGCGCACGGCGCCGGCGAGGAGCTTGTCGCGCACCGGCCTGCCGTTGACGAAGAGATACTGGTCGCGTGACGTGGCGCGGTTGAAGGTCGGCAGGCCGGCGAGGCCGGTGAGGATCGCGCCCTGACGTTCCGCCGCGATTTCAAGCGCGTTGTCGGTGAAGTCGCGGCCGAGAATCGCGGCGAGGCGCTCGCGTCGCGCGTCTTGCGGCAACAGGCTCGGTGCCACTGCGTCGAGACGCAACAGCGCGCGGCCGTCGTCGCCGGTCACGGTGAAGGCGACCGCCGGATAGGCCATCGCGAGCCGCGTCACCGCGTCGACCGCGGCGTCGCGCTCGGTACGCGCGGTTTTCAGGAATTTGAGCCGCGCCGGCGTCGCGAAAAAGAGATCGCGCACCTCGACCCGCGTGCCGGGATTGAGCGAGGCCGGCTCGACCGCGCCTTTGTCGCCGCCTTCGACCGACAGCCGAACCGCGTCGCCGCCACGCTGTCGCGTGGTGATCGCAAGACGCGACACAGCGCCGATCGAGGGCAACGCTTCGCCGCGGAACCCGAGCGATTTGATGCTGAGAAGATCGTCGTCGGGCAGTTTCGAGGTGCAATGTCGCTCGACCGCGAGCGACAATTCGTCCGCCGACATGCCGCTGCCGTCATCGCTGACCGCGATCAGCGCCTGCCCGCCCTCGCGCAAGCTCACGTCGATATGTCTAGCGCCGGCGTCGATCGCGTTCTCGACCAGCTCTTTCACCGCCGCGGCCGGGCGCTCGATCACCTCGCCCGCGGCGATGCGGTTGACGACGACCGGCGGCAATTGACGGATAGGCATGGCGCATTGTGCCCCGGGGCCAAGCCCGCGCCAAGACTCGGCGCGAACTCGGGGGCTACGCCGCGTCGAGCACCTGTTTCACCTTTGCCGCCAATTGCTTCAGGTTATACGGCTTCGGCAGGAAATGGACATCGTGGGTAAGGCGGTCGCGGAACGCCTCCTCGGTATAGCCCGAGATGAAGATCACCTTCATCGTCGGGATGCCGCTCGCGGATCTTCGCCGCCATTTCCGGCCCGTCCATTCGCGGCATCACCACGTCGGAGACGATGAGGTCGATCTGTCTCGGCGCCGCGCTCGACGATTTCCAGCGCCGCCTCGCCGCTTTTCGCCTCGATCACGCGATAGCCCTTGTTGCGCAGGGCGCGCGCCGAGAATAGCCGCACCGGGTCCTCGTCCTCGACCAGAAGGATGGTCGCCGTGCCGGTGAGGTCGGCGGCGTCGTCGCCGCTCTCGACCGGCCGCGCTGGCGCCGCCGCCTTGCCTTGCGCGCGCGGCAGATAGATCGAGAATTGCGCGCCCTTGCCCGGCTCGCTGTCGATGAAGACGAAGCCGCCGGTCTGCTTGACGATGCCGTAGACGGTGGAGAGGCCGAGGCCGGTGCCGGTGCCGACTTCCTTGGTCGAAAAGAACGGCTCGAAAATGCGCGCGAGATTTTCCTTGGGGATGCCGATGCCGGTGTCGCCGACCTCGATCAGCACATACGGCCCGGGCGGCATCACCTCGACGCCGCGGCGCAGCGGGCTGGCGATGGTGGCGTTGGCCGTGCGGATGGTGAGCGCGCCGCCGTTCGGCATGGCGTCGCGCGCGTTGACCGCGAGGTTGATCACGACCTGCTCGATCTGGCCCTGATCGGCCTCGACCAGGCCGAGGTCGCGGCCATGGACGACGCGCAGCTCGATCTTTTCGCCCATCAGCCGGCGCAGCAGGTTCGACAGTTCCGCCAGCACCTCGGTCAGGTTCAGCACCGTCGGCTGCAAGGTCTGCTGGCGCGAGAACGCCAAGCAGCTGCCGCACCAGATTGGCGGCGCGGTTGGCGTTCTGCTTGATCTGCATGATGTCGGCGAAGGACGGATCGCCGGGCTTGAAGCGCACCAGCAACAGATCGCAAAAGCCGATCATCGCCGTCAGCAGATTGTTGAAATCGTGCGCGACGCCGCCGGCGAGCTGGCCGACCGCCTGCATTTTCTGGCTTTGCGCGAATTGCGCCTCGAGGCTTTTCTGCTCGGTGGTGTCGATGACGTGCAGCACCAGGCCGGCTTCGTCGTCCGCCTGGCCTTCGAGCCGGCCGATGAACAGCGACGCCCAGGTCTCGCGCGGCGCCAGTACACGGACATCGACCGGACGGGCGGCGGCGCGGCCGGCGGCGGCCTCGGCGATGTGCGTCTGCGACCTGCTCGCGATCCTCGCCGATGACGAAGTCGGCGAGATCGCGGCCGATCAGGTCGGTGGCGTCGGTGCCGAGCAGCGTGCGCCGAGCGCGCGATTGGCTTCCTCGATGCGGCCGTTGGCGGCCGAGCAGCGCGATGCCGACCGGCGCGTCGGCGAACAGGCGCTGGAACCGCAAGCCGCGAGCGTTTCAGCGCCTCGGCCCATTCGTGCTGCGAGGTCAGGTCGCGCACCACCGAACGGGTGCGAAGCTGGTCGCCGGCGCGCACCACGCTCTGGCTCACCGAGGCATAGATCATCCGCCCGTCGGTGCCGCGCAGCACCAGTTCGCCGCGCTGCGTGCCGCCACCGCCGCCGCCGAACGGCGCATAGGGCGGGCCGCGCGACGGCGCCGTCGGCGACGACGAAATCGCCCAGCTTGGCGCCGCTTTCGACCAGCTCGCCGGGGCTGCGGCCGAACCAGTCGGCCAGCGTCTGGTTGACGATGCAGGAAGCGGCCGTCGCCGTCGACCGAATAAAATCCGGTCGGCGCGGTATCGAGAAATTCGGCCGGCGCGGTCTCCTCGTCCTGCGATCGCCAGCTCCATTTCCTGGCGCTGGGTAATGTCCTCGAAGCTCCACAGCATATAACCGGGGCTGCGCGGCAGCAGGCTGGCGGAGACGACGAACCACAGCGTCGCGCCGGCGCTGCGCCGGATCGCGAGCCGGCCGCTGGCCCGGCCGCGCTCGCACCGCCTCGGATTCGATGCGATGAAATTCCTTGGCGGCTTCGTCGCCGGCGACGACTCAACGCGATCACTTCGAGCGGCAGCGTGCGGATTTCGGGAAAGAAGCGGCGGAACGCGGAATTGGCGTAGGTGATCGAGCCTTCGGGCGCGACGATGAGATGGGCGTTGGGCGAGGCCGCGATCGCCTGGCTCAGGAGCGCGGCGCGGCCCGCGACCTCGTGCGTGCCCATGCGCGACACGAACACGGCGATCGCGCTCATCAGCGCCAGCAGCGCGAAGAACAGCGCGCCCGCCAGCACCGGCCGCCCGGTCAGAAGGCCCGCGCCCGAGCGCGGCGAACAGCACGGCGCCGAAGCGCGCCGAAAGGAAGCCCGCGACGCGGAAGCCGGCGCAGCCACGAGCGGCGTCTGGATCGGGGCGAGGTCGTCCTCGTCGCCGATCCCGCCCGCGGGCGAAAGCGTCTCGATGGTCACGCGACCGATTCTACACGATTCTATTTTTGTCACGGGCCGACGCCAGCGACCGAGATGCTAAAGCCGCATACGGACGCGTTCCGATTGCGGGCGCGTTCAGTCGTCGCGGTGGGTGCGTTCGCGGCGCTCGTGGCGCTCCTGCGCTTCGAGGCTCAGGGTCGCGATCGGCCGCGCTTCGAGCCGGCGCAAGGCCGATCGGCTCGTCGGTCACCTCGCAATAGCCGTAGGTGCCGTCCTCGATGCGCGGCCAGCGCCTCGTCGATCTTCGACACCAGCTTGCGCTCGCGGTCGCGGGTGCGCAGCTCGCGCGAGCGGTCGGTCTCCAGCGTGGCGCGGTCGTCGAGGTCGGGCTCGGCGAGGCTTTCGTCCTTCAATATGCCGCAAGGTTTCCGACGACTCGGCCAGCAGCTCCGCCCGCCAGCGCAACAGCTTCTGGCGGAAATATTCGCGCTGCGTCGGGTTCATGAATTCTTCGTCCGTCGGACGGACGATAATCTGGCGGAAGCACCGGCGCGTATCAACAACACTGAGAGGAACCCCCAAAGACCGCCCCGAACACCGCATCCGCATGCCGGAAGCGCGCGCGGAGTATATGAATCGACCCCGGTGGCGGCAAGCGGAACGGCGACCCGTCCACGGCGATCCCAAGACCGCCGATTCGCCGGGGATTTGCCCAAAGTCGGGGCATTTCGGCGCCGCGGGGCGGTGTTCTCGCCCGCAAGCCATTTAGTCCGGGCGATACACGGTTGGCGACTTTTAGGTCTTTGTTAACCCAGTCGGCGATAGATTTGACGGGCATGGCAACCAAGCCCATCACCTCGCTGCCGTATCCGCTCGGCAATCCCGGCGTCGCCGTTCTCGACCGACTATGGCTCGGCCGAGCCCGAATTGCCGTCGCCCAACACCAAACGGTGGGTGATTCGGCGCAAAGCCGCCGTTGTCGACGCCGTCAAAAGCGGCATCCTGACCCTGGAACAGGCGTGCGAACGCTACAAACTGTCGACCGAGGAATTCTTCACCTGGCAGACCCTGGTTGAGCATCACGGCGTCCCCGGCCTGCGCGTTACCCGGCTCCAGAACTACCGCGCCAGCGACCGACGCTAATTCAACCATTCCGAGTACCTATTCCGGCCTGTGGCAGCAATTTACCGTCCATCGTTAACAGTTCTGGTAACGATGATTAAGAACCGTTATACTTGCATTTTAGCGAGTTAACCGGTTCTGCCTCGGCGGAGGGGGTCATGCGGGTTCTTCTGGTAGAAGACGATTCGGCAACGGCCACCAGCATCGCGATGATGCTGCAGGCCGAAGGCTTCGTCTGCGACACGACCGATCTCGGCGAAGACGGTCTCGAGATCGGCAAGCTCTATGATTACGACATCATTATTCTCGATCTGATGCTGCCGGACATCGACGGCTACGAGGTGCTGCGCCGGCTGCGCTCGGCCAAGGTCCGGACGCCGATCCTGATTCTGTCGGGTCTATCGGGCCTCGACAACAAGGTGAAGGGGCTGGGCTTCGGCGCCGACGATTTCCTGACCAAGCCGTTCGAACGCCGCGAGCTGCTGGCGCGCATCCAAGCGATCGTCCGCCGCGCCAAGGGCCACGCCGAATCGACGATCCGCACCGGTAAGCTGACGGTCAATCTCGAAAGCCGCACGGTCGATATCGAGGGAAAGCCGCTTCCACCTCACCGGCAAGGAATACGGCATCCTCGAATTGCTGAGCCTGCGCAAGGGCACCACGCTGACCAAGGAGATGTTCCTCAACCATCTCTATGGCGGCATGGACGAGCCGGAGCCCAAGATCATCGACGTGTTCGTGTGCAAGCTGCGGAAGAAATTGTCGACCGCCGCCAAGGGCGACAATTACATCGAGACGGTGTGGGGCCGCGGTTACGTGCTGCGCGATCCCGCGCCCGCCGCGGGCCTCAAGAAGGTAGCGGCGAAGAGCTGACCCGGTTCGGGGTGATGGAAACGGCACGGCCCCCGATTTCGGGGGCCGTTGCTTTTTGAGCGAGCATCGCGCGATTGTGACGGCGCGCGAGCGCGCGGCGTCCCATATTCAAGGCGGAATTGGCGGGAGACGCATCATGAGACCTGGCCTGATTTGGGGTGCAGCGGCGGTCGCGGTGGTCGCGGTCGGTGCTTGGACGAGTTTGCCGGGCGCGGCCGAGCCGGCGCATCAAGTGCCGCCGCCCGCGATCGACGAAAAAGCCGGGGCGGACGCCATGTCAGAGACCGCGGTGCTGGCGGGCGGCTGCTTCTGGGGCGTGCAGGGCGTGTTCCAGCATGTCAAAGGCGTCACGGGCGCCGTCTCCGGCTACACCGGCGGCGACCAGGAACACGCGATCTACGAGGTGGTCGGCAGCGGCGCCACCGGTCACGCGGAATCGGTCAAGATCACCTACGATCCGCGCCAGATCACGTTCGGCAAGCTGCTGCAAATCTATTTCTCGGTGGCGCACGATCCGACCGAGCTCAATTACCAGGGACCGGACCACGGCACGCAATATCGCTCCGCGATTTTCGTGCGCAACGACGAGCAGGCGCGAATCGCCAAGGCCTATATCGCCCAGCTCGACAAAGCCCACGTCTTCGACGCGCCGATCGTCACCACCATCGAACCGGGCAAGAATTTCTATCCCGCCGAGGGCTATCACCAGGATTTCCTGACGCTGCACCCGGACTATCCGTACATCGTCTATAACGACCTGCCGAAGATCGCGAACCTCAAGACAATGTTCCCGGACGTCTACCGGGACAAGCCGGTCCTGGTCATGGCGGGAAATTAGGACAAGCGAAACCCTGAGCCGCCGGGATTCCAAACCCTATTTCGTCTTGCCCCGGCTTGGCCGGGCATCCACGAATAAGTTTCTGAAACCAAATTCGTGGATGGCCCGCCTAAAAGCCTTCGCGGGCCATGACGGAATAAGGGCTTTGCTCGGCGTGATGGTGCCTTAAATCCCTTACCTTAATTCCGCGGCGGCGGGCCGCCGAACATGCCGGGCGGCGGGCCGGCGATCTTCATCACCTCCTCGCGCTTGAACGTGCCGCGCATGCAGCCGACCGTGTAGGGATATTCCCAGGTCGCGACGTAGTGGTAGATGCGGCGCGGCTTCCCATCCCAGGTGATCGTCGAGACCATGCCGTGGCATTCATCGAGATCGGCGTCGGTCATGACCTTGCCGCCGGTCCCGTAATGACCGGTGATGCCGAACCCGTCGAGCGCGTAGCCGACGATCGCCGAGGCGCCGTCGGCCTCGCGCGTGTCGGGGATGCAGGTCGGAATCCAATGATAATGATAGACGCCGCCCGGCGGCGGATGGCCCTGGCATTTGTCCTGGGTCTCGTGCGCGACCGCATCGCGGCCGGGCGCGTCGAGCGCGTTGAACAGAACCGCGCCGGTAATCAGGATTCCGACCGCGCCCGGCACGCAGGTCGGTTGCGCCGCCGGCACCGGATCGGCAGGCAAGTCGATCGAGATGTGCTGCGGCAGGATGCTGTTCGGGTTGCGGTCGTATTGATACGCCTCGCTGTCGGGCGGAATCGGGAAAATGCCGGTGGCGTGATTCGGCAGATCGTTGGTGGTGAAGTTGCGTACCGCGCCCTTAAGGGCGATGACGTAATGGCTCGGCCAATGCACGTCGCCGCGCACCACCGCCTTCTTGGTGTAGTCGAACGTGCCGCCCTTCTTGTCGATCCACGGCCCGTCGCGCCACGCGCCGCCGGCGTCGGGATCGATCCGGCACGCCCAGATCCAGCCCTTCTTCGGTTCGTGCGAGATCTTGCCGTCGCCCAACGGCAGATGCGTCAGATCGGCCTCGTGCGCGCAAGCCCACGCCGCAGCCAGACAAAACAACGCGGCCATCGGCACGAATTTCATCGTCATCGGTCTGCCCCCCGCCCTGCTCGGTTCGCCGCTCCCTGTTAAATTCCCGCTGCTAATTCACGTTCTCGTATTGGACAACGCCGTCGACGTCGCCCTGGTCGCGGCCGCGCAGCTCGATGACGTTGCGGTCCGGGTCGCGCACGAACACCGACACGCCGCCGTCTTCGCCGAATTTCGATGGGCCTTGCGTGATCGGAATATTGTGTTGTTTCAACGCCGCGACCGTGTCGGTGATCGAGGCGACGCGCAGCGCGACATGGGTATAGCCGGCATATTTCTCGCCGACATCCATCAGGATGTTCGTCGCCGAATCGCCGGCATTGGCGTTGAGGATGAGATTGATCTCGACGCCCGCCGCGTTCTTGATGATCGCCACCGGATCGAAGGTGACGCGGTGCAGCAACTTGAAGCCCAGCGCTTCGTAAAAGGCCATGGCGCGGTCGAGGTCGCGCACGCGGATACCGATATGGTCGACGCGCTCGATGGTGATTTCGCTCATGCTGTTCTCCTCGTGGCCGGCGAAACGTAGGGTCGTCCGCGCAAAAGAGAAAGGGCCTGCATCGTAGCGCGATTTTCGCCGGCCGGTGTATGCTGCTTGCGATCGACCGGCGGCATAAGCTAGGCGATGCGGGTTTTTCGGGAGGGCCGCGTGAAAGCCAATCAGATGTTCGACATGACCGGCCACGCCGGCATCGTCACCGGCGGCGCGTCCGGCATCGGCCTCGCGATGGCCGAAATCATCGCCGAGCATGGCTGCGCCGTCACGATCATGGACATGAACGGCGACGCGCTCGACCGCGAGGTGGCGCGGATGCGGGGACTGGGCTGGACGGCCGACGGCGTCACGGTCGACGTCACCCAGTTCGATCGGCTCGAAGCCGCCATCGGCGACGCCGCGAAAAAGCATGGCCGCCTCGATGTTTGCTTCGCCAACGCGGGTTCGGGCGGCGGCGCCGGCATGTTCACGCCGGAGGGCGCCATCGAGAACATGTCGCTCGAGCACTACAGCCGCATCATCGCGGTCAATCAGCACGGCGCGTTCGCCACCGCCAAGTTCGCGGCGCAACACATGATCCCGCGCAAATACGGCCGCATTATCCTGACCGCGTCGGTCGCGGGCCTTTATGTCGAGGGCGCCTCCTATTCCTACGGCATGTCGAAGGCGGCGATCGCGCACCTGGTCGAGCCGCTGGCGCGGCAGCTCGGCCCGCACAACGTGCTGGTCAACGCCATCGCGCCCGGCCCGTTCGTCACCAATATCGGCAACGGCTATCTCCACAAGAACCCGGAATCGCGCCAGCGCTTCGCCGACATCGTGCCGCTGAACCGCATGGCCGAGACCGAAGAGATGAAGGGCCTGGCCTTGCTGCTCGCCTCGCCCGCGTCGAGCTACATCACCGGCAGCGTCATCATGATCGATGGCGGCACCTCGCAAATGCGGCTGTTTTGAGATGTGGCAAAACGCCTCCAAACCCGTCATGCCCCGGCTTGGCCGGGGCATCCACGACTGTGTTTCGATTGGTGCTCTTCCGTTCGAGAAGAAGAAAAAATTCGTGGATGGCCCGCCTTCGCGGGCCAAGACGATTATGGGGAATTGCTGGTTGGAGGAAGCCCGTGAAAGCTGACGACATGTTCAATTTGACCGGCCACGTCGCGCTGATCACCGGTGCCGCGAGCGGCATCGGTCTGGCGCATGCCGAAATCCTGGCCGAGAGCGGCGCCAAGGTGATGCTGACCAGCCGTCATGCGCAGACGCTCGACCCGCAGGTGGCGCGATTGAAGGCGGCGGGGCTCGCGGTCGAGGGCATGGTCGCCGACGTCACCGATTACGACGCGCTTAAGGCGTCGTTCGATGCGGCGGTCGCGAAATGGGGCAAGCTCGACATCGCGGTCGCCAATGCCGGGATCAGCGGCGGCCACGGCGTCGTGTCGCCCGAAGGCATGATCGAGAACCTGCCGCTCGAGCGCTATCTCGACGTCATCGCCATCAATCAGCACGGCGTCGTCAACACGGTGCAGCTCGCGGCGCAACGGATGATCCCGAACAAATACGGCCGCATCATCATCATCTCGTCGATCGCGGGCCTGGCGTCGGAACTGACCTCCTACGCCTATTCCATGTCGAAGGCGGCGATCCAGCATCTGGGCCGCATGGCGGCGCGGCAACTGGCGCAGCACAACATCATGGTCAACGTCATGGCGCCCGGCCCGACCTACACCCATATCGGCGACGGCGCGCTCGACAAATTCCCGGAGGCGGTGAAGCGTTTCGCCGGCATCATCCCGCAGAACCGCCTCGGCCAAGTCGACGAGCTCAAGGGCCTGGCGTTGCTGCTCGCGTCGCCCGCCGCCAGCTTCATCAACGGCACGGTCATTCCGGTCGATGGCGGCGCCTTGACCATGCGCGTGCCGCGCCGCCCCCAATAGTGAGAAGAACATGCAGATTGAATTCGGCGCCGTCGACCATCTCGACCAGCAGGACCGGCCGCACAGCGACACGTTCGACGACCGGCTGAAACTGCTTCAGGCATACGACCAAGCGGGTTTCTACGCCTATCACCTGACCGAGCATCATTTCACGCCGCTGGGCCTGGCGCCGTCGCCGAACATTTTCCTCGCCGCGGCGTCGCGCGTGACGACGCGGCTGCGGCTGGCGACGCTGGTCTATGTCATGACCACGTACCATCCGCTGCGGCTCGCGGAAGAGATCTGCATGCTCGACCAGTTGAGTCACGGGCGGCTCGAGATCGGCACCGGACGTGGCATTTCGCCGTTCGAGATCGGCTATTTCGGCATCGATCATCTCGAAAGCCGCGCCATCAACCGCGAAGCCTGGGCGGTGGTGGAACAGGCGCTGACCAAGGGCCATGTCGATTTCGACGGCAAATATTTTCAGTGCCACGACGTGCCGTTCACGATGAAGCCGGCGCAGACGCCGCATCCGCCGCTGTGGCAGGCGCCGGGTAATGCCGAAGGCGTCGCGTTCTGCGCGCGCAACAACATTTCCTGCGCGTTCAACCGCCCGGCCAACATCACCAAGCCGTGGACCGACCTCTACAAAAAGGTCTGGACCGAGACGCATGCCGGCTCGCGGCAAGAAAATGCCCAAGCTCGCGGTCGGCGCGCATCTGTTCCTCGACGACAACGAGGCGCGGGCGAAAGAGCGCGCGCAGTTCGGCTATGACGGCTGGTACGGCAGCTTCGTCCATCTGTGGCGCCGCTTCGTGCCGATGGTGCCGACGCAGGACTTGCCCGGCGCCGGACGCCAACGCCTCATCATGGCCGGCAAGCCCGCGCAGGTGCGCGCCGAGATCGAGAAGCTGGTCGGCGATTGCGGCGCCAATTATTTCCTGGCGCGCTTCGCCTATGGCGATCTGTCGTACGAGGAAAGCGCCGGCTCGCTCGGCCTGTTCGTCGACGCGGTCATGCCGCATTTCGCCGCCGAGACGCGCGCGGCGGAGTAGTTATTCCGCTGTCGTGCCATCCTGCGTCCTTCGACTGCTCGCCCAAACTGCGTTTGCGCTCCGCGCTCAGGATGAGGATGGGATGTTGGATGGCATGAGAAATCGCGCCTCATCCCGAGCGCGCAGCGCCGCAGCGGCGCGAGCAGTCGAGGGACGTACGACTATTTGCTTGAAGCCGCGACCGCGTTGGCCTTCGCGATATTATTCGATATGCAAGTCCAGCATCGCCGTGAGGTCGGCGTGGAGTGTGTCGTCGCGCACGCGCGCCAGCATCGGCTTGATCCGTTTCACCACCCAGCCCTGGCCGCGATTGAGAAAGGCGAGGCGTTCGTTCATGTCGGCGATCGCCATGCACTTGCCGTAGAACGCGCCCGTGTTCGTCGTCGGCTCGGCACCGAGCGCCTCGATATGTTGTAGCAACATGGCGCACCAGCGCGCCTCGTCCTTCTGCACCGCCGCCATCAGGTCCGCGATCGGGCCGCTGCCCGCCTCGCGCGCGCTGTCGAGCGTGACGCGCGAGCCGGCCCGCTCCGCTTCCAGCAATTCGTTCAGGAAGGCGACGATCTCGGCGCGTGGCGCGTAACCGGAATAGACGTCGTCGGCTTCGTCGAGGAAGCACGCGGGCGAGGCAAATTCGGGCTTGTCGTCGGTCATGGCCGGTCCCGCGGCGCGATGGTGGGTGCGACAGGGATTGAACCTGTGACCCCTACCATGTCAAGGTAGTGCTCTCCCGCTGAGCTACGCACCCATCCGCCGCGAACGCGCGGATATAACGTCATTCCGAAAACGGCGCAAGATCAGGCGACCCCGGCGCGGGGCTTCGCTTCTTGCCACAACGCCAGCGTCGTGTGCGCCTCGGGACTGGGCGCGACCGCCGCGCGCGTCTCGCCGGGCTTGTACGCCGTCAGCTCGATGACGTAGCCGTTCGGATCGCGGACATAGAGCGAATCCATCGGTCCGTGATTCGACGGGCCGCGCACCTCCATGCCGAGGGATCGGGCGCGGGCGCCGAGCCGCTCGCGCGTCTCACGGTCCATCTCGATGGCGAGATGAAGGTCGAAATCGTGCTGGTTCTTGAACGCGAAGGGCTGCGCCGGGACCTCGAAGAATTCGAGAAACGAGTCCTCGCCGAGCTTGTAGGTGGTGTGCAGCAGATCGACCGAGCGGCCGGTCGCGGTCTTGCCGGCGCGGAACGCCCGGACCAAGGGCAGGCCAAGGAAATCCTCGTAGAAGCGGCGCGTTCTCCTCGGAATCGCGGCAGCGATAGACGTGGTGATGGACGCCTTTGATCATGTCACGATCGTCCGTTCATAGTGTCTTGTGCGGCGTCGGCGCCGGCTTGCATTGCCCCGTCGCATGCGATTCGCCGGTGACCTTGTTGTCCAAATATTCATAGGTCTCGCGGTCGATCTTGTCGGTTTGCCGGTCGATGCGGAACCGCGACGACGTGCCGGAACTGCTCAGCGTGCCTTCGATGGTGTGGCGCTCGTCCTGCGTGAACGCGATGGTGCTGTCGGAAATTTCGACGTTCGAGAGATCGACGGCGCGCTCGTCGTCGTAAGTGGCACCGGTGCTGCCCGACAGGTCGAAGGTGAATGTGCCAGTGACGTCGCCGGTACATTCGAGCGTGAGCAGTACCGGTTGGGCCGACGCCGGAAATACTGGCGCCAGTGCGATGGCTCCCAGAACGATCAGTGCCGTGCGTGTCATGCCAAGCCCTGCGCTAGTGAATTTTCTTGGTCTTGGGCAGCGGCGAGATGCGGTCGATCTGCGCCAACTGGTCCGGCGTCAACGCCCATTCCGCCGCCTTGGCGTTGGCGGCAAGCTGATCCGTCTTGGTGGCGCCGGCGATCACGCTCGACACGGTCGGATTGGCGAGCAGCCACGAGAATGCCAGGTCGAGAAGCGTCTTGCCGTGCGTCTGGCAGAAATCCTCGAGCCGTTCCACGATCTGCCAATTCTCGTCGGTCAGGTAATTGTCCTGGAAAATCTTGGCGACGGTGATGCGCGCGCCGTCGGGCATCGGCGCGTTGCGCCGGTACTTGCCCGTGAGAAAGCCGCTCGCCAGCGGGAAATAGGGGAGGAAGCCCATGCCGTTGGCCCGCGCCGCCGGGATGATCTCGCGTTCGACCTCGCGAACCAGGATGCTGTACTCGTCCTGATCCGAGGCGAAGGCGTTGACGCCAAGCTCGCGCGATACGGCCCGCGCCGTCGCGATCTGCCAACCGGCGAAATTGGAGCAGCCGATGTAGCGCACCTTGCCCGCGCGGATCACGTCGTCGAGCGCACGCAGCGTCTCGTCGATCGGCGTGTTCGGATCGGGGAAGTGCATTTGATAGAGGTCGATCCAGTCGGTCTTGAGCCGCTTCAGGCTGCCCTCGACCGCCGTCATGATCCAGCGCCGCGAGCCGCCGCGCATCATCTCGCCCGGCCCCATGACATTGGCGAACTTGGTCGCGACCACGACGTCCTTGCGCCGGTCGCCCAGCGCCTCGCCGAGCAAGGTCTCGGACACGCCGGACTTGCCGACCGGGTACGAGTCGGCGGTGTCGAAGAGAGTTATCCCCAGATCGATGGCGGCCGGGATCAGTTTCATCGTGCCGTCGCGGTCGAGGCGGCCGCCCAGATTGTTGCAGCCCAGCCCGACGGCCGACACTTTGAGGCCCGAATTTCCTAGATTCCGCAGTTTCATCGGCCGCTCCCAACCCTTGTCCAATCGGCCCGCATGATGCACCGGCGATGTCCCGCGTCAACGCGGAATAGGCATGCGCGAAAAGGATGACAGGGTGGCCATCTTCCTCCTAAAGTCATCGTATGGAAGGCGATCTCGCGTTGCTCAGCGCGACCTTGCCGCCGGTGGATGTAATCACCCCGGCGGTGCAAACCTTGCCGCTGGTTTTCGCCTCGCCGCATAGCGGTTCCGACTATCCCCGCGATCTGCTGTCGGCGACCCGGCTCGACGCGCTGACGCTGCGCCGCTCCGAAGACGCTTATGTCGACGCCCTGTTCGGCGCGGCGCCGAGTTGGGGCGCGCCGCTGTTGCGCGCCCGTTTCGCCCGCGCCTATCTCGACCCGAATCGCGAGCCCTACGAGTTCGATCCGGCGATGTTCGAGGACGCGTTGCCGCCTTACGTCAATCGGACCTCGCCGCGCGTCCGGATGGGACTCGGCACGATCGCGCGGGTGGTCGCGTCGGGCGAAGAGATTTACGCCCGCAAGCTCGCCGTCGGCGAGGCGATGTCGCGGGTCGAACGGCTCTATCGCCCCTATCACCGCGCGCTGAAACAGCTTCTGGCCGAAACGCGCACCAAGTTCGGCTTCTATCTGTTGATCGATTGCCATTCGATGCCGTCGGCCTGTCTCGGCGATCGCGGCCGTGCCAGCCGCGCCGATATCGTGCTGGGCGACTGCCACGGCACGTCGTGCCACGTCGCGGTGATGGACACGATGCACCGGGCCCTTTCGGCCAAGGGCTATCGCGTCGCGCGGAACGCGCCCTATGCCGGCGGCTTTACCACCGCCCATTACGGCCAGCCGGGCGCCAACGGCCATTGCATCCAGATCGAACTCTCGCGCGCACTGTACATGGACGAGCAGAGCTTCGAACGGAAACCCTATTTCGACCGGCTGGCCGACGATATGAGCGATATCGTGCTGGCGCTGGCGGCGTTGACGCCGACCCTGACCCCGACCGCATGAGCCTGGTCATCCGCGACGCGGCCGCGCCCGATTTCGCGGGCATCGCCGCGATTTACGCCGATCACGTCCTGAACGGCTTCGGCACCTTCGAGGAGGCGCCGCCGTCGCGCGACGAGATGCTCGACCGTTTCGGCCGCGTCATCGACGCCGGCCTCCCGTATCTGGTCGCCGCCGACGGCGGCGCGGTTCTGGGCTACGCTTATGCCGCGCCGTATCGGCCGCGCTCGGCCTATCGCTTCACCGTCGAGGATTCGATCTATGTCGCGCCCGCGGCGCAACGGCGCGGGGTCGGCGTCACGCTGCTGACCCGATTGATCGAGCGCTGCGCCGCCGCCGGCATGAAGCAGATCGTGGCGGTGATCGGCGACAGCGGCAACCAACCGTCGATCTCGGTCCACGAGAAATGCGGATTCCGCGCCACGGGCGTGCTGCGTGATGTTGGTTTCAAGCAAAACCGCTGGCTCGACACCGTGATCATGCAGCGCGCACTATAACGCCGCGCGGCTGATCAACGCTTCTTCTTCACCGCCGGATCTTCGCCGTGGCTGTGCTTGCGGCCTTCCTTTTCAGCCTCGCGCAGTTCGTCGCCATAGATGCTGTCGAGGGCCCGCTCGGCCTCCTGCGCTTTTTTCTCGACTTGACGGGATTTGACGGTGCGCTGGACGCCCTCGCGGTAGCGGCGGTCGGCGGATTTATTGCCTTCCCCTTCGTTCGCGGCGTCGGGCGAGCCGCGGTCCTGGATCACGTGGTCCAGCGGATCGCTGGCATTTTTGACGTCGCCGCGATCCTCGGGAAATCGTTCGCTGCCCCGGAGATCGGGTTTGCGGTCGTTGGCCATGGTTGCCTCCAACACTCAGGGTTCGTCCCTTTAGAAGGAGGCCCGGCAAGCGATGGTTCCCCAGGCAATCGGCGGGTTGAATCGCCAAAAAAATTGGGCCGCGGCGGACCGCGGCCCAAGTTTAGGGAGGAAACGCCTAGAAGACGTACGGCAGACCGTCGGGCGACGGCCGATGCCGCGTTGCACAATATGGCCGTATGACTGCCCTATTGCAAGAATAAAATCGCACCTGCTAACAGGAAAAACTGCGGCAAAATAGCATACTGGGCTGTCCGCTTGCCCATTTATTGTGCGACGCACAATCACCAATAAGGTTAACGGCCTTGCACACGCCGAGCGGTGCGGCAAGGATGCGCGGATGCGTCTTCGGATACTTGCCGGCGCGGTTATGCTGATCGTCGGATTGGCGGTCTATGCCGGCCTGGTCGTTACGGCGGTCGGCCGCCTCCTGCCGGACAAGACGCCGATCCATATGGCGTTCTATGCCGCCGCCGGCATTCTTTGGATCTGGCCCGCCGCGCGGCTGACCCGCTGGATGCAGCAGGCGCCGCCCCACCATCCGCCCCCGGGAGCTTCGACATGATGCGCGTTGCCGTGCTCGACGATTATCAACAAGTGGCCCTGGGATTGGCTGACTGGAAAAGCCTCGACCCCGACGCCGCGGTGCAGGTGTTCTCCGATCACCTCTTCGATCTCGACGGATTGGCGAAGCGCCTCCACACCTTCGAATGCGTCGTGCTGATGCGCGAGCGCACGCCGTTTCCGCGGGCGCTGTTCGAACGCCTGCCCAATCTCAAGCTGTTGATCACGTCGGGACGCCGCAACGCCGCGATCGACGAGGCGGCCGCCACCGATCATCGCGTCCAGGTCTGCGGCACCGATCTCAAGGGCATGGGCACGGCGGAATTGACCTGGGGCCTGATTATCGCCTGCATGCGTTACATCGTCGCCGAGGACCATGCGCAGCGCGAACAGGGCAAATGGCAAAGCACGCTTGGGTTCGAGCTGGCGGGCAAAACGCTCGGCCTCCTCGGGCTGGGCCGGTTGGGCAGTGAGGTGGCGCGGGTCGGCGCCGCGTTCCGGATGAACCTGATCGCCTGGAGTCCCAATCTCACGGCGGAGCGCGCAACCGCCGCCGGCGCCAAGCTCGTGAGCAAGGACGAGCTGATCGCGCAGGCCGACGTGTTGACGATTCACCTGGTGCTGAGCGACCGCACGCGAGGCCTCGTCGGCAAGGCCGATCTGGCGCGCATGAAAAAGAGCGCGTTCCTGATCAACACCTCGCGCGGGCCGATCGTCGACGAAGCGGCGCTGCAAGAAACTCTGCGCGCGCACCAAATCGCCGGCGCCGGACTCGACGTGTTCTCGGTCGAGCCGCTGCCGCCCGACAGCGAATGGTACAAGCTCGATAACGTCGTGATCACACCACACCTGGGCTATGTATCTGCCGAAAATTACGCCAATCATTTTCCCCAGGTTGTCGAAATCATCCGCGCCTTTATCGCCGGCCGGGTGTTGAAGCCGATCAATCAGGTTCCGGCGCGCTGAGTCGCGGAGTTCACTCGATTTTGCCGGATGCGGGGGTATATAGTTCGCGCATGCCACTTCCGTTACGCGGACAAAGCAGCGAACCGATCGAACTGCGCCCCGGCGCGAGCACACGCGAAGCCGCGCGGGTGGCGGAGCTGGAGCGCTGGGCGTGGCGGCGCGTGCGCGCGCTGCGCCTGTTCTTCAGCCACCTCTCGGTCTACGTGGTCGTGAACTTCATCCTGTTCATGCTGGCCGCCAGCACGCCGTTTCATTCCTCCTGGTCCTATGCCGTCCTGATCGGCTGGGGCCTGGTGGTGGTGCTGCACTGTCTCCATGCCTACGAACTGCTGCCCTGGACCACGCATGATTGGGAGCAGCGCAAAGTCCGCGAGCTGATCGACTCCCGTCTGCGCCGCTGACGTCGGCCTTAGGGTTGACATGCGCGGCGAACGGCCCTTTTTCTATCGCGGAACCGTCCGGACATAAGGATGCCATGACGCGCCTTGCCGTAACCCCCATGACGCCCGATTTCGCGGCCGAAATCGGCGGCGTCGACCTGTCTCACGCGCCCGACGCGGCGACCGTGGCGGCGATCGTCGCGGCGATGGACCGGTATGCGGTGTGCTATTACCGGCCCGGCCGCGCGATGCCCGACGACGCGCATATCGCGCTCGGCAAGGCGCTGGGGCCAATCGACCCGACGCCGGTCTTCAAGATCACCGGGCGCAAGAAGACCCGCATCTCGACCGAGCTGCAGGATGTCGCCAATATCGACGAGAACGACAATGTCATGGCGGAAGGGAGCCGCGTCATTCTGTTCCGGCGCGGCGACCGGCTGTGGCATTGCGACATGTCGTTCCATCCCAATCGCGCGGTCTATTCGCTGTTGTCGGCGCACGAGATTCCCCCGGAGGGCGGCGATACCGAGTTCTGCGACCTGCGCGCCGCTTACGATGCGCTTCCCGCCGCGACCAAGGCACGGATCGAGAATCTGGTCGCGGTGCATTCGATCTGGTATTCGCGCGACGCCGCCGGCTTTCCGGCGCCGACCCAGGAGGAACTCGAATCGCGGCCGCCGTCTTATCACAAGCTGGTACAGGTCCATCCCGGTTCGAAGCGCAAGACGCTGTATCTCGCCTCGCACGCCTCGCATATCGAGGGCTGGCCGATCGACGAGGGCCGGGTGCTATTGAAGGAACTCAAGGAATTCGTGACCCAGGGGCGTTTCGTTTATCGCCATCAATGGCGATTGGGCGACATCGTGATCTGGGACAATCGCTGCACCATGCACCGCGGCACGCCCTATGAGGACACCCGGTACCGCCGCGACATGCGGCGTGCTACCACACGCGAAATGGCCGCGTCGGCCTGACGGGACAAGCGGATGACCGATTACGAGGACGAAGACGAAGAGCTCAACGCGCTGCCGCACATCGTGCTGATCAATCACGAAGAGCAGTACTCGCTGTGGCGCGACGACATCGAGATTCCCGGCGGCTGGCGCCAATGTTTCGGCCCGGACACAAGAAAGGCTTGCATGGATTGGGTCGACAAGACCTGGATCGACATGCGCCCCCTGAGCCTGCGCAAGGCGATGGAAGAGGACGAACGCCAAGCGCGCGAGGAAGCCGCGAAGAAGAACGGCACGACGTAGCAACGCGCTATTTCTACCCTGACGAAAGTCGGGGTCCACCCATCCGCGTCTCAATTGAGAAATCCGTGGATGCCGGCTTTCGCCGGCATGGCGCGCTTTTTCGTCACCCCCGAACTTGACCCGGGGGTCCAGAGCAACCGACGGGCCCGTCGCTCCCCTGGGATCGCCGGGTCAAGCCCGGCGATGACGAACCAGGGCTGATTTCAGCGAGGTGAAAGAGGCGCTATCTACGCGCCATCCCCGCGTCGAAGGCGGCGCAGATCACGTTGAGCGGGCGGCGGCGCGCCGCGATCGCGCCGACATGGCCCGGCGCCGGGTCGAGATCGATCAGGGACCAGTTTTCCTGAGGCGCGTCGTCGCCTTCGAGCGCCAGCACGTCGGGCTTGGTCCCGGGGATGACGGCAACGCGATAGCGGTGCAGGTCGAAGCTCATGCCCAACCCCAACGCCTTCACCACCGCCTCCTTGCGCGACCAGCAGCGAAAAAATGCGTCCTCGGCCTCGGCCGGCGGCACGCGGGCGAAATCGGCCGCCTCGCCGGGGTGCAAATAGCGTCGCACGATCGCGGCCCGCTCGGTCATCATGCGCCGCGCCTCGACATCCACGCCGATGGCAATGCGCCGCGCGAACCCGATCAGCACGATCCCGCCGCTATGCGACATATTGAAATCGACGCCGCGCCCGGGCGCGAGGCTCGGCTTGCCATAGGCGTTGGCGGCGAAGGCGAGGGATTGGGGTGCCACGTCAAACATGGCGCCGAGCAAGAGGCGCAGCGCGCCGTGTGCCGCGGTAAAGCTCTGTTGATCCTCGGCGCGGACGAAACGCCGAGCGCGCGCCTGTTCTTCGTCGCTCAGCAACGCGAACAGCGCCCGATGCGCCGCGTCCGCGATCTCGCCGACCGCGATCTTCCAGCAAACCACGGTACCCGCCGGCGGCGGCGCTGAATCGGGCGCGCGGATCGGCCAGCGCGCGGCGGTCAGTTGGCCTGGCCGCCCTTTTGCTGCGCGGCGGCGAAATGCTGTTCGTACTGATGGCGCTGGGTGCGGATGTTGAAGTCGAGCAACGTGCCGCCCGATTCGAAATGCTGAATGAATACCTTGCCCAGCGCGTAGGTCGCCGCGGCGGCGATCGCGGGCTCGGTCAGCGCGCCGGCAATCGCGCCGATCAGCGGCACGAACTTGACCAGGCTCGCCGCCGGCGCCGCCAGCACGTAGGTGCCGCCGCCGCCGATGAGCGCACCGATAATCGATTTCGCGGCGCTGCGCTGGAACGGCACGCCGTAGAGGCGGGCGAGCGAATGCACCATCTTGAGCTCGACCAGCGAAATCGCGGCCAAGTCCAGAAGCGGCACTGGAATCAGCCCGCCGCCCGCCGCCCAGCCCATATATTCGTGGACGATATGGATCGCCGCGGCTTCCTTGCCGGGGCGGAAAGTATCGGTTGCGTCAGACATGGTTCCCTCCGGAAAGTGTCTCGATTTTACCGGCGACGATAGCGAGGTGTCGGGGGCGGATCAACCGGCGTCGCGGACGGTGCGGGCCAGGGTCAGGACATCGACCCGGGCCGCGCCGCGCCGTTTCAGGACGCGGGCGCATTCGGACACGGTGGCGCCGGTGGTAAAGACATCGTCAACCAAGACAATCCGCTTCGCCGTCACATCGTAGCCGGGCTTCACCGCGAAGGCGGCGGCGACATTGCGACGGCGGGCATCGCGATTGCCCTTGCCCTGCGGCGGCGTGCGGCGGGTGCGGACCAGGAGGTCGGGCGCGACCGGCGGTCCGCCGGCGGCCCGCAGCGCTTGCGCCAAAATGGCGGCCTGGTTGTAGCGGCGTGCAAACAGACGGGTCCAATGCAGCGGCACCGGCACGGCCAGGTCGGCGTCGCGGATCAGCTCGGTACCGGCGCGCTTCAGCCAATGGCCGAAGGCGGGCGCGGGATGAAGCCGGTCGCCATGCTTGAACCCGAGAATCAGCTTACGGCTGGAATCGTCATAATAGCGCAGCGCGGCGCGGGCGCGGTCGAAACGGGGCTGGCGGCGCACGCAGTCGCCGCACAGCGCCGACTCGCCGAGATCGAACTCGAACGGCAGGCCGCAACACGCGCAACACGGGGCGCCGAGAAAGGTCAGGCCGCGCCAGCAATCGGCGCACAGCGTCGCCGCCGCCGTCACCGCACCGCCGCAGGATATGCAGCGCGGCGGCAGGAGAATGTCGATCACCGAGGACGCCAACCGGCTCACCGCCGGCGCGATCGCCATGCCGGGCATGCGCCAGTGTGACGCGCATGCCGGGGTATGTGTCAATGGTGAGAGATGGCGTTGCGTCGGTCTGGTGCGCTTGAACAAGAAGGGGACGCCGCGCACATTGCGCGCATGACCGACCAAAATCCCCTCACGTTGTTCGACCGGCTGGCGGCGCGGCGGTTTCGCGAGCGCGCGGCACGACACTGGGGCGAGGCGGACTTCCTGGTGAACGAGATGGCCGAGCGGCTCGCCGACCGGCTCGACGACGTGCAGCGCAAATTCCCGGTGGCGCTCGATCTCGGCAGCCGTGGCGGCGTCCTGGCGCGAACATTGAAGGGGCGCGGCGGGATCGAGACGCTGATCGAAATGGATGCCGCGCCCGGCTTTCATCCTAATGTGATCGCCGAGGCCGATCTGTTGCCCTTCAAGCCGGCGAGCGTCGATTTGATCGTGAGCGTGCTCGACTTGCACCGGGTCAGCGATTTGCCGGGCGTGCTCGTGCAATTGCGTCAGGCATTGAAGCCCGATGGGCTGTTGCTGGCGGCGCTGTTCGCGGGCGAGACCCTGACCGAGCTGCGCCGCGCCTGGATGGAGGCGGAGCTGATCGAGCAAGGCGGCGCCGGCACACGCGTGTCGCCCGTCGCCGACCCGCGCGACCTCGGCGCGCTGTTGCAGCGCGCCGGCTTCGCCGTGCCGGTGATCGACAGCGACACGATCGTTGTGTCCTACGACAGCGCCCTCAAACTTGATGCGCGATCTGCGGGCGATGGGCGAGGCCAACGCGACGACCGAGCGCGCGCGCAACTTCACTCGGCGCGGGACGCTGCTGCGCGCGATCGAGCTCTATGACGCGACGGCGGGCGTCGACGGCCGCGTCACGGCACGGTTCGAGATCGTCACTCTCACCGCCTGGGCACCGCTGTAATGAACGCCCTCCCCCTCGATGGGGGAGGGAGAATGCGACGCGAAGCGGCGCATCGAGTGGGGGTGATGCCGATACAGATCGTCGAGACCACCCCCACCTGCTCGCAGTCTGCGACTGCTCGCTTCCTCCCCCATCAAGGGGGAGGATCGATAAGGGAGATGACGTCGTCCGGCGGCGCGCCGGCGGCGCGCATCTCGGCCAAGGTCATGGCGCGATCGCGCTTGGCGAAGCGCTTGCCGTCGGCGTCGGTCAGCAGCTTGTGATGATGCCAGTGCGGCACCGGCAGATCGAGCAACGCCTGCAACAGCCGATGGATATGCGTCGCCGGAAACAGGTCGCGGGCCCGCGTCACCAGCGTCACGCCCTGAATCGCATCGTCGACCGTGACGGCGAGATGGTAGCTCGCGGGCGTGTCCTTGCGCGCCAACACGACATCGCCGAGCGACAGCGGATTGGCCTCGACCGTG
The DNA here is from genome assembly GCA_963851285.1 of uncultured Alphaproteobacteria bacterium. Lineage (GTDB taxonomy): Bacteria > Pseudomonadota > Alphaproteobacteria > ATCC43930 > CGMCC-115725 > JAATGI01. The sequence continues at coordinate 71,758 of CAWKOL010000010.1, forward strand.
CCCAGCCCTTCGTCGATCCAATCGAGCGGCCCGGTACGATCGAAGGCGCGCTCGACATCGAGGCGCAGCGCGTAGGCCGCGCTCGCGTCGATCCGGCGTCGGCGCTCGTCGGCGGAGAGATCGCGACAGATGCCCGGATAAATCGCGTCCGCGCCGTGCGGCGCGCTGCCGGCGCGCGCGATATCGGCGCGGGTGCAGAAGCAGGGATAGATCAAACCCTGCGCGTCGAGCCGGTCGAGCGCGGCGCGGTAATCGGCGAAATGCGCCGACTGGCGGCGCACGTCGCCGTCCCAATCGAGGCCGAGCCAGCGCAAATCCTCCTCGATGCCCGCGACGAATTCCTCGCGGCAGCGGGCGCCGTCGATATCCTCGATGCGGAGCAGGAATTTGCCGCCGGCGTCGCGCGCCGCCCGCGACGCGACCATCGCCGAATAGGCGTGACCGAGATGGAGCCGCCCGGTCGGGCTGGGCGCGAACCGCGTGACGATCACGGTTCCGCCGACAGCGCGACCAGCGCGTGATACGGCGCGTCGGGCAGCAGCCCGCTGTCATAGACCACGGCAAGCCGCGTGATCTTGCCGTCGCCGTCGAGCGCCAACGCGGTGTTGCCGCGCTTCATCGGAAACGACGCAGCCGGTTTCCATTCATAGCCGCCGCCTTGGTCGCTGCCGACGACATGCGCCAGCGCCGCGCCTTTGCCGTAGGGCACCGAACCGAGCGCGCGCGTCAGATAACGCTCGATCGCGAGCCGGCCAAGGAGCTGCGCGTGCAACGCCATGTCCTCGAGAGACCGCGTCGTAAGAAAACATGGCCGCCGCCGCCTTGGCGTCGCCGGCGGCGAAGGCGGTATTGAGCGCCGTCGTGACGTCATGGATCTTGCCGGTGGCATTGCCGACATCGTCGTGAAAAACGGTCGGATAGGTCGGCTTGAGCGGCGCCGTCACGCGCTGCGAACTGCGGCCGTCCCAATAATCCATCCAGCGGATGATCTTACCGTTATCGTCGAAGCTGACCGCGCCGAGAATGCGCAGCTCCTTGCCGAACAATTCCGGCGTGTCGGTGAAGGCAACCAGCGCCGAATGCGCGTCGCCATAGATGCGCGTCGGATAGGACAGGCCGGAAGCCGGCCATTTCGGCATGTAGGTCGTGAAGATCTTGTTGAGCGAATCCCAATTCGGCCAGATACCGCCGGACGAAGCGTCGATATAGAGCACCTTGTCCTTGGCGAAATAGGTCATCAGCATTTCGGGCTGGTGCTTGCTCTTGGCGGTGAAGAAGCCGTGGAACGCGCCGCCACGGCCGGCGAGGCGTGCGAAATGTCGGTGACCGCCGGATAGGGCAAGGCATCGTCGGCCCGCGCCGCCGTCACGGCCGCCAGCACCCCGATCGCCGCCAGTCCCGCCATCCCGTGCCGCATCGTTCGCTCCCGGTTTGCATGCCGCGCGATTATGCCGCAACTGTTCCGCGCGCCGCTAGGCAAAGCGGCGCTTTGGGCTTAAACAAGGCGCATGGCACTGAGAGATTTCCGCGGCAAAACCGCGTTCATTACCGGCGCCGCCTCCGGCATGGGGCGGGGCATGGCGCGCAACTTCGCGCAGAGCGGGCATCAATATCGCGCTCGCCGACATCGACTTGCCGACGCCTCGAAGAGGCGCGCGACGAGATCGAGGCGCTGGGCGTCAACGCGCGCGGCCTATCTGCTCGACGTCTCGGACCGCGCGCAAGTCTACGAGATCGCCGACGCGGTCGAGCGCGATTTCGGCAAGGTGCACATCGTCTGCAACAATGCCGGGGTCGGCTCCGGCGCGCCGGCGCTCGACGAGACGCCCGACGAGATTTTCGACTGGATGTTCGGCGTCAACACGATGGGGCCGATCAACGGCTTCAAGGCGTTCGCGCCGAAGCTCAAGAAGCATGGCGAGGGCGGGCACATCGTCAACACCGCCTCGATCGCCGGGGTGCGGATCGCGCCCGGCATGAACAACGGCATCTATGCCGGCACCAAGTTCGCGGTGGTGGCGCTGTCCTTCGCGATGCAGGACGCGATGGCGCGGCACAATATCGGCGTGTCGGTGCTGTGCCCCGCCGGCGTCGACACCAACATCTATCGTGCCGGCCGCGTGCGGCCCGGAGCGCTTCGGCGGCCCGTTCGAGCGCGAGATTTCGCCGGTGATGGCGGCGCTGCTGAAGCAGGGCCTGTCGCCGGACCAGGTCGGGCGATATGTGCTGCGCGCCATCCAGGACAACGACTTCTTCATCTTCACCCATCCCGAGACGCGGGAATGGGTGATGGAATGGCACGCGCGGGTGATGCAAGGCTTCGACCGCGCCGACGCGATGCGCGCCCTCCTCGGCATCAACGCCGCGCCGCAGCCCGACCCGTCGAAGATGCGCAGGAACTAGCCGTGCCGAAAGAACCGAATTACTACGCCGCCGGCGGTTACGACCGCGCCGCCAAGCTACGCAAGGACGACGGTTGGCTGGCGACGCGACTGGACCATCCGCATAGCCGTATCGTGCCGGTGTGGCGCAACCAGAATCTGGTCACCAAGGCGCAAGATGGCGTGCCGCCGCGGTCCGCCTTTCTGACGCGCGACCAGATCGCCGGCGATCCGGGCCTCGAAGTGTTCCTCGGCCAAATCGAGGACCGCTGCTTATTTCGCGCGCGACCTGTCGGCGCTCGAGACGCCGCTCGACATCATCCGCTCCGACGTCCCGCTCGAATTCGCCGATCTGCGGCGCGTCGGGCCGCTGGTCGGCAATCGCGACGGCTCGCTGATGGCGTATGCCCGCGGCCTGCTCTATTGGCACAGCCGCCACGGCTTCTGCGGCGTGTGCGGCGCGCCGACCAGGCCGGAGGAAGCGGGACATGTCCGCCGCTGCACCAACGAGAAATGCGCGACCCAGCATTTCCCGCGTACCGACCCCGCCGTAATCATGCTCGTTCACGACGGCGACCGCTGCCTCCTGGGGCGACAGAAAATTTGGCCGAAGGGCATGCACTCGACCCTGGCCGGCTTCGTCGAGCCAGGCGAAAGCCTGGAAGACGCGGTAGCGCGCGAAGTGTTCGAGGAGGCCGGCGTGCGCGTCGCCGACGTAACCTATCATTCCTCGCAGCCCTGGCCGTTTCCGGCGTCGCTGATGCTCGGCTTCCACGCGCGGGCGACCACGACCGACATCCACATCGATCCGGACGAGATCGAGGCGGCGAACTGGTTCAGCCGCGACTTCCTCAAGCAGAATATCCGCGGCGGCAAGGATTTCTTCGTGCCGCCGGGCATCGCCGTGGCGCGGCGCCTGATCGACGATTGGGTCGCGGGGAACGCGTGATGGCAGCGAAATTCCGCCGCGGCGCCATCGCCTATGACAAACAGGGCCGCTCCTACGTCGTCGAGAATGTCGAGGAGGGCATCGTCTATTGCTCGACGGAAAGCGGCGCCGAAACCGAATTCCCCGAGGCGGCGCTTGCCACCGAGGCGGAGTGGAAGACGCGCCATACGCGGTCCGACCAGAAGCACGGCCCCGTCGGCGAACGGCTATACGAGCGCGTGAAAGCGTCGCGGCTTTATCTCGCGCCGACCGGGCGCCTCGATGCCGCGGCATCCCAGGAAGTGCTTGCCAAGGTCGAGCGGCTGTTGCCGGGCATGCTGGATTTCGCCGCCGTCATCACCGCCGAGCGCGCGCTCGACGCCGATGGCGATGCCGGGCAATCCGAGTTGTCCACGGCAAAGTGCCGTGAGATTTTCGACGCCGCCAGGCCGGAGACGCGGGCGATGCTGATGGCGGGCTTTTTCAACACCCGACCGGAGGTATTTGTCGGCGCCGCCAAACTCGGCGACAATTTGTGGCGGGCGATGCTGGCGAAATTCACCGATACCTACGGCCCCGAGTTCGACCAGTTCAAGCGCGTGAAGCGGCGCTAGGCATCCCGCGCGTCGCTTAAGCCGCGGGCGCGGTTTCTTTTCTTAGCGCCGGCGCGATTTCCTTCGCCAGCATTTCGTAGGAGCGCAGCTTGGCCTTGTGGTCATAGACGCCGCACGTCACCATGAGTTCGTCGGCGCCGGTCTGCGCCACGAAATCCTGTAAGCCGCGCCGCACCGTGTCCGGCGACCCGACGAACGAGCACGCCAGCATGCGCTCCGCATGGGCCTTTTCATGCGGTCCCCAAAGCGTGTCGATATTGTCGACCGGCGGCTGCGTCAGGCCGCGCGCGCCGCGGACCATGCCGATGACGCGTTGCTGCACCGAGGTGAAAAGGTAGCGCGCTTCCAGGTCGGTCGGCGCCGCCACCACGCCGCATCCGACCATCGCGTGCGGGCGCGGCCACCGTTCCGACGGCTGGTACCGCGCGCGATAAATCTCCAGCGCCGGCAGCAGCGCGTCGGGCGCGAAATGCGACGCGAAGGCATAGGGCAGCCCGAGCATCGCCGCGAGATGCGCGCCGAACAGGCTCGATCCGAGGATCCACAGCGGCACGTTGGTGTCGGTGCCGGGCGTCGCGTGATAGGCCTGCCCCGGCTGCGACGGGCCGAGCAGCACTTGCAGCTCCAGCACGTCCTGCGGAAACCGCTCCGCGGCGCTCGGATCGCGCCGCATCGCCTGCCAGGTCCGCTGATCGGTGCCCGGCGCGCGGCCGAGGCCGAGATCGATCCGGCCCGGATAAAGCGTCTCGAGCGTGCCGAATTGCTCCGCAATCACCAACGGCGAATGGTTCGGCAACATGATGCCGCCGGCGCCGACGCGGATGCGCTTGGTGCCGCCCGCGATATAGCCGATCACCACCGAGGTCGCCGCCGACGCGATCCCGTTCATATTGTGATGCTCGGCCACCCAGAACCTTGTGTAGCCCCAATGCTCGGCATGCTGGGCCAAATCGAGGCTGCGGTGCAGCGCCTCGGCCGGGTTGCTGCCCTCCACCACCGGGGCAAGATCGAGAATCGAAACCGGCACCATCGGGATGCGTTCTCCGCGCGACGACAATGCCACAACATTGCTGTTGGGCGTCCAATGTTCAAGCTATCCTCGGTTCCGGGCAACGCCGCAAGGGGATGGGAACAATGCGAAAAGAAGAGAACGAGATGCTCACCCGGGTCGGGCCGGAGACGCCGATGGGTCGGGTGTTCCGCCGCTATTGGACGCCGATCGCGCTGGCAAGCCAGGTCGCCCGTCCCGACAGCGATCCGGCGCGCGTCCGTTTTTGCGGCGAGAATTACGTGCTGTTCCGCGACACCGACGGCCGGCTCGGCCTGCTCGACGAACTCTGCCCGCATCGCGGCGCGTCGCTGGCGCTGGGCCGCGTCGAGCAATGCGGCATCCGCTGCATCTATCACGGCTGGAAGTTCGACGTGGAAGGGCGGCTGCTCGATTCGCCGAACTATCCGAACCCGGCCTATCAAGCGAAATTCCGCGCGCCGACCTATCCGGTCGAGGAGCGCGGCGGCCTGGTCTGGGGCTATTTCGGGCCGAAGGACTTGGTCCCGCCGCTCCCCGATTTCTCGTTCATGGATGCGCCCGCGACGCACCGCAACATCGAACGCATCGATCTCAACTGCAATTATTTGCAGCTCCTCGAAGGCGGCATGGATTCGTCGCATGTCGGCATTCTTCATTCCGACCAGGCGCGGCCGGGCTGGCAGACCAACAACGTCACGCACAACACCGACGTCCTCAATCCCGGCGCGCTCGCGGTCGACGACAACGCGCCAACACTTTCGGTCGAAACCACCGACTTCGGCTTTCACTACGCCGCGATCCGTCGGGGCGCCGCCGGCATGCAGAGCGTGCGCATCGTGCCCTTCGTTCTGCCGTCCGCGCGCATCATCCCGGCGCAGGCCCGCGTCGCGACGCTGTTCGAAGTGCCGCTCGACGACGAGCACACCTCGACTTACATCATCGTCTACGGCCACATGCCGTATGAGCGCAAGCATCACCGCTCCTTGAGCGGCATCGGCGATCCGAACCTCTATTCCGACCGCGACTTCAAGTGGCGCGGCAGTTGGGAAAACCGGTTCGGCCAGGACCGCGCCGCGATGAAGGAGCGCTGGGGCGGGTTCGGCGGCCTGGAACAGGAAGACGCGGCGGTGTCGCTATCGATGGGGCCGGTCTTCGACCGTACTAGGGAGCATCTGGTCCCGGCCGACGCCGCGGTGATGCATACGCGCCGCGTGCTGCTGACCGTGGCGCGCGACATGGCGGCGGGAATGGAACCGCCGCGCCTGCCGCCGATGGGCAAGATCGCGGGCATTCCCGACACCGACCTGGCGCCGGGCGGGCGGTGGCAGGACCTAGCACCCAACCACCGCGCGCGCGACGCCGTCCTCGCCGCCCTGGAGTGACCCGCCGGCGAGAGCGCGATCCGGCTCTAGGCGACGAATTTCGCCAGCGGTTCCCAGTACATTTTGTGCCAGCCGCCTTCGAGCATTTCCTCGCTGCCGTCGGGAGCGCCCGAATGGTCGAGCGTCAGCTTCGTGCCGCCGCCCGCCGTGGCGAGCTCGAATTTGACGATGGAATAGATGCCGTCCGGCCAGTTGCCGGCGCGCCATGCCTGGACAATGCGTTTTCCCGGCACCAGCTCGACGTTGAACCCCCTGATCATGCCGCCGAACGCGTTGACCGCGCCGCCGACCTTGGCGTCGATGGTCGCGGGCGCTCCGGTAAACGCCGCGAACGACTTCGCGTCGAGCAGCGCATCATAGACCTTGGCGGGCGACGCCTTGAACGTCACTTCCTGATGAATCGTCTTCGCCGACATGATTGTCCCTCTGTTGTCATATTTAACTGAATGGTTTAATATTGCCGCGATCGACCGATGACGTCAAGCGCGACCAAGAAAATCTCCGCCGAGGATCGGCTCGACCGGCTGTTCCATGCCCTGTCGGATCGGACGCGCCGCGCGCTGTTGCGCCGGCTCGAGGCTGGGCCGGCGATGGTGACGGAATTGGCCGCGCCGTTCCGCATGTCGCTGCCGGCGGTGTCGAAGCATTTGCGGGTGCTGGAGGCGGCGGCGCTGATCGAGCGCCGCATCGACGGCCGCGTCCATCGCTGTTCCCTCAACGCGGCGCCGCTCGAAGAGGCCGAGCGCTGGCTCGATCACTATCGCCTGTTCTGGACCGACCGGCTGGCGGCCCTGGCCCGCCATGTCGAGGACCAAGAGCGATGAGCGATCTGACCCTGATCGTGCGGCGGACCATCCGCGCCACGCCCGAACGCCTGTTCGCGGCGTGGACCGAGCCGGCGCAGCTCCAGCGTTGGTGGGGACCGGCACAGGTCGAGTGCCCGGTCGCCGAAATCGATCTTCGTGTCGGCGGCCGCTATCGCCTCGCCAACAAATTTCCCGACGGCAGCGTGTGGTGGATCGCCGGCACGTTCGAGGCGATCGCGCCACCGCGTCTCCTGGTCTATTCCTGGGAATTGTCGGCGGGCGAGATCGTGCCCGGCGGCGCGCCGCCGCCGGCGCAAGCGGTCGAGCGCGTCACGGTGCGGTTCGAACCCAAGGGCGACGCCACCGACGTGGTGGTGACGCACGAGCGCATCGCTGACGAACCCGCGCGCGTCAGCCACGAACATGGCTGGCTCGGCTGCCTCGAGGGATTGGCGGAATTTTTGGCTGGATAGCTGCAAAGGGGCAATGCGTCCTTCGACTACTCGCCCGATCCCGACGGATCGGGCTGCGTGCTCAGGATAAGGTGACTAGGTAGATGGCACTAAAGCCCTCACCTCATCCCGAGCTGGCGCGAAGCGCCTGTCGAGGGACGCACCGTGGCATTCCCAGCGAAATCCGGTAACGTCGCTGCTGATGGCATCGGACGAACCGCCGCTCTGCATCGATCTCGACGGCACGCTGTCGCGGGGCGACAGCACCGTGCGCATGGGCTGGCGGCTGGTCCTGACCCGGCCGTGGCTGGTCCCGGCGTTTCCCTATTGGGAACACAAGGGCCGTGCCCGCCTCAAGGCGGAGATCGCGCGCCGCGTGCCCTACGACGCCGTCACCTGGCGCTATAACCGGGCCCTGATCGCCTGGCTCGAGGATCAGCGCGCGGCGGGGCGGCGCCTGATCCTGGCATCGGGGTCGGACCGCCGCATCGTCGCCGCGGTGGCGCGGCATTTGGCTCTGTTCGACGAGGTCCTGGCCAGCGACGGCACGACCAACTTCGCCGGCGCCCTCAAGTCGAAAGGCCTGGTCGCGCGTTTCGGCGCCTTCGACTATATCGGCAACAGCAAGAAGGATATCGCCGTGTGGCGGCTGGCGCGCGATTGCTATCTGGTCGCCAACAGCGCCCGCCTGACGGCATGGCTGAAGCAGCGTGTTAAATTCGCGCGAATTTTCCCGGGCGATTGGACGGGCTGAATTCTATCCACTACAAGAGCCGGGCAACAATAAGGGCCGATGGCTCGGGGGAAGCGCGGTTGTTCGATCTGTTGGGGAATGCCGTCGCGACGGGGCTGTTGCTGGGCGGCTTCTATGCCGCCGTCACGGTCGGCCTGTCGATCGCATTCGGCTTTCTCGACATCGTCAACATCGCCCATCCCGGTTTCATCATGCTGGGCGCGTTCGCCGCCTGGTTCGCCAATGACCAATGGGGCATCGATCCGATCGTCGCGGGCATTCTGTTCGCGCCGGCATTTTTCGCGGTCGGGGCGGTCGTGTACCGCATCTATCATGTCAGCTTCGAGCGGCGCGGCGATACGGGGCTGCGCGGTCTCGCTTTTTTCTTCGGCGTTCTGTTCCTCACCGAGGTCACCCTGCTGCTGGTGTTCGGCGCCGATTATCGCAGCGTTCAGATACCCTATCTCGAAACCATGATCGGCGTCGGTCCGATCGCCGTGCCGCTGCGCATGGTTATCCCGTTCCTGGTATCGCTCGCGATGTTCGCGGTGTTGCAGGTCGCCTTCGATCGCACCTTCCTCGGCCGCACCATCAAAGCCGTCTCGCAGGACCAGCTCGCGCTGCGCCTCATGGCGGCCAATCCCGTGCGGGTGAAAGAGATCGCGTTCGGCATCGCCATCGCGACCGCCAGCGTCGCGGGCGCGCTCCTCCTGACCATCGCGCCGGTCGATCCGTCCATGGGCCGTGACTATATCGGCCGCGTCTTCGCCATCGCGGTGCTGGGCGGGCTCGGCAGTCTCACCGGCACGCTCCTCGCCGCGATCGCGCTCGGCATTGCCGACAGCCTTACGGCGACCTTCTACGGCCCGTCCTGGTCGCCCGCGGTGGCGTTCGGCGCGCTACTGATCGCGCTGGTGGTTCGCCCCTCGGGATTATTGGGGCGCTGACGTGCGACGTCTTTGGTTCGCCGCCGTCGCCGTGGCAATCCTCGTCGCCGGCTATGCGGCGACGCGCTACGTCGCCAACGACTACTATTTCTACGCCGCGTACATCGTGTTGCAGTACGTCGTGATCGCGACGGCGTGGAACATCCTGGGCGGCTACGCCGGGTATGTTAATTTCGGTTCGGCCGGTTTTTACGCGGTCGGCGCCTATACGGCGGCCGTGCTGTACCAGTTGTTCAGTCCGCCGTTGATCGTGATGATCGTCGGAGGCGGCGTCGCCGCCGGAATCATCGGCCTCGCCGCCGGATATCTCACGCTTCGGGTCAAGGGCATCTATTTCGCCATCGCCACGCTGGCGCTTGCCGTCGTGCTCGAAACCATCATCAACAATTGGGATTATGTCGGCGGCACGCGCGGCATCTACGTGCTGCATCCGCATCGTGTCGCCGGGTTTGTCAATTATCCCCGTCTCCTGTTCTTCGCGATGCTGGCGCTGGCGGTGGGGTCGGTGGTGTTGGCGCGTACCATCGAGCGCTCACGTCTCGGCCGTGGCCTCGCCGCGATCCGCGACGACGAGCAGGCGGCGGAAAGCGCGGGCGTGCCGACGCTGCGCCTCAAACTGCTCGCGGCGACGCTGTCGGGCGCGCTGATGGGCGTCGCGGGCGCGCCGTTCCCCTATTACGTCAGCCATCTCGAACCGGGCTCGGCCTTCAGCCTCGCCATCGCCGTCAACGCCATCGCGATGCCGATGATCGGCGGGACGACGAGTTGGATCGGCCCCGTGATCGGCGCGGTGCTCTTGGGCGGCGCGCAGCAAATCGCCACCGTGACGATTTCCTCGATCCTCAACCTGCTGATCGTGGGCCTGTTGCTGATCGGATTCGTGATTTTCGCGCCGGACGGCATTGTCGGACTGGTGAAGAAACTGTGGCGATGACCGAGCCTTTGCTCCGCGTCGCGAATTTGACCAAGCGCTTCGGCGGCTTCGTCGCGCTGAACGATGTGTCGCTCGACATCGGCGAGGGCGAGCGGCTCGGCGTCATCGGCCCCAACGGCGCCGGCAAGAGCACGCTCGTCAATTGCATCTCGGGCCTGCTGCGGCCCGAAGCCGGCCGCGTGCATTTCGCCGGCAACGACATCACCACGCTTCCCGCGCATCGGCGCGCGCGGCTCGGCATCGCGCGCAGCTTCCAGATCCCGCGCCCGTTCCGGAGCATGACGCTCGAACAAAATCTCGCCATTCCGCGCGACTATGCCGCGCGTGAAGCGACCGACGCGGGAGCCCTGCTCGCGCAACTGGGCCTGGACGCGAAACGCGAGACCCTGCCCGGCACGCTGACGCAGATCGAACTGCGCAAGCTCGAGTTGGCGCGCGCCCTCGCCGGGCGGCCGCGTCTCGTCATCGCCGATGAAGTGATGGCCGGCCTGTCGCATGCCGAGGTCGACGAGATGCTGACGCTGCTGCTCGCGCTCAACGAGAGCGGCATCACCATCCTGATGATCGAGCACATCATGCGCGCGGTAATGCGTTTCTCGCAGCGCGTCGTCGTGCTGGACGCCGGCCGCAAGATCGCCGACGACGTGCCCGCGGCCATCCTGCGCGACAAGGAGGTCGAGCGTGCCTATCTCGGCGCCTAGGCTCGTCGTCGAGAATCTGTCCGCCGGCTATGGCGCGGTGCGCGCGCTCGAGGATGTGTCGCTGTCGCTCGAACCCGGCGAGACGGTGGTGCTGCTCGGCACCAGCGGCAACGGCAAGAGCACGCTGCTCAACGCGATCATGGGGCTGGTGCGGGCGCGCGCCGGCGCGATCTACCTCGACGAGGACGGCAAGCGCACGACCCTCGCCGGCAACCGCACCGAGGCGATCGCCGATCTGGGATTGGCGCTCGTGCCGGAGGGCCGACGCCTGTTCCCGAAGCTCTCCGTCGAGGAGAATTTGCTGCTCGGGGCTTATCGCGGTGCCGCCCGCGCCTTGCGCGGCGAGCGCATCGCCGAGTGTTTCGACGCCTTTCCGGTGCTGAAGGACAGGCGCCGCCAGCTTGCCAGCAATATGAGCGGCGGCGAACAGCAGATGTTGGCGCTGGCGCGCGCGTTGATGTCGGCGCCGCGCATTCTCTTGATCGACGAGCCGTCGGTCGGCCTCGCGCCGATCCTGGTCGCGCGCATGATCGACACCATCGCCCTGGTGAAGGAGCGCTATCGCCTGTCGGTGCTGATGGCCGAGCAGAATTTTCACCAGGCCGTGCGCATCGCCGACCGCGGCTATGTGCTAGTCCACGGCCAGATCGCGTTCGAAGGCCGCACCGCCGACGAACTGCGCAATTCGGAACTGGTGAAGACGTACTATTTGGGGACGTGACTGATCAACCGGCTCGTCACCCGCGGGCTTGACCCGCGGGTGACGAGCCATCGCCGCGCCCGTCGCATGCCTTGGATGGCCGGGTCAAGCCCGGCCATGACGGAAAATGGGACGCCCTACAGCACCCGGAAGAAGTTGATCTTTACGCCGTCCGGCCCGCGTTCGCCGGTGCAAACGAAGATGCTTTTGTTGAGCCAACCGTGCTTCGCCGACGGACTGGCGAAGGTCGGGCTGCCGCGAAAATAGACGAGATCGGGATCGACCTTTTCGTTCGCCAGGAGACGCGCGTTGACCTCGGGCGGCGCGTGGCGCAGGGCGCGATTGATCACCGCGATGTTGGCGTCGTCGGCACGGATGACATATTGCGCGGTCAGCTCGGCGACGCCGTCCGGGCGGATGACCTGCCAGTCGGCGCCGCCGGGCAGCACCTCGCCCTTGAAATTCGGCCCGTCGACCACGCCGCCGGTGATCGGGATCATGCGCTGGCGCCCGCGCGGCGTCTCGCCCATCTCGACCGTCGGCGCGATCGTCACCCGCGCTTCGAAGGCGAATTCCAGCCGTGGCGCTTCTGTCATCGCGATCCTCCCAGCTCTATTGCCGCCAAGCTCCGCTTGGCGGGTCGCTCAAACGCCGCGCGGCCCGCATCCGCGGGCCTGAGGCTCGCGCCATTCGGCGCGCGGCCGCCGTCGCGGCCGGTTGGTTCCACAAGGCTTGTGGAAACAGGTATAACCCAGCCAATTTAGACGAAAAGGCGCGGACATGAAATTCATCGAGGTGAAGGGCGCGCGCGTGCCGGCCTTAGGCTTCGGCACCTGGCCCTTGAGCGGCCCCGACGGCACGCGAGCGGTGCGCGAGGCGATCGAGCTCGGCTATCGCCACATCGACACCGCGCAGCTCTACGGCAACGAGGCCGAGGTCGGCAAAGGCATCGCGCAGTCCGGCGCCGCGCGCGGCGAGCTATGGGTCACGACCAAATTGTCGCGCGACCATCTCGCCGCCAAGGACGTGGCGCGCAGCACCGACGAGAGCCTGAAGAAACTCGGCCTCGATTATCTCGACCTGCTGCTGATCCATTGGCCAAGCCGCGCCGTGCCGCTGACCGAGACCCTGGGCGCGATGACCAAACTGCGCGAGGCCGGCAAAACGCGCTTTATCGGCGTCAGCAATTTCACGACGACGCTGCTCGACGAGGCCGTGCGCCACGCCGACATCGTCTGCGACCAGGTCGAGTATCACCCGTTTCTGCGGCAAGGCGCGGTGCTGGGCGCGGTGAAAAAGCACGGGTTGCTCCTGACCGCGTATTCGCCGGTGGCGCGCGGCCAGGTGCCGAGCGACCAGCGGCTGCAAGCGATCGGCAAGAAGTACGGCAAGAGCGCGGCCCAAGTGGCGCTGCGCTGGCTGATCGAGCAAGACAATGTCGCGGCGATCCCAAAGGCCGGCAGCCGCGCGCACATGCAGGCCAATATCGAAATTTTCGATTTCGCCCTCGCGCCCGAGGATCGCGCCGCGATCGACGCCCTCGGCAGCGGCGACGGCCGCATCGTCGACATCGCCGGCTGGTCGCCGGACTGGGACCGACCGAACTAGTTTGCCGGCTTAACGCGTATGGTGGCCGTGGCGGCCGCCGCTGGCGACGCGAATCTTGCCGCGATGCGCCGGCGCGCGGCCATGCGCGACCTTGGTCTTGCGATGCTCGCGGCTCGCGGCATGGCGCGTCGTGTGCGCCGGATGGCGAGCCGCCACTTTTTCCTTTTCTCGATGGGTCGCGGCGACATGCTCGCGCTTCGCCGGTGATGCCAGCGGCGTGATTTCCTGCTGCGTGATGTGGAAGTAACCGGTCGGATGGGCTTCGTGACGCCAGATCGCCGCGGCGACGTGCGGCCCGTAGCGGTTGATGCGGTTATAGGCGGCGACGTCGACCGCGACAGTCCCGGTGGACCAATCCGGTTTGGCCCAACCCCATAGCGACGGCAGCAGGCCATACCCGACGCTGAATCCGATGCCGGTTTCCATGTCGGCGCCGTTGACGCGGAATCCTTCCGGCGGCTCGATGAAGACCGGCGGATTGTCCGGGTAAGGCCAGGCGCCAAACACCAGCGCCGGATTGTAAGTCGGGATATAGACCACCGCCGGGTCGGTCGGCGCGATGACCATGGCGCCGCCCGCCTCCGTCAGCGTCAGGCGCGGCGAGGATTTGAGCATGCCGGTGGCGACGGCGCGGTGGCGCAGCGTCTGGATCGCGGCGGCGACCGCCGCCGGCTCCGCGACAAACGCCTGGCCGAGCTGGTCCATCCAGGCCGACCGCGCCGCCATCATGGCGACAATCGCAAGAAACGGCGCCAGCGCCTTGACGCTGGGGTCCCAGGGGCGCGGCTCCAGCGCCGCCGCCAGCGCATCGCCCTTCAACGTTGCGTTATGCGACTCACCCAGCCATTGCGCGGCTTCGGCGACTTCCTTGGGGTAGGTCGCCGCCATCAATAGCGGCGTCAGCAGCGCGTCGGGATAAAGCGCCACCGGCGCGACCGCGGCCTCGATCTGGGCCGCGGAGGGCGACACCGCGGTTTCCGCCGATACCGGCGCCGCTATCGCGATTGTGACGAGCACGGACACCGCCGCAAGCCAACGAGTCATAACCGATAGTGTCAGTGATTCGCGCGGTGAAGCAACGAGTTCGGCGAGGCCCGTGTCATAGGTCAGCCCGGCCTCGGTCAGCAGTGCCTCGATCGGAAACGCGGACCGGATCAGGCCCTTGCGCTCCAACGCGACCCAGACCGCCGGATTGAACAGCCCCGTCGCGTCGCGCGCCGCGACCGCGGCGTCGCCGAGATGAAAATGGTCGCCGTGCGGATGCGGCATGTTGGAAACGCGAACCGAACCCGGCTCGTCGCCCGGCCTTCCGTGCTGCGGCAGATGCGCCAACGCTTGCAACAGCGTCAGCGTCCTCAATTGCAGCGGATTGAGATGAAGCGGGTTCTTTTTCGGCGGCATGGTGGCCGCCCTTGTACACCGCCAAGGCCCGGCGGCGCCATAGCGCCGCCGCTAATGCGGGGATTCCGATGTCTCGATCTCGCGATGACCGAGCTTGGAAATCAGCCGCAAAATGTCGCCCTGAATCTGTTTGTCCTTGATGCCGTAAAAGCCGCGGATCAGCGACATCACCTCGCGCCGGTCGAAGGTCTCGCTGACCTCGCCCTCGGCGCCCGATTGGAAATCGTGCGCCAGATTGGCGGCAACGAGGCCGTCGGGATAGCCCTCGAAGAAAAACCCCGGCGACACCGCCAATGCCTGGGCGACGTCGTAAAGCCGGCTCGCCGAGATGCGGATATCGCCCGATTTCGTATTTCTGCACCGCCTGGAAAGACACGCCAATCTTGCTGGCGAGGGCGCCTTGACTCAGCCCGAGCTGAATCCGGCGCAGCCGCATCCGGCCGCCGACATAGACATCGATCGGGTGCGGAGTATCGTCTTCGCGCTTTACCATGGCCACGGCTCGAATCCTCGCCAAAAAATGGCGCCGCTCGAACGTTAGCGAGCGACTTATCCCTGTCAACCATTCGCAGTGGCGGTAAACTCCCAAAATAACGCGTGGGACGGCGTTTTTCTTTTTTTTGCCGGGATGTGGGAACCATCGGCGCGCGTGATTGTTTCTCGCCGCGCCGCGCTTGGCGGCAGTGCCGCGTCGGTGCTAGAACCGCCTTCCCGCGCCCGAATTCAGGAGATTGCCATGCAGGGACCGGTTCGCATCAACGATCAGCTCAGCGTTGCGGGCCAGATCGCGCCCGGCGAGGTCGCGGCGCTGCGGGGCCAAGGCTTCGAAACCATGATCAACAACCGGCCCGATAACGAAGAGCCGGGTCAGCCGGCGGCCGCCGAGGTGAAGGCCGAGGTCGAACGCCAGGGTATGGAATATCTCTATCAGCCGGTGACGACGTCGGCGATTTCGAAGGCCGACGTCACCGCGTTCCACCACGCGCTGACACGCGCGTCGAAGCCGGTGCTGGCGCATTGCCGCAGTGGCACGCGCTGCTACTTGCTGTGGGGCCTGTCGCAAGTGCTGTTCGACAACGCCGGCCCGCTCGCGATCGTCGCCGAGGCGACGCGCAAGGGCTACGATCTCCGCGTCCTTCCGGCGCTGGCGGAAAAGCTGCAAGCGGAACAGTAGACCGTCTTTGGTGGGGACTAAGCCGCCGCCTTCTTCCGGGCGGCGAGAATGCGGCGCTTCAGCCGCTTGGCTTCGACGGGAAGATGGCGGTCCGGCATGTCGGCGAGATAGGCGTCGATGCCGCCGTTATGCTCGATGGTGCGGATGGCGTTGGCCGACAGCCGTAGCCGCACCGGGCCGCGCAGCGCGTCCGACAACAGCGAAATGGTCTGGAGATTGGGCAGGAACCGCCGCTTGGTCTTGTTGTTGGCATGGCTGACCGAATGGCCGACCAAAGCGCTCTTGCCCGTGATGCTGCACCGTCTCGACATAACACCGATCCTTCGTGGGAAGGCGGGTTTCTAGGGCAGCGGCAGCCGCCCGTCAAGAGACGGCGCCGGTTTGAATTAACCCGAGCCGCCCGGCATGATGCGGGGATGACGCGGACATTAACCATCGCCGCCCTAACGGCACTCGCCCTGGGTGTCGCCGCCTGTGAGCGGCTCGACGAGGTCCGGCCCGTCGAGATCCGCAATACCGGCTATGGCGACCGCTGCGCCGATTATATGCGCCTGTCCTACCCCGGCGCCAAAATCGATGTGACGGTCAGCCACGTCGATGTCGCCAACACCCACGAGTGGCGGGCTCGGGCTGATGATCGTCGATGTCGAGGCCGTGCGTCCCGACATTCCGCAAAGCGGCGGCTTCCTGGCGCGGGCGGTCGCGGCGCGCTGCCGGTTCCAGAACGGAATCCTCACCGAGTTCCGCTGGACCAAGGGTCCCGGGCGGTAATTTGCAGCCTCAGACGCCGGGCGCCGCGCGTCCGCGCGGCTAGGCTTCGCGCCTCTCGGCGCGCGCTCGCACTTGCTCGCGAAAAACTAATTCCCCCTGAACGCCGCGAGCGCCTGGCGGGCAGCGGCGGAGGGCGTGATCTTGCCGGCGGTGACCCTGGCCTCGAGGCCCTTGAGCGTGCGCGCGGCCTCGTCGTCGTCGCGGAACAGCTCGATCAACCCGTCGCCGATCTCGCGCCACAGCGCCGCTTGCGCCTGCCGCGCGCGACGCCGATGGAACGCGCCGCTTGCCCGCGCCGCGTCGAGCCGCTGCGACGCCACCCGCCACACCGTGTCGAGGGCCTTTTCCTCGAGCGCCGACACGCTCAACGCCTCGACCGCGTCACTCTCCGCCGGCACCAACAGACGCAGCGCGTGGCGGTAATCGGCGACCGCGCGGCGCGCCGCCGGTGCCAGATCGCCGTCGTCCTTGTTGACGACGATGAGATCGGCAAGCTCGACAATGCCCTTCTTGATGCCTTGCAGTTCGTCGCCGCCGCCGGGCGCGATCAGCAGCAGAAACAAATCCACCATGTCGGCGACCGCGGTTTCCGATTGGCCGACCCCCACCGTCTCGACGATCACGATGTCGAAGCCGGCCGCCTCGGCGATGATCATCGCCTCGCGGGTGCGGCGCGCGACGCCGCCCAAGCTCTTGCCGGCGGGCGACGGGCGGATAAAGGCGGATTCGGCCTGCGACAAGCGCGGCATGCGCGTCTTGTCGCCGAGGATCGAGCCGCCGGCGCGCTTCGACGACGGATCGACCGCCAGCACAGCGACGCGATGAGCTTCGCCAATCAGCATCAACCCGAACGCCTCGATGAAGGTCGATTTGCCGACGCCCGGCGCGCCCGAGATGCCGAGCCGGACGGCGTTGCCGGCTCGCGGCAGCAGCCGCGCCAGCAACTGCTCGGCGTCGTCGCGGTGATCGGCGCGCGTCGAATTCAACCAGCGTGATGGCACGCGCCAGCGCGGCGCGCTCGCCGCGCAAGACGGCATCGGCCAGGGCTGACGGATCGGAGCGGCGCGACGGCATCGGTATTCACCTTGCGCGGGCTTGGCCCGCGCATCCACGAATTTTATTTTCGCCGCCACGACACCACGGCGCCAGGTTGCCCGTCATCCTTGGCGTCTTGGCGCCTTGGCGGTTCATCCTTTTACTTATTCGTGGACGGCCCGGCCAAGCCCGACCCAAACGAAACATCCCCGCAAGTGCACCCTAATTCCCGAACAGGCTCTTGATCGCGCCGCCGACGCCTTGGCCGACCTTGCTGACGCCGCCGGCGGCGTCGCCGACCGCGTTGACGGGCGCCGTCACGATGCCCTTGGCGATGCCGGCCACGTCGGGCGTGTAACTGATATGGTCCCAGGGGCCGCTGACGATCACCGGCACGGTCACGATGCCCGCGATCAGCTTCGGCTCGATGCGGAAATTGAGCGAGCGCGCCGGCAGGTTCACCGTGCCGGAGCCGGTCGCGTCGACCGAGCTCGTGCTGACCGAGAGATTGCGGTTGGTCATGATGCCGGCACGGATGGTGAAATCGCCGCTGGCGCGCTGGATGGTGGTGCCGCCACCGCCGCCCGAAAAGGAAGACGTCGTGTTTTTCAGCATGCCGCCGAGATCGACGCCACTGAGCGAGCCGCCCGAAACGCTGAACGACGTCTTGCCGTTGAGCGTCCCGATCATGTCGCGTTGGCTGTTGCCGTGCGCCATGGCCGAGATGGTGAAGCTGCCCGAGCCGTTGACCGAACCACCACCGCCGGCGTCGCGCAGCAAGGGGCCGAGATCGACGCCGGACATCGAGCCCTCGATGGTCATGGCCGCCACGCTGCCGGTGGCGTCGACGGTGACGGCGCCTTTGCCGTTGCCGCGATACATCGCGATGTCACTGAGGTTCAGCGTGAGCTTGCCGTCTTTGAGGTGCACGACGGCCGCGCTTTTGCCGATCGAGATCTTGCGGTATTTCGCACCGGCGGCGTCGACCGTCAGCTCGGCATCGACCTCGCGCAATATGGCGCTGTCGAACGTGTCGCTGCTCCAGCCCGGCGTCGACGGTCCGAGATAGGGATTGAAGTCGAGCATGCCGGCCGCGACTTCGCCGGTGATGCCGGGCTTGGCGCCGCTTGCGTCGAGCGTCAGGGCGCCGGTCGCCTTGATGCCGTCGAGCGAGAAGCTGCCGCTCGCGAATTTGGCGATGCCGTTCCCGAGGTGCACCGCGCCGGACACCGCAAGCGCGCCGAACCCTTGCTTCGGCAGGTCGATCGTCAATCCCGACCACGCGACGAGATCGCGCACCGAAGGGACCGACAGATCGACCTTGCCGTCGAACGCCAGCGCGGCGTTGTCGTTGGCGACGGTGCCGTCGAGCTTGGCTGTGATCGGAGTCGCCGTGAGCGACGCCGCGAGCTTGGTCTTGCCGCCCGCCGCCATCAGCGCGCCGGTACGGTCGAGCTTGAGCGAGAACGTGACCTTCTGGCCGCGCCACATCGCCGACCCGTCGATGGCCGCCGGCGCGTCGAGGCTCGGCGCCGATACGGTCAGCGTCACTTGCTGTAGTTCGTAATGTTGGTTGGTGCGACGGTCGAGAAACACGATGTCGCCGTTCTCGATCGACACGTCCTTGACCCGCAGGCGAGACAGCGCCGCCAAGCCCATCATCGACGGATTCTTCGGCGGCGCGATGCCGGGCGCCGGCGCCGGTAGGGTCGCGCCCAATTCGGCGAAGCTCCAGCTCGGCCGGCCTTGCGCGTCGATTTCGAGCGCGATCTGAGGGCTCACGAGCGACAGCCGCTCGACCTCGACTTGCCCCGAGAGCAGCGGAATCAACCGCACCGCGATATCGACCTGCTTGATCTGGGCCATCGCAGCCGTTTGGGCGCCCGGCGCGTTGGCGAGCGTCACCCCCGTCGCCTCGACCTTCACATTCGGGAAGAAGCTCAGCGACAACGGCCCCGCGATCGTCATGTGACGCCCGGTCGCATCCTCCACGCGTGACAGGAGTTGACCTTTGAACGTGTCCGCCGAAATGAAGAACGGCGCCAGCACAAGGACCAGGATCAGCACCACAACGACGGCGCCGACGACGATCAGCAGCTTTTTCATGGCGGACCTCCCCGCTGGCACGCGACGTCATTCTAGCCATCCCCGGTTCCATTGACGAGACGGCCGCGTGTCGCGGGAATGGCGGCGGCGCGTCGTCCGTTCAAAATAGACAGGCCGCGAGTTTCCGGCCAAGATAGATCACGCATTTCGGAAGGAACGCGTAATGGCTGAAGAGATCGATTGGGAAATTCCGGAAGCGGCGCAACCGAAGCCGGGCGACTTCGCGTTCGATCTGGATCGCGCGCTGCAATCGGTGGTCGGCATCCAGGCGACGATCCCGGATGACGCCTTCACCGCGCAGACGCTCGGCACCCAGCGCGGCGGCAGCGGCGTCGTGATCCGCGACAGCGGCCTGATCGTCACCATCGGCTATCTCATCACCGAAGCGGAAACAGTGTGGATCACCACCGCCGACGGCCGCGCCACGCAAGGCACCGTCGCCGCCTACGATCAAGAGACCGGCTTCGGTCTGGTGCAGGCGCTGGGTCGGCTCGGCGTGCCCGCGATGGCGATCGGCGAGTCGGCGGCGCTCGAGAACGGGTCGCCGATCGTGGTCGCGGCCGGCACGCGGCGCCATTCGATCAGCGCGCGGGTCATAGCGCGCCAGGAATTTCCCGGTAGCTGGGAATATTTGCTCGACGAGGCGCTGTTCACGGCGCCGGCGCATCCGTTCTGGGGCGGCGCCGCCGCGATCGACAAATCCGGCAAGCTGGTGGGCGTCGGCTCGCTTCACGTGCAGCAATCGCTGCCGGGCGGTTCGCCGCGCGACATCAACATGATCGTGCCGATCAGTCTCCTGACGCCGATTCTCGACGACTTGCTGACCTACGGCCGGCCGAACCACCCGGCGCGGCCGTGGATCGGCGCCTATTCGGGCGAAGGCGAAGGCCGCGTCATGATTACGGGCGTGCTGCCGAAAGGACCGGCGGCGCAGGCCGGCATGCGCCCGGGCGACATTGTCTGGGCGGTGCGCGATGAAGGCGTCGGCAACCTTGCCGATTTTTATCGCAAGCTGTGGAAGTCCGGCAGCGCCGGCGTCGAGATTCCGATCGAGGTGGTGCGCGACGGCCGCACCGTATGGGTCCGTGTCAAGTCGCGCGATCGCGGCTCGATGCTGAAAAAGAACTCACTGCAATAGTTTCAATCAATCGTTAACCGGACGCGATGGGCCATGTGCCCATTGCGTCGGCAAGCTTTGGTTCCGTGCATACAATCCTTATGCGCGAACTGTCTCACCCACATCGAAATTTTATGCGCCGGCGTTGCAATTTTGCTGCACCGCTTGGCCGCTTAATTGCCACAGCGACGCAGAGCGTTTTGATGTTGGGAGATTTTCATAATGAATCGCGTCCTTGCGCGCTGGCTGACGATTTTGGTCGGCGCTTTCGTTGCGACCTGCGCCGTCGTTCTTGATCTTGCCTTCGCCCAGACCGCCACGCCGGCACCGGCGACGCCGAAATCGTGGTGGGACCCCGTCAACCTCTCGGGCTATCTCGAAGGGGGCGTCACCGGCAATTTCGACAGCCCGTCGAGTGGCGTCAATTTCGGCCGCTTGTTCGACGACAAATCGAACGAGGCCGCGTTCAATCAGGGCTCGCTGATCTTCGAGCGTCCGGTCGACACGTCCGGCGGCTGGGATACCGGCTTCCGCTTCTGGTACATGATGGGCACCGACGCGCGCTACACGCATTACCTCGGCGAGCTCGACCGCACCATGACGACCCGCGTCCAGATGGACATCGTCGAGGCCGACATCACCGAGCACATGCCGCTGTTCTTCGCCGGCGGCGAGGAATTGAAGATCGGACAGTTCCCGACCTATCTCGGCGCCGAGACCATCGATCCGCGCAACAACCCGTTCTATTCGCACTCTTACATTTTCAATTTCGGCCTGCCGCTCAAGGACACCGGCGCGATGCTGATAACGCATGTCAGCCCGCTGCTCGACGTCTATACCGGCCTCACCACCGGCGTGAACACATCGTTCGGCCCGGGCGCCGACAATAACGGCGCGCTCGCGTTCGAGGGTGGGCTCGGTTTCAACATCTCCGACAAGCTGACGGTGCTCGCGCTCACCAGCATCGGGCCCGAAGATACGTGCGGGGTCCCCGGCGCACTCTATAGCTGCAACAGCACCGAGCGCGAATACGGCGACGTCGTCATTACGTGGAAGATCAACCCCAAGCTCACCGCGATGGGCGAGCTCAACGTCGTGCATGACGGCGGTCCGTTCGTCAGCCCCGCCGGCCGGACCTATTCGCCGACCGCGGGCGGCGGCGCGGGCTATTTGATGTATCAGTGGACCGACCAAATCTCGATCAACGGCCGCGCCGAGATTTTCCGCGACGCCAACGGCTTCTTCGTCACCGCGTTCCCCGTCGGCAACCAGGATTTCGTCAATTGCGAATCGGGGCAAGGCACCTGCGTCGCGGTCGGTCCCGGCGTGCCCGCGACCTACAGCGAACTCACCATCGGTCTCAACTACAAGCCGCCGGTGCCGAAGATTTTCACCGGCTTCGTGATCCGCCCCGAATTCCGCTTCGACGACGAGCTATCGGGACCGGATACGTTCGACTACGACAAGGCCGGGGTCGCGCACAAGAGCACGCAGGAGACCGTCGCGGTGGATTTCATCCTGCCGTTCTAGGACCGGCCGGGAATCGCGTCGGCGAAGACGAACCCGTCGCGCTCGACGATCTCCCCGATGGTCACGGGAATCGGCGCCGAGAACATCGGTCCCGCCGTGACGACGGTGTGAAACTCGCCGTTCTCGCCGCAGGGATCGCAATTCGCCGGCAGTTCCGCCAGCACCGCGGCGTCGAAGCGCCGTCCGGCGAAGCGCCGCTCGATCTTCCTGGGATCGACGCAGACAAGATGCGCGACGATGCCGCTCGCGATTATCGTCCGCGCCAGCGTAGCCGTGTCGCGTTTCCACAGCGGATAGAGGCCGACCATGTCGGCGAGCTTCAGCTTTTCCTCGCGGTAGGCGCGGATGTCCTCGAGGAACAGATCGCCGAACACCATGTGGCGCACGTCTTGCGCCTTGATCCGCTCGATCGCGACCGCCATTCGTGCCTCGTAGACTTCGTTCGGGCACGGATAGGGCAGCGGCACCTTGACGATCGGCAGGCCCAGCGCCGCGACTTGGCGATCGAGCAACGCGTTGCGGACGCCGTGCATGGCGACGCGATCGAACGCCTCGTTGGTGGTGGTGAGCACGCCGACGATGTCGGCCAAGCCGCTCCGCCGTGCCTCATACAGGGCGAAGGCGCTGTCCTTGCCGGAGCTCCACGACACGAAAGCCTTGGGCCTGGTCATTGCTGAACGCGGAGGCTGGTGGTGAGCAGCCAGCCCACCAGGACGACGGCAAAGCCGAACGCGTTATAGAGACGGAACGGTTCGCCCAGCACGAGCACGGCGAGAACGGCGGTAAAGGCCGGTTGCAGCGGGTAGGTGAAGCCGGCGCGGTTGGCGCCGAGCAGTTCGACGCCGCGATTCCAAAAGAGATAGCCGAGGATCGACGAGCTGACGGCAATGTAGATTACCGTCCCGGCCATCGCCCAGCTCCATTCCGGCCGACGGATGAAAATCTCCTCGAACGCGAAGAATGGCGACAGGCATGTCAGCCCGACCAGCGTCAGCACAAAGGTAAAGCCGATGCCATCCATCGCCATCGGACGCCGCCGCACCAGGATCGAATAGAGCGACCACAACGGCAAGCATACGAAGATGATGACGTCGCCGATGTTGAAATGGAAATCCCGCAGATTGTGCCAATCGCCGCGCGACACAATCAACAAGACGCCCAGAAATGTCAGCGCCATGCCGAGCCATTGGCGCCGGGTCGCGGCTTCGCCGTCCATGCCCCACACCATCAGCACCATGATCAGCGGCGTCGCCGCGTTGAGGATGGTGGCGTTGACCGCCGTGGTGTAATTGAGGCCGAGATAGATGATCGCCTGAAACGTGGCGACGCCGCTGGCGCCGAGCACAAAAAACAGCAGCCAGTTGGCGCGGACTAGGTGCCACTTCCCTCTGAGCCGCGGAATCGCGAACGGCGCCAGGATCAGACCCGCCGCGACCCACCGGAAAAAGCTTAGCGCCATCGGCGGAAAGGTCTCGTGGATACCGCGGCCGATCACCCAATTCGTCGCCCAGAAGAAATTCGACAGGACCAGCAGCGCGTAGGGATAGACCGCGTGGCGCCAAGCGAGCGGTCCGGCGGCGGTTTGCGGCGCCGCGCTCATGGCGCAGACGCCCGCCGTCCGAGGCCGCTCGACAGATACCAGCCCGCGACGATCACCACGAAGCCGACCGCGTTATAGGGATGGAATTCCTCGCCGAGGAGCAGCACGGCGAGGAGCGAGGCGAACATCGGCTGGAACGGCAAGGTGAACGCGGCGCGGCTCGGCCCCAAGAGCTCGACACCGCGATTCCACAGCATGTAGGCCGCGGCGGACGCGGTGACGCCGACATAGATCACGGCCAAGAGCGTCGACCAGCTCCAGTGCGGGGCGCGCACGTACAGCCCCTCATAAGCAAGCGCCGGCGCCAACGACAGGAGCCCGATCGGCGTCAGCACGAACAGGAACGCCAGCCCGTCCATGTCGCGCGGCCGGCGACGCAAAATGATCGAATAGGCGCACCACAGCGGGATCGACACCACGATCAACAAATCGCCGGGATTGAAATGGAACTGCATCAGCGTCGCGAACGAACCGTGCGCGACGATGACGACGACGCCGAGGAATGACAGGACCATGCCGGCGAGCTGGCGCGGCGTCGCGGTCTGACGATCGATCAGCCACGCCAGCAGCACCATCATGAAGGGGTTGCCTGCCGTCAGCAGCGAGCCGTTCACCGCCGTGGTGTAGTTGAGGCCGATATAGGTGATGCATTGCGGCCAGGCGATACCGCTCGCGCCAAGAAACGCGAACAGCTTCCAATGCCGCCACACCAAGTGCCACTGGCCCTTGAGG
Organism: uncultured Alphaproteobacteria bacterium; assembly: GCA_963851285.1. Classification (GTDB taxonomy): domain Bacteria; phylum Pseudomonadota; class Alphaproteobacteria; order ATCC43930; family CGMCC-115725; genus JAATGI01. The sequence goes on from CAWKOL010000010.1 coordinate 96,440, forward strand.
CGGGGGATCGCCAGCGGCGCCAACACGAACGCCGCCACCAGCCAGCGGTAAAAGCTCAGCGCCACCGGCGGAAAGATCTCGTGGATGCCGCGCCCGACCACCCAATTGCTCGACCAGAACAGGCTGGCAAGAATCAGCAAGGCGAACGGATAGATCGCGCCGCGCGCGGCGGATGCGGGCGCGGCGATGCCGGGAGTCGCGGTCATTTGCGTCAACCTGTCCGCGTCGTCGGCGGAGGTCAACCATGCAAAGCGCGGCGGCTTTTCCTATTACTGGTCGAAGCTGACGGTGGCGCCCAAGGCGCCGGTGCCGGGATCGGCGACGCTCGAGTGGAATGGCGCGGTTCCGCCGGCCGGCAGGGGATCGTTGGTCGCGACCACCGTCCAGCTTTTGATCGGGTGGCGGCCCGAATCCTCGAGCGTTATGCGCACCGGCGGCACATGGCGGGAACCGGACGAGATATTCGCCACCTCGCCGTCGATGATCAGCGTGGCGCGCCCGTTGTCGTCCCGCCGGTTCGAGGTAACGCGGCGGATCTTGAGATCGTCGGCGAGCGCGCCCGGGCCGGCGTCCCCGAACAGCGCGTAGACGCCCTGAAGCGCCGGCATGCGATCGACGATGAAATCGCGCCCGTACCAGAGCACGCCGACGACCAGCAACAACCCTCCGGCGACGATCAGCGGCCGGTTGCCCCCGCGCACAATGGTGTTGTCGGTCGCCGACGCCAAGTAGGCCGGCGGGGGCGCGGAGGGGCGTGGCGACTCGGTGGCCGGCGGGAACGGGGGTAGCGGCACGGTTCGCGCCGCGGCCGCCGCGGGGATGGCCAAGGCGGGACGCGGCGGCGGCATCGGCCGTTCGGCGCCGGGCGGCGGCAGGTCGACCCGCCGCGGTCCGTCCTCAGGCGGCGCCTGTACCCAAACGTGGTCGCATTGCGAGCAGCGAACCGATCGACCGCCAGCGCCAAGGGCGCGCGGATCGATCATGAAACGGGTTGCACAAGCGGGACAGGTGACGATCATGCGCGCTGCTCTCTCGCCCGATTTTATCGCCCACGCCGCGGGCAGGGCAACACGCTAGTCCGTGTGACTCGGTCTTTGGTTGTGGATGCCCGCGTTGAGCACAAAAATCGCGACCGACGCGATCACCGCGCCGATCACGAACTTGCCCGCCATCAGGTTGGGCAACGCGACCTGCGCCAATAGCGTCAAAACGCAGCCCATGATGATGCTGGCGATTATTCGATGCCCCGTTGCCGACATGTCCCTCACCTCAGAATGTCTCGGAACGCGACAATGACGGCGCTGCCCGGCGCATGTCACTCGCCGAAACATTAATTGATGAACATTCAAGGGGATTTTGCGGCAATCGCATCCGCCAGAAGTCTTATTGTCCCAGGGCGCATCCTGGATTAAAGATTTGCCAATAAGCGCCCGGAAAGGGACGCGACGGAACCCGATCAAGGGCTTCCGAGATGAAGGGGAATGGAAATGCTGGGCTTTCTCGACAGGAGTCGCATCATTGCGCCCGCGGGTTATTCGCGGTGGCTGATTCCGCCGGCGGCTTTGTGCGTGCATTTGTGCATCGGCCAGGCCTACGCGATAAGTGTGTTCAATCTGCCGATGACTCGGTTGATTGGCATCGCCAAAGCAGGGCCGGCGGACTGGACCATTCCGCAGCTCGGCTGGATCTTCACGATCGGCATTTTCGTACTGGGATTTTCCGCGGCGTTTCTCGGGCGCTGGGTCGAAGATGGCGGGCCGCGAAAGGCGATGTTCACCGCCGCGTTGTGCTTCGGTTTCGGCTTTTTCATCTCGGCGATTGGCGTCTCGGTCCATAACATCTGGCTGGTTTATCTCGGCTGGGGGCTGGTGGGCGGCTTCGGCCTCGGGATCGGCTATATTTCGCCGGTTTCAACCCTGATCAAATGGTTCCCCGACCGGCCTGGCATGGCGACCGGCATGGCGATCATGGGGTTCGGCGGCGGCGCCTTTATCGCCTCGCCCTTGTCGGTGTGGTTGATGAGCAAGTTCAATACGCCGACGCATATCGGCGTCGCCGAGACCTTCGCGATCATGGGCGCAATCTATCTCTGCTTCATGATGGTCGGCGCCTGGATCGTCCGGATTCCGGCGCCCGACTGGAAACCCGAGCGATTCGTCGCGCCCCCGGCGCATCCGCTCATCACCACCAATCACGTCCACGTCTATCAGGCGCTGAAGACGCCGCAATTCTGGCTGATCTGGTGGGTGCTGTGCCTCAACGTCACCGCCGGCATCGGCGTGCTGGGCCAGGCTTCGCCGATGGCGCAGGAAATGTTCCCGGGCCATGTCAGCCCGGCGGCGGCGGCCGGTTTCGTCGGCCTAATGAGCCTGTTTAATATGGCCGGCAGGTTCTTCTGGGCCTCCACCTCCGATCTGATTGGCCGCAAGAATACCTATTTCGTGTTCTTCGTGCTCGGCGCGGTGCTGTATTCGCTGGTCCCGACCACCGGTGCGATCGGCAGTGTGCCGCTGTTCGTGATCTGCTTCCTGGTGATCATCAGCATGTATGGCGGCGGCTTCGCCACCGTGCCGGCCTATTTGAAGGACATGTTCGGCACGCGTTATGTCGGCGCCATCCATGGCATGCTGATTACCGCCTGGTCGATGGCCGGCGTGTTCGGCCCGGTCCTCGTCAATTACATCCGCAAATATCAGATCGATAGCGGCGTGCCGAAGGCGCACGCCTATAACGTGACGATGTATGTCATGGCCGGACTGTTGGTGATCGGGTTGCTATGCAATCTCGCGATCAAGGCGGTCAACGCCCGCCATCACATGACGGCTGACGAAGCCGAACTGGCGATCTGACGGAGGCCCATCATGAGCAATGGCGTCAAACTGGTGTTGGAATGGGCGTTTGTCGGCATTCCGCTGGCCTGGGGCGTGATCGAGACCGCGATCAACGCGGCGAAATTGTTCCAGTAGGATAGCGTGGCAACCGGGAGGATGACAACGTGACGGAACGGATCATCGCGCTGGCTTACGGCCTGATCGGCAGCTTGCTGATCTTTTGCATGGGCCCCTGGGGCGGCGTGATCGGCAGTACGGCGTGGCCGGACGACCAACCCGGCACGGGCGTCGTCGGCATCCTGGCGATTGTGTTTCTGGTCACGTCGCTGGTCGGTGCCGTTCTCGCTGCGTCGCGGCCGGTGTGGAGCGGGCGGATCATCGCGGCGTCCGGCATCGCCATCTTCTTCCTGTTCGATTTCAGCGCTCCCGCGGTGATTTGCGCCGGCCTGTTGATCGGCGCCGCCATTACCATCGACCGGACGATTCCGCACCTGATCGGCCTGGCGCTGCGCTACGGCATCGGCAAACCGGTCGGGGCGCTGTTCGGACTGTTCCGCGGCCGGCAGGCCCCCGCCGCGTCCTGATCAGGCCGCGCTGCGGTCGCGGCCGATTCGGGCCGACGCGACCTCGATGGTGACGTGCGACAGGCCGCCGAGACCCGCGAGCCGGTGCTTGTAGTAATCGGGCGGGCGCGGTTCCTCACTTACCAGCGTAATCGCGGCGGCCATGTGCCCGGGCCCGATACGCCAGAGATGGAGGTCGGCGACACGGTCGCCCTCCACTTCGAGCCGCGCCAGGACCTCGGCGTAAAGACCGGACTGGGGGCGCCGGTCGAGCAGCACCGCGCCCGCCGCGCGCACCAGTCCCCACGCCCAGTTCGCGATCACGGCGGCGCCAACCAAACCCATCGCCGCGTCCATCCACACCCAGCCGAGCAACAGCCCGGCGGTGAGGCCGAGCAATGCCAGCACGGACACGCCGGCATCGGCCATGACATGAATGTAGGCGGCGCGCAGATTGAGATCGCGATGTTCGTGATTGTGTGGATGGTCGTGGTCATGCCCGTGCGCGTGATCGTGGTGATGACGGTCATGATCGTCGCGCAGCAGCAAGGCGCTGATCACATTGACGGCGAGGCCGAGCCCCGCGATCGGGATCGCCTCGCGGAACCCGATGGTCGGCGGCCGCAGCACGTGCACGATGCTCTCGCCCGCCACGCCGAGCGCGACGATCGCCAGCACGATGGCGCTGGCGAAGGCCGCGAGGTCGCCGACCTTACCGGTGCCGAACGCGAAGCGCTCGTCGCGGGCATGGCGGCTGGCGTAACCGTAGGCGAAGGCGGCAATGGCAAGCGCGCTGACATGCGTGCCCATATGGACGCCGTCGGCCACCACCGCGAGGGAATGAAACAAGGCACCCCCGACAATCTCCGCCGCCATCGTCACGCCGCAGAGCAACATCACCACGCGTGTCTTGCGCGCGTTCCGGGCGTGGTTCGCGCCGAGGAAGACGTGTTCATGGCGCCACGGTGCGGTGCTGTGCTCTTCCATGCCGGTCCCCGTCGTAATCGCCGATACGATTTTACCAGCCCCGCGAACCCGGGGGTGGTGCGCTAGTAAGTCAGATAGGACAACGCTACAAGAGGCCCATGCGCGTCGACGACTTCGATTTCGATCTGCCGCCGGACCTGATCGCGGCGCGGCCCGCCGATCCGCGCGATGCGTCGCGGCTGTTGGAGGTCGGCGAGACGCTCGCCGACTGGGCGATGCGCGACCTGCCGCGCCTGTTGCGGCCGGGCGACCTGCTGGTCGCCAACGACACGCGTGTGATTCCGGCGCGGCTCGTCGGCCGCCGCGGCACAGCCAAGGTCGAGGTGACGCTGCATCGCGATTTGGGCGGCGGACGCTGGCGCGCCTTCGCCAAGGGCGCGAAAAAACTTCATCCCGGGGACCGCATCGCGTTCGCCGACGATTTCCACGCCGCGGTCGCGGCGAAAAACGCCGAGGGCGACGTGACGCTGGCCTTCGACCGCGAGGGCGCCGCGTTTCGCGCCGCCCTGACCCAGCACGGCCATGTGCCGCTGCCGCCTTATATCAAGCGCCCCGACGATGTCGCCGACCGCGGCGACTACCAGACCATCTTTGCAGCGAAGGACGGCGCGGTCGCGGCGCCGACCGCGGGGCTGCATTTCACCGAGCGGCTGCTGGCGGCCCTCGACAAGGCCGGGATCGGTCGCGTCACCGTCACGCTTCATGTCGGCGCCGGCACGTTCCTGCCGGTGAAGGTCGCCGACACCGCCGATCACACGATGCACAGCGAAACCGGCTTCATCGACGCCGCCGCCGCGCAACGCATCAACGGTGCGCGCGCGGCCGGCGGCCGCGTCGTCGCGGTGGGCACCACGCCGCTGCGTTTGCTCGAAAGCGCCGCCAGCGACGACGGCACCGTCGGCCCGTTCGCGGGCGACACGGCGTTGTTCATCACGCCCGGCTATCGTTTCAAGGCGGTCGATCTGCTGCTGACCAATTTTCATCTGCCGCGCTCGACCTTGTTCATGCTGGTCGGCGCTTTTGCCGGCTTGGCCCGGATGAAGGCCGCCTACGCGCACGCCGTCGCCGCGCGCTATCGCTTTTTCTCCTATGGCGACGCCTGCTTGCTCCATCCGGCGCGGGCATGAGCAATGCCCTGCCCTTCACCGTGTTCGCCGAGGACGGACCGGCGCGGCGCGCCCGGCTCCAGACCGCGCATGGCGTGGTCGAGACGCCGTGCTTCATGCCGGTCGGCACCGCCGCGACGGTGAAGGCGATGACGCCTGAAGCCGTCGCCGCGACCGGCGCCAGGATCATCCTCGGCAACACCTATCACCTGATGCTGCGTCCGACCGCGGAACGCGTCGCCGAGCTCGGCGGCTTGCACAAATTCATGAACTGGCCCGGCGCGATCTTGACCGACAGCGGCGGCTTCCAGGTCATGTCGCTGGCGCAGCTGCGCACCATCGACGAGCGGGGCGTCAGCTTTCGCTCGCATCTCGACGGCACGCTTTATTCTTTGTCGCCGGAACGCTCGATCGAGATTCAGCACATGCTCGGCGCCGACATCACCATGGTGCTCGACGAATGCACGCCGTTCCCCGTGACGGCGGAGGAATCGATGGTGTCGATGGAGCGCTCGATGCGCTGGGCCGAGCGGTGCCGCGCCACGTTCAAGGACCGGCCCGGCCACGGCCTGTTCGGCATCGTGCAGGGCAGCGTGTTTCCGGTGCAACGCATGCATTCCGCCGAATCGCTCACCGATATCGGCTTCGACGGCTACGCCATCGGCGGACTCGCGGTCGGCGAAGGCCAGGAAATGATGTTCATGGTGATCGACGCGACGGTGCCGGCGCTGCCCGACGATGCGCCGCGCTATCTGATGGGCGTCGGCAAGCCCGCCGATCTGGTGGGAGCGGTGCAACGCGGCATCGACCTGTTCGATTGCGTGATCCCGACGCGCTCCGGCCGCACCGCGCAAGCCTTCACAAGGCGCGGCACCGTCAATCTCCGGAACGCGCGCCATATCAGCGACCCGCGCCCGCTCGATCCCGAATGCGGCTGTCCCGTATGCCGCAACTACAGCCGCGCCTACCTCCATCACCTCGCGCGGGCCGGCGAGATCCTGTCGGCGATGCTGCTGACCCAGCACAATCTCAGCTACTATGCCGAATTGATGGCGACGATGCGCGACGCGATCAGCAACCAGCGGCTCGACGATTTCGCCGACGATTTCGCCGAACAACAGGCGCAAGGCGACCTGCCGCCGCTTTAGGGCGCAATCAGCTTTAGGTGCGGGAAGTACGTGCGGTAGCGCGCAGGATCGCGAGTCAGCAAACGGTAGCCGGCCACCATGGCATGCGCACCGACGAAGAAATCGGGTAAGACCGTCGTCCGGATGCCGCCTTGACGGCGATATCGGACAAATACTTTGCCCGCAAGAAACGCCGCCTCATAGGTGAGCGGCTCACGATCAAACATCTCTTTCGGCACAGCTTCGTCGACGTCTTGCACGTCGGAATATCGAATCGAAACCTCGGCGAAGATTACCGGATTGATGACAAGGCGAGCCGTCATCGCGGTCGCTTCGATTGCGTCGACCGACCAGTCGAACCATTCCGCGTCGGACGAGAGCAAATCGAAAATTACATTGCTGTCGACCAGCACGGCGCTCATTGATCGCCGCGCATCAGCTTCATCATCTCCTCGGTGGTGATGTTGATGTCGCCGGGATGCGCCCGCAAATGCGCGACAATGCGCGCGCCGCGGCTGTTCTTTTTATTGATCTTGGAGCGAACGATTCGCACGGTCTGACCGTGCCGCTCGAAATCGACGTCGGTTCCCGGCAAAAGGCCGGCCTGCTCGCGAATGTCGGCGGGAATTGTTACCTGACCCTTGGATGTGATCCGCATTCGATTCTCCTTACTATTACCTGTAAGAGTAATACTCCCGCGGCGGCGAAACAAGACGCTGGAGCGTTGCAACGAACCCTCTAAAATCAAGCGATCATGCCCAAATCGAGCTATCGCGATTTGAAACAGCTTGGCGCGCACGTGCCGCCGCCGGAATCGCCGGAGAAGGCGGTGCTGGAGCGCGTCGCCAATCCGCAGCCCGGCACGCTTTATCTGGTGCGCTTCACGGCGCCCGAATTCACCGCGATCTGCCCCGTGACGGGCCAGCCCGATTTCGCGCATCTGGTGATCGACTATGTGCCGAAGCGATGGATCGTCGAGAGCAAGAGCTTGAAGCTCTATCTCGGATCGTTCCGCAATCACGGCGCGTTCCACGAGGATTGCACCGTCACCATCGCCAAGCGCCTTGTCGCCGCGATCGCGCCGACATGGCTCCGCATCGGCGGCTATTGGTATCCGCGCGGCGGCATGCCGATCGACGTGTTCTACCAGACCGGCGCGCCGCCCAAGGGCCTATGGCTGCCCGACCAAGGCGTCGCGCCGTACCGAGGACGGGGCTGACCGGGACGGCCTTCGAGACGCGATGCTCCGCATCGCTCTTCAGGCTGAGGATAAGATTTTAGGCCGTGAGATACATTCCTCATGCTGAGGAGGCGCTGAAAGCGCCGTCTCGAAGCACGCACGGCGGCAATGCAGTGGCCTATTCCAACGCCACCTCGACGACATGGGCGCGGAATGCCGCGTTGTCGTTGAGCCGCGCATACCACGCGCCGACGGCGCTATCGCGGTCGCCCTGCCCCATCGCGAACCAGCGATGCGCCCAAATGCCGTTGCCGATATCGGCGAGCGTGACCGCATCGCCCTCGAGATAGGCCCGGTCCTTGAGCCGCGCCTCGAGAATCGCGAACGGCGCCGCGGTGCCGGCGGCGCGCCGCGCGATCTCGTCCGGGGTGCGCTGTTCCGCGGGCAGGCGATAGAGCAGGAAATAGAGCGGCGTCAGCGCCGGCGTCATCACCGACAATTGCCAATCCATCCACCGTTCCACCAGCACGCGCCGCGCCGGCTCGACCGGATAGGCGACATGCGGCCCGTAGCGGTTGCACAGATAGCGGCTGACCGAATTCGATTCCCACATCACCAGGTCGCCGTCGAACACGGTCGGCACCAGCCCGTTGGGGTTAAGCGCCAGATAATCCGCCGTGCGGTTGCCGCCATGCTTGCCGCCGATATCGGCGCGGTCGAAAGCGACGCCGAGCGTCGTCGCGGTCCACAGTACCTTTTGCACATTTTGCGACGTGTTCCGGCCAAAAATCCGCAGCATTGCTTTCCTCCGTCGTTCCCCTCAAATTCGCCGAGCGGCGGGGTCGAGGCAAGGGGGACCTGATTATGCGTAGGACAATTCTCGCCGTGGCGACCGCGTTTGCCGCGCTCGCGCCGTTTGCCGCGTCCGCGGCCGTCACCTGGATGCCATGGCGCGGCGCGGTGCCGCCGGGCGCGGTCGAGGGCGGTTTCGAGAACGGCCTTCCGCTCTTCGTCTGCCGCGCGCCCTATAACGGCGGCGTGCATCCCGGCAAGATCGTCGACGGCCGCTGCAACATTTCCTGGGGCGGCCGCGAGATCGTAATCGCTGGCTTCGAGGTCGCGGTCGGCGCCGGTCATTGGGGCCTGGCGGCCGATCCGGCGCCCGCGAACGCGCTCGTCGGCGGTCAGGAGAACGGCCATCCGCTTCTCGTCTGCAAAGCCAATCTGATGCTCGACGGCGTCGATCGCGGCTGGCATTCGGGCAAGGTGGTCAACGGCCGCTGCAATTTCGGCTGGGGCGGCGCCGAGCACGCGGTGGCGCCGTACGATTTGTTCTATCAGGACGCCGCCGCGGCGATGACCGCGCCGCCCCCACCCGCGCTCGCCGCCACGCCGTCGATCGCGCCCGACACCGAGATCGAGATCGAAAGCGCCAAGGGCAAGATCCCGCTCAAGCCCGAGGAGAAGATCGCGCTGATGTTCCTCACGGCGATTCAGCAGATCGAGTTCTACTGCAATTTCGGCGGCCACGATGCGTGCCTGATGGCGTCGTTCCTGCCCGGCATGCCGCAGACCGGGCACGAGCCGAAGAGCCGGTTGCGTTTCGATCCGGCGGCCGACCCCAACTACCGCTATACGATGCGCACCAGCGGCCCGGCGTGGGAGGCGCATGCCGACCCGGTTAAGCCCGGCCTCGCCGGCTTCTATTTCTATGCCAAGGGCATCGGCGGATCGGACGCGTATTACAACCCGGGCGGGCCGGCATCGCTGATGGACCCGAAGCTCATGAGCCGCTCGATCATGGGCGACGGCTTCGACCAGCGGTAAGCGTCGGTCAGCCGCCGCGCGTCACGCCGCGGCGCGATAGACGAGATAGGCGACGAGCACGGCGCCGACCAAGAGATCGGTCGCCATCGCCAGATGCTGATTGGCGGTGTGCCGCGTGCCGAGCGCATGGCGGATGCCGGCGCCGCCATAGAAGACCGCGCCGACGATCGCCATCGGCAGAACGAAGGCGGGAAAGACCAGCGACAGCGTCGCGGCAACGCCGGTCGCGAGATTGGCGATGCCCAGCTCCTGCACTAGCGGCAACGCGTCGTCGCTGTCGATGCCGAGTATGTCCCTGGCGGTGAAGCGCGGCTGCGCGAGTTGGCGTCCGCCTGCGAGCACCAGCCGGATGCCGCCGCTCCAGAACACGAACCATTTGCCGAGCAACGCCAGCCACGGTGCCGCGACCGTCGCCGCCGCGTGATCCGCGACCACCGACCGGCAACACCACGCACAACAACAATGGCGACGTACATGGTTTCCCCCGAAGCCCACTTAATTGCGCCCGCCCCACGCGGCGACAATAAGAGGGTACAGTAGAAACTCCCGTTGTATGGGCGATACGATTTAAGCTAGATTAAGCTAGCATGAAAGAAGTCGGGGCCTTTGAGGCCAAAAACAAACTCGGTCAGCTTCTCGACCAGGTCGAGCGCGGCGAGGAGGTGACCATCACTCGTCACGGCAAGGCGGTCGCGCGTCTGGTTCCGCCCGGCCGTCCCTATGACCGCGACGCCGCGCGCGCCGCGATTTATCGGATTCGCGCGCGCGCCGAGCAACGCAAGCTCGGTTCCTTCGATTGGTCCGAATGGAAATCCTATCGCGATGACGGCCGCCCGTGAGTTCTCGTGCTCGACAGTTCGGCGACGCTGGCCTGGATATACGGCGACGAGGCAACCGAAGCGCTTCGCCGCGTGTTCGACACGGTCGCCGACGCGGGCGCGACCGTGCCGGCGCTGTGGCGTCTTGAGGTGGCGAACAGCCTGACCGTCGCCGCGCGTCGCGGCCGGATCGATGCGGAGTTTCGCCGCGCCGCCCTCGACGATCTCGCTTTGCTCGACATAACCGTCGACAGACAAACCGACGCACGCGCGTGGAACGAGACGCTCGCCCTGGCAGATCGATTCCGGCTGACGCTCTATGACGCCGCCTATCTCGAACTGGCGCAGCGCGGCGGCCTGCCGCTCGCGACCTTGGACAGCGACTTGCGCGCCGGCGCGTCGGCGCTTGGGCTTCGCCTGCTCGGCGTCGATTGACCCCGGCCAGAACGGGAACGCGATTGCCCTGCTCAGATCAAATCCAGCGCGCCGAACTTCGCGCGCCACGAAGCCGCGCGTTCCTTGAGCGCGCCGTCGCCGGTGTAGTAGAGATCGCCGTCCTTCACCCGCTCCAATTCCTCGAACGCGAAGCCGGCGCCGCCTTGCGCGCGCCACGCCGCTTGCAGCGCCGCGTCGGGATGATTGCCCAGGCGCAGGGTGAACCAGATTCGGTTCTGCACCGCGTCGAGATTCGGCGTGTGCCCGATCCAAACCTGCCCGGTCGCGGCGCAACGCACGGCGTAAATCCCGGCGACGGATTTCTTCTCGCGATGCGCGGCCTTCGCCGCCTTTTTGTCGATGGTCACGGCGCGGTTATGCGCCGGATCGCGCGGTTGTCATAGACCTCTGCGACCGATCTTCAGCCGATGGCGGCGCTTCATATAAGAAGAAATATCCACCCCCGCGGACGCGGGGGTCCATGTCAAATACCGCTACGGGCCGAGCCTTTAGCGGGAATGCCCGATTTCGTGGCCCCACAATCAAAGCCCGTTCCGGCACAACGATGGACCCCCGCGCACGCGGGGGAGATGCGAAGTGGTATAAATGCGCGCATGAAACTGGCGCGCGGCAGCGGCAACGTCTATCGCGATTTGGGCCGGCTGAACGCGGACCTGGAGCAAGCGCGCGCCATCGTCGCCGCCAAAATCATTCGCATCCTCAATGAGCGCAAACTGTCCACGCGCGACGCCGAGAAGCTGATGGGCATGTCCCTTTCCGAGTTTTCCCGGATTCGCGGAACGCAGCTTCGCCGCTTCACGCTCGACCGCATGATCGCGATCCTCGGCAAACTCGACGCGGATATGGAGGGAAACGTCCCCACTAGACGGGAACAGGACTAAAGAGTGAGCCTCAAGGACTTTGTACGGCTACCTGCAATTAGGCAAGCCCTCAAGACCTTCGCGATCCGGGAACGTACGCCGCCGATCCTCCGCCGCGCCGCGATTTAAGTAACAAACGCCAACGTCGAATACGGTCTGATTGGCACTGCTTTCGACTATCTGGCTCGCTTTCAGGTCGCTCGCGAACTATTACAGGCAGGCGTTCATGTCTACGGATCGGAATTGGTCTCTTCTTATTGCGAGCAATTGCTCCCAAAATTGTGTGTGGGATTGCCCAAGCAACATAAGCGGTGGCGAGCCATATTCAGCGAGGCGAAAGCTCATGCCGCCGAATTTATAGTGGGTAAAGGTGACGACCTGCTCCGCCTTATCGAGCTTTCCCAATATCTAGCGCACGCCGACATCGTAGTTCGTCGCGGCCCGTGGGATTTCAATCCCAAGTTTCAAGAAACTCCGGCCGTCACTGACGAGCTTTTGCGCATGTTTGAATTATTCAAGCCCTCATGGCGATTCGCACCACGGAAAATATGTTTGCTCAATCCTTGTTTTGTCGCCTCCGGAGAAGTTGGCGGCGCCGATGCTGATCTTGTGATCGACAATATGCTTGTCGACTTTAAGACGACCAAGCGCAACAGCGTCGATACCGACGATTTCTTGCAGCTTCTGGGTTATGCCGCGCTGGCGCGCCAAGGTGGTTTCATAGCGGGAAACAAAGTTCATTCGATCCAGATTGAAGAAATCGCAATGTACTTTGCTCGCTACGGGGTCTTGGCACGATGGCGCTTAGACACGTTATTTCCCCGTGGGACCTTTGAGCGCTTCTGCGAAATTTTCGAAAGAGAAATCGAAACCTACGACCCCCTTCAGGAAGCCGGTATCTAGGGGGGCGATGGACCCGGCTTTCGCCGGGGAAGGGAATCATCTTGGCGTCTTGGTGTCTTGGTGGTTCAGAAAACATTTGGCGGATTGCGCTCCGCTTACCCGCCCTACGCTGATCACGCCCCCGCCGCCTCGGCGGCGCGGTTGGCGCGTTTGCGGGCGTTGGGGTCGAGGAAGCGCTTGCGAAGACGGATGCTCTTCGGCGTCACTTCGGCCAGTTCGTCGTCGTCGATATAGGCGATCGCCTGTTCGAGGCTCATCTGGATCGGCGGCGTCAGGCGCACCGCCTCGTCCTTCGCGGTGGTGCGGATGTTGGTGAGCTGTTTGCCCTTGATCGGGTTGACGTCGAGATCGTTGCCGCGCGTGTGGGCGCCGACGATCATGCCCTGGTACACCGGCGTGCCCGGCACGATGAACATCGGCCCGCGCTCTTCCAGGTTCCACAGCGCGTAGGCCACCGCGTCGCCGTTCGCGGTCGAGATCAGCACGCCGTTGCGGCGCCCCTCGATCGGCCCTTTCCACGGCGCGTATTCGTGGAACAGGCGGCTCATCACCGCGGTGCCGCGCGTGTCGGTGAGCAATTCGCCCTGATAGCCGATGAGGCCGCGCGTCGGCGCGTAAAAGATGATGCGCATCTTGCCGCCGCCGGAGGGGCGCATGTCTTGCATCTCGGCCTTGCGCTGCGACAGTTTGTCGACCACCACGCCGGCATATTCCTGGTCGAGGTCGATCTGCACTTCCTCGATCGGCTCGAGCCGCTGGCCGGTGACAGGGTCGGTCTTGAACAGCACGCGCGGGCGCGAGATCGCCATCTCGAAACCCTCGCGCCGCATCTGCTCAATCAGCACGCCCAATTGCAATTCGCCGCGGCCCGCGACCTCGACCGAATCCTTCTCCGCCGATTCGGTGACGCGGATCGCGACATTGCCCTCGGCCTCGCGCTTCAACCGCTCGACGATCATGCGCGACGTGACCTTCGTCCCCTCGCGCCCGGCCAGCGGCGAATCGTTGACCGAAAACGTCATCGCCAGGGTCGGCGGATCGACCGGAATCGCGTGGAGCGGCTCGGCCAAATCGACCGCGCCGATCGTGTCGGCGACCGTTGTCGTGGTCAGGCCGGCGATGGCGATGATGTCGCCCGCCAACGCTTCCTCGATCGGCCTCCGGTCGAGGCCGCGGAACGCCAGCAGCTTGGTCAGGCGCGCGTCCTCGATCGGCGTGCCGTCGGGGCTCAGCGATCGCACTGGCATGTTCATGCGCGCGATTCCGGTTTCGATCCGTCCGGTCAGAACGCGGCCAAGATAGGGGTCGTATTCGAGGATGGTGGCGAGCAGCGCGAACGGCTTGTCCGTATCCGCGACCGGCGGCGCCACATGTTTCACGATCAGCTCGAACAGCGGCGTCAAATCCTTGTGCTCGTCTTTTTCCAGATCGGCGACGGCCCAGCCGTTGCGGCCCGAGGCGTACAGCGTCGGGAAGTCGAGTTGCTCGTCCGTCGCGTCAAGCGCCGCGAACAGATCGAACACCGCGTCATGGACCTCGTGCGCGCGGGCGTCGGACCGGTCCACCTTGTTGATGACGACGATGGGCTTAAGGCCCTGCTTCAACGCCTTCGCCGTGACGAACTTGGTCTGCGGCATCGGCCCTTCGGCGGCATCGACCAGCACCAAGACACCGTCGACCATCGACAAGATGCGCTCGACCTCGCCGCCGAAATCGGCGTGGCCCGGCGTATCGACGATATTGATGCGGATGCCGTGCCACTCAACCGAGGTGCATTTCGCCAGGATGGTGATGCCGCGCTCGCGCTCCAGCTCGTTCGAATCAAGGGCGCGCTCCTGCACTTGCTGATTGGCGCGGAACGTGCCGCTCTGGCGCAGCAACTGGTCGACCAGCGTGGTCTTGCCGTGGTCGACATGAGCGATGATTGCGATGTTGCGCAGGTCCATAGGGCGGGCGGCGGTCCGGAAAGCTCGGCGATAAGTGGGGATTGCTGCGCCGCAAGATAAGGGGGCGTCGGGCTGTTACGCAAGGGATAGACGCGGTTAACACGACGACGACGCGCGATCTGCTATATCGTCGGCAACGAAGGAGGCATCCGCCATGATCGACGCGCCGCGACAAATTGGCACCGCGCCGTTCGCGGCGAAGAAATTCGCCGAGGTGCTGGGCCGCCGCATGGCCTATATCGACGAGGGCGCCGGCGACGCCATCGTGTTTCAGCACGGCAACCCGACCTCGTCCTATCTGTGGCGCAACGTCATGCCGCCTTGCCGCGCGCTCGGCCGGCTGGTCGCGTGCGACCTGATCGGCATGGGCGACAGCGACAAATTGCCGGACAGCGGCCCCGGCCGCTACGGTTTCGCCGAGCACCGCCGCTATCTCGACGCGTTGTGGGACCGGCTCGATCTCGGCGGCCGCATCGTCTTAGTGCTGCACGATTGGGGCTCGGCCTTGGGCTTCGACTGGGCGCGGCGCCATCGCGACCGCGTCGCCGGCATCGTCTATATGGAGGCGCTGGTGGCGCCGCTGAGCTGGGACGATTGGCCCGCCAACGCGCGCGCCGTGTTTCAGGGGTTCCGCTCGCCGGGCGGCGAGGACATGATTCTGACCAAAAATATTTTCGTCGAACGCGTGCTGCCGAAAGGCGTGCTGCGCGGCCTGTCCGAGGCGGAGATGACGTATTATCGCGCGCCGTTCGCCAATCCGGGCGAGGACCGGCGGCCGACGCTGGACTGGCCGCGCCAGATTCCGATTGAGGGTTGGCCGGCCGAAATGGGGCAGATCGTCGAGCACTACGCCGCGTTTCTCGCGGCCAGCGACACACTGCCGAAATTGTTCATCAACGCCGAGCCCGGCTCGATCCTGACCGGGCGGCAGCGCGCGTTCTGCCGCACCTGGCCGAACCAGACCGAGATCACGGTCAGGGGCGAGCATTTCATCCAAGAAGACAGCCCGCGCGAGATCGGCGATGCCATCGCGGCGTTCGTGCGGCGGATCAGGTAACGCGCCAGCGATAGACCGCGGTCGTGCGCACCGCGCGATCCTCGAGGTCGAGCGAGGTCGGCACCTCGTATTTTGTCAGCAATTCGAGTCCGTCCGTTGGGAGATAGGCGCGGCCGGGATCGGCTAGCAGCACGTCGGCGCCCCGCGCGATGCAGCGGCGGATGAAGCCGACGATGCGGTCGGCGAGCGGCCGCTCGTAGCACATGTCGCCGACCAGCAGGCATAAGGTCGCGTCGATGTCGCCAAAAGGCGTAGAAAAGACGGTGGAAAGCGGATCGAAGGCCGACAAAAAATCGACGGTTTCCACTACCAGCGTCACATTATTGAGCGCGGCGTTGAGCGCGATGGCGCAGGCCGCGAACGGATCGATCTCGCTGGCCGTGACGTGACGCGCGCCCGCCTTCGCGGCCGAGATCGCGGTCAGCCCGCTGCCGGCGCCGATATCGATCACGCGTTTGCCGCGCGCGATTGTCGGCGTGTCGATTATGTAGCGTGCCAGCGTCTGCCCGCCTGGCCAGGCAAAGGCCCAATAAGGCGGCGGCAATTGGCCCTGCTCCAGGCTCTTCTCGGTCGCGTGCCACAGCGGCGTCACCTCGGTGGCGAGATGGAGCTTGATCTCGGGCACCAGCGGCGGCGACGCGATCGCGGTATTGGCGCGGATAAAACCAGCGAGCTCGGCAGGGATATCGCGATCTTTACTCGGGTTCATGGCCGAGAGGATACTGGCGTTACAGGGGAGCGGCAAAAGCCGCCGAAGAGACAGGGGAGGCAATGATGACCGCAACGACAGCGAATGCGCCGCTGAGCGACGCTCAGCATAGTCGCGAATTGCGCAAGGCGGTGATCGCCGCCACGGTCGGCACGACCATCGAGTGGTATGACTTCTTTATCTACGGCACCGCCGCCGGCCTGGTGTTCGGCAAGCTCTATTTCCCGCACCAGGACCCGGTGACGGCGACCCTGGCGGCATTCGGCACCTATTTTATCGGCTTTGTCGGCCGGCCGATCGGCGCCGCGATTTTCGGTCATTACGGCGACCGCATCGGCCGCAAGGCGACGCTGATCGCGACGTTGCTGTGCATGGGCATCGCGACTTTCCTCATCGCGTTCGTGCCGAGTTATGCGTCGATCGGCATTTGGGGCGCGGTGCTGTTGACGATCTTGCGCGTGTTCCAGGGCATCGGCGTCGGCGGCGAATGGGGCGGTTCGGTGCTGATCTCGATGGAATGGGCGAAGCGTCACGGCAATCGCGGCCTCGTCGCGTCGTGGCCGCAGTTCGGCGTGCCGTCGGGCCTGTTCATCTCGACCCTGGTGATGGCCGCGGTCAGCGCCTGGTCGAGCGACGCGTTCTTCCAAAGCTGGGGCTGGCGGATTCCGTTCTTGCTCAGCATCGTGTTGGTCGGCATCGGCCTGTGGGTGCGGCTCGGCATTCTCGAGACGCCGACCTTCCGGCGTCTGGTCGCGGAGCGGAAGATCGAACGCGCGCCGATCCTTGAAGTGCTGAAGAAGCAGCCACGCGAGATCGCGCTCTCGGCGTTCCTGCGGATGTCGGAACAGGCGCCGTTCTATATCTTCACCGCCTTCATCTTCGCCTACGCCACCGGCACGTTGCATCTGACGCGGTCGCTCGTGCTTTACGCCGTGATGGTGGCGGCGCTGGTGTCGTTCATCTCGATTCCGCTGTCGGGTCATATCTCCGACCGGATCGGCCGGCGCAACATGTACCTGCTCGGCGCGCTCGCGACCGGCGTGTTCGGCTTTATCTATTTCGGCCTGTTGGGCACCGCAGTGCCGGCGCTGGTATTCGTCGCGGTGGTGGCGTCGCTCATTCCGCACGACATGCAGTACGGGCCGCAAGCGGCGCTGATCGCCGAGGCGTTCACGCCGCGCCTGCGCTATTCTGGCGCGTCGCTCGGCTATCAGCTCGCCTCGATCATCGCCGGTGGACCGGGGCCGCTGATCGCGACCTGGCTGTTCGCCCGCTATCACTCGGGCTACGCCATCGCCGCCTATATCGCGGCCTGCGCCGTGGTCAGCATCATCGCGACCGCGCTGATGCCCGACTACACCGGGAAGGACATCTCGGCCGAATACGATAAAACCTGAATTTTTCGCGGCGGGTTTTGAATGTTGGCGCGCCCGGAGAGATTCGAACTCCCAACCCCCAGATCCGTAGTTCTATAATAATACTTTCTATTACTGTTCATCTTTGAACATCTCTGAGCACAAATCGGATTAACCATAGAACACGCCTTGATTTTCACTGTGCAACGCTCTACATGCCTCCTTCAGGGCACACACGGCTGAGCCGTGGGTTCGTGCGTCCCTTGTGTCCCGGCCGCGCGAGACGGCGGCAGGTCAAGCGGAGGCTGGCATGGATGGTGAGTTGGATAGAGGGGCACTGGCGCCGGAGCTAGGGTTCCGCGCTCCGGCGATGGCGACACGGGGCGCTCCCGCCAAACGGGTGCGCTTCACGCCGGCAGTGTTGGAAATGAAACCGCCGAAAACCGGACGGATCGAACGCCGCGATGACTTGTCTCCGCTATGGCTGAGGGTCACAGCAACCGGCGATCGAAGCTTTACTGTTCGCGTACGGATTAAAGGCCACGCCCAGCCGGTGCGGATCACCTACGCGGAGCGCGCTCATATCAGCAACCTCTCAGCCGCGCGGGAGTGGGCCGTGAAAATGGACGGGCTGTGCAGGCAGGGTATCGATCCCCGCGCGGAAAAGCTCGCCCAGGAAGCCGCCCAAGCGGCTCAGAACGAACGCGACGAGCGCCACGCCTTTGAGCAAGTCGCCACGGCGTTCCTCGCAACGAATGGGGCGTTCAAGAAGAACGCGAGGGGCTGGAAGCCGCGCACCTATGATGAATACGAGCGCACAATCAACAAGCGGCTCTTGCCGCGCTGGAAGGGGCGGACTATCCACAGCATAAGCCGCGACGAGATCGTGGATTACCTTGCCGAGGTCGCCGACGCAACGCCCGTGGCCGCCAATCGTGTCCTCGCCGTGCTCAGCGCGATGATGAGTTGGTATCAGGCACAACGCGGGACAAAATTCACCTCGCCAATCGTGCGCGGTATGGCGCCAACCGAGGAAACAGCGCGGGATCGTATCCTGAGCGATGACGAACTTCGCCTGGCGTGGCATGTCGCCGGTAAGACGGGGACGTTCGGGCGCATCGTGCGCACATTGTTGTTGACGGGTGCCCGCAAGGGTGAGGTCGCAGCGATGCGGCACTCCCAAATCGGAGCGGATGGCATATGGTCGCTGCCCGGTGAGTTGACGAAGAACCGGGAGCCGCTTCATCTGCCCTTGTCGAAAGATGCGCTGGATATCATCGCCGCACAGCCGCGTATCGACGCCCAGGACGTGGTGTTCAGCATTGGAGGCAAGGCGGAGTTTAAGAACTGGGGCCATAGCAAGGCGGATTTCGACCAGTGCATCCTGCGGCGCGTCAAAGCGGCGGCGCGGGCGCGTGGTGATCACCCGGCCGAGGTAATGCAACTCCCTAATTGGCGACTGCATGACCTGCGACGCACCGCCCGGTCACTGATGGCACGGGCCAAAGTCCGACCCGATCACGCGGAGAGGGTCCTCAATCATAAGATTGGCGGCGTCGAGGGGACGTATGACCGGCACAGCTACGAGGACGAAAAGCGCGACGCTCTGGACCGGCTGGCGCGGCTGATACGTCAGATCGTGGATATGGAGTTCGCAAAAGTGGCGAAATTTCCAACAAGGAGTGCGCTTGAATAACTCGCGCACCTCAATTTCCGGCCGATAATATTAACTATTTGCTGTCATTTTGGCGGAGCGCGGAAATCATCGTAGATAACGATGCCTATGGCGATATATCTACCGAAGAGGTTCGATACCTCCGGCTCGCCGTGGCGGAAATCCGCAAATGTTTGCGGCTGGCACGCAAGAACGATGGGAATAACTGGTACTGCCGCAAAGCACTCAAGAGCAAAGCCCTGCAATTTCAGACGCCCGTTGGATGGCATGCTGAGTTGCCCAAGTTGGCGCAGGACTTCGCCAGCGTTTGCGCTGCGTTAGCAGCCTCCTTACCGAGCAAACCTCGCGGAAACCCAAGGCGGTTCTTAGGGGTCTCAACGATTCTCGAACGGCAATATGTCAATCGCGCAGTCGACGAACTGTCTGCGCTTGCGTTGTCCCATGGACGTCTCGACTGGGCTCAGGCACTTCTACTCCCGGCACAGCGAACCAGCCGTCTCGTGGTCGCGCACTTGTCGCCCGATACATTCAAAAGCTCCGGCAAGACGAAGGGAAGGAAGGTCTCAACCCCAAAAGAGTTACCGAGCAAATTCGCGAACGCGCGAGAGCGCCTGCCACTCACATCAATTCGTTGGCGCTTCATTTCTCAAAGGTGAAGTTTCCAGGGCCGACTAAAACGGGGAACAGGTAGCAAAAAAAATCGGACCTCGGTGCAATTAATCCCGCCTATGCCGGCGCTCGTTGCTGCTTACCTGTCGCTCACCACCGCAGCAACGAGGAATTTTCCGATGATCCCCGAGAAGCTATTATCAAAGGGTGCCGTGTCTGAGATTTTGGGCATGCACCCGAGCAGCGTTATGCGTCTCGTCCGCGCCGGACGCTTTCCCTATCCGATACGTACTGGAGGTATTGGCTCTGCTGTCCGTTTTCGTCCGTCAGACGTCGCGGAATGGATTGAGCGCGGTTCCAGTGCCGGGCGAGAAGCCCAATGGGCGGGAGGCGCGCGCCATGAATAACGCCTACACCTCCCCAAAGGACGCGGCGGTCTCGCTGTCGAAAACCGTCGCAGAAGCAATTCGTGGCGTTGAGGAATCGATCCGCATCGTCAAGCTCGCCCGCACAACGAAACCGTTGCCATGAGGGTGGCATTTGCTCAGCGTGGTACTGAGGAGTATGCCGCTGCCGTCAGACTTTGAGCCTAGTTCGGGAATGCCGGAACAGGTCCGGCACGCGCTCAACGATGTCTATTGGTACCTTGAGGCTCCTGCCTCCGAACGCGGAAATCCTGAACCGAGGGGATATGTCAGCCCTCTGCGATTCTCCCTTCACCAACTTCGTCGATTACCTGGCTGCGGACCTTCAACGCCTCAAAGCGCTTTTGTGCAGTGCGCGCGACGCGCTTAGCGAACTCTAGCACATCTGCCGGATCGCCCTTGAAGCAATAGAGGGAGGAATTGGATGAACTCGCCGATCTCATCGAGGACCCAGGTGGCAATTGGGGAGTAATTGTAAGCATCGTCGTTACGCTTCAGCGCGTGACGCAGCAACCCGAGCTTACTGTCGAGGAAGCGGCTACTCAAACCGTCGCAGAAGCGATGCAGCGGATACAGGCCCACAAGCAGCGTTGTGCCCGGCCAAGCTACAGAGCCATCGTAGCCGGTTGAAATAATCGCGCCGACTTTCGGGGGGCATCGTGGGTGGAAAGACGTAGCGCTGAAATGACGGAAGGCCGCCGTTGGGGAGCGGCGGCCTTTCAGCAAAGGATATGTGACATGGATCGCATAATAAATGGTGCTGAAGAGGCACATTTCCAAGCCGCCGAGATTGTCACTGCGGGCGAAGCCGACGCTGCGCTACCAAAGCACGAGTTGCTGATGCGTGAAGACTTGGCACGGAGTGGTATTACGCCTGAACTCGCAGAAAGCGCCGGCATCTTCGCCGTTGAGGATGCCAGCCGGCTTCAACAGGACCTTAAAACGCCGGCCCGCAATTGTGTTTGTGTATCTCGATCCGCGGACCGGGAAATTTATGACGTACAACGACGGCGACCAGGTCCGGCATTATCTGCGAGTGCGCTATCTCGGCCCTGAACCGCGGGGGTTCTTGCCGCTGCCAGACAAGCGGCAACGCTATGGCCAGCCAACGGGCAGCCCCGTACACGCCTATTGCCCAGTCGGTATGGATTGGCAAGCAATATTCGCGGACCAAGAAATCCCGATTGCCCTCACCGAGGGAGAGAAGAAAGCCATTGTCGCGTGCGACGCTGGCATTGCCACCATAGCACTCGGCGGTGTCCACAACTTTCGGAATAAGGGCTTATTTCTTCGCGAGCTGGAAGCTGTGGCATGGAATGGCCGACGCGTCTACATCCTATTCGACACCGAAATCCCTCCGAAAGGCGATGTCGATCTGGCGACCCTCAGACTTGCCATCGAATTGCGTCGGCGCGGCGCCGATGTCCGTATCGGCAAGTTTCCTGCGACCGAGGCAAAGGTTGGCCTTGACGACTTCCTCGCCGCAGGTGTCGACCTCCAGCCCATACTCGACAACGCCGAACCACCGCCGCTGTTTGCGTCACGCGCTTCGCCGTCCGAAACTGCGACGCTCATTGAGGAGCTTGAGTACAATATCGAAGGCATAACGACGATCACGCATTGGCGCGATGAGTTCTTTGTCTGGATGGGGACGCATTACGAGCGTCGCACCGATACTGAAATTGAAGCACGGATTCGAAATATTTTGGAAATGGCGCGAACCAGCGTCCAGGGTAAAGATGGACGATCAGCCATTCGCCCTTTCAACCCAAAGGATGGAGATATTCGCGAAGTCAAAAACGCACTCAAACATCATGCATTGTTGCCCGCCGACATTGTCACACCAATCTTCAGAGACGCCGTTAGCGATGATCCGGCTCCGCGAGACTTGATACCGCTCCGCAATGGGCTGCTCCACCTGCCGACTGGCAAATTACTGGAGCACTCGGCCCGCTTTTTTAACCTTCACGTGTCGAATGTCGATTTCGATCCGATAGCACCCGAACCGAAGGTTTGGGGAAATGCCTTGGCGCAGCAATTCAGCAATGACGAGGATCAGATTGCCGCGCTCCAGGAATGGTTTGGCTATTGCCTGTCCGGCGATACGTCACAACAAAAGATTCTGGTCGAAATCGGACCGACGCGGAGCGGCAAATCACTCCACGTCAAGGTGCTGAGTGAACTGCTGGGGACCGATAGCGTTGCAGCCGTCGCTCTGACGGGCTTCGGGAAGAGCTTTGGTCTTCAAAATCTCATCGGCAAGAGTCTCGCCGTCGTGACCGACGCCGCCGAATCACCGCACGAGATGGCCGACGACGCGGTGTCTCGTCTCAAGAGCATCAGCGGTGAGGACCCGCAAAGTATCGAACGTAAATATCTACTTAACTGGAATGGGAAGCTTGATGCGCGAATTTGGCTGATCGCCAATCACCCCCTCAAATTCCATGACAAATCTGGTGCATTAGCCGCGCGGTTCATCGTTATTCAAACGCAGAAAAGCTTTATCGGCGAGGAGGACCCGCATCTTCTGGAAAAGCTCCAACCGGAACTGCCAGGCATTCTGAATTGGGCGATCCAAGGTTTACAGCGACTGAGGGCGCGTGGTCGCTTTGTTGCGCCGGACAGTTCGCTACCGATGTTGGCGCTCATGACTGAACACATGGCCCCGGTAAAACGCTTTCTAGAAGAATGTTGTGATCTCGGCTCAGATTATTCTATCGCTCAATCCGACCTTTATCAGGAATGGAAGCGCTATTGCGCGGAGACGGGCTACGAACGATTTGCAGGGACGCTCACGAGTTTTGTCGAGGCGCTGTTGGCGGCATACGTCGGCGTCACTGAAACACGCCCGCACGCACCGGGAAAGCATGGCAGGGCACTGCGGCGGGCCTTCCAAGGTGTTCGGCTGAAGGCCACCCAGGAGGCTGAACAGCGAGCGCGCATCGCTCAGAAGGTGGGAGGCGTATTATGAGTACGATCGCCGCTCGATGCGCGGCGGGGACGACACCGTCCAGCGCCGACCGAAGATGGTCCACGTTTAAGTTATTGATTTTGCTGGGCCGTCCCGCCGTCCATACCCGATCGAAAAATTTGTTAGAAGCGTACAAAAGAGGAAATACAGAAGCGATAGGTCCGCTGTACCCGTGTGTGTGCGGCTGAGAAAAATTCCCAACAGCCGTACGGACGGCCGGACGGCCGGACGGCCGAATTCTTTGTGCCATTCCGTCCCCAGTCACGTCCAACCATCCATGCCGCATCCGCCCTTGAATAATCGCGTCATTCCCTAGGAGATTAATCATGCTGAACCACCTCGCTTCCTACCAGCAAAACGTGACCATCGCCGACCTTACGCAACGGCAAGCCAAGTTCGTCCAAGCTTATGTGGAGCTCAGCACTCGACGCGACGGCGCAATCGAGGCCTGCCTACTAGCCGGTTATGGCAATGGGGACCGCGCGCAAGCCAAGTCACGTGCTTACGACCTGTTGCATAACCCGAAGATCCTGGCTGTCCTACGCGACGAGATCACCAAGAAAATGTCGGCGGCATCGGTCATTGGAACCGATATGCTGATTGAACTCGCGACAAATGCTAAATCGGAACAGGTACGCCTCGGCGCCGCGCGCGAGTTGGTCGATCGCGGATACGGCCCGGTTATGTCGCGGAATGCGCCGTCTACGGAGCAGAAGATGTCGATAGAGGACTTTATCAAGAGCTTGCCACTCATCGAGAGCAACACCGCTGAGTGCTGAGCTTCACCAGGCACGAGGGGCACGGCCGCCCGTGCATAGCCGGGCGAAAGTTCTTTGGGAGGAAGTAATGACAACACGAATGAGAATAGTATTCGTTGCAACAATCGGGATCTGGCTGGCTGCGTGCGGTACCGTGGGATCGGCGGCGCTATCGAGCGAAGGGTCCGCTTTCGTAGGGCGCCCCGTCAGCGATCTCTTGGCGGCAAAGGGCGCGCCGCTGCGCGAGGTCCAGGCCCCGTCGGGTTCAATGATCTATGTTTACGAGGCGCACAATCTTATGGGCGCCACGTTCTGCGAGGCGTCGTACTTTATTCGCGATAACAAGGTCGTCGGTTTCACGGCGCACGGGGGCGCGCCGACTTGCGGTGGGACAACTGGCGACGTTCGATGACGGGTGCGGTTAAGGGATATCGAGCCTTTGGCTGCGTAAATTGGCTATACAGTCGTTGACGTGTAAAATCGCGTCCAATTGCGGCTCTGACTCACTTTTGGTGCAGGTATTCGGTGTTTGAACGGGGAACTCCGATGAGGCGGGCTTCGAGCAGGTCGAGTTTGGCGCGGCCGTACATTTGCCGCTTCACGAGTTTGAGTTTTGTGATCTGGCCTTCGGTCTGACCGTTTGACCAGGGATGGACGAGCGCCGCGCGGACGGCGTCGCGATCCGACGCAATTCCGGTTGCGAAGGAAGAAAGGGCGCTACCCTTCGCGGCGGCAATCCAGGGATCAAGTTCTTCCGGTCTTCGGTTCCGAATCATCGCGTGGAATCGGTCGACGAGGTCGCGGGCCACGATCAAAGCGGGTACACCCTGTTCGATCTGAATCACGCTCGACGTCTGCTCCCTTGGAATCTGATCGCGATCGATGGTCAGAAATCGAGCGATCTGGCGAGCCGATAAGGGTTTGCGCGGTCGCTTTCCAAAGCTCGCTGTCTCCTCAAGCCGGCGCCTGCTCACCCATTCGGCCACGACGCGGCGAGACCCCATGAAGCCTTGGTTCCGCAAGCGTCGCCAGAGTTCGGCACCATTGCGGCAGCCAGCACGCCAATCAGCATCGAGCGTCGCGAGATGAGGTTCGAGGCTGCTGATGCGGGTTCGGAACATGTCAATGCCGCCGCCGCGAACGATCCGTCGAACCGTCATCCTCGCCAAGCCCAGTTGGCGCACGACTGCTTTGATCGGTGTCCCCGCGCGCGTCAATGCGAGAACCGCATCGGTGGTTTCCTTGCGGCGCTGAAATCCCTCCCACTGCCGACGCTCCGCGGTTGTCAGGTTCGAGGGATCGGGCGCGCTCGAAGCCAGGACCTCCCGGATGGTCCGCATTTGCTGGCGCACCACGTCAAGGAAGGCACCGCTCGCGTTCTCGGCGAGATGCCAACGATCGGCGATCTGGATCGCCTGTGGCGCGCCCTTGGACGCGGCCTCGCCGTAGCTGGCGCCGCGGTCCCGGGCGACAAAATCAATTCCTGGATGATCCCTGAGCCACGCGGCGGCCGTGTCGCCCTGACGATCCGGAAGAAGCGCCATGATGCGACGCCGCTCAAGATCACAAACGATGGTTCCATAGCGGCACCCGCGTCGCCATGCCCAATCATCAATCCCGACAACGCGGAGCGGCCAATATGGGCGACCCGCGCGGCGGCGGACCGTCCGCAACAGCGTATCCTTGCTCACCGGAATTGCGAGCCGTTCCGCGAGATCGTGTCCCGGACGACCACCAAGGGCGAGGCCGAGACGATGAATAACACCCTCCATCCGGGCCGTTCGGCGCGAGCACGGCGCGGCGACGCTCGCGTCGAGCCGTTCGGCGAATATCTTCTGCGGGCAGATCGATCGCGCACATCGAAAGCGGCGGACGATGAGCTTGATCTCGACGGCACGCCCGTGCGCCGGCAAATCAGCCAGGCACCGCCGATAACGACTATGAACCCGCGCCGAGGCGTGACCGCAACTCGGGCAACACGACGTTCTCGATGGCGACCGCGCCACGGCGACGATCTTGTCAGGCCCGATCTCGAGGCGGCCAACAACCAGGCCGGTCGGGGTCAATGAGGGGCGACGAGGATATTCGCGCATCTTGCTGATTCTCCCAAAGGATAGAACCAGTTATAGACGCAGTCGCAATATGTGGGGTCACTGCACCAAAAGTAAGTCAGAGCCACGGTTGGACGCGAAAGACGACCCCTCTAATTCCAATCTTTCGCAACGAGATCAATGCGCTGTGAAACTTTGTGGGTGGGTCAAAAGTTGCGCGCGATTTTGCAGTCAAGCGCGAGACTACGGGGGGCGCTGGCGCTCGCTGGGTTGATCGCATGCACCACGGCGAGCGCGGTCACTGACATCCACTCAGCGGGTTAGCGACGGTTTGCTTGACCTTTCCGAGCGCTGCCAACGTTAGGGGACACATCCCGTGCACGCTGGCCATCCGTGTCTATCGATCCAGAAGCCGACCAATGATCGTTGGTGATCGCTGATCCACGCCTCCATCGAAGCAATTCGTAGCGGAAGGCCACGAAACCTCACCAATACCGGACGGCAATTCCGAGACGAAAGGCCAAATCATCGGTCGTGCTGGACGGCTCGCGATATGCGGTTCCGCCATAGCTCATCCACGGGCTTCCGCCATAGCTCAGATGCGTGTAACCGACGCCGCCGTAGAGATGCAGCATCGAATAGACCGCATAATCTATGCCGACGCCTGCCTGATAAAGTGGTTCACTCCCCAGAGAATACGTTAATCCTTGGGTATTTGTCGCGGTCATGCTGGGACTGATCGTTGCCGCAATTCCGAGTTTGCCCGACAGAACGAGGCGGTTAGTAATGCCAAGATCGCCCCGGACCCCCGCGCCAGCATAGAAATTCGTATAATCCTCAGTTTGCGACGCGTTCAGTTCTCGCCGCCAGTCCCGGTATCCTCCCTCAATGAAGGGGGTGATAAGTGCGCTATAGGAGATAAGAAAGCCTTTGCCCAACTCAAATTCCACGTCATTCAGGTTGTAGTGCGTGGTGCTGTTCAGCGGGGATGAACGCGGCAGGCCGCTAATCGTGTAATCGCTGTTGTAGCCAACTCCACCTTGCTCATACTGATACTGGATACCCGCATAGAGATTGCTGATGCCATACGCGTCCTGCATCATCGTCGCCTTCACTTGAAGGCCAGGGATGGTCCCCTGTTCGCTGTCAAATGTCCCCGATTTTCCGTTCGGCATGGCTTCGCTGTAGGACTGCATAAACCCTTGCGCGGCGATGCCAAATTCGTTGTTTACGTCAATTACCGGCGGCCGCAGCACCAATCCGTCCGCATCCCGGTATTGGGCATGTGCGTTTCCGTAGGCTAGAATAATCGAGACAACGGCCCATATCGGGCAAGCTTTGCTGAAGCGCATCATTGCTCATTCTCCGGTCGCGCCGAAGCGGCTAACGGGTCGGGATGCATTCACATCATGCCCAGATCAAATATATCGCTTGCTACCGATTCGGGCGTTTTCGCAATAGTTGAAGCTGTCTCGCAGACCGCATCATTTCGGCTGTGCCAAATCGCCCGTCTGCCCGTTGATCTGGTTGCAGGAACATGATCGCCGATTAAATCGCTGCCAGCGCGGTTTCCGGGCCAGTGGCGAGGCGTTGGCATTTGCGGCCTTCCGCAGCGCTACGGCGCGGAGTGCCCGTCGAGTTTAGGGGCATGCACCCGGTGCGGGTTACTGACCGCGACCCTCCGGGGGTAGGGTTCCGTCGGCGCACTGCATACGGCGCATATGTTGCACTTTCGCAATAGAGCAAAAAATGTCAGTCAAAAATTCCGACAAAAATTTGCCTTTTGAGCGTACTCGCAATCGCGACACAATTTACCAATCTTTCATCGGTATCTGAGAGTGTGGCCCCAAAGATTTTCTCGCTTCGGGGGTCTGTCATGGCTAAGTCCGTTTTCATTGGCTTAGGTATCGCGATCCTGCTCGCGGGATGCGCGCAGACAGCATGGCAAAGGCCCGGCGCCACGGAGCAGGATTTGGCCGCCGATATGGCCGCGTGTGACCAGTATGTCGCCGCGAATGGGGACGACGTGGCTTTCGAGGCGCGCCTGGGCCGGTCGCCACATCACACCCGCGCGGCGAGACTTATGGCGACGCAGCGTCATCAGTTGCACGCTCATGCGATCGCGCATGGAGGTGGGCATTCAGGCGGCAAAGGTGAGGCCATTGCCGAGGGGGTCTTACTCATAGCCGCTGTCGGAATTACTGCCGCTGAGAACGCCCAGATGCACGACGACTGCATGGTCGCCTTAGGCTGGGCACCAGGACAAGGCTCGCCCGAGGTCGTGCTGGCATCGAACTCGCCTGCCAGCGTGGGGCCAATTGGCGCGCCAACGCCCTTGGCCTACGCGGTTTCATCTCAGTTCGAAGATTCTGGAGTTGGCGCAATGGTGGGGCCGGTAAGTCCCGAACTGGCCACGGAGATGAATTCGCCGGGTCGGGTATTTATCGCTGCCGTGACGCCTAGCTCAGCGGCCGCTGAAGCTGGCCTTATCCAGGGCGACGTTGCGCTTTCGTACGATGGACAGCCAATCATCACAACCGATCAGTTCGCTACAGCGATAATGACGATGACCTCTCAAGGGCAAGGAACCATCTCGGTTTGGCGAGCCGGCGAGATCGTTGACCAAAGCCTTTCTACAGTTGGGCAATAATGCGGGCGCAGGACCACTTGCCACATATCGAGTAACGGCAGTGGATGCAAAGCGCACATCAGTCCTGCTCTTTACAATCGGCCTCCTTGGCGGCGCGATAGCCTTCGGCGCGGGACTAATGCTGAATTTAAGCCAACCTGATTCCCCGCCCGTCTTGCACGCTGCCACGACGGCTCCTGCTCACGCGAACCAATCGGCACCTCCAGGCAACGGCCCGTTGCCGGATCGTTTGGCGCAAAAGCCCGACGCAGCATCTCGGGTTAGCGCCATGCCCGCAACCATTAAGGCCGCGGGTGATTGGTGCGACGGTGCAATGCGGCCATCCAGCCGGGTGATTTGTGCCGATCCAGAATTGCGCGCCGTCGCTGATCAGCGAAATAGAATATATCAATCTCTGCGGCACCGCCTCGGCCCCGCACAACGCCTCGTTCTCCAAGCCAATCAAGATCAATGGCTCAGGGACTATGCAACAGCCTGTGGTGTGCCGCCTGAGGTACCGCCGCAATTGCCGCCATCGTCTGCCGTGAGGGCATGCTTCAAACAGGCAGGCCTAGCGCGCAACGAGTTTCTTCGAAAAATTGCGCCCGCAACGTTCAGCGTCGCGTCTCCAATCGCACAGCCCGACATAATACCATTCGTGCAGGCCAACGGTGTCGATTACGTCGCGGTCGCGGTCAATGGACTGGCACCTATACCTTTCATACTGGATAGCGGTGCCTCTGACATTACCTTGCCGGCCGACGTGTTCAGGACCCTCGTTCGCATGGGCGCAATCACTGACAGTGATATCAATGGTCCGCGAACTTATACATTAGCTAACGGCAGTACTGTCACAAGTTACTCATTTTATATTCGTAGCCTTAAGGTAGGCAGTTTCACAATTTTCAATGTTGAAGCAAGTATAACCAATGCCAGTGCAACGCCTTTACTCGGGCAAAGCGTCCTGGCTAGGTTTGGCTCGTGGTCAATCGACAATGCGCACCACGCCCTGATACTCCGGCCCGACGCCGGGTGATGCAGGCGGCAACTCCGTTACCCAGGAATTCCTTGTTTCGTGTCCCCGCTTGTGTCCCGGACCACAGATCGTCAGTGTGATTTATCGCCTTCTTATATAAGCTTTTGATTATTTTAATGAATTTGGCGCGCCCGGAGAGATTCGAACTCCCAACCCCCAGATCCGTAGTCTGGTGCTCTATCCAGTTGAGCTACGGGCGCGGAAGGCGGCGAAGCTAGCCGCATCGCGGCGGCAACGCAAGATCGGCCTCGGATAGCGTCCGCGCCGTTTTTGCCCGCGCGGCGACAAATATTTCTTTATCGGTCGCGACGATTCGCTCCGATGCCGTGTTGTCCGTTCGAGGCAATGCCGACAGAGGAGACACCGCATGCGCGGCCGTTACTGGATTATTCCTTTTGCTTTGGCGCTCGCGTCCGGTGTGGCCGCCGCGCCGCTGACACAACCGGCCCACGCCGCGATCGACATATCAATCACCGTCGCGCCGCCGCCGCTGCCGGTCTACGACCAACCGCCGCTACCCGGCCCCGGCTATATGTGGACCCCCGGCTATTGGGCGTATGACCCGGTCGACGGTTATTACTGGGTGCCCGGCACCTGGGTCGAGCCGCCCGAGGTCGGACTGCTCTGGACGCCCGGCTATTGGGGCTGGGTCGACGGCAGCTATGCCTGGAACGCCGGCTACTGGGGACCGACCGTCGGCTTCTATGGCGGCGTCGATTATGGCTATGGCTATAACGGCAATGGCTTTTACGGCGGCCGCTGGGACCACGGCCATTTCGCCTATAACACCGCCGCGTGGAATGTCGGTGGTGCCCGTGTTGCCAATTCCTATCGTGAGGCAGTGCCGCACCGCGGAAACGAGAATCACGTCAGCTACAATGGCGGCCACGGTGGCATCGCGGCGCGTCCGACCGCCGAGCAAGAGCGCGCGGCGCACGAGCATCACGTCGCCGCGACCGCGATGCAGATCCGCCAGGAAACGGCGGCACGCCAGGACCCGACCCTCCGCGCATCGCAGAATCACGGCAAGCCGCCGGTGACCGCGACAGCGCGTCCCGGCGAATTCAAGGGCAATGCCGCCGCTGTTACGCCGAATGCGCGACCCGGCGCCAATCCCGCCGATCACAACGCGGCTTTGCGGCCCGGCGCCAATCCGGCCGAGCACAATGCGGCAACGCGTCCCGGCATCAGGCCCGAAGAACACAATGCCGCTCGCCGCGGCCTCAACCCGGCGGACCGCAACGCAACCGTGCATCCTGGCGTCAGGCCCGAAGAGCGCAACGCCGCCCGGCCCGCGGTGAATTCGGCCGAACGCAATGCCGCCCGTCCGGCGCTACGCCCGGCGGAGCATGCCGCGCGACCGGTTCAGGCACCGCGTTCGGCGATGCGTCCCCCGAGCCATCGCCCGGCCGCGACCCGTCCGGCGGTCGCGCACCCGATGGCGCGGCCCGCCATTCACCCGGCGATGCGGCCCCGTCCCGCCGCGGCGCTCCATCCGATGGCGCGACCGATGGTTCGGCACGCGCCGGCTGCTCGCCCGGCGCCCCATCCGGCACCGGCGGCCCACGGACCGGAAAAGAAGCCCTGAGCGCTTCTTCAGCCTCGCGGTAATCGGCATCATGCCCGGCTTCTGCCGGGCATGATCGCTTTTGGCCAGGCGCGAGGGCTTGGCCTTGCGTCGTCAGACTCCTAGAATACCGACCCTATTGGAGCGGCGAGGGCAATATGGCAAAGGCTCTGTGGCAAGGTCAGGTTCTGGCCTCGAGCGATACGTTCGAAATCGTTGAGGGCAACGTCTATTTCCCGCCCGAATCGATCGATCGGCGCTTTTTCAAGGACAGCGCCACGACCTCGCAATGCAGTTGGAAAGGCACCGCGCACTATTACACGGTCGCGATCGACGGCGCGGAGAACACGGATGCCGCATGGTACTATCCGGAGCCGTTTGCCGCCGCCAAGCAGATTAAGGACCACGTCGCATTCTGGCGCGGCGTGACGGTGGAACGGTAGCTCGGTTCTGGGGACGCGGCCGTGGCGGCGCGCCTATAACGGCCCGAGGATCGATCGTGCGCCCGGGGGCGGAATGAGCAGTGGCCATCAAATTCTGATCGTCGACGACGACGATATGTTGCGCCATGCCCTGGCGGAACAGCTTGAATTGCATGAGGAATTTTCGGTTTCCGAAGCCGCGACGGCGGCCAAGGCGCTCGATTTGACCAAGAGCCAGCGCTTCGACGCCGTTTTGCTCGATGTCGGCCTGCCCGACATGGACGGGCGGGCCTTGTGCCGCCTGCTCCGCCGCGGTGGCGTGCGCTCTCCCGTGCTGATGCTGACCGGGGCCGACAGCGACGCCGATACCATCCTCGGCCTCGATGCCGGCGCCAACGATTACATTACCAAGCCGTTTCGGCTCGACGTGCTGTTGGCCCGGTTGCGAGCGCAGCTCCGTCAGCACGAGGCGTCGGAAGACGCGGTGTTCACCATCGGGCCCTATACTTTCCGGCCCAGCGCCAAGCTTCTGACCGACGAAAGCGGCAAGCGCCAAATCCGCCTGACGGAAAAAGAAACCGCGATCCTCAAATTCCTCTATCGCTCGGGCGCGCGCAGCATCGGGCGCGACACGCTGCTCAATGAGGTGTGGGGCTACAACGCGGGCGTCACCACCCACACGCTGGAAACGCACGTCTACCGCCTGCGCCAGAAGATCGAAAAGAATCCGGCCAAGGCCGAGATTCTCATCACGGATGGCGGCGGTTATCGGCTGGTGCCGTAAGACTCGCCGACGATTGCAAAGCCGTTTCAAGCTTGTATGATGCGCGCCTTCCCGCGGTCCACGCCGCGCGGAGGACGAGCGCGGGCGTAGCTCAGGGGTAGAGCACAACCTTGCCAAGGTTGGGGTCGAGGGTTCGAATCCCTTCGCCCGCTCCAATTAAATCAATGAGTTATGTGCCAATCGCGCGAAGCGCGAATTGAGCTAGCAACCACATAGCTACCAAAATCGTGCGGCGGACTTTGGGCCACAACGGCTCGGGACCGTGCTGGTTGCCGTTGTGGTCTCACAAAGGGAGCTGGTGACATAGGCAGTGGCGGACACCGCCAACAAGCCGACCGCAATCCATTTGTTCATTGGCTAGGACCGGGGCTGAATGTCGAGCCGGAGCCTGTCCATTGCCGCCGAGACGCGAGGCGTCAATTTCTCGCGCTGACCTTTCGATAGCTGTGCCGCGAACTGACGCGATAAATTCGCGGGTCGCCATGCGCTTGCCGATAACGTCTCCACCCTGGGTAATGTCGAATTTGGAGAACTGATAAACCTTTACCTTGCTCATGCTCTGTCACTTTAGCTTCAACGTTCAAGGGTATAGGCGGGAACGAGGCCGCTGGGCCGTTTCGCGAAGTCGGACTTCTTAGCAAAGCAAGTCGGCTGGCCGTGATCGACAAATTACTCGTGGGTCATTCCCCACCGTGCGTTCGGTGTCTCCGCGGAAGAAGAGGCGAGAAAAGCCTTTTTTCCTAACGTCCGGCAAACACGCTTTTGCGAATGGAGCCGTGGACGCCCCAGTTGGAATCCACCACCTGCGTTACGCCAAAATCCGCGGCGACCGACATAAGCGCAATCGCCTCGTCCTCGCTCAAGCGATACACCGTCATCAGAAAACGGCGCAGCTTTCTGAATGCATCGCGCATCGCCTTGTCCAGGCTCGAGTGCAAAGCAATCTCGGTTTGCGCGTTGGGACCAAGCGCCGCCAAATAATTCGGAAACGTGAAGCCGTACACTGACCACTGCTGTTCGGTTTCCAACATAGGATGTGTGAGCCCTTCGAGCACGGTGCCGCCGAGATCAGACTTCTTGTGGAGTACGAATTCGAAATCGCCGGTTAAGGACGTCTCGATCGCGGTACCGCCGAGCTCGCTGTCGCCTTGCGCGGCATGCGGGTCGCCGACCGAGAAATAAGCGCCGTCGACCGCGACCGGATAGTACATGCGCGTACCTTTGCCGATGCGCCAATCGTCGATGTTGCCGCCGGTGTAGCTCGGCGGGACCGAACTCACAAAGTCGGCCTCGGCGGGCGCGAGCCCCATCGTGCCGAAATGAAGCCGGGCCGGGACGCGGACGTTTGAAAGGACGTTGTCGCGCCGACGCACGGTTTCCTGGTTCACGCGCACGCCGGGATAATCGATGGTCGTGTGGACAATGCCGTCAGGATCGGTCTGTGGCGTCCATACATAATTATAGACGGCGCGGGCCACCGGCTCTCCCGAGGTATCCAGCTCGAAGATGGTCACGACCTCGCGTGGCTTCGGCTCCTCGATGAGGTCGTGGTAGTGGAAACCCCAGGACGCGGCGACGTTCGAGCCGAAGCAGCGTCCGGCGTGGAGGGCATGTCGGCTTGGGCGGGCGCAAATGTCGAGCATCCGCACTTCAAGCACATCGCCGGGCTCCGCACCCTCGACGGCGACCGGGCCGGTGAGCAAATGGACGCCGACCCCCTCGCCCGCGCCGCGTTTGAACGGTCCCCGGGTCGGGCCGGCACCACGCCGCACCACGGCTTTTGCGTCGCGGGTCCACAGAAACACGCTTTCGGCGCCGGGATCGCCGGCGATCATACGTTCGTAATCGTCACCCGCATGATGGGTGAGCGTCTCGATGGTGGCGACATCGCCAGAGCGCAGCGTCAAGGCGGGGGCGACCACCTTGCTGAAATAACCCCAGTGCACGGTCGCGGCGGATACTGGAAGGATGTGGCGCTTCATTCATAACCTCCTGGAAATGGGACGACAGATACGACTAGGACGCGTGTAATTCGACCTTCGGCTCGGCCGCGTCGTCCTGGGTCTTCATACGCGCTGAAGCCGGGCGGTAAACGGGTGGCGCGGCCGCGCCAGCACGTCATGCGCCAATCCTCGTCGGCGATCGTGACTTAGCTTAAGAACACGACGCGATCGCTTTCTCGGCAAAGCGGAGTTGATGCGTGAAAATGATCATGGACAAGACGTTCCTCCTGCACGAGGCGGATGACGTCGGGCACCTCGTTCACGAGTTCCGGATCGAGCGCGGAGGTCGCTTCATCGAGCAGCAGCACCGTCGGGTTCGGTACCGCCCAGAACCACTGTAACCTGATGGCTCACGCTCACACCAAATCAAGGCGCATCGGCAAGGACAAGGGTCTGCGGAGTGAAGGCCACGGCTTGAAAAGTGATCGAAGCGAACCCGGCATCTCGGCAGATCTGTTCCAAATCCTTCGCAGTGTAGGCATCGCCTTCGGGTGTTCCCGTCAACATCGTTAAAGCGAAGAGCGAAGCGAAAGGTGGAGACACTCGATCCTCATTTGGCACATATTCCAGAATTGCCAAACGGCCGCCTTTGGTAAGTGCCGCGCGAACGCGGCGCAGCAGGGCGACGCAGGCCGACTTACTGAAGTGGTGCAGAAAATTCGGCACCAGCACAAGATCGTAACCGTCCCCAAGATCAGCACTAAATGCATCGCCGACAATCGTCGTGTACCGATCATAAATTTTTGCGGCCAAGGCATTCTTGCGCGCCACTGTCAAAACCGGGGCCCAATCAAGCGCAACGATTTTCGCCGTGGAATTTCGCCGAGCTATCTCGATTCCGTAAAGGCCGTGTCCTGCGGCAATATCGAGAACGCGTCGTGGCCTCGCCCCTGACTCCCATAGCATCACGGCAAATTGACGTGCGATAGGCTGAACCAACGGCATCATTCCCACAGCAAAATCGACCCAAATCGGGTTGTCTGGAGCGACATTCGCCAAATCATCCGGGCCACCGCGTCGCACCCATCCCGCCGGATCATCCAAGTAACGGTGAAATTTTTCGGCCGACGCCGCGAATTTCACCAGATCCCCGAGATAGGTTGCCGACCGCCGGTCGAGGAATGCTGCAGAATCTCGTGTTAGTTTGTAGGTGCCGTTGCGCTTTTGCAAAAAGCCCAGGACCGTGAGCGAATCGGCCAAGAATTCGTGTACCTCGAACGACCGCGGCGCAGCGATCCGCGAGTGCTTCCGCCGTATCGGCACCTTCGGCGATCGCGGTAAAAAAATCGAGCTCGATCGCCGCCCGCAGCGCCGCAGTTTTCTCAAAGGCGCCTAGGGTCGCGGTAACAAGCGCGGGGGACGGCGAATCCGGTGCGAGTACTTCTGTCATTCCGCCGCTCGGCCGGTCGGCGCCGTGACGCTTTGTCTCGAGCGGCGCTCGGGGACCGTGACAGCGCCCTGACGCTGCCTTGCCCATTCGGAGCGATATCGCTTGACTAACCAGTTATTGAATTCCCATTGCGCCTGTTCTTGCCACGAATATCGGCCGCGGGCGGCGAATTGGGAGCGAACACCAATCTGAATCAGGGCGTCGACATGCAGGTCCTGTGCGACAATCGCCGCATTTGTACCGACATTCATCATGAGCCGTTCCTGGAACAGTGGTTGCTGCGTTGCACCCGGCGCGACCAGCCAACCACGCTCATGGAGCACCGTTTCGTGATTCTCGGCGTGAAGAATGATGAACGCAATCGTGTCTGACCGGATGACCAGGGAAAGACTTGGCGGAATATTCGCGAACATCATGCGATTGCGTTCTTCGATAGTCAGCTTTGGAAAGATTGGAAGGACCGCCTTTAGCGTCGGATTTCGTGCTGAAATCTTGGTGTGTCGAGCCATTGAAGCGGAAATATCCTGCCGTGTCCGCGGGCAATTTTGGGAAAACCGACAAGTGGCTGGGAACCACATCATGAACCGGACCATGATGGAGTTGGTTCGCGTGATATCCATCGTTAAGGTTCTCGAAGCTAACCTTCCAATTCCAGGGGAACTTGTCGGCGTCCATAGCCGGTGATCCATCCGCCGCCCCCAAATCGAAATTCTTCAAGGCCTCCGTCACCGCTGTCAGCCGTGGAGCGAGCGCCGGCGCCGATAGATCGAAATTGATGAACACAAACCCGAGCCATGCCTCCACTTTGAATTCGGCGAGGCGAATAGCGGTTTTATCGAAATTGCACGCTTGCTCCATCGCAGGAGCGCCCACCAGTTGACCATCGAGCGAATACGACCAGTGGTGATAGGGGCAGAGGAACGCTCGAGTATTGCCGCGCCCTTCGGCGACGAGCATAGCGCGATGCTGGCACACCGACGACAGGGCTTTGAGCGTGCCACTTCCGGTCCGTACGACAACGATCGGCTCGCCGATATGCGAAGTCGTAAAATAGTCTCCCGGGTTTTTTGCCCAAGCTTCGCGGCCAACGCAAAGCCATTCGCGTCGAAAAATTGCGTCCTTCTCGAATTCAAAAAAATCGCGATCAGCGTAACATTGTGGCGGCAATGTTTCCGCTTGATTCACCTCAACGATCGAACTGTCAAAACTTTCGAAAAAATCATCCGTAAGCTGAAAATTAGCCATCGTTTACGCCTCATTTTGCCGGCCAGAATTGCTATCGGTCACCAGCAGTAACGATAGAACGCCCCGGCTATTCGGCTTTCATCGAGATTGGGAGCAACACTTTCGACACATCGATCGGCTTTGAGATCATTCCCTGCGCCAGCATCAGATCCGCGGTCTTCTGATGTTGTTCCAGGCTGGACTTGGGGCGCCGCACCGGAAGATTGAGGTGCTTGACCGTTTCTAATGGGATGCGCGTGAAAGAGGAGATTATTCCATATAGCTCGGGATTGTGGCGGTTGTCGTTGTACCAATCGATGCCGCGCCGCAAAGCGCGATCGAACTTCTCAATGATCGCCAAATTCTTAGCCGCGTAGTCAGCCGTCGTATCGTATTCGCCGACATCGACGTTCGGCTGAACGTCGATGAAGGGCGAGCCAATTACCTTCACTTTGCCCGTCGCCAAAGCCGCCACTTGGAATGGCTCAACGATGAAAGCGCCGTCGACCTGCTTGCGCACCACCGCGTCCAACATTTGCGGAAAGGGTACTTCCTTAAAGCTCGACGGTTGCGGGTTGATCCCTTTCTTCTCTAGCCATGCACGCCCATAGAGCCAATTAATGTTGTTGCGGTTGTTAACGGCGAACACTTTCCCCGCGAAATCGGCCGGCGTCTTGAAATTCTCATCCTTGCGACCAATGATCGTCGGCACGTCGTTACCGGGTTCCATATTGCTGCTCGGGGCCACCACGACGAGCCTGACCCCTTGGCTCACCGCCAATAGCGTCGAAACGGAATTGCCGTCTATGATGTCAAAGGCGCCCCCGAGAAGGCCAGGGATCGCAGCTGCGCCCCCGCTGACCGGGCTGAGTTGGAGGCTCAGCCCCTCGTCCTTAAAATAACCTCGCTTGAGCGCCACGCGCAGGGGCGTATCGTCGATTATGTTGATCATGCCAACGCGCACGGTCTGCAGCTCGGCGCTGCACGCATTGTGGGCTGCCGCCGCGGCCGCCAAGGATACAAGAGCTGTCAGCGCTATGCGTTTAGTGATATCCATCCTAATTCCGTTTCCTTCTGTCGAGGGTCTTTCGGCGCTCGGCCGGTGTCCCGCTGCGTCGCCAATATTGAAGAGGTGGCCGGTGCGGTCTTGCCTCCAGCCCCCCAAAACCTTGCAGGGTTTGGTCCTCAGGCTTCATCATGTCGCGTGTAGTACCAGGGGATGATCGCCCGTTCGGCCAATAGAAATAGGCCGTTAAGCGTAAAGCCGACCACCGCCAAGCATACCACTGAAGCATAAAGCGGAGCCGGCAGCATCGCATACTGGCTTTGCGTGATGAAATAGCCGAGACCGCCAGCGCCGACGAGCATTTCGGCCGTGATGGCGATGACTAGGGCAATCGACAGGCTCGTCCGCAGGCCGGCGAACGTTGAGGGCAGCGCGCTCGGCAGCAGGATGCTTGTGACAACACGCCGTGGCCGTAGGCGGAAGGTTTGTGCCGTCTGAATTAGCGTAGCGTTGGCTGCTCGCGCCCCGTCAAGTGTGCTCACGAGCACCGGAAAGAAAGTGGCAAAGGCAACGACGAAGATCTTGAGTGCATCACCGATGCCGAGAAAGACCACAAGCGGCGGAATAATGGCGGTGAGCGGCAACGGACGCAGCAATTCGACCGGCGCATTGAACAGCTCGCGCAGAACCCGCGACGCACCCAACGCCAAGCCAAAGAGAATGGCCGATGCGCTGCCGATCGCAAAACCGATCAGCGTATGGCGTAGCGTCGTCATGAGCATCGGCAGAAGTTCGCCCGATGCGAGGCCGTGCCATAACGCGACAAGAACCGCAGTGAACGGCGGCCAGTTACTGCTGTCGACCAGCCCATCGCGCGCAGACACCTCCCATAGCAGCAGGAGCAACGCAATGAGGAGATAGCCTGGCAGCCGTCGCATTTGTCTACTGCCCATTCCATCGGATGATTCGTTTTTCGGCGGCCTCGAAAAGTAGGTTGAGGAGATAGCCGATCGCAGCCAGTAGCAGCACCCAGCAATACATCTCGGTGAAGCGGAAGGAGCGCTGCATGTCCAGGATAAGGTAGCCGACGCCGGCCTCGCCCGCGATCATCTCTGCAAGAATGACCAGGGCGAGCGACAGCGCGAGGCTGACCCGCATGCCGGTCAGGATCATCGGTAGTGCCGAGGGCAGCACGATCTTCGTGATCAGGGAAAATGGCGAAATGCGGAATACGCGTGCCGTATCGATAAGAACCTTGTCGACGCCCTTGACCCCCTGTGCGGCGGCAATGAGCACCGGAAAAAAGGCGGCGAGCACGACGATCACAACCATTGTCGTCGGGCCGATGCCGAAAAATAGGAAGAGCGGTGGGACAAGGGCTGGCTTCGGGATCGGGCGGATGAGCTCGACCAATGGCTGGAGCAGCCCCGCCGCAGCCGGGCTATAGCCCATGGCGACACCCAACCCGACGCCCAGCGCGCTCGCCGTGGCGTAGCCGACCGCAAGCAGCGTCATAGTGTAGGCGAGCGGCTGCAGCACGGCGCCGGTGGCGAACAGGTGTTCGAGCACCGCCAAGATATGTGTCGGTGGTGGCAATAGGAGCGCGCTGACCAAATGGGTGCGCGAGACCGCCTCCCACACACAAAGCGGTACGGTGATGCTTACAATACCGAGGAACCAGGCGCGGGCCCACAGCAACATTAGGCCGGCCGCCGCTTCAACAGACGCTCCATGAGATGGTGACGCAGCGACAGGAAACGCGGGTCTTCACGTGTCGTTATCGGGTCGCGCGGCCGTTTCAGGTCATTCACGACTACTTCCTCAATCGTCGTCGGCCGGTTGGAAAGGACCGCGATACGGTCCGACATGAACACCGCTTCCTCGACATCGTGAGTTACGAGGACGATGGTCAGGTTTTGCCGGTGCCAAAGATCGAGCACAAGCATTTGAAGATCGATTCGGGTTAAGGCATCTACCGCACTGAAGGGTTCGTCAAGCAGCAGCACAGATGGCTTCGCGGCCAGCGCGCGGGCAATGGCGACACGCTGCTGCATACCGCCCGACAACTCCCAAAGCCGGGAACGCTCGAAGCCGTCAAGGCCGACCATCTTGAGGTACTTGGCGGCCTCCTCGCGCTTCTCGACGCGAGTCAGCGGCGCGCCATCAAGCGCTAAGGCAACGTTATCGCGGACATCGCGCCACGGTAACAGTGACTTGGAATATTGCTGGAACAAGAAGATCATACCCTCCGGGGGGCCAATAATGGGGCGGCCTCGGAAGTTCACTGTGCCGGCGGATGCCTGCATCAGCCCGGCGACTATTTGCAGGAGCGTTGACTTGCCGGAACCAGACGGTCCGACTAGGCTGAGAAATTCGTTCTCGTGGACCTCAAGATTGATCGTGCTGAGTGCAACCAGTTCGCGGCCACCCGAGTTGAATTTCTTTGATACTCCTCCGAGGGTTATCAGTTCGTGTCCGCCACTGGTAGCGTGTTGTCCTCTGGCCACTTCCACACTCACGTCGCCCCGCGCGGCATTGCCAGGAAAAATGGCGGCGGCGAGCCGGCGCTGAGGAGTTGGCAACATTCGCACCGACACGAGTTGTATCCCCTCACACATAGTTTTGTAAGGAATTCATGGACAAACCTACGGCGTCTTGCGCGCAGCCATACCAAATGTTGATCGTTTCAGGTGGCTACCGTGCCGCTCACGGCACGACGACGAGCGGCCCCATCGTGCGCCTCGCCTCGAAATCACGGTGCGCCTGGACGATGTCATCGAGACGGTAGGTTAAGTGGCTGCCGGTGCTGAACACGCCGCCAGCAATGGCATCCATCACTTCTTCTGCGCGCATCCGATAGTCAGCGGCGTCGGCGTTGTAGGTCGAGCCGCTGAACTTGGTCAGATAAATGCCGCGATGCTGCAGTTCGACCGGATCGACGGGATCGAGAACACCGGTGGCCTGGCCGACGGAGACAATCGTTCCATATTTGCGTACGCATCGGAACGAACCAGTGAATAGGTCGGCCCCGACGCCGTCGAACACGACATCGACGCCGCGATCACCTGTGAGCTGCAAGACCCGTTCGACAAAATCTCCCTCGGTGGTGACGATCACAGCGTGGCAGCCATTCCGGCGGGCATGCTCCACCTTCGCCGCCGTGCCGACTGTGCCGATGACGGTGGCGCCGAGATGGCTTGCCCACTGTGCCAGGATGGTGCCGATGCCACCGGCAGCCGCATGGAGAAGCACGGTCTCACCGGCCTTGACCCGGTAGCAAGACCGGATCAGACCGTGCACTGTGACGCCGCGATACATTAGCGCAGCCGCATCGACATCGGAGACCTTGGGTAGCAGCGGAAACAGGCGCGCAGCGTCGAAGAGACGCGCCTCAGTATAGGCACCCACGGTAACGGTGGCGCTGGCGTAACCGACGCGATCCCCTTCTTTGAATGCAGTCACGTCTGGGCCCACCGCCTCAACAATACCCGCGGCCTCTAGCCCAGGGATAAATGGAAAATGCAGTTTAGCCATCGCGTGCGGCGGTGCGGTGCCGCGCCGATAGTGCACATCGATAAAATTGATGCCAACAGCCGTCTGGCGTAGCCGCACTTGGCCCGGCCCGGGCGTGCCCGGATCGACTTCAACAATTTGCATCATTTCCGGCCCACCAGTACGTTCCACAAACACCGTCCTTACCATTTCATCGCACTCCAGTTGTTGAGACGGAACGTCTCACTAAAGCGCGCGCCCATCTTGTTTCCTGCCGTACCAAAATGCGACCTCCAGCGGAACGCAAACCATTGGCTCACGGCGCAAACCGTCGAGCGCGGAAAAAAATGCGGACGTGGAAGATACGAAGATACCCGGCCAGGCCTGCCTCAATATGCAAGTAAGACCCGCATTCGGTAGGTTCGCATCGCAGGCGCCGAGTCGGTCTGAATTTGGGCTTCACCCAAGAACGGCCGTCAATGATCGAACAGCGATCGCCGCACGATGGCGTGTACACACCAGTTGCCATTAACGACCTGTGTAACACCGAAGTCCACGGCGACGGACATCAGCGAGATGGCTTCGTCCTCGTTGAGGCCCGTAACTTTCATCAGAAAGCGCCGCGTTTTACGGAAGGCGTCCTCCATGGCGAAGTCGAGCGAACTCGTCCGATAGACGTTCGATCTGGCCTTGTCCCCTAGCTCCGCGAGATAGTTCGGAAAACTAAAGCCATGTATCACCCACTCTTCTGGCGTCTCGATGAGCGGGTAGTTCAGGTCGCGGAGTTTTTGGTCGGCGGCGTCCCGCTTCTTGTGTAGGACGATCTCA
Organism: uncultured Alphaproteobacteria bacterium; assembly: GCA_963851285.1. Lineage (GTDB taxonomy): Bacteria > Pseudomonadota > Alphaproteobacteria > ATCC43930 > CGMCC-115725 > JAATGI01. Next base: position 139,035 of record CAWKOL010000010.1, read on the forward strand.
AAATCCCCAGTCAGGGAATATTCGATCGCCGTTCCGGAAATCTGACCGTCGCCCTGCGCGATATGGGGATCACCGATCGACAAGAGCCCGCTCGGCACCGAGACCGGCAAGTAGACGGACGCTCCCCTGCCGACGCGCCAGTTGTCGAGATTGCCGCCAAAATACGCCGGCGGCACCGAATCCACGACGTTCGCCTCCTTTGGCGCCAGTCCGACTATGCCGAAGTGTGGCCGCACGGGAATGGCGACGCGTTTGAAGGCCTCACTGCAGCTGCCGCCTTCATCATCGCGGTCCGCACCCATCAGATCCAACGGGAAGCTGCGCACTGCACGGGCGTGTGCACCGGGCTCGACCCCGTCGACCCTGTAGAGGGTCATCACCTCACGCCGCTTGGGTTCGCTAAGTAACTGATTATATTGAAATCCCCAGCGCGCGGCCGCGTTTACGCCATAGGACCCGGCGGAGCCTTTGTCCACACGCCGCTGGATGTCGAGGATGCGCAACTCGATCACATCGCCCGGCATGGCGTCGCGGACCCCGATCGGGCCGGTGCAGATCTGGAGCCTGGCTCCCTGTCCATAGCCGAAAGCGGGAGCTCCGCTCCTCGACCCCAGGATAATGCCGTCGATGCCGCTGGAGAAGGGCGACAATGTCTCAATGGTTACGATGTCGCACGAATTTATTTCGAGCACCGGTTTCAATGTCTTGCTGAAAAAACCGCGATGGATGGTCTCCGTACTGGCAGCAAGGTAGTGGTGGCGCGGTTTTCCGTCATTCGCGTCGGTCGACACGGCAGGCGGACGCGACTTGCCCGGCAGAGCTGTGACGGCGGCATCCCGAAAGTCGAGTTGGTGCGGCTGCACGATGCCACGACCGCTCAGCATGCCGCCGGCGGCTAGGAGTTCTTCCTCGCCATCGGCCCAGCCACGCTGAAAACGGCGCGGCGGCCGAGCTCCGTCCGCACCCTCGCGGCGGCGGCATTCGCGCGGTGAAATGCCCCATTCCTCATGAAAGGTCCGGCTGAAATGCGCCGCATCGTTGAAACCCCAGCGAAAGGCAATGTCGGAGATCGAGAGGTGCGCATACATTGAATTGGTAAGGTCGGCGCGGCATCGTTCCAGCCTTCGTTTGCGCACGGTCTGGCGGAAGCTCGTTCCCGCCGCTCTGAAGAGCTTCTGGAGATAATGGGTCGATATCCCGCACCCTTCGGCGATGTGGCAAGGTGCGAGGTCGGGATTGGCGAGCTTCGTCTCAATGACTTGTGAGATGCGGTAGAGAGTGGCGGTGGTGGTAGTCGAGGATCCGGTAAGGGGTTCCGTGAGCGCGGCACTGACCAAAATTGATGCCAAAAGTTCCACGGTCGAGGTTTCAATCGCCCAGATCTCGCCAGCTTCGACCTTGCCTATGGTCTCCGCAAGTGCCGCCAATAGACCAAAAGTCACATGTCCGATGCCGCGTTCGGTGGCGAACTTGGCGACACGCGGAACCTGCGGAGAAATTAGCCGTGCTTTGATTATGTCGCTGGGCACCTCGACGAAGAGAATCTGACAGTTCTCCTTAATGTGGAGACTGACCTCCGAGTCGAAGCGCCCATATACGACGTCGCCTTGGCCCAGATTGAGCGAGGTCGCTTCGTTTGCGATGGTCGCCCTCCCGGACAGAAGCGCCCCGACCCAGACCGCGTCGCCGCTCTTGCGGTCGAATGAGATTTGTTGGGCGCAGGCGGCGATTCGGGTAAAGGTAAGTCCCTTGTTCGTGACAACCGAGATTGCCGTTCCGAAGGTATCGAAAGTGAGGTCGAGCTTGCGGACGGAGAGCGCTACCTTAGCGAGCGCGTTCTTCCAGGCGTGAAGACGCGCATCCTCTGGGTACATCTCCATGGTAAAATAGGATTGGCGCATATTATTTGCTCGCTACCCGATCGAAATGTGTCTCTCGAATGTTGTCGGGTCATTCTTGGGCGTTTTCCCGTGCAATGGGCATAAGTGCTCTTATCATAATCCAGCATCTCCAAAAATTTAAGATAAGGCAAAAAATGAAGCCGACGACCTGAGCCGTCGGCGCAAGGCCGAGGGCGCTCTTGACCGACGGATCATATGCGGCGCCGCCGGTCTTCCAGGTAGCCCCTAACCCTAGCGCATGCGCGGCGAGCAAGATGTTCTGGACCGCCGCCACCCGGCAAGGGCACCATGCCCGCAAAACCCAGGGCCGCGAGATCGAGTTCGTCGATGAACACCTCAACCACCCGAACCGGGTTGTCCGCGGCCACATAGTCGTCGAGATAATCAGGAAGCAGCATTGCTTGCCGGCGGTCCTCGCCCTCAATAAAGCGCTTCATCCCGACCTCCGTAGACCGGAATCAACCTACCAGATCAGCGGGTTTCCACACAGCCTGGACCCAAAGCGGAACTCCGACACCAGGCGTTCGGGGTGCGCGCTTGCTTCCATTGGATCGAGAACAAGATTGAACGATCGTTCGGGTTCCCTTTAGTCGCGCAGTTCGGGAAGAACCTTGCGAGCATATAGCTCGACCGAATGAAGCGTGCGCTCGCCGAGCTCGAAGGCCGGTATCAAATCGAAAACGCCGGCGCCAATTTGATGGCGAATGCGGTTCGCTTGCGCCACGACCGTCTCGGGGCCGCCGATCATCATTTGGCCCAGCTCGACGCGATCCGCCAGGGTCGCGGTGCGGCGATTGCGCGCGCGCTGGTTGGCGTAGTCGGTGCCGTAATAGCCCGTCCCCGCGATCGCCGCTTCCAGCGCCTGATTGGCCAGGACGGGGCTGCCGCGCTGGCGCCGCGCATGGCTTGCTTCGAAATCGGCGGCGGCCTGCGCGTCGTTGTCCGCGACGTGGAAGCCGAGCCGATACAGAACATTGGACGGTTGCGGCTGCCAGCCAATTCGGGCCGCCTCTTCGCGGTACAGCCGCGCCGCCTCGGTGGCAAGAGGCAACGTCGTCACCGCCATGGCCACGTTGACGCGCTGCCGCGCGGCGAAGACGGCGGACTCCGGGCTCGATCCGGACATATAGATCGGCGGGTGCGGCTGCTGCACCGGGCGCGGCCACACCGCGATCGAACGAAACGAAAAATAACGTCCCTGCCAACCGAACGGCTGATTCTGCGTCCAGGCTTCGCGAATCAACGTTAACGCTTCCTCGAAGCGCGCCCGCGATTCCGACGGATTCATGTTGTAGGTGACGTTTTCGTTCGGCGTGCCGCGCAGCATGCCGGCAATGATGCGGCCCTTGCTCATCGTGTCGAGCATCGCGACTTCTTCGGCGACGCGCACCGGATTGAGCATGGGAATCAGCGAACCGAGCAGCGCGATCTTGGCGCGCTTCACGACTTGCGTCATGGCGCCGGCGAACACCGTTGGGTTCGGCGTCAGCGAAAAGGGGCCGAAATGATGTTCGGTGAGGCCGACCCAGTCATAGCCCAGTTCGTCGGCCAGCTTGAATTGGTCGAGCGCCGTCGTCATCGACCGGTCGGCTTCCGCCGCGAGATAGTTGTCGCTCGGGGTTGGCCAGCCGCTGCTGACCGCGCCGAAATAAAATACGGGTGAAGTGAAACACGCCAACATGATGAAAAGGCCCTGGCGTCAGTGAATGCCCATCTCGCTTCGCGCCGCCATCAGCGGCCCCTCGTCGACGAGGGCGTCGACGTCGATCTTATCCTTCACCTGGCCGAGCCCAACCAGATAATCCTGCTGCCGGTTCAGCGAAACTTTGCTGATCAAACCGAACTGGCCATAATAGGACGGGCCGGAGATATGCTGGAGATCGGCCTCCGGAATCTGCGTCCACTTCGCCATTTCTTTCAGTAATTCGGGCGTCCATTTTCCGCCCGAGGCGTCGATGTCCTTCGCCGCCTTCAAATAGGCTTTGAGGAAGGCGGTGACGGTGGCGAGATGCTCCTGCACGTATTTTTCCGAGGCGATCAGGAAGCTGATCTGCAGCCATGGCGCCACGTCCTGGTCCGAGGCCAGTTTCTTGCCATATCCCTGAATCTCCAGCACCGTGGCGACGGGATCGGCCGCCGCCAACGTGTCGACGGAACGATTGCGTAACCCCGCGATCCAGTCGGGCGGCGTCGCGAATTGCTTCGTATAGACCACGTCCGAACGCTTGAGGCCGGCCTTCGCCAACGCCAGATTCAACACGAAGCTGATCGGCGAGCCGTCCGGTCCGCCGTCGACTTGCCGGCCCTTAAGATCGGCCAGTTTGCGGACCGCACCCGAATCCCAGAGGTCCTTGCGCACCATGACAAATTCGCCGTCGGCCCAGCCCGGATGGGTCTGCTGCATCGAGGCGAGGATCCTAAGGTCGAACCCTTCGGTCTTTTGATTGAAGAGCGCGGGGCCGGCGACCATCACCGTGATGTCGAGATCGCCCCGCGCCGCCAAGGGCATCTGAGTCACCGACGAGCCACCATATTTCGTCAGCTTCAGATCAATACCCTGTTCCGCGAAATAGCCTTTGTCGATCGCGATGAAGATCGGCAGATTGCCCGTGATCACGGGATTGAGGGAAAAGCGCACGATGGCCTTCGCCGCATTGTCGGCGGCACGTGCGTGATGAGTGCCGATTGCGACCAGCGCGATCGCGGCGATGGCGAAGCGGAAACGTAGGCTCATTGGCGGTTCTCCCCGAAGAACGACAATACGACCTGTTGGAATGCGTCGCGCTCGACGACATGCGGCCAGTGGCCGCTTTCGTCGAGTATCTTCAGCGCGCCCCGGTTCACGAGCTTGCTCGCACGTTCGATGGCGGCGAGCGAGCCGAAATTCTTACGGCCCCAGACGAACAGCGTGTCCGCGGCAATGTCCTTCAGCACGTCGGCGCCGACGATATAGTCGCGCCGCGCCTTGTATAGATCGCGAAGCACGGCGCTCATCGTTTCCTTGGCGCCGGGTTGGGCGTACATCACGAGACGCGTCGCGATCATCTCTTCGGGAAAATCCTTCTGGTCGTGCACCAGCATGGTGATCTTCTTGCGGATCGCCGGCTCGCCGTCGTCGAATCCGGCGATGTTGTTGTCGACCATCGCCGCCATGGATTTATGCAGCTCGGCTTCGGTCTCGGCGTCCGGCGCGAGGCCGACCGGGCAGATCAGCACCGCCTTTTCGACCTTGTCCTTGCATTCCCGCGCGACATGCGCCGCGATCATGCCGCCCAGCGACAAGCCCATCACATTCACGCGTCGCGCGCCCAACGTGTCGATCAGTTGCTTTACGTGGTCGATGACGCCGCGGAACGTATAGACAGTGCCGGGCGGACGCGAATTGAGTCCGTGGCCCAAAAGATCGGGCGCGACGACGTGCCCCGCCTTCGACAGCGGCACGACATTGGTGACGAAATTCTCGGCATGGCCGCCGGCGCCGTGCAGCATCAGAATCAACGGGCCGCCGCCGCTATTCGCCTCGAGGAGCCGCGTTTCGATTGCGCCGACCTTGAGGTAGCGGACCTGGCCGCCCAGCATTTCCGTCCAATAAGACAAGTTCGCTCTCCCGCCGGATTATCGCCACACGCCGAAGGTAAGGCCGGTGCCCGTTCCCGCCAGCGTTCGGTAGCCGGGGAAATAGTCGCACCAATCGAAATTCAAATGCCGGATCGCGCCGTGCATCGCGATCCAATTCAGGATCTCGGACGAGCCGGATTGCAGCTTCGCGAAGGGGATCGACAGCAGCGCGTCGGTGTCCTTGTCGCGCAAGGCGTCGATCACCAGCCGATCGAGCGCGATGTCCAGCGCAAAATGGCTGAGGCCGCCAGATGCGACGACGGCGACGCGGCAATCCTCGGGGAATGAGGCGACGGCCCGGCCGATCTCTTCGCCGAGGCGGAAGCAGCGACGCGCGCGCGGCTGATTCGGCGGATAGAAGGTGTTGAGGAACACCGGGATCATCGGCACTATCTTGTGCTTCATCAGCCGCGTGTGAACGAAGCCGAAGGCATGTCCTTCGCCTTCGCCGTCGGGCAAATTCTCGGCGACGGCGGGGTCGAATTCGTTTTCCATCAGATGCTCGACGATATGCCGCGCCAGCGCCGCCGCGACCGGCATCGTGCGATTGCCCTCGCCGTAATGCTTGGCCCACGCATCCGACAGCCATTGCGGATAGTTCGGCGGCGCCCGCCAGGGACGCAGCGGAATGGTTTCGCCACAATAGATCAACATCGCGGGAAGATTATGCGTGGCGAACAGCTCCTTCTGGTCGTCGCCGACGACGATCACCGCGTCGAGCGGGGTCGAGGCTAAGGTATCGGCGAGCCGGTCCAGCGCACGCTGCGCGCCCTGTTCCGATGCGCGCCAGCGCTCGGGCGTCAGGTAGGGCGCGACCGAGGCGGCGCGCTCGGCCACCAGCTCGTCATAAAGCCGGGGCTTGCCGTGCTCGTCGATCAGGAGATTGGCGGACCGCGCCCCTTATCGAGGTCGATGTTCTTTTGCCAATCCAGCGGGGTCCTCGTTCAACATCAAGGTATGCGAGGTGCCGAGGCCTAATACGACTCTCGCCCATGCCGCGCTTCCAATTCTCCTTGCAGCGAATTATGGGCGCGAAGCATCCGGCTCGACAATTCGAATCTTTGGCGCTTCAATCATTCAGGTCAGTGCATAACCATCATGACGATCGAACAGCGCAGCCGCGAAGCGGCATCGACGCGCAGCGCGAGTCGCCGTCCAAGTCCGGCGGCATCCTCATTCGCGGCCTGGGCAAGATTTTCGATGGCAGCCAGCGCGTCGAGGCGCTGTCGGCGGTCGATCTGGCCGTCCGGCAAGGCGAGTTCCTCTGCATTGTCGGCCCCAGCGGCTGCGGCAAGACAACGTTGCTCCGCATCCTCGCCGGCCTCGAGCAGCCGACCGACGGCTCGGTGGCATTCGAGATTGAGCATGACGGCCGGCCGCTACAATCGATGGTGTTTCAGGAACAGGGCGTGTTTCCCTGGTTGACCGTGCTCGACAACGCCGCGTTCGGTCTGACGGTGCGCGGCATTCCGCGCCGGCAGCGTGAGCGTATCGCGCATGGCTATTTGACCAAACTGGGGCTCGAGCATTTCGCGCGCGCGTATCCGCGCCAGCTGTCCGGCGGTATGCGCCAGCGCGTCAATCTGGCCCGCGCGTTCGCCAACGATCCGGCCGTGCTGTTGATGGACGAGCCGCTCGCGAGCCTCGACGAGCAGACCAAGATGCTGGTCCAAGAGGATCTGTTGCGCCTGTGGGAGGGTTCGTCGAAGACGGTGATCTTCATCACCCATAGTCTCGACGAGGCGATCGTGCTCGGCGATCGCGTCGCGGTCATGAGTCACCGTCCCGGCCGCATCAAGGCGGTGTACGACATTTCGCTGCCGCGGCCGCGCAACGCGCTGGAGCTACGGAACAATCCCGATTTCATGGCGGCGCGCGCGCAGGTCTGGGACACGTTGCGCGAGGAAGTGCTGTCGGCGAACGCCGCCATCGAGGCAAGGCATGGCTGAGTTGCAACTTGAATCGGCGGATCGGGCGTCCGGCAATCGGGCACGCGTTTCGACGCGGCGCGGGTTTGGCGCGCGGGCACCGCTGGAGCGCCTTGTGTCGATCACTAGCCCGATCGTGTTGCTGATTGCGTGGGAGGTCGCGGCGCGGCTTCACTGGATCGACGTGCGCATCCTGCCCGCGCCGACCGTCGTGGTGGCGACCATCGTCGATCTGTTCCGCAACGCCGACTTGGCCGGCGATACCTGGGCGACGATCGAACGCTTCCTTATCGGCATGGCGGTCGGCACCATTCCGGGGGTGTTCATCGGCTTGACGATGGGCCTGTTCCGCTGGGTCGGCATCGTGCTCAATCCTATTTTTGTGGTGTTCTACAACGTGCCGCGCATCGCGCTGTTTCCGTTGGTACTGATTCTCGTCGGCCTCAACGACACGTCCAACATTCTCATGATCGCGCTCGGACCGTTCTTCACCATGCTCATTACCAGCATGGGCGCAGCCATGAACATCGAGCCGATCTATCGCGATGTCGCGCGAAATTTCAACGCGGGACCTCGCCACCTCTATCTGATGGTGACGCTGCCCGCGATCACGCCGACGCTAATGGACGGGTTACGATTGTCGGTCGGGCTTGGGCTCCTGGGCACGATCGCGGTCGAGTTCCTGATCGCCGATAACGGCCTCGGCCATCTGATCTGGAACTCCTGGCAGGTTTTGTCGCTCAAACAGTCCATGGCTGGGCTGGTTGTCGCCGCCATCGTCGGTTGGTTCTTCTACGGATCGCTAGCCTTGATCGAGCGGCTGGTCATGCCGTGGCAACGGCGCACGACCTTCTCCTAGCCGCCAAGAAGCTTGCGCTTTCGGCAAAAGTCAGGCGTTTGGCGAGCGCGACGTCAAAGTCGGCTTCTAGCACCGCTGCCAATCCGGCATATCAGCTTTCACGGGGAGTCTCTGAGGGGTAACCGGACATTGGATTATCGGAGCTGTTTACCCTTTCCGGACATTGAGCGCCCCGGACGTTGTCGGCGCTCATTCGCTCCGGTACCCCGGCCTCGCGCAAGTCGTCGATGAAGCGCTCTCGCTGTGCGAGATAGATTTTGGGTACTAAGGGCGTGGGATTGCTTTTCGGTATTACCAGCATTTTGACGCCACACACTGATGAAAGTGGCGGGATCAGGTAGGTCGTCGTGCGACGAGGTCGATTTCGATCAACGCGTCATATGCTAGACCTGTGACGCCAACGCAGGTACGTGCCGGAAGGCGGCCATCGACGAAATAGCTCCTGTAGATGTCGTTCATGGCGGCGTAGTCCTGCTTGAACCGGGCCAGGTAGATGCGGGCCATAATGACATGCTCGAAGCCCAAGCCGAGCCCAGCCAACACCGTCCGCAGATTTGCCATGACGGTCCTGGTCTGGTCGACGATGCCGTCGGGAAGAACCCCCGGTGCTGCCGGCGAATCCGGCATCTGCCCTGTGACAAACACAAACCCGTCCGTCTCGACCGCGTGACTGAACGGCGCCACTGGCCGCGGTCCCCCCGCGATCATGTGGAACTGCATGGTCGATCTCCTCGTTCGGATCTAACGTTCGGCGAAAATGCTCTTGCGGATCGAGCCGTGTACGCCCCAGTTGGCGTCGACCACCTGGGTAACGCCGAAATCCGCAGCCACCGACATCAGCGCGATTGCTTCATCCTCGCTCAGGTGATGCACCGTCATCAAAAAGCGTCGCAGCTTGCGATAAGCGTCGCGCATCGCCCTGTCTAGGCTCGAATGTTGCCCGACCGCCGTTTGGGCGTTGGTTCCAAGCTCGGCCAAATAATTCGGAAAGGTGAAGCCGTAGACTGACCATTGTTGATCCGTCTCCAACATCGGATGTGTCAAACCCTCGAGTGCCGTGTCCCCGAGATTGCGCCGCTTGTGCAGCGTAAATTCAAAATCGCCCGTCAACGACGTTTCAATCGCCGTGCCGCCGAGTTCGCTGTCGCCTTGCGCAGCATGCGGGTCGCCGACCGAGAAAAAAGCGCCTGCGACGGCCACCGGATAGTACATATGCGCGCCCTTGCCGATCCGCCAATCGTCGATATTACCGCCGGTGTAACTGGGTGGGATGGAGCTAACAAAATCGGCTTCGGACGGCGCAAGGCCCATCGTGCCGAAATGCAGCCGCGCGGGAACCTTGACGTTGGCGAGGATATTGTCGCGCCGGTGGATCGTGTCGTGATTTACGCGCACGCCCGGATAGTCGACGGTCGGATGTAAAATGCCGTCGGGATCGGTCTGGGGCGTCCAGACATAATTGTAGACGGCGCGCGCGAACGGTTCTCCCGACGTGTCTAGCTCGAAGATGGTGACTACTTCGCGCGGCCTCGGCTCCTCAATCAAATCCCCGTATTGGAAGCCCCAGGATGCGGCGACGTTGGAGCCGAAACAGCGGCCCGCATGCGGTGCATGACGGCACGGGCGCGTCCGGACGTCGAGAATGCGGATTTCCAGGACATCGCCAGGTTCGGCGTCTTCGATTGCCACCGGACCGGTCAGCAGGTGAACGCCTATCCCTTCCCCTGCGCCGCGCTCGAACGGCCCCTCCGTTGCGCCAGCGCCGCGCCGGGCCACCGCTTTCCGGTCCCGTGTCCAAAAGTAGACGCTCTCGGCACCCGAATCGCCGGCGATCATACGGTCGTAATCGTCGCCGGCATGATGGGTCAGGGTCTCGATCGTCGCGCTGTCGCCAGAACGCAGGGTCAGGGCAGGCGCGACCGCCTTGCTGAAATATCCCCAATGCACGGTGGCCGGAGAAACGGGGAGGGTGTGATGGCTCATGAATAACCTCCGCAAAATCGGCCGAGCGCAATCACGCTCAAGATGCTTGCAGACCGGCCACCGGCCCGTCGATGGCGTCGTCGGCGTCGATGATTTGGAGGAACCGCGCCGTCAGCGGATGCCGCGGTCGCGTCAATACATCGTGCGCCAACCCTTCCTCGGCGATCATGCCATCGCTGAGAAACACCACGCGATCGGCAACTTCCTCTGCGAAGCGGAGCTGATGAGTGGAGATGATCATCGTGAGACGTTCCTCGTGAACCAACCGGCGAATCACTTCGAGTACCTCATTGACCAACTCTGGATCGAGTGCCGATGTCGGCTCATCGAGCAGCAGAACGGTCGGGTTCGGCGCCAGCGCCCGCGCGATCGCGACACGCTGCTGCTGTCCGCCCGAAAGATGCCGCGGTAGTACGTTGGCGCGATCAGTCAGTCCGACGCGATCCAGCAATTCGCGCGCGCGGCGGTCCGCCTGCGCCTTTGACATGCCATGTACCCAACGCAGCGGCCCGGCCACGTTCTCGCGCGCCGTGAGATGGCTAAACAAATTGAATTGCTGGAACACCATACCGACGCCGACGCTGGCCCGTTCGTGTGCCACGTCCCGGGGCGCCAACGGCTTTCCATCCTCGCGATACCCGAGGCGATGACCGCCGACTAGAACAACGCCGGAATCCCAGGTCTCGAGCCGGTTGATACAGCGAAGCAGCGTGCTCTTGCCGGACCCGCTGGGGCCGAGCAGTGCGACGACCTCGCCGGCGCGAAGAGTCAGGCTCAAACCGTTCAGAACGGCATGCGTGCCATAGCGTTTGTGAAGGTCGCGAACGTCGACGGTAACAACTCGCCGCTCGAGCGCCGCTGAACGCGCCGCGCGATCCGGCGCCGACGATGAAGCCGCGCCACGCGGCGGCAAGGGCTCAGGCGCGATCCGGGTTACAATCGTGCCTGACGGTAGCCGCACAACGGCAGCCGGCGTTTCGCTCTCGAAGCGCCACGGCAGAAGACGCAACAGCCGATCGCGCAGTGACGGCCGGTCGAGATCCAGCAATACCTCGATGACCAACTGGAATACGCTGAACGCCCCGGTCAATGCCAGATACATCAGGCCGGAGGCAAAAAAAATCGAGAAGAAATCGAACGTCGAGGAGGCAAGCTGCTCGCTGCGAAGGGTTAGTTCCTGCACCGCGATAACCGAGGCGAGCGACGAATTTTTTAGCGCGGTCACCGTCTCGTTGCCGAGAGCCGGAACCATGGCGCGAATTGCTTGCGGCGCGATGACGTGGCGCATCAGCACCAACGGTGTCATGCCGAGCGCTTGGCCCGCCGTGACCTGGCCGGGTTCGACGCCGCGCACCCCGGAGCGCAGAATCTCGGCGATGAACGGAGCCTCGTTGGCGGAAAGCGCGAGCCCTGCCGAGACGATCGGGCTCAGTTTGATTCCGATATAGGGCAGGGCGTCGTACACAAATACAAGCTGCAGGATCAGCGGCGTGCCGCGGAAAATCACCGCATATGTGCGGGCGAAGATAGCGAGAATTCGAAAGCGACTAAGTTGCATGGTCGCCAGCACCAACCCTAGAATCAACCCACCGACCAGCCCCAGGCCGGTCACCTCGAGGGTGACACCGATGCCCTGGAGCAGGTACGGCAGGCTTAGATAATGGAAGAACAGACCCATCAGTCGGTCAAAAGTTGAGGTGCCTCTTCATTGTCGACGCCGAGCGACCATTTCTGTAGGAGTTCCTTCTCGACGCCCGCCTTTTGCAACGCGATGAGCGCCGCCATGACGCCATCGCGAAGCTCGTGATTGGTCTTTGCAACCGCGATGCCGACCGAATACGGCAGTGTGACCGCCACTGCCTTGGCAAGATTGTCGGGATAGGCCTTCACCGCCTGATCAACGGTATTGACGTCGTTGACGTACGTGTCGGCCCGGCCAGCCAGCACCGCCTGGATGCAATTTGCGTTATTGTCGTAAAGCTGCAGGGTCGGCACCGGCTTTCCTGCCGCTTTGCACGGATCGGCGAGACCCTGTACCAACGGCACCTCAACGAAGCCGGTATTTTCCGCCGCGATGTCGCCGCACATGCTGGTGTTGATGCCAGTGATATTTTTGGGATTTCCTTTCACGACTAGGACGCCGTCGAAGACCTTGGAATAGGTGATGAAGTCGGCTGCCTTGGCGCGCGGGTGCGTGGCATAGATATCGGAAATGACGATGTCCGCCTGGCCCGCTTGAAGCGTGGCGAGCAAGGCGGCGAAGACAACCGGCTTGTAAGTCAGGCTGAACCCGAGGCAATTCCCGAGTGCTTCGGCAAGATCGATGTCGAAGCCGATGTACTTGCTCGGGTCCTTCGGGTCGAGCGCTTCATAGCCGGGCGTGTGGGGATTGACGGCGTCAACTAGGGTCTTGCCCTTCAAGCCCGGATATTTGGTTTGCAGGTCCTTGCACGCGGCCGGCGCCATCGGCGCGTCCGCGCGCGCGATCCCCGGCACAACGACCGCGATCACGCTGGCGACAGCGACGATGATGTGAAATAAACGCTGGTTCGGGAGCATCTCCCCTGCGCCGCGCATAGCATTGATCAAGCTTCTCAGCATCAAGCGACTCCTTTGGGTCTCTCTGCATTGATGCACAACGGCTGCATCGCACGCGTACCAGATTAGGAGCGAAGATGCCGGCGACACTTGCCTCCAGGTGAACAATAAATTTCGGCAGTCGGTTCGCTGGCAAATTTTAGGCAGCCTGGACGTTTCGTAATCATGCCCGGCAGCGCGCAGGCCGCCCTCACTTCGCCAAAACCGACGGCCGACCGTCGGCAAACAGGCTTTTGCGGATAACACCGTGAACACCCCAATTCCCGTCCACCACTTGGGTGACGCCGAAATCCACCGCAACCGAGAGCAGCGAAATCGCTTCGTCCTCGGAGAGACCGTGCGCCGTCATCAAAAAGCGCCGCGCTTTCCGGAACGCGTCCTTCATGGCCGAGTTGAGCGACGATTTTTCATAGACTTCGCTTTGCGCCCGTTTGCCCAGTTCGGCGAGATAGTTCGCGTGACTGAAGCCGTGCACGACCCACTCGTCGGCGGTCTCGAGCAGCGGATAGTTGATGTCGGCCAAGCTTAGTGCCGGCGAGATCGTCACGCCGATGCAGGATGAGTTGGAACTCGCCGGTGAGCGAGCATTCGATCGCCGTTCCGCACAGTTCAGAGTCGCCCTGGGACGCATGCGGATCGCCGACCGACAGCAGCCCTCCCGCAACCGAGACCGGAAGATAGAGGCGCGCGCCCTTGCCGGCGCGCCAGTTGTCGATATTGCCGCCGGCATAGCTCGGCGGGATCGAATCGACGATCCCGGTTTCGCGCGGCGCCAGGCCGATGACCCCGAAATGCGGACGCACCGGTATCTCAACTCCCTTCAGCACGTCGCTTCGCTTGTCGATGGTCGCGTGATCGACCGGAACGCCGGGATAATCGATCGTGGGGTGAATCACGCCAAACGGGTCGGTCTGCGGCGTCCAGCGAAAGCTGTAGACAGCAGTTGCTATCTCAGTGGCGCTGCCCCGGGAGATTTCGTAGATAGTGACGACTTCCCGCGGGCGCGGCTCGGTCAGAAGCTCGTGGTAATGGAAGCCCCACCAAGTGGCGGCGTTGCTGCCAAAGGCCGAGCCTTGATACGTGGGGCTCGCGCTGGGCCGGGTATGCAAATCGAGAATGCGTACTTCGACTAGATCGCCGGGTAGCGCGCCATTGATGGCGATCGGCCCGGTGCAGAGATGCACGCCGAACCCTTCGCCGGCGCCCCGACCATAAATCGACGCGTCGACGGGCCCGGCACCGCGCCGATCGACATTCTTACGTTGTCGCGACCAATGAAACACGCTCTCCGCGCCAGGATCGCCTTTGATCATCCGCTCATAGTCGTCGTAAGCGTGTTGAGTGAGCGTCTCCACCGTGACGATATCGCCCGAATTCACCTCGAGCACTGGCCGCAATGCGTGGCTGAAATAACCCCAATGAACGGTGTTGTCCGTAACCGGCAAATGATAGCGCTTAGATCGCTGTAGTGTGGCGATCAGTCCGCTCGTTCGCGCCGATCCATTCCGAAGCACAACCGCCGTCTGGGACCGCCGGACCTTGAGCGGCGTGTTTCGATGGTCAAGGCCCAGTGGCCAACCGCGCGCTATCTGCATGCGAACGCCTTCGGGAATCGCACTGGCGATCTTGCGGCGATACCGCCGCGGCGGCTGGCCGAAACGCTCACTGAAAGCCCGGCTAAAGCCGGACGTGTCGCTGAAGCCCCAACGAAAGCAAATTGAGGTGACCGAATCCCCCGTGTAGAGGGGATTCATCAGATCGAGGCGACACCGCTCAAGGCGGCGTTGTCGCACATAGTCACCGAAACTGGAGCCCGCCGCTTCGAACAGCTTTTGCAAATGGCGTAGCGACAGGCCTTCGCTCACGGCCACGTCCGCCACGGCAAGCATGGGATCTGCTAGCCGCCCCTCGATGGTTTGACAGATGCGATGCAACGTCGCCGTCTGCGACGCGGTCGCGCAGGTCAGCATCCCGTCCTGGCTGTGCGCCGCGAGACTAGCAGCGAGAAATTCGGTGAGCGCGATCTCGATCGGCCTGATCGCGTCCACATCCAGCGTATTAATCGTGTCAGCGACAGACGCGAGTAATTGAGCGAAGACGCGTGCCAACCCGTCATGGCCCGAAAGGTGTCCGACTCGGGCGGCGAGCCGACCGACGAGACGCGCTCCGACAGCGGCGCGCGGCACCCGCACCAACAACTGGCGAAAATTCGTCCCGAAGCGTAGTTCTGCAGCCGCTCCACCAATCCCGTAGACAATATCCCCGATCTCGAGCGGCGCCGGCTGACCGCCACGCTGCATCGACGCCGCTCCCTCACAATGTAACGCTAGCCAAATGGTTCCCGCATCGTCGCTGTAACAAAGCCGCTGAGGCCCGGAGGCGATCTGGGCGAACACGATACCAAGGGGCGATTCAATCGCCCGCGCGGTCGCAAAAACGCCTCTTGCTTCGATGGAGCCACGCGCCTCAATCGAGAGTTTACTGAGTACGTGGCGCCAAGCCTCGGATCGGCGATGATCTGGATAGGATTCGGTCGTAAATGACCAGGATTGCATTGTACTCCACCGCTCATAGTGGACCCAACGCCGATCAACGCCATTCGACCACTAGTGTGTTAGCCAAGGATCCACAGAACGCACGGCGCCGCATCCGGAGTATGTACTGAACCCTGCAACGCATAAAATATGCCATGACTCGGCACCCGGGGGCTGGTAGTCGACGCCGAACTGCAGTTTGATCCGCTCCTAAGGTCAGCTGTACGGAGTCACTCTGTCGAAGCACCGTCGCAGGACGCACGACGAGCTTGCATCACCAATAGGGTCCCAAATCCCTCCATTCAATCATCGAATGACCGCATTTGGCACTCCGCTGCCGATCCGGAATGTCAGCTTTCACGGAGAGTTTCGGGCGGTAACCGGACCCTCGGCGGACATTGGAATATTGGTGCTGTTGAAAACCGGACCTGACCGAAATGGACCCTCTGCACGCCGCTAAGGGGAGATAGCTATCTCTCCAAGACTTCCCACTCATTATGTCCATAAGGGTGTCCCCATGCCGGAACGGGGACACGTGAAATTGTGGCGGTGGGCAATTCTCCTGACCGACCAAATTGCCAAAACTCTGCTTATCGTTGCGCAAAAATGCGTCGTCAAAACGTACTTTTGTTTTCGACTGCCCAATTTGTTGTCACGATCCAGCAAACTAGGGCCCAGCAAAGTCAAGGAGGCATGGCACATACTTTGCAGCCTCATACCTGCGATTGACGCAACAACATCGCCGGCGGGGCAAACAAGTCATGTACATTTCACGACGTAATTTTTTGAAGGCAGGAACGGTGGCGGCAATGGCAACCGGCATGCCAATGCCGTTTATCAAACAGGCGGACGCCGCCGACGAAATCATTCTTGCCAGTCTTTACGATCTTTCGGGGCCCTTCGAGGAAGTCGGCAAACAGATGTTCGACACGCTGACCCTGGCCGTCGAAGAGATCAATGCGTCGGGTGGATTGATCGGCAAAAAAGTGCGTGTCGCTAGCTATGATCTGCAGAGTAACCTGCAAGTCTCCGCGCAATACGCGCAGCAGGCCGCACTCAAAGATCGGGCGGCGGTGGTCCATGGCGGCATCACGTCCGCGTCGCGCGAAGTGATCCGCCCGGTATTGGACAAATACAAGACACTCTACTTCTACGATACGCCTTACGAAGGCGGAGTCTGCGACCGCAACACCTTCTGCGTCAGCACGACGCCGGCGCAGACCGTCGAAAAGCTGATCGATTATGCTTGCAAGAATTGGGGCAAGAAAGGTTACACGCTCGCCGCAAACTACAACTACGGGCAGATCACCTCCGACTGGGTGAAGAAGTTCGTCCATGATCACGGCGGCGAGGTGCTCGGCACGGAATTCTTTCCGTTCGATGTCACGAATTTCGGCAGCACGCTGGCCAAGATTCAATCGGCCCAGCCGGATTGGGTCATTTCCGTACTGGTCGGCGGCACGCCGTTGAC
This sequence comes from uncultured Alphaproteobacteria bacterium, assembly GCA_963851285.1. Taxonomy (GTDB): domain Bacteria; phylum Pseudomonadota; class Alphaproteobacteria; order ATCC43930; family CGMCC-115725; genus JAATGI01. The sequence continues at coordinate 155,927 of CAWKOL010000010.1, forward strand.
CTTTTATCGCCAGTTCGCGGCGGCCGGACTTAATAAGAAGATTCTACGTGTGTTCGACCACGTTCGGCGGTTCCAACGAAGAGGCCGTGCTGACCACCAACGAAAGCGACGGCATCGTCGTCTGTTACAATTACCTGGAACAGATCAAGTCGCCCGCGAACGAAGTATTTCTCAAGCGGTTTCACGCGCGTTTCGGCAACAAATACCCGTCGCTGACGGAATTGCCGATGGCGAGCTACCAGGGCGTGCATTTATGGGCCGCCGGCGTAAAGAAGGCGGGATCGGCCGAACGTATGAAAGTCATCAAAGCGCTCGAAAGCGGCATCACTCTCGACATGCCCAGCGGCAAGATCACGATGGACGGCGCGACGCATCACGTGACACAGGACGTGCACCTCGCGGTCTACAAGGACAAGGTCCCGATCGTCATCGACACGTTCCCGCAGCAGCCGCCCGCCGACACAGCGGCGGTCTGCAATCTCTTCAAGAATCCGAACGACAACAAACAATACGTCATCAAGGTCAACTGAGCTGGGAGAGCCGCAAGGAAGATGGAGGATGACGCCGGGCGTATGTAGCTCATTGTGAGGAGCAGCCGTGGCTTTTGCGACCATTGTCGGTTTGGAAGTCGTCTACGCCGTCGCGATGCTCATTCTGGTGAGCCTCGGTCTGGCCATCGTTTTCGGGATGATGCGCGTAATCAATCTGGCCCATGGCGAATTCATGGTCATGGGCGGTTACGCTGCGACGCTCGCGGTTCATCATGGCGTCAATTTCTGGCTCGCGATCATCATCGTGCCGCCGATCGTTGTCGGCGCCATCGGCGTCGTGATCGAACGCACGATCATCCGCTTTCTCTACGGCCGCATGTTCGAGACGATGCTGGCGACGTGGGGACTTAGTCTGTTTCTCGTCGGCGTGATGACAGTGATTTTCGGCGACGACACCGAAGGCGTGCCGATGAGCATGCCGGGTGTTCACATAGGCCAGTATCAGGAAAGCGGCTACAACTTATTCGTCATCGGATTTGCGGTGCTGCTGATCGGCGCCGTTTACGCATTTCTCCGCTACACCCGGTTCGGCCTGTTGGCGCGCGCGACGATGCAGAACGCGCCGATGGCTAGCGCGCTCGGCACGAATACGTCCGGGGTCTATGCGGCTACCTTTGCGTTGGGCGCGGCACTCGCAGGGCTAGCAGGTGGCATCATCGCGCCGATCGCCGGCGTGGTGCCGACCACCGGTGGCTCCTATATCGGTCAAGCCTTCATCACGGTGTTGGGCGGCGGCGCCTCGGCGCTCGCGGGCGTGGTCTCCGCCTCCATTCTGTTCGGCGTCGTCGATCAGGCGGCCACCTTCGCGACTAATGCTGTTTTTGGTGAGGTCGCCCTGCTGCTGGCTGCAATTGTGCTGATCCGTATGTTGCCGAACGGCATAACCGGCCGCTTTTTCCGCGGGAGCCTCTAGTGAACGTCGGACGTCTCGTCAGCCATGGAGTGCCGGCAGTTATTGGCATCGTGCTGCTGTTCGGCCTCCCGCAGGTCCTCGATCTCTTCGCGCTGCTTCAGGTGACGCTTTACGTCGTGATGGCGATCTTGGCGCTGAGCCTCGGTTTTGTCTGGGGTTATGGCGGCATACTCTGCCTCGGCCAGTCGGCATTTTTCGGCCTCGGCGCCTATGCCTATGCCATTGCCGTCTTCAATATTGGCGAAAGTTCGCTTCCGGTCGTTATCGCGATCCTCCTGCCGGCGCTGTTCGCGGCGGCGCTTGGCTATCTCATGTTCTATGGCCGCATCAGCGAGGTCTATGTCGGCGTCATTACGCTGACGGTGACGTTGATCTTATTCAACGCGATCAATTCCACCGCGAGTCCCGAATACCATATCGGCAATGCTCTGATCGGCGGCTATAATGGCTTGCCGAACGTGCCATCGCTGAATTTCCCCTTCGATCCCGACAACACGCTGCAGCCCGACGAAATGTACATGGTTTCGATGGCAACGTTGCTCGTGGTCTATTTCGGCATCCGATGGATCCTTAGGAGGCGGTTCGGCCGCGTTCTAATCGCGATCCGCGAAAACGAACGGCGGGTGGAGTTCATCGGTTTCGACGCGCGGCTGCACAAACTCATCGCGTTCTCGATCGGGGCAGGTATCGCCGGCGCCGCCGGCTGCCTCTTCGTCAATTGGGGCAGTTACGTCAGCCCGACGACCTTCAGCATGATCCAATCGGCGCAGATCATCATCTGGGTGATGGTCGGCGGCGTCGGCACGCTCATTGGCCCGATCCTCGGCGCGGTCGCGCTGTCTTGGCTGACCGCCGAAGTCGGCACGCAGCATGTTATCAACGCTGACATTTTGTTCGGCGGCATTCTGATTGTGTTCGTGCTCTTGGTGCCGCGCGGCTTGGTACCGATGCTGACGGAACAGGTCTGGTCGCGCCTGATGCAACCGCGCCGTAAGGTCGCGGTCGCGCCGAAATTGGCGGTGCCGGGGAGACGCGCATGACCGCTGTGCCGCTGATCGAAACGCGGCAATTGACGATGAACTTTGGTGGCGTTCAGGCCGTCAAAACCGTGGATTTTTCGGTCGCGGAGGGCGAGTTGCGATGCCTTATCGGCCCTAACGGCGCCGGCAAAAGCACGTTTTTCAAAATGCTGACGGGCCAGCTTGTGCCGACCGGTGGCGAGGTCCGGTTTCGCGGCCGGCCGATCAGTAGTCGGCAGCCGCATGAGATCGCGCGACTCGGCATCGGCATTAAAACCCAGGTGCCGAGCGTTTTCGACGGTCTCACCGTGCACGAGAATCTTTGGCTCGCCGCCAGTCGCGGCAACCGTGGCCGCGCCGTCGACCGGGCCGTCGATGAAATCATGGAACGGCTGATGTTGCGCCCAATCCATGATCGGCTCGTCGGTCAGTTGGCCCATGGTCAGCGTCAGTGGGTCGAACTCGGCCTGGTGTTGCTAACCGAACCGATTGTGATCCTGCTCGATGAGCCGGCGGCCGGCATGACCGATGACGAGACGGCGCGCACCGCCGAATTGATCCGCGACATCAATCGGACGCACGCGCTGATCGTCGTCGAGCACGACATGGCCTTTATTCGCAAGATCGCCCGCGACATTACTGTGTTCGATCGTGGCGAGATCCTCGTTGAGGGGCCGGCCAACGCCGTGCTCGCCGATCGCCGCGTCCGGGATGTGTATCTCGGCAAGAGAGCGGCATGATTCTCGACGTCGACGATCTTCATGCCGGGTATGGCCGGATTCCAATTCTCAACGGCATCTCGTTTCATCTCGCCGAGGGTGAAACCGTCGGTATTCTCGGCCATAACGGCATGGGCAAGACCACCTTGCTAAAGACGCTGGTAGGCCAGTTGCCGGCGACCCAAGGGCGCGTCCGCTTCGACGGCGCCGACATTTCGCGATTGCCGTCCTATCGCCGGGCTCGCGCCGGTATCGGCTATGTCCCCCAAGGCCGCATGATTTTTCCGGCGCTCAGCGTCTACGAGAATTTGCGCATGGGCTTCATCGCGCGTGGCGACTGGTCGGAAGAAGGCACGATCCGCGATATCCGCGCCCGGTTTGCCCGTCTGGAAACGCTGCTCGACCGCGCGGGCGGCGCGCTGTCCGGCGGCGAGCAACAATTATTGGCACTCGCGCGCACATTATGTGGGCATCCGAAACTGTTGCTCCTCGACGAGCCGACCGAAGGCATTCAGCCGTCGATCATCGACGACATCGTCGAAATCCTGGACGGATTGCACCGCTATGACGGCCTCACAATCATCGTCGTCGAACAGAGTCTGGATTTCATCAGTGCGTTGTCGCAACGCGTTCTGCTGATTCAGAAGGGGACCATCACGTGCGAGCTCTCGGCCGATCAGATGTCCGCCGGCGCGCTCGCGGATGAGCTTGGCGAGACCGTATGACGAAGGAGATTCGGCAATGACCGTCAAACGACCGACCGCGGCCCAGATCAAGGAGATCGGTGCAAGTTTCAGCATGTCGCTGACCGATGAGGACGTCGCCTTTTTCCTGCCGTTCATCAATGCCAGTGCCGGCGCCTACGACGCGTTGCAACTCCTGCCCGACGATCTGCCGACCGTCAAATATCCGCGCACACCCGGTTATTTCCCGGAGGGCGCGGAGAACCCGCTCAATGCCTGGTACGTAAAGACCGAGATCAAGGGAGCGAAAGGCGGCAAGCTCGCCGGCAAGACTGTAGCTCTCAAAGACAATATCTGCCTCGCCGGCGTGCCGATGATGAACGGCGCGACCGCACTCGAAGGCTATGTGCCGGATGTCGACGCCACCGTCGTGACCCGCATTCTCGATGCCGGCGGGACCATCGTCGGCAAGGCGCAGTGCGAATATTACTGTTTCTCCGGGATGAGCCATACCAGCTCCAAGGGCCCGGTGCATAATCCGCGCAAGATGGGTTATTCGGCCGGCGGCTCGTCCTCCGGGAGCGCCGCGGTGGTCGGTGCCGGTGACGTCGACATGGCGCTCGGATGCGATCAGGGCGGTTCTATCCGCATGCCAGCGTCGATCTGTGGCATATACGGCTTGAAGCCGACCCACGGTCTCGTTCCCTACACTGGTATCGCCGGGATGGACCCGGTCATCGACCACGTCGGGCCGATGACCGCGACGGTTGCCGACAACGCGTTGCTGCTCGAAGTGCTGGCGGGCGCCGACGGTATCGATCCGCGTCAGAAAAGCCCGCCGGTCACATCTTACACCGGGGCGCTCGGTCAAAAGGTAGCGGAGCTGAAGATCGCAGTGGTGAGGGAGGGTTTCACCCATCCGGTTTCCGATCCGGCCGTGAACGAGAAGGTGAAATCGGCCGCGGCGATGTTCGAAAAACTGGGCGCGACGGTCGATGAAGTATCGCTGCCGATGCACAACATGGCCTATGCCATTTGGGCGCCGATTGCGTTCGAGGGCGCGACCGAGCTGATGATGAAGGCCAACGGTTTCGGCGTCGGTAATGGCGGCCTTTACATTCCAAGCCTGCTCGAAGCGCATGCCGCGTGGCGCCAGCACGCCGACGATCTGCCCGACACGGTCAAGATCGGCATGCTGGGCGGCGAATATTTCCACAAGCATTTCCGCGGCCGCTTCTATGCCAAGGCGCGCAACCTGTTGCCGCGCGCCATCGCGGGCTATGATGCGGTGCTAAGCAATTTCGATCTGCTGTTGATGCCGACCGTACCCGTCAAGACGGCGGCGCTGCCCGGTCCCGACAGCCCCCGCGAATATGCGCTGCAAAGGTCGTTCGAGACACTGTTCAACACCGCGCCGTTCGATGCCACGGGTCATCCGGCGATGAGCGTGCCGTGCGGCACGATCGACGGCTTGCCGGTCGGGATGATGCTGGTCGGCAAGCATTTTGACGAAATGACGATCTATCGCGCCGCGCACGCGTTCGAGCAGGCGGCGGATTGGATGAAACTTTAAGTTTCCGCCCAAATTTTGACCAGAGGAGCCGACCATGCACAAGATCGACATTCCCACCGCGATCATCGACCGGATCAAGGCGTCGCGTCAGAGCCTTCACATTTTCGAGGACCTCGATCCGGCGAAGACGGCCCATATCATTGTCGATCTGCAAAACGCCTTCATGGCGCCGGGGCAGCCGGTCGAGATCGCGACCGCGCGCGAGATCGTGCCGAACGTCAACGGCATCTCCAAGGCGTTGCGCGCGGCGGGCGGTCTCAACGTCTATATCCAATACGTCGTCAACGACGACGCCAAGAAGGGGTGGTCGAGCTGGTACGAACGCTTCTTCAACGAAGAACGCCGCGCCGCGATCGACGCGTGCTTTACCGAGGGCGCCTATGGCTGGCGGCTCTGGCCGGAACTCGACGTCCAACCGAGCGATCTCATCGTGCAGAAAACGCGGTTCGGCGCGTTCGTGCCCGGTTCGTCCGATTTGCACGAAATTCTTCAGGCGCGGGGCATCGACACGCTGATCATCACCGGCACCGCGACCAATGTATGCTGCGAATCAACGGCGCGCGACGCGATGCAGATGAACTACAAGGTCATTTTCGTCGCCGACGGTAACGCCGCCAGCACCGATGCCGAGCACAACGCCACCCTATCGAACATGGCCGCGATCTTCGCGGATGTTATGACGGCGGAGGAGCTGGTCAGCTGCCTGGTGAAGGCAACGCCAGTGAAGCAAGCTGCAGAGTAAGGCGATGCACCCGTTTACGCTGCCGCAAGACGCAATCGCGCGCGCCGAGGCCAATCGCGGCATGGCGCACGTATTCGGTAAGCTCGATCCGGCGCGCACCGCGCTGATCGTCATCGACATGCAGAACTATTTCGTCGCGCCCGGGTACCAAGGCGAGGTACCGATGGCGCGCGCCATCGTGCCGGCGATCAACCGGCTGGCGGCCGCGATGCGATCGGCAGGCGGACGCGTCGTGTGGGTGCAAAATAGCACCAACGAAACGCGGCAATCCTGGTCGGTGGTTCACGATCATCTGATGACGCCGGAACGGCGCGACCGTCGTTGGACCACCATGGACGAAAGCGACGCCGGCTTTCAGCTATGGCCGGCGCTCGATGTCCGCGCCGGCGACGATCGCATTATCAAGAAGCGCTACAGCGCCTTCCTCCAGGGTGCATCGCCGATCGAGGCGCATCTCCGCGGCCGCGGCGTCGATACACTGCTGTTCACCGGCACCGCTACCAATGTCTGCTGCGAAAGTTCGGCGCGCGACGCGATGATGCTGAACTTCAAGACGGCGATGATCAGCGATGCCTGCGCCGCCCCCAGCGACGAGATGCATGCCGCGTCGCTGCTTGGCTTTTATGCGATTTTCGGCGACGTGCTTTCCGTCGACGAGGCGATCACGGGCCTCGACGTCGCGGCTAACCCGGTCGCAGCGTGACGGCAGGTCAGTGTGTGTCGAACACGGACTGATATTGCTTCACCTTGGCGAAGATAGCGCCGAGCTCGGCCTCGGTCGGGCGGTCGGGATCGGCTGCCGGCGGCAACATACCGAACTTCATGATCGCGGCCATCAGCAGAATGCGCGCCTTGGTCGCCGTCAGGTTGGCGCCGCCGATATAGGTCGGATCGCTGGTCGGGATGAACCCTTCGGGCGCGCCGCGGCCGACGCGCGCCACCGGAATGCCGCTGAACACGGCTTTCTGCATCAAGCGCGCGCGGGCCGGCGCGGTGATCGCGCCGTACGGCGTCAGCCCTTCGATCACGAAACCCGATAACGGCGCTTTGTCAAGCATGTGATCCATCATCGCGATGATGTCGGCCTCGTTCTCGACGGCGTCATCGAAATCAGCGTTCCAGTAACTCATATCCTTGATGATCGCGACCTTTGGGATCGCGGTCTCGAGCAAGCTGCCGCCGGCATTCTTGATCGCGACGGTGATCGTTGTGATTTTCGTACCGTCGCGCTTCAGTCCTGGCACCGACGCCGGCAAGCGCGTCAGATTCACGTCGGACGTGTAGGTATGCTTGGCGGTCGGAACGTAGTGCAGCAGCGGCCGGCCGTCATGGCCGGCCGCGCCGAGAATGCCGCCATGGCCGCCGGTCGCGACATAGCCGCCGGGCCGCGCATCCACCTTCTGCACGGCGCGGGCGGCGAAGATCTGCTGTTCCTGAATCATGACCGCGCCGGCGCGATCTCGGCCCTCGCTGTCGGCCCAAACGCGCGAGGCGATGTAGTCGACGGAATCGACGATGTTCTTCGGACCGTCGGCGCTGGCCTGACCCTGCGGCCGTTGCGCCGAGTTGCCGCAAATCGGCAATGTCGTGTCGATCAGAAGGTTCAGCCAATAGATCGTTTCTTCAGTGGTCGGACTGCCCTCGGTCCAGACCGCGCCCTCGTATTTGCCGCTGGCGAGGACGCGTTGAACCAAGTTGGTCGCGCGCGCCAGCGCCGCCCGCGACGGCGACGCCGATAGATGGAACGGCTTGTAAGGAAAGAAATTGCGACCACGCGTCTCGACAGGAATGTCGCCTTCGCCGGTGTCCTTCCGCAGCGCCGACGGCACCCCCTTGCGGAATCCACCCGGCGGCATGACGCGATAGAAATCGATGTCCGCCTTGGCGGAAATCATGTTGCCGAGACCGTCGACGCCGATCTGCATTCGATCGATTTCCTCGAAGCTGCGTGAGCCGTCGGGGAAAAATCCCTGCCGCGCCTTGGCATCGGGCGCACCGGGGGCCGCGCATTCTTCTTCCCACGGCGCGCCGTCGCTTTGCCGCGCCATGTAGGGCAGCGGATAAAGCCCGTCATCGGGTGCAAGTTCGATTTCATAGACCGGCTTATCGCCGGGATCGGTCCGTTCCTCATGAAACTTACCGGCGGCGTCGAGATAGCCGTCGGGCGGACCATAGAGCTCGGCACTGTCGATTTCGAGCGGGTGTGCGCTGAATTGTTCGACATAAATGGTTGCCGGCGCGGCGAGACGTTGCGAGCGCAGCACGTCGAACCGCGGCGCCGATCCATCGGGATTCGGTCGCGCAGCGAGGCCGTATTTGGCGCGCGCTTTATTCGAAGTGACGAGCGGCGGCGTATTCTAAATCGTCGCATTTGGCCCCGCCAAATGCGCGATACGCGGTCTCACCGTCATGCCAGTCTCCAGCTCTGTTGGCGAACGTCGCCCGAAACCAGAGCAATCCACGTGCCAACCTTTGCGCTGACAGAGGGTACCCGGGCAGGTATTCACCGAGGCTGTCTTCGCGTGGCTGTCCCCGATGCGGTTGAGTATGTCCGGCAAGGGATTCCGGCCGTCACAATTAGACGAGACGACACTCTCCAACGACCGTTAAACAACGATCGCAGCACTACCCTTCATAACTCAATTCGGCTATCGAAACGCCGAGATAGTGGAGCGAACCTCAGGCCTTTTGGTCGCTGATCCATTCCGTCCCCACGTCATGCGTCTTTTTGCGACTTCGTCAGATGATGTTCCCCCCGAGGTCATCGGGGCGTATTTTGGACCGTCCGCGTCACGACGGCGCGAATGAGGGACTAAGGTCACCTTTTGGCACTTTTGCGACGTGCGTCCCTATTCCCCGAGGGTCCGCTATGCGGGGCCGAGCGGAATTGGTGATCGTGCCAAACGAAGGGGCGAGACACATAGCGTTAATGCGGCGAGCTAAACAGGAAACGGATTTTCCTACTCAGTCGCGAAAAATTGGCTGCCCCCAAGCCACAGCTCGCCGCCCTATTCCCAATTCGGTGACCATTTGCGTCGCGCGGCCCTAAGCGCTACCTGTGATGCCGATTTCAGATCCGTGTACCGACCGCGTTGGCGGCCCGATCAAGGCCGTTGTCGGGGAACTCAACATCTGCCACGTCCTCATCGTCGCCGTGCCGACCCGCGGCCTCCAACTTCAGACAATAAAACCGAAAGCGCGCGTACCCTGGTATCACGATCTGCCGGGTACGCGTACCGTCGGCGCCGTGCAGCAACCAACCCCGCTCGTCGAGGGCATCAAGGAAACGCTCAAGCGGCATTGTTCCCGGAAGCCAGCGGCGCAAATAAGCGGGCTTGACCGCAAACACGGTCCCCAGGCCGCGGATCGGCAATTTGAAGCCCCGAGCTTGCGCCACTGATAACGGGTTGACCTTGGCCGGACGGTTGACGTCGATAATCTCGATCCGGTCTCGCAACTTCGATTGCAATATCCCGATGCAGTCCCGCGTCAGCTGAAGGGGATCGCGGCTGACCCGGGGCCGCGGCTCGAGCATCGCATTCAACTGGGGCCGATGATCGTCGGAGACATGCGAGACCAACATCCCGGCGGCATAGAGTGCTGAAACAATGTGAAAGCGTGTTGCCACCCGCTTAAATGGCCCACCGTCGATTGCTTGGTAGAGACCGTCCTTGGCGACCCGCCAGCGCAATTCCTGAATTGGCTCCACCATGCTAAACCCCTGTTGTCGTCGCCTGATGCCCTCAAATTAGTGACGGTCGACCCCGCGACAGCGATCACCGATAAGGGCATATGTACGGGGCTTAGGCTCGGTCAGCTCGGCAGGCTCATTCAAATCGTAAGAAAATTCGATAGCTGGTGGAAAAGATGATGAAGCGGATTGCCTCAGTATTTCTGCTCGCTCTTGTGATAGCGGTCGCGCCGTTGGCCTTCGGTGCAGATCGTCCGTCACTCACCCTTTACCCGACAGAGCAGCAAGCACATTCTCATTGTCCATCCGATACCGTGGTTTGGCTAAACACACCGAGCGGCATCTATCATTTCAAAGGCCAGCGTTGGTACGGGCGTACGAAGCACGGCGCTTATGTGTGTGGGAAGGAAGCGGACGCGGCGGGAGATCGTGCAACTAGGAACAGGCAGTAGCGGGGGAGTGAGTGGTAAATCTCTATGTCGGAATTACCGACCTAGACTGGTACGAGTTCTTGTCGGGACTGCCCGATTTGGAAGAGGTCAACTTCTGGCAGCCAGGCGGGAAAACGAATTGCCACGGAACTTCATTGTGGGATATGGGGTGTTCGCCCGCGCTGAGATTTTGCCAACATCTTTAGCGTGGGACGCGTTCGCGCTGTCCAACGGTGCAAGTTCATTGGCCGAAATGCGCCGTCGTATTGCTCGATACCGCCAACACCCCGACGATCCCCGCGAGGACTACATGATCGGGTGCCGGGTGCTTACCCAGCCCGTGTTCTTGGCTGAGGCTGATTGGGTTCCCGTACCGCCATCATGGTCGCGTTCAATCCAACAGGGGCGTCGGTACGACACAACCGACGGCGACGGACTAAAGTTGTGGGAGGCGATGATTGCAAAAGCAAAGGCGCCCCTCGCGTCAGTCGAGACAGGCATCCGATTTGGAGAGCCGACCCTCATCCGGCCGCGATTGGGTCAAGGCGCCTTCCGAATTAGTGTCACCGGAGTTTAACAAAGGCGATGTGCTGTCACTGGCGAGAAAACGCTGCCAATTCTCGACGCAGCACATATTAGGCCTTACGGCGATGGAGGAACCCATAACGTAACGACGGTATGCTGTTGCGCACCGACATCCATCGGCTATTCGATCTTGGCTATGTGACTGTCAGTCGTGACGGGCATTTTGAGGTCGGAAAACGCCTCAGAGAGGATTTTGAAAACGGCAAACACTATTATGCGATGCACGGACAAGAAATTTTGCTCCCAAGTGATCCACGACTGAGGCCAACCCGCGAAGCACTTGAGTGGCATCAGTCAACTCGGTTTCTCAGATAGATCGTAAGCGATCAGCCGAGGCCGTTCAGGTGGTTTGATGGTTCCAGGGGAGGAGAGCGTCGAGTTCGCGATTGGGCCAGCCGTTGGCGATGCGCTCGAGGGTTAGGTTGAGCCAGGCTTGGGGATCGACGTTGTTGAGCTTGGCGGTGGTGAGCAGGGTGGCCAGGGTCGCCCACGTCCGTCCGCCGCCATCCGATCCGGCGAAGAGAGAATTTTTTGCGGGTGATGGTTTGCGGGCGGATGGTCCGCTCGACGGTATTGTTGTCGATGTCGATCCGGTCGTCATGAAGGAAGCGCTCGAAATCGGCGCGGCGTCGAGTTCCGTATCGGATCGCGTCGGCTAATTTGGATTTGCGGGGGATGCGCTTGAGCTCCGCTTCCCAGCGCTCGAACAGTTCGGCGACGATCGCCGCGGATGTTGTGCGCCGTGCCGCCTGGCGAATCTCGGGGGTGCTGCCGCGAATCTCTTGCTCAATGCCCCATAGCGCGGCCATGCGCTCGACCGTCCAGGTGGCGGTGTCGGACAGATCGGCGATGTGAAGTTCGTAGAAGTACCGCCTGAGGTGTGCCCAGCATGCCGCCAGCGTCATCGGACCACCGGCGCGGCGGGGATCGGCGAGGCGCTTGTAGGCCGCGTAACCATCGCTTTGCAGCAGCCCCGAGAACCCAGTGAGGTGTTGGGCCGGACAATCGCCGCCGCGGCTATCCTCGAACCGGTAAGCCACCATCGGCGGACCGGCACCGCCGAATGGCCGGTCGTCGCGCGCATAGGCCCACAGCCAGGCGATCTTCGCCTTGCCGGCGCCGGGTTCCAACGTCGGCAGCGTCGTCTCGTCGGCGAAGATGCGCTCGCCGGCGCGAATGTGATGCAAGACACGATCGGCCAGCGGCTCCAGATGAAAGCCGATCCGGCCCATCCAGCCGGCCATCAGATTGCGGCCGAGTTCGATCTGGTCACGGGCAAAAATGGCTTCCTGCCGATAAAGCGGCAATCCGTCGGCGTATTTGGCGACAGCGATGTGAGCGAGCAGCGCCTCGGTCGGTATCCCGGCTTCGATCAGATGGGCCGGCGCCGGCGCTTGCGTCACACCCTCGCGGCAGGCGGCGCAAGCATAGCGCGGCCGGCGCGTCACGATCACCCGGAACCGCGCCGGGATGACGTCGAGACGTTCGGAAACATCCTCGCCGATCTTGACCCGCTCAGCGGAGCCGCAGGCGCCGCAGGTCGCCTCGGGTTCGACGACCACTTCGATCCGCTCGAGATGAGCCGGCAGTTTCTTGCGCGGCCGTGAGCGCGCGCGGTTGCGGCGTCTTGGCGACCGCGTCGAGCGTCGCCTCGATCGCGCCCAGGCCGGTCTGGATCTCTTCGAAGGCGAACTCATGCTGATCGGGATCGAGCATTTCGGATCGCCGTCCATACCGCGCCCGCTCCAGCGTCTTGAGCAGGGCATGCAAGCGCTCGATCCGAGTCTCCGCCGCGGCTTTGGCTGCCCGCAACGTCGCCGCCTCGGCCGTCAACGCCGAAGCCTCGGCCGTCAAGGTCGCCGTCTCCGCGCGAGCCGCGAGAAGCATTACCTTCAGCGTCTCGACATCGTTTGGCAGCTCGGCCGCGGTATCGATCATGGTCGAGATTGAAACACGATTCGCTAGTCCGCGCCGCCGCGAAGCCGGCCCTGAGTCATCTCGCCGCAGGGTTATCCGACCGACATCGGGTGGCGCGCTGTTATCGCCTTCACCCGAGTCCAATCCATGCCCTCGACCAAGGCCATGAGCTGCGCCATCGACAGCCGGATCACGCTGTTCTCGATCCGAGGCCAGTGAAAGCCGTGCTCGTCGAGCGTCTTGGCGAACAGACACACGCCGCCGCCGTCCCACCACACCATCTTCACGCGGTCGGCGCGCTTCGACCGAAACACATAAAGCGCACCCGAGAACGGATCGGCGCCGCTGCCCTGCACCAAGGCCATCAATCCCGAAGCTCCCTTGCGGAAGTCCACCGGCTGGGTCGCGACGAAGACCGAAGCGCCGGTCGGAATCATGCCGACCGGACCGCCTGCAAAAGTTCTTTCACCCGCGCCGCCGGCACTGTCGGACCAAGGCGGATCGTCACCCCGGCGACAGCAAGCTCCACAACACCGCTGACCTCCGCATCGATCGTAACCATGGCGAAGGACGGGGCCGCCGTGCCCGGGTTCTTGGCCCCTGAACCGACCACCGCCTTCCGGCGCCAGGCAAAAACCTGTTGCGGTGACAGCCCATGAGTACGCGCGATCGCTGACACGTTCGCCCCTGGCTGCGCCGCTGCCGCCACAATCCGCTCCTTCGCCGCCTCAGACCACCGCCGCCGCGGCGTCTCAGGACTGGCCTCGAGACGCGAAACTTCCGCCTCGATCAACTCAAAGCTCTTGGTGCTGGACTTGTGTTCAGACTGCATTCATTCCTCCCGAACCCATCCGCCGAGAGGTCGAACATCACCGAACTTGGCGTCATCCGCTACACGGGACCGCCTGACCGCTTAC
>CAWKOL010000011.1:0-89690 GCA_963851285.1 uncultured Alphaproteobacteria bacterium
GATAGATCGGAACGCAAGCGATTTTCTGACGCGATAACGCCGTAACTTCCAATTAGGCAAGCATGGTGGCGATGATGATGGGATCAAAGCCCCAACAAGTTCAGATTGGCCTTCCTGCATACAGCAGCAAAGACGCCACCTGCGCGAGCCACATCAATTCGCCGTCGCTTAACTTCCCTTTGGGTTCCAGCCCGGAAATTGATGCTTCTGGGCCGTTTGCCGTCCCACCGACGCACTTACAAATTCGACGCAATCTTTTCGAGCTTGGCCTTTCGGGCTTCTGCTTCGGCCTCTTTGCTGTGCTGCTCGATGGTCCGCCAACGGCCAGGCTCCGATTGCCCTTCGACGTCAAATCTGGCGGCCCCACGTTTTACTACGCGATAGGTTACGACGCTATTCATGACGCCACTTGTCTGACGGGTTTCGGCCCAAACCTCAATCCGGTAATGTCCTAATTGAACTAGACGGCTCGTGTTACGATCTTCTCGTCGCCGCCGTCGCAAACCAGCGGCGCCGCACAATCGCCACATCTGAACGGAACCCTAATGACCTGCTATTACGAACCAGACCTCAGTGAGGAATTAGATAGCCCGTTCGCGCGAGATGCATCGAGTAAGCTCGTTCGTCGCCAATATTGGCTCGATATGAGTGACAAAACACTGGTTCTCGTGATGACGAACGGAATCGGTGCGAGGTTGACGAACGAACAGAAGAAAGCGCACCTGGCCGATCTGCGCCGAGAGCACCTCATCGATGACGTTTGCGCTCAGGAGATTTTGCCGCCCGAGTGATAAATCAGAACAAGCCATCTGGCGCTCGCAGGCTCTTGGTCGCGACGTCGGTACTGCGTCCACCCCATGAAGTACGTTCAACCGATTCCCAGCCCAAAGCGACGTATCAGATCGTAAGAAAGTCAAAGCGGGCTAATCCCCAACCGGTCGGAACGCAGCATCAAGGCCTGGCGTGAACTCGACGCGAAAGAGGATGACATTGTTGAAGACCGTCGCCCGCGCAAAAATATTGGCCGAACGTTTCCCTTCGCGGTCCAGGAGTGAACGCGCGCGTTCGAGGATCGCGCGTCTATGCGTTTGGATGTTACCAATAGCGGCGATACCATCACTGGCTTGGGGGCAAAACAGTGAGTGTGAGCGTATGCTCAACCAGCCGACATTCGAGCAATTTGGTTACAAGGACTTCCGGCAGATGGATGCCGAATTGCGGCAAGCGGCAGAAAATTTGGATAGGGCTGAAAAGGAAGTTTCGGACTGCCAAGCAACAAATTCAGATTTATTGGGCGCAAATTGTGTCGCCGAGATGACTCGTTACATCTTGGCAGGGGACAAACTGAACGACCCTAAATGCAAAAATTAAAATTGTGCAAAATCAAATTCGTATCAATCGGGAACTGCGTCCCCTGCCCATAGAATAATTAGGCTACTTTCGACCGACCGACTCTGATGCACACGCGCACGCAGCACGTCAGTACCATACGCTGCGTCATGGCCGGGGTGCGTGCCAACAGGCGAATGCGGCCCGGTGAATGTCCGGGGCCGGTGGGATTTGGTCAACGGCATATGCAAAGGAGCTGGCTATAGCCGATGTCAGGAATGTCTTCGTGCTCATGCTCGAAAACCGGTCGTTCGACCACATGCTCGGCTTCTCGGCAATCAAGGGCTTCGATGCGGCCACCGGAGCCCCGACCGTCATCGATGGACTGGACGGAACGCATCCAACCAATACCAGGGGCAGACCTATACGGTGGCGCATCCGGCTCCTGATACGATGCAGGTCGACCCAGGGCACGAATTTATCGATGTGCTAATGCAATTGTGTGGACCTGGCGTTGTCTACGCTCCAGGTGCTGCGTATCCGCCAATCAACAACAGCGGCTTCGTCGCCGATTACGTAGTGTCTCCCTCGTCGGATGAAGGGAAGCTTCCGCCAACTATGGCGACATCTTGCCCTGTCTGTCGCCGGAGCAGCTTCCAGTCCTGAATGCCTTGGCACGGGAGTTCGCCGTCTGCGATCACTGGCACTCGTCGATGCCTGGCCCGACTTGGCCGAACCGCTTTTTCGTGCACGCTGGTTCATCCGGCGGCCTCGCCGATAGTCCGACAATCGAGGAAACGTCGGCGTGGGAGATGTTCAGCGGATTCGAGTTCAAAAACGGTACGGTCTTCGATGCCCTCGCCACCAAATCGGCCACGCCGTGGCGCGTATATACTGGCGGCGACTTTCCCAACGTCGCAGCACTCAAAGGCATCGATCACTCGCAACTCCTGCCATTCGATAATTTCGTCAAAGACGTCGAAAACCCGAGTTACCCATGGCTCTACACGTTCATTGAACCCAACTACGGCGACATCCTAAACGGCACATATGAGGGAGGAACATCGCAACACCCGCTCGATGGCGTCGCACACGGAGAGGCGCTGATCAAAACGGTTTACAAAGCGATCCGCAACTCGCCGCATTGGAATAACAGCTTGCTCATCGTGATCTGGGACGAGCACGGCGGCTTCTACGACCACGTCGCGCCGCCGTCCGCCGTCGCGCCCGGAGATACCGACCCGAGTTCGAGGTACGACAAACACGGCTTCACTTTTGAACAGTTGGGCGTACGGGTTCCTGCTGTCATTGTCTCTCCGTGGATTCCTAAAAACCGCATCGATCATCAACTCTACGATCACGCATCGATTCCGGCGACTCTCCAACAGTTGTTTGGCATCTCAGCCCTCACAAATCGCGACGCCGTTGCGCACGACGTAACACCATTGCTGTCGCTCGCCGCGCCAAGAATCGATATCCCGACAACATTACCTGATCCGACATTTCCGGCCGCGCCGCTAATTGCGCAGCGCGCGCTCGCTCCCGAAAACAGTGTCAATTCCCGCAACTTGCCGAGCTTCCTGAGCCTGGCGATGCGTTGCGACATAGCGATGTCCGACCCTACGGCGCAGCCGGCTATTGTGGCACGGGTAAAGGCCATAAAAACGCGCGGTGAGGCCGCGCAGTACATGCAACAGGTTCAAGCCAAAATGCGGGCCGCCGGTCGATCTTTGGCATAGCTGAGCGTGAGACTTTGTGTGGCCGAAATTGCGCATTGCCGCTGACACGCTCGCTGGTCCAGCTTACGGAGGGTCTTACTGTCGCAAGCTGAAAAGGCGTCGGTAGCAGGGTCTCCGCTATTTTCCCGACGAGTGCGTCATCCGCCGCCGGGTGATACGGCTACTCCGAAATCGGCTTGCTGACGATCACCCAGCGCGTGCCGTTGTATTGCTTCAGCACGGCCTGGTGCAGAGCGAAATATTGCGTCGGTGAGGTGTTAAGGGTGATGCCCGGCAACAGCAGTGGCAGCGACAGGTCGTGGATGCTGGTCGCCATTTTCATCACGTTGGCGCGCGTGAGATTGTCGCCGCAGCTCCGCAGCACGTCGGTCAGCACCTCGGCCGAAAGATAACCCCCGGGCCCAGCGGCGTCGCTGGCGTAATCCCGCAGCGGCGCGTATTTCTTGACCCAGGCGAGGTAATTCTTGACTGCCGGATCGTTCGCCCAGCTGGGGTCTGTCGCGTCCTTCGTACTGTCGATAGACATCACGCCGGTGAGCTTGGCGCCCAACGGCCCGACCACGCTCTTCCCAGTCGCGACATAGGACATGAAAATCAACGCGTTCCACCCTGGTACGTCGCGCGCGTGGGACACCCCCTGCACCGCGGCGCGGCTTTGCGCCATGACATAGAGCGTGTCGGTGCCGGCCGCGTGCAGTGAGATTATCTGCGATGCCACATCCGGGTCGGTCGCACCGTAGCTCTGCCGTGCGACCACTATGGTCTTCGCCTTGTCGCCTAATGCCGCCAGGAACGGATCGAGATGGTCGCTCCCGAAATCGTCCTGCTGATAAAGCACGCCGACCTTGGCGTTCGGATGCTCGGCGAGCAGATACTTGGCGAAGACGCGGCTCTCGAGCGCGTAGCTCGCCGCGAAGCCCATCGTCCAGGGATATTTCTTAGGATTGACCAGCGTATTCGAGCCCGTAGTGACGAAGATCTGCGGAACATGGTGCACGTTGAGATAACGTTCGACCGCAATATTGGTCGGCGTGCCGAGCTGGCCATACATGAACAGTACGTGTTCGAGCTCTACGAGTCGGCGCGTGTCCTCGACGGTGCGCGCGGGAATGTAGCCGTCGTCGAGCGCGATGAAATTGATCTGACGGCCGTTAACCCCGCCTTGCTCGTTGACCATGCGGAAATAGGCCGCAATCTGGCGTTCCCCTGGGCTGGTAACGGAGCTGGGGCCTGAAAACGCCCAGGTCGTGCCGATTTTGATTTCGGTGTCGGATGCACCGGGGTCATAAGTGCCCTTGGCAAGCGCGAACGCGGGCAACAAGATGAGTGCGGCCGCGGCGACGATGCGCTTCATGGCAAAATCCTCCGACAACAACATTGGCCTCGTTTGCGTTCTCTACTGAGATTACTGATACTATTAATATAACCATGGTGCCCAAAGATAAGAGAGCCAGCCATCCCCTCGATAATTTCCGGATTTGGCCTTGAGGTTCGGCGATTCCGCCGATTTTATCGGACGCCGCATAGCACCAGGTAAGCGCATCAAAGTGGACATACTGCAGCCTGGTCTGGTTCCCGGTTTTGGGAGGAGCAGCCAGCATCGATGCGCAATCGGTTAATTTATTGGGCGCTTGTCGCGATAGGGCTCACCCACGAAAGCGCCCGCGCCGCCGATCCCGGCAAATCTGGAAGATCGCGCACGATCAATGTGTCCCAGCGGCAAAGACGCATTCAGGCACCGGGCCGTGCACAGCAGTCGATCTCGGGCGCCGAGTGGCGGTCCTAAAGGACCTTATTGCGCGCACCAATATCTCTTGATCCCGACGGACCGCATCACCGGCATTGAGGACCAGGCGATTCTCGCGCCGAACGCCCCCAATTACTGGGAATCGGCTTGGGAGGCCCGTCATTTCATGGCCGAACGCGCAAGCAAACCCGTGCCGCGCGACGATGTCGCCCTCGCCATCAATTCCCGATACGGGCGACAGCAAAATCAGCGTGCCGGTTTGAGCAAAGGCGATCTCGAGGCCACTCACGTTCAATTTGAAGCGAACATTTCTTCTCTGACAAACAGAATTTCACGTTGGCACACTACGGGCCCGCAGGTCGATTTTCGATTCCGGTAAATGCCTCTTGTCACTTCTCCAACTGAAAGAGGCTTCAAATGAATCGGAATGATCGAAAGCGGCAGCAGAAGGCGTGGGTTGATTGGATCGGGCAGCAAGAGCTCGCTTTTTTTGTCACGCTCATCTTTAACCGCGATTTGACAGCCGAGACCTGCCGGCGAAAATTGAAGACGCTGTGCGCTCGTATCGACCGCCTTTTGCTCGGTCGGAATTGGTACAAGACGAAAAGCCACAAGCGTACGCGCGGATTTGCCGTCTTGGAGCACATCCACTCGAATATTCACTGGCACTTGCTGATCATATTACCAGCGACCGCATCACACCTATCGGCTCCGGCGCTCGAACGAATCATTATGGGATTTTGGTTGGAACTCGTTCCTTCGGGCTCATGCAGCGTGAAGGCGATTTATTCAGCGGAAGGGGCTGCCGCGTATGCCGGAAAGGAGCTCAGCGATCCCGAAAGCTATCGGCACTTTGTAATCCTGTCCGAATTTCACGCGTCATCCCGCATCCGGTAAACCAATTGAGCGGGATTGGACGACGTCCCTCCCGACTAATTTGTCGAAGGGCATTCGCGACGCGATGCGCCAGAGCCTGACGGCTCCCGACAAAAGAAGCGGATCAACGAGATGCGCATTTCATTTCAGAGCTATGCTGGCTAGTGAGGGTCGATGAATGCGTCAGCATTTCATCCCATGGCGATTTCGCCATTGATCCAATCCTGGATCCTAGTAGTTGAGACGTCGGGCCATTGCGGTGCCTGTCACACGCCGCGGACCATTTTCTGGAACGAAGTGGCGATGGATTCCAGCGATCCACGGTATCTCACCGGCGATACGCTCGATTTCTGGTCGGCACCCGATCTGCATGGCGACCCCCGTATTGGACTGGGATCTTGGTCGCACGCCGATATCGTGGCGTTCCTCAAGACCGGACACAATCGACACAGCGCCGCGTTCGGGTCGATGAATTTGGTCACGAAAAACATCACGCCGCATCTGAGCGACGCCGATCTCGACGCGATCGCGACTTACCTCAAATCGCTGCCGCCCGAACAATCCAGCACGCAAGCCGTCGCGAGCGAAGAAGCGGCGACGAGCGGACTTCCGCCAGTCCCGATCGTGACGCCGGGCGCCGTCCTCTATCAGGGTTATTGTGCGCGTTGTCACGGCGCGGACGGCGCGGGAAAGGCGCAGCGCGTTCCGCCGCTCGCCGACAATCCCGTGGTTCTCGATCCCGATCCGACGTCCGTCATCCATGTGATCCTCGACGGCGGCAAAGCGGCGAGTCCGAATTTCCCCGACGCTGAGACGATGCCGTCGTTTCGGGCCCGGTTAGGCGACGATGCCTTGGCGGAGATTGCTTCGTTCATCCGCCGGCGTTGGGGCAACGACGGGGCGCCGGTCGGCGCCGAGCAAGCAAGCGCGGTTCGGTTGGGCTCGCGTCCCGACGCCGACGGGCTTGCGCGCGGTGCCGCGCTCGTCGCGGCGAAGGGGTGCGGATCCTGTCACATCATTCCGGGCATTTCCGGTGCGACCGGCCTGACGGGACCGTCGCTGGCCGATATCCGGCGACGCACGACGATCGCCGGCTTGCTGCCCAACAACCCCGACGACATGGCCAAGTGGTTGCAATCGCCGCAGCAAATCAAGCCGGGCGACGCCATGCCGAATGTCGGGTTGAACGCGCAGGACGCCAAGGACATCGCCGCGTTCCTGACGACCCTTCGCGATTAGGCTAGATCAACAGCGGTAGGATAAGGAGTGCGATTCCCGCGCTATTTCGTGCCCACATTCACTGCGATCGCGACCGGCAAATCGTCGAAAAGGGCCGCGACGGGCGTGCGGGTCGCCGTCAGAACTCGGCGGGTTGTCAGCACGTTCCGAAACGCGCGGCCGGCCAGGTCGGCCGGCAAGACGACTTGCGTGTCGCGCCAGCGCTCTGTCGGGATCGACAATCGATCATCGCGTCCAAGCAGACAGTCGACCAGACGGCCGGTGACGACCAACGCCGCCGCATCGTCGCGACGTCGCAGGAATGCGACGACATGGTCGGCCGCCGGACCGACGACCGCCAGCGGCACATAGTCGCCATCGGCGAATAGATCCGGCATTTGCCGCCGCAAATCGAGGACGCGGGCGATCACCATCTGCTTTATTCGGCCGTCGCGCCAGGTTGGCAGACATTGCGCCAGCTCCGGCGCCGCATCGAGCGTCGCTTGACGGCGCGCATAGTCGACCGGACGACGGTTATCGGGATCCACCAAGCTCAGATCCCAATATTCGGTGCCCTGATAGATATCCGGCGCGCCGGGTACCGTGAGCTTCACGAGCAACTGCGCAAGGCTATTGGCGGCGCCAGCGGGTCCGATGCGCCGCGCAACGTTCGCAAGCGCGAGAAGCCCGTCATTCGTGTCGGCAAACAATCGCGTGAGGAAATTATGAAGGGCCTGTTCGTACGCCGCGTTGGGCTCGATCCAATCGGTAGCAAGCTTCGCCTCGCGCGCCGCCTTGCGCTGCCAGTCAGCCACGCGTCGCGCAAAAGCATCCAAACCGGCGCGATCGTCGAGCGTCAGTTCCGTCGGCCACGCGCCAACGATGGTCTGGTAAAGCATGTATTCGTCGCCGGGACTCGGCGCGAGCGTGCCTTCGACGCGTTGCCGTAAACCGGCATTCGCCGCCAAACACGAAGCCACGGTCGCCGACCACGCATCCGCGATCTCGCTCAGGACGGCAAGACGCGCGCGCACATCCTCGCCGCGCTTGTGGTCGTGCGTCGCGGTCGCGAGCATAGCGTGTGGAAATCGGGCGCGCCGTCCTTGCATCGCATCGTGGAAATCCGCAACCGACAAGGAAAAACGCGCGGCGTCGAAACCGACATCGTTGCGCGACAAGAGGCGGCCATAGCGATAGAACGCCGTGTCCTCGACCGCCTTGGCCGCGAGCGGCGCGGACAATTGCTGGAACTGGGTTTGGCATCGTGACGGTACGCGCAGCAATTCCCCGATCCGTTCGAGAATGGCACGGTCGGCGGGCGCGACGGTCCGACGGGCGGCGTCAACCGCGCGATCGAGAAATTCCCGATTGTTTTCCGTTGCGTTGGGATAGGTGCGATAGACGCCAAAATGGACCAGAAGCTCGATCAGGCATTGCCAGATTGTGCTGGACTCGGACGCCACGCACGCAGCAAGCCCGCTCGCCAGCCTATCCAACGGTGCGATAAAACTGCGTTCCAGCATCTCTCGTCGTGCCGCGCGTTCCTCGTCTTCGAAGCGCGCCGGCCGACCTCTGACCGTCGTCCATAAGCGCGTCAGGGGCGCTTCGCCCGCGGGATCGTGTAAGACGGCGCTGACGTCGCTCATGAAGTCGTAGCCGGTGGTGCCATCCGTCTCCCAGTGACGGGGTAGTCGCTCGTCCCGCCCAAGGATCTTTTCGACGACGATGTAGGGAGCTTGGGTGGGCGCCGCGTTCGGCCGCGCGGGTGCCACGTCCGTAAGTCGGGCCCGCAATCGCCGACAATAGACACCAGGGTCGGTCAGTCCGTCGACATGGTCGACCCGGAAACCGTCAATCAAGCCCTCCGCATACAGTCGGACGAGTTTCTCGTGCGTCGCTTCGAATACGTCGGGGTCCTCGACGCGAACCGCCGCGAGATCGTTGATATCGAAAAAACGTCGCCAATTGATTTGCTCGGCGGCGAGGCGCCACCACGCTAACCGGTAATGCTGCCGTTCCAGCAGCGCCGGAAGGGCGGCGGCGCCGGTCGATTCCGGCGCCAACGGCAGCTCGTGATCGAAATAACGGAGGACATCGCCGTCACGCTTTAACTCGCCCGCGGCGAGCACGTCGTCCAGCGGTTTGCCGAGAAGCGGCAGGAGGATCTTTCCGCCTAGTGCATGCCAATCGATGTCGAAATAGGCCGCGTAGCGACTTGCCATACCGTGACGCAAGACGTCGAGCCACCATCGATTGCCATTTCCGGCGTACATGTGATTGGGAACGATATCGACAATGAGGCCGAGCGAGCGGTGGCGCAATTTCGCAACCAGGGCGCGGAGCCCGTCGTCCCCGCCAAGCTCGGGATTGACCCGCGTCGGGTCGATCACATCATAGCCGTGCGCCGAGCCCGGCCGTGCCGTGAGGATCGGCGACGCGTAGAGGTGGCTGATGCCCAGATCGGCAAGGTACGGGACCAGGCGCGCCGCATCGGCGAAGGTAAAGTCGCGGTGGAGCTGTAGACGATAGGTCGCGCCGGGGATCATTTGCGCCCCCGCTCGCGCTTCAACAGGCGTAGCCGCGCTGTGACGGCCGGCGCCGTCAGCAACTTCTCCGTGCCGGCTTTCTGTCGCCGCCGCCAATTGGGGTGCTCGATGGTCGTTCCAGGCAGATTCGGTTGGTCCTTTTCGCCGACCAAATCCTCCAGCGGGAACAGCGCCAGGCGTGACGGCGTGCGCGCCGCGAATTTGAGCGCCGCGTCGACGACTTTGTTGCTCTCGCGCGCCGCGGGCTGCGGACCGCGTGCGGCGCCGGCGGCGGTGAGCGCACGCCAAAACCGGCCCCGGTCGCGGCGGCGCTCCGCCTGTGCCGCCATGCCTGCGCGGTCGGCACCATAGAACCCGACCGCGGCACGGGTCGCGATGTCGGCACCGCGCCACCATCCGGCGACCGGCGGCAGATCGTGCGTGGAGGTCATCGCCGTCGCGTCGTGCGCCCATTCTTGCGGCCGGAGGAAGCGCTCCCCGTCGCGCTCGAACCACAGAACGCGCATGCCCAGAATCCCGGCCTGGTTCAGCCGGTCGCTGAAGCCGGGCGGCACGGTACCCAAATCTTCCGCGATCACGATCGCCTGATGCCGGACCAATTCGAGCGCGATCAGTTTCAACAGCGTCTCGACGGGATACGTCAGATAGGCGCCTTCGGTCGGGGACGCGCTCTCGGGTATCAACCACAGCCGACGCAATCCCATGGCGTGATCGATTCGGACGCCGCCGGTATGCGCCATGCTTGCGCGCAGGACGTCGATGAAGGGCGTGTAGCCGGTCGCGGCCAGGGCGCGCGGCGATAACGCCGTCAGTCCCCAATTCTGGCCGAGCGGATTGATCAGATCCGGCGGCGCACCGATGCTCAGGCCCGTCAGCATGTCGGACCGACGCCCGACGGCGTCGCTGCC
Source organism: uncultured Alphaproteobacteria bacterium (assembly GCA_963851285.1). Taxonomy (GTDB): domain Bacteria; phylum Pseudomonadota; class Alphaproteobacteria; order ATCC43930; family CGMCC-115725; genus JAATGI01. Next base: position 10,364 of record CAWKOL010000011.1, read on the forward strand.
CGCGGGATCGACGCCAACCGCGAGATCGGCGATGAGCCCGATCCGCATACCGCATGCGCGCGCGGCCTCCTGCGCCGACGCCAGACTGCGCGCGGCGAGCCATTGCAAGAATATTTGGAACGCCACGTCGGTGTTCGTGTCACGCGCTTCGAACTGAGCGTGACGCATCAGGCTCTCGCCGCCTTCACGGCGAAAGCGCGTGAGATCGTCGATCAACGGGCCGCTCGGCGGCATCGCCTCGTGGAGCGCGCGAAACAAAGCCAGCTTCTCCGCGGCGCGCGTCGGCCAATCAATGAGCGACCCCGCGACGGTACGTTCCGTCGTGGCTTGGCGCACGCGTTCGGCGCCCAACACCAATGCCGGATCGGCGTGCAGCGGATTGAGAAAAAGTCGGCTCGACGGCGAATACGGCGCAAATCGTTCCGGCCGGGCGCCAAACAATGCATGGATCGGCGACAATGCGACCGCGTCGGCGCCAAACGGCGCCACGCCGCGGGCCAGCTCGACGATGCCGCCAAAATCGCCGATGCCGCCATCGCCGTCACGCCGCAGGCCATAGATCTGCGCCGCGACGCCCCACAGGCGGCTCTCCGGCGCGATATCGGCGACGGAAAAACAGCGTGGCGGCGCAATGGCAAGCGTAACCTCGCGCCCGTTACGTTCGACACGGCGGTAGCCCAATTCGGCAATGGCCGGAAACTCCGCGTCACCCAGCTTGGTCGGCCGGCCGACCTCGCCAACGACCAATGCGGGCATATCGGCCTGCTGTCGATCGAGCCGAGCCTCGCTCTCCCGTACGTCCCCGCCGGTACGGCAGGGCAGATCGAGCGCCGTCAGCACCGTCCGCATCGTGTCGGGCGCGACCGCATGCGCTTCGCCCGATACGTCGGTCCATTCGACCAAAATACCCGCGCGCACCGCCAGATCGCGCAGGGCCGCATCGCTCATTCGGCCGTGTCCAGATAGGCGACGGTGACAAACGGCGGCAACTGTCCGTGACGTAAGAAGTGCTCGGCGGTTCCCGCCTTACTCTCGAATAACAAGACACCGACCGGCGGTTCGGCGGTGACGGGCTCGGCGTCGAGATTGGTCGCGACGATCAAGGTTTGGCCATTCTCGAAACGCCACGCCGCTCGCACAGCCGACCGTCCGATGGCCGCGGCGTCGACGGCACGGGCGCCGTTGAGCTGCGGCACGATCCGCGCGCACCTGATAGCCAGGAGTTGTTTGATGAAGGCGAAGCGCTCTGCCGCGTCGGTCGGATCGGAACGTGAGATCGACGACAGAAACGTCGCCTCCTCGTTCGGATCGGGAATCGACGGCGCCTGGCCGGCGAAAGCCGCGAACGTCGCGAATTCCCGTTTTCGGCCCTCACGCACCAGCTTCGCCAACTCGCCGTGATGATCGGTGAAGAACAGGAACGGCGTCGTGCTGGCATCCTCCTCGCCCATGAACAGCATCGGGATTTGCGGACACAATAGAAGCAGTGCGAGCGCGGCCTCGACCGCCGGCGCGGACGCGAGCGCGGTCAAACGATCGCCCAGCGGCCGGTTGCCGATCTGATCGTGATTCTGCAGGAACAGCACAAAAGCGGTGGGCGGAAAGTCGCCGCTCGGTTCGCCGCGCCGCGCCCCTTTGCGGAACGGGGAGGGCTCGCCCTGATAGATAAAGCCTTCCTTGAGACTGCGGGCGAGGCGTTCGGCGGGCCGGTCGGCGTAGTCCGCGTAATAGCCGCCGGTCTCGCCCGTGAGCAAGACGTGGAGCGCGTGATGACCGTCATCGTTCCATTGCGCGTCATAGTCTCGCGCCAACAGCCGCGCATCGTTGCGGTCGTTTTCCAGAACGAGGTGAACATGCCGACCAGGCTCAACGGCGCTTCGGACGGCGGCCGCCGTCGCCACGAGCCAATCGCGCTCGCCGATCGCGTGAACGGCGTCGAGGCGCAACCCGTCGAAGCGATACTCCATCACCCAATAAATCGCGTTCTCGGTAAAAAATCGGCGCAATTCCGGCACGGCGAAGTCGAGCGCCGCGCCCCAATCGCTGTGCCGGTCGACATGAAAAAGCTGCGGCGCATAAACGTGGAGATAATTCCCGTCGGGGCCGAAATGATTGTAGACGACGTCGAGAAATACCATCAGCCCGAGCCCGTGCGCCGTATCGATCAGCGCCTTCAATTCGTCGGGCGTGCCGTAAGCGGTGTCGGGCGCGTAGGGCAACACGCCGTCATAGCCCCAGTTGCGGCGGCCCGGAAAATCGGCCACTGGCATCAGCTCGACCGCGGTAATGCCGAGTTCCACCAAGCGCGGCAAGACGCGCTGGACCGCGGCGAAACCGCCAAGCGTACCAGCGTGTAGCTCGTATAACACCGTCTCACGCCAGGGCCGCCCCTGCCACGCGTGACGCCATTGATACGCGCGCGGATCGACGATGAGACTGGGCCCATGCACGTCGGTCTGCTGGCCGCGCGACGCGGGATCGGGCACCGCCAGTCCGTCGGCGAGGCGATAGCGATAAGCGGCGCCGGGTCCGCATGCGGCTTCAATCTCGAACCAGCCGCCGCCCGTTGCATTCATCGAGATGCCGCGCCCGTCGAGGTCCAGCGTGACCGCGCGTTGAGTCGGGGCCCAAAAGCGGAAACGCGTTCGGCCATCGCCGAGGTACCGCGCCCCGAAAGAAAGGTCGCGCACGAACTGAGCCGTCACGATTCGACACCGATCTCGGCAAAGAGCAGCACGAGGTTACGCGCGGCGATCGTAAGATCCGGTCCGCCGAGGGCGCGTTCTTCCGTCGCCGGATCGGCCGTGTCGATCAATAGGCGCGTCGGACCGTGCGGAGTCGGCAAATGGAATTGCTTGTCCTCGCCCGAAGGATTGAGCAGCAGCGTCAGGACGTGGGTCTTCCCGTTGATCCGCGCCGCCCGCCGCAACACGAGGCAAAGCTCGTCGGGCTTGTTCCACGCGTCGTTGGTCAGCGCGGCACCGTGCTCGTCGAACCAATCGATGTCGAGTATGCCGGGCGCCTGCTCGGTTTTTCCGTAAAGGTAATTCTTGCAGCGCAGCGCGACGTGAGCCTTCCGCAGCGCGATGAGGCGCATCACAAAGACTGTCAGCGCCTCGCCGTCCGGCGATTTCGCTTTCGCCCAGTCGAGCCAGGAAATTTCCGAGTCCTGGCAATAGGCATTGTTGTTGCCGTTCTGGGTACGGCCGAACTCATCGCCGGCGAGCAACATCGGCGTGCCAAGCGAGAACATCACCGTCGCCAGCATCGCGCGCTGAAGCCGTCTACGGATCGCGAGAATGCTCGGATCGTCGGTCGGGCCCTCGACGCCCCAGTTGGCGGAATAATTCTCGCCGTGGCCATCGCGATTGTCTTCGCCATTGGCTTCGTTATGGCGTTGGGCATAGCTGACGACGTCCGCCAGGGTGAAGCCATCATGCGACACGGCGTAGTTCACCGATGCCCACGGCCGCCGCGCCATGCGATCGAACAGATCGCCCGATCCCGCGAGCCGCGCCGCCACGTTGGGACGTTGTCCCTGATCGCCACGCCAGAATTGTCGCAACCCGTCGCGATAGCGATCGTTCCATTCCGCGAAGCCTGCCGGAAGATTGCCGAGCTGGTAGCCCCCGGGGCCGATATCCCACGGTTCCGAAATCAATTTGGCACGCGCCAGGATCGGGTCCTGACGCAGCGCGTCGAAAAAGCCCGAGCGAGGATCGAAGCCATGCGCTTCCCGACCGAGCGTGACCCCAAGGTCGAAGCGAAAGCCGTCGACGTGATAATGCGTGACCCAGTGCCGCAGCGAGTCCATCACCATCTGCAACACGCGGGGATGCGATAAGTTGAGCGTGTTGCCGGTGCCGGTATCGTTGACATAATGTCGCGCGTCGCCGTCGACCAACCGATAGTAGCTGCTGTTGTCGAGGCCGCGGAAGGAGAAGGTCGGGCCTAGTTCGTTGCCTTCCGCCGTGTGGTTGTAAACGACGTCCAGAATTACCTCGATGCCGGCGGCGTGCAGTCGCCTGACCGCGATCTTCACCTCGTTGACCGATCCGTTCGACAGATAGCGCGGTTCCGGGGTGAAAAATCCAATCGTGTTGTAGCCCCAGTAGTTTCGGAGGTTGCGTTCGAGGAGATGCCGGTCTTGAACGAAATAATGGACAGGCATCAGTTCGACGGCGGTGATGCCGAGGCGACGCAGATCGTCGATCACGCTTTGATTGCCCAACGCGGCGAACGTGCCGCGTTCTTCCGGCGGAATGTCTTGGCGCTTCATCGTTAAGCCGCGCACGTGCGCTTCGTAGATGATTGTCTCGTGCCAGGGGACATCTGGGTGGCGGTCGTCGCCCCAGGTGAATGCATCGTCGGCGACCACCGCCTTTGGCATTGCCGCGGCGCTGTCGCGACGATCGGGTGTCAGGTCCGCCCGCGGCGAATGAACGCGATAGCCAAACAGCGCATCGCTCCAGCGAACCTCGCCGGCGATCCGTCGGGCATAAGGATCGAGTAATAGCTTATGTGGATTGAAGCGTAGCCCGTTCGCGGGATCGTAGGCGCCATGGGCACGGAAGCCGTAAAGCTGTCCCGCCTGCGCACCCGGTAGGTAGCCGTGCCAAACCTCGTCGGTCCATTCCGGCAACCGCATCCGGGCAACTTCGTGACGTCCGCCCGGATCGAATAGACAGAGGTCGATTGCCTCCGCGCGTTCCGAAAACACCGCAAAATTGACGCCGATGCCGTCCCACGTCGCGCCCAGCGGATAAGGCCGCCCGGCCTCCAGCGTCGAGGCGAAGCGCAGCATCGTCAGGCTTCGGGCTTAAGATAAAGCGTTGCGAGCGGCGGGAGAACCAATTCAAGCGATTGCTGGTGTCCGTGACTCGGCATCGGGACCGTGTGGATCGCGCCGCCGTTCCCGATATTGGCGCCGCCATAGATTGCCGCGTCGGTATTGATCGCCTCGCGCCACAGACCGGCCCGCGGCACGCCGATGCGATAACCGTGACGCGGCACGGGCGTGAAATTGCTGATCGCGAGAAGCGGCGCCACATCGTCGGCACCGCGGCGCAAGAATGCGAACACCGAATTATCGCGATCGTCGGCGATCAGCCACTGGAATCCCGCGGGATCGGCATCGCGCGCGTGAAGCGCCGGTTCCCCGCGATAAAGCCGGTTCAGATCGCGTACCAAGCGTCGCACGCCGCTGTGAAGCGGATTGTCGCCGGCGGCCCAATCGATTTCGCCGTCGTGATTCCATTCATGCCATTGCGCAATGTCGCCGCCCATGAAAAGAAGCTTCTTCCCCGGATGCGCCCACATGAAGCCGAAATAGGCACGAAGATTGGAAAATTTCTGCCAGTAATCGCCGGGCATTTTTCCGATCAACGAGCCTTTGCCGTACACCACCTCGTCATGCGAGAGCGGTAGGATGAAGTTTTCCGAGAACGCGTAAAGCAGCCCGAACGTCATCGCGTCGTGGTGATGGCGGCGATAGATAGGATCGAGCTGCACGTAATGCAGGGTGTCGTGCATCCATCCCATGTTCCACTTGAACGCAAAGCCGAGACCGCCCTCGGCGACCGGGCGCGAGACGCGCGGAAACGCTGTCGATTCCTCGGCGACGGTGATCGCGCCGGGACAGCGTTCGGCGACGACGTCGTTCAGACGGCGGAGAAAGTCGATCGCCTCGAGGTTCTCGCGGCCGCCATATCGGTTCGGGATCCACTCGCCCTCGCGACGGCTGTAGTCGCGGTAGAGCATCGATGCCACGGCGTCCACGCGCAGACCGTCGAGATGAAAATATTCGAGCCAGTGGATCGCGCTCGCGATCAGGAACCCTGCCACTTCGCGCCGGCCAAAATTATAGATGTAGGTGTTCCAGTCGTGATGATAGCCCTCGCGGGGATCGAGGTGCTCGTAGAGCGCGGTACCGTCGAAGCGTGCGAGACCATGCGTGTCGGTTGGGAAATGAGCCGGGACCCAGTCGGCGAGTACGCCGATGCCGGCCTGATGCGCGGCATCGACGAACCGCATCAGCCCTTCGGGCTCGCCGAACCGCGCGCTTGGCGCGAACAGGCCGAGTGGTTGATATCCCCAAGAGCCGCCGAAGGGGTACTCGGCGATCGGCATCAGCTCGATATGGGTGAACCCCATCGCCGCCGCGTAGGGGACGAGCCGTTCCGCCAACGCGCGCCACGAAAGAATGCCGCCGAAATCGTGCGCCGGACGCAGCCATGACGCGAGATGGACTTCGTAGACGGATATCGGCGCGCCGGCATTTTGCCGCGCGAGGCGCGTCGCCATCCAATCGTCGTCCCGCCAACGGAACGGCGCGGTGTCGGCGATGACCGACGCGGTCGCCGGCGGCGGCTCGGCTTGGAGCGCGATCGGGTCGGCCTTCAGCGGCAACGGCCAACCGTCCGGACCCGTGATTGCGTATTTGTACGTCATGCCGGCGGCGAGGCGGGGAATGAACAACTCCCATACGCCCGCTTCGGGCCGCAGCCGCATCGGATGGCGCCGCGTGTCCCAGGCATTGAAATCGCCGACTACCGCGACACGGCGCGCGTTCGGCGCCCATACCGCGAAGCGGACGCCGCGCACGCCGTCGACGGTCATCAACTGCGCGCCGAATTGCCGGCCAAGGTCGAGATGACGGCCTTCGCTGAAGAGATGCAGATCGAGCGGACCGAGCAATAGGCCGAACGCATAAGGGTCTTCGGTTTCCTGAGTTGCGGCGGGCCAGTCGATCATGAGGAGATACGGCTCCACGCGCTCGACGGCGCCCTCGAACAAGCCCGCCGGGTCGACAGGAGTCAGCGTGCCGAGCCGCCGGGCGTGGTCGCGCGACCAGACCTCGACCTTCCGCGCACCGGGCAACAACGCGCGCACCACCGGCCCATCCGGACCGCGATGCGGGCCGAGTGCCCCAAACGGATCGCCGTGCCGACCATCGACCAACGCCGCGATCGCCGCCGCGTCGAGAGTCGGCCGCTGGACCAACAGCGAGCCTTCAGCCACCCTTTGCTCCATCGAGCACCCGGTTGGCGATCGCGTTCAGGCCGGCGAGCGGAACGCGCAGCCAAGCGGGCCGATTTGCCGCCTCGTACGCGATTTCGTAGGCCGCCTTTTCGATGAGAAACAAATCGAGCGCTGCACGCTCGCCGTCGCGCCCATCGCCGGTCACGGCCCGATACGCGTCGAGAAATGCCGGCGGGATGTCGCGGCGGAAATCCTCCACCAACCGCTGGCGCGCGCTTTCGGCGACGTGCGCCTGACTCGCCGCCCCCTTGCGCTCCGTCATCGCGGCCGCGTAGTCGAACGATCGCAGCATGCCGGCGATATCGCGCATCGGACTCGATTTGGCGCGGCGTTCAGCCATCGATCGCGTCGGTTCGCCCTCGAAGTCGATGATGTAGGCGTCGCCGCTTGCCACCAGCACCTGACCCAGATGGAAATCGCCGTGAACGCGCGTGATTGGGATTTTGCGCGACGCGCGCGCGCAGCGGCGCACCGCCGAGACCAAACCTTTTCGCCGACCGAGCAGCGTTTTCGCCTCCGCTGCGTCATTTTCGTTTTCCCATTCCGAACGGGTGGCAACGGCGTCGAACGCGTTGGTCAGCATCTGCTCGGCATGGGCGATCCACGCCTCGATCTCCTCGCTCCCGGCCGTGCCCGGCGCGAACGCCGGATCGTCCGAAGGACCCGCCAGCACCATGTGCATCTCGGCGAGACGCTTGCCGACGGTAGCCGCGAAGACCCCGTAGGGCCCCAAATGTTCCGCCTCGCCTTCCTCCTCGTGACGTTCGGGCCGCAGATCGTCGATCGCGTGCGACAGTTCGTCGAGCGTCCACGTCCACGCGTCGCCTTGATTGCGCACAAAACCTTGGACAATGCCCAATGTATGGCGCGCACCATCCGTCTCGACACGGACGACTTCCCCGAACAGCGGCGCGCAATTGGCGAAACCGTGATCGGTGAGATAACGGCCCATCTCCGCTTCCGGATGAAAGCCCGGCACGACGCGGCGGAACAGCTTGACCACGGCCTGCTCGCCGACAATCAGCGAGCTGTTGGATTGCTCCGCCGATAGCCACGTCACCTCGCTGTCGGCCGCGATCGAAACCGCATCGAGTTCGCTCGTTGGATCGAAGCGCAGCTCGCCGTGCTCCAGATGGACGACGCGCCGTTCGCGCAGCGCAGCGATTATTTCGCGCGCAAATCCCGGCAGCGTGAAGGCATCGGTGAGAATTCCCGTGCGGCGCCCCTGACGGATATAGGCGAGCGCGAGTTGCTGCGGCAGCGGCGGCGGATCGTTGGCCCAGCACGCCACCATCGGCAACAGCCAGCGCGTGTTGCCCCGGCTGCTCTTGGCTTCGATCTCGGCCAGGAGCGGTTCGCTTTTGCCTTCCTGGAGCGGCGCCACCAAGGCCAGCTTGAATTCGTCGATCTTGCGGTCCTTGGCGGCAAACCAGCGCCGCATTTGCATGTATTTCGGCAACGTCTCGTGCTCGAACGCCGCACGGGCCGGACCGGTCAGTACCTCGCCGAGCTTGTCGCGAATGACGATCGTTTCATATTCCGGCATCGGCTCCGGCGCCGGCGTGTGCCAGGACGGCCATTCGTGCTCCTTCGCAAGAATGAACCAGTAGATGCCGTACGGCGGCAGGGTAAGTAGATAGGTAAGCTGGCCGATCGGCGGAAACACCGAATCGCCGGTCAGTTCGATCGGGATGCGGCCTTGATATTCGGACAGATCGAGTTCGACGGCCTGCGGCGTGCGCGACAGATTGGCGGTGCACAGTACGGTCTCGCCGTCGTCTTCGCGCAAATAGGCAAGAATTTTGCGGTTCTTCGGATAGAGCAGCTTGAAAATGCCGCGGCCGAAGGCCGGATGCTGCTTGCGCACGGCTAAAATAACGCGCGTCCAATTCAGCAGTGAATGACGGTCGCGCGTCTGCGCTTCGACATTGACGGTCTCGAATCCGTAAAGCGGATCCATGAGCGTCGGCAGGACCAACGCCGCCGGATCGGCCCGTGAAAATCCGCCGTTGCGGTCGGGCGACCATTGCATCGGCGTGCGCACGCCGTCGCGGTCGCCGAGATGGATGTTGTCGCCCATCCCGATTTCGTCGCCGTAATAGATGACGGGGGTGCCCGGCATCGAGAACAGGATCGCCGTCATCAATTCGATGCGGCGCCGATCGCGCTCCAGCAGCGGCGCCAGCCGTCGGCGAATCCCGAGATTGAGCCGCGCCCGCTTGTCCGACGCATAGGCCTGCCACAGATAATCGCGCTCCGAGTCCGTCACCATTTCGAGCGTGAGCTCGTCATGATTCCGCAGAAAAATCGCCCATTGGCAGTTCGACGGGATTTCCGGCGTCTGTCGCAGAATGTCCGTGATCGGAAAACGATCTTCGCGCGCGATCGCCATGTACATACGCGGCATCAGCGGGAAATGAAACGCCATGTGGCACTCGTCGCCGTCGCCGAAATAGTCCTTTACGTCCTCGGGCCATTGATTGGCCTCGGCGAGCAGCATGCGGCCGGGAAAATGGCGGTCGAGCTCCGCGCGCAGCCGCTTCAAGATCGCGTGCGTCTCCGGCAGGTTTTCGTTGTTGGTGCCTTCGCGTTCGACGAGATAGGGCACCGCGTCCAGCCGCAGTCCGTCGACGCCGAGCCCAAGCCAGAACCGCATGATGCTGAACACGGCTTTGACGACGTTGGGATTGTCGTAATTGAGATCGGGCTGATGCGAATAAAACCGATGCCAGTAGTAAGCGTTGGCGACGGGATCCCAGGTCCAGTTGCTACGTTCCGTGTCGAGAAAAATAATGCGCGTGCCGGCATATGTCTGATCCGTGTCGGACCAAACGTAGAAATTGCGCCATGACGAACCTGGCTTCGCGCGGCGGGCGCGCTGGAACCAAGGATGCTGGTCCGATGTGTGATTGATCACCAGCTCGCAAATGACGCGCATGTTCCGCTTGTGCGCTTCGGCGATGAATCGCTTGACGTCGACCATCGTGCCGTAGTCGGGATGAACGCCGCGATAATCGGCGATGTCGTAGCCATCATCGAGCCGCGGCGACGGATAAAACGGAAGCAGCCAGATCGCGGTGACGCCGAGTTGCGCGATGTAGTCGAGCTTCGAGATCAGACCCGGAAAATCGCCAATGCCGTCGCCGTCGGAATCGAAAAACGATTTGACGTGGAGCTGATAGATGACCGCGTCCTTGTACCAGAGCGGGTCGGTGGCGGCCGTGGTCGGCCGAGCTTGCTTTGAGGAGAAACGGTGTCCATCACGCGCTTCCGGTCGAGAGACGCCAGATGGCGTAGGGAAGGACGAACGGGTCGAGTCGGATGCGTTGCAATTTGCCGCTCAAGACGAAACGGTGCGGCCGTATCAAATCGTCGACGACCAGCGAGACATGGTCCGGTAGGCCGAATTCCCAGAGCGGCAGCTCGTAGGCCGCCTCCTGGATTTGATGTGGATCCAGATTGACGGCGACCAGGATCATCTCGCGCAACGGCTCACCGCGCCGACGCTGCATCTTGCCGTAAACAATGATGTGATCGTTGAAGGCGTTATAGAACGTGACGCCCAAATGACTTTGCAACGCCGGCTGGTCGCGGCGGATCCGGTTGAGCTGAGCGATCTCCGCCACGATGTTGCCCGGCGCGCTGAAATCGCGCGGCCGGAGTTGGTATTTCTCGGAATCGAGGTATTCCTCGCGGCCGGGCAACGGCGCGCCCTCGCATAATTCGAAACCGGAATACATGCCCCAGGAGCCCGACAGCGTCGCCGCCAGGACTGCGCGAATGAGAAAGCCGGCGCGGCCGGAATGCTGAAGGAAATAAGGATTGATGTCGGGCGTATTGACGAAAAAATTCGGCCGGAAGAAGTCGCGCGGCGGTCCGTACGCCAATTCGCGCAGATACTCGGTCAATTCCCATTTGGCGTTGCGCCAAGTGAAATAGCTGTAGGACTGGCTGAACCCGAGTTTCGCGAGGCGGTACATCAATTTGGGCCGGGTAAAGGCCTCGGCGAGAAAGATCGCCTCGGGTTGGCGCGCGCGAATATCGGCGATCAACCACGCCCAAAACGGCAACGGCTTCGTGTGTGGATTGTCGACGCGGAAGATGCGGACGCCTTCTCCGACCCAGAACAGCACCACGTCGCGTAACGCGAGCCACAGATCGGGCGTGGCGCCCGAGGCGTAGAAATCCGGATTGACGATGTCTTCGTATTTCTTCGGCGGATTTTCGGCGTAGCGGATCGAACCGTCGGCGCGCCGCCGGAACCATTCGGGATGTTCCTTGAGCCAGGGATGATCCGGCGAGCATTGCACCGCGAAATCGAGCGCGATTTCGAGACCATGGGCATAAGCCGCGTCGCGCAGCCGCCGGAAATCGTCGAGCGTGCCGAGCGATGGATGAATTGCGGTATGGCCGCCTTCCGGGCCGCCGATGGCGTAAGGGCTGCCGAGATCGCCGGCTGCCGCCACGGGCGCGTTGTTGCGGCCCTTCCGGTTGGTGGTGCCGATCGGGTGGATCGGTGGAAAATACAAGACGTCGAAGCCCATCGCCGCGATCGCGGGTAGATGCCGAATGACATCGTCGAAGGTGCCGTGCCGGTTCGGATCGTCGGCGGCGGAGCGCGGAAACAGCTCGTACCAAGTGGAAAACGCGGCTTGCGGCCGATCGACATCGATGGAGAGGTCATCGCTTCGAACCAGGAACGGACGGTCGTCGACCGCCTCGATCTGCAACCGTGTTTCGTCGCTCAGCAGCAGCGCGATCTGCGTTTTCCGGTCGGCGGCCGCCATTTTCTCGGCTAGATCGGCCTGCTTGGCTGCCGTGATGGCGACAATCGCATCGGCAATGTCGAGCGAGACATCTTGACCGGCAGCGTGCTTGGCCTTGAGATCGCGGACGATCCCGGCCCAGCGATCGAGCCACGCTTCAATGGCAAAGACGTGACGGCCGACGCGACCTGGCCGAAACGAGCCGCGCCAGCGATCGTTCTCGATCAAGGTCAACGGCGCGCGCGACCAATCCGGCCGATCGGCCGGCCGCCATAATAGCGCCGCCGCGATCAATTCATCTCCCTCGATGAAGATATCCGCTTCGACCGCGACGTCCTCGCCGACAATACGCTTTGCCGCAAAGCGTCCGTTGTCGACGCCGGGCGAAATCAATTCGATGGCGATACGCGCCGCGTTCGCCGCCCGCTGCGCGGCCTGGCGACCGGCGCGGGACACGATCGTCACGGGCTGGCTGCGTTCGACCTGGAGCAAGCGGACCTCGCCGGGTAACAGCGGTGCGTTGGGGACGCCGTCGCCGTCGAACCGAACCGCTCGGTCGAATGCCGCACCCGCCGTCGGCGGCAGCGGCGATGGCATAAAGTCGAGGGGCTGTGTCCGACCGAGATCGTCGTTTACGATCGCCACCAATCCGCGCTTGGCGCGGCGCGGATCGGCATCGTCGGTCCGCAGCGCCGCATTTGACGCGACGCGACGCCATGGTCCATCTAGGTCCAGGGCCGATACGCGATCAAGTCGCGCGTTCGCCGCTGCGATTTCCGCGCCGAGAGCAAAGGGCGCTTCGGCTTCGGCGTCGGCAAAATCGGCGGGCGTCGCGTAAATCGGATCAAGCGGGCGACTGGCGGCGAACTCGAAGCCCATGGGCACCATCACGCCGTCGCCGATCGCGGCGGCAAGATCGATGGCGCGGCGATACGCTGCTTGAAGCGCGCCGCCGCGCGGCGCCAATCGCCGTCCGAACGGCGCTTCCGGCACGGCGACAACCGGGGCGACGTGGCGCAGCGCGCCATATCCGTCCAACCGAAACCGATTATCGAGCACGGCGCAGAGGTAATCGAATCCGACGTCTGCTAATGCCGCGACGAGGTCCTCCGGCACCGCCGGCGCCCAAGCAAAATACTGGCCACCCGTCGGCGCGCCGGCAATGACCGCGCGCCAAAAGTCGGCCGGAACTCGGTCGAGTCCGAGACAACGGAACCCGCACGCGCCGCTGTGCAACCAACGGCCGAGTCGTTCGCTCCACCACGCCGCGAGCACCCGCGCCGGTTCCGGCGGGTCGAAGCGCGCCGTCGCGACGTCGCGCGATAGCGGTGTCCGCGGATCCAGGACCGTATCGCCGTCGGCGAAGCGATACCAGTCGCGATGCGACGGGTTGGCGTCGCCCGCGATTCGGCCGATCTCAACATCGAGGATCAGAGCCAGACCGTGCTCCCGGCATAACCGGGCGATCGCTTCGACCGCATCTGCCTCGTCCGCGAGGCCCAATAGCGGATTCGCGCGATCGAAGTCGGCTGTCAGGAAAACATCGCCGGCCACGCCGGCAGCAAAGGGCGGCGGGACCGCGATACGATCGAACCCCATGGCCCGGCAACGCGCCAAATGCCGCGGCCATTCGGACAAGGGTCCAGCCAGCGGATAGTGGAAATAATAGATCTTGGGCGCCGTTGTCGCGGCGCGTTCCGGCATCGAGATCGGCTCACCGGCGAGCTGCGCCGGGCGGAGCGAGGGTCGTTTTGAGAGGCGTGCCGACCGGGTAGGCGCATCGGACCTAATACCAGTCGCGGAGTCTATCCGCCGACCATGTCAACCGTTCCGAAGCATCGGCACGTGTATCGATCGGCATTGCCGGAAGCACCCCTTCCCATCTCCTTCAAAAAAACAAATTTGGCCGGGTGATGGTTCCCCCACCGGCGAACGCGAATGATGGGCCGCCACGGCAGCTAGTTGCGGCCAAGGCGTCGCATCGCGGCACCGACTTTCTTGAGATCGGCGACGAAGCGCTCGATTGCCGCCTCGCGCATACTTGGATCGCCGCGCAACAGGGACGACGGTTGAACCGTCGCCAGGACATAGTCGGCGACCGGCGACGAGATGAATTCGCCGCGCTGCTGGGATACCTTGAAGCTCGGCGCGATCAATGTTTGAGCCGCTCGCGCGCCCAGACACAGCACGATTTTCGGCTTTACTGCCTGCAATTCAGCGAACAGCCATGGCGAGCAAGCCCGAATCTCGGCGCGATTGATCTTGCCGTGAAGCCGCTTCTTGCCGCGCAGCAGCCATTTGAAATGCTTTACGACGTTGGTGACATAGGCGTGCTCGCGTTCAATGCCCGCCTCGGCCAGACAGCGATCCAATAATTTTCCCGCGGGGCCGACAAAAGGCCGACCCTGCCGATCCTCGAAATCGCCTGGCACCTCGTCAACAATCATCAGGATCGCACGGTCCAGACCTTCGCCGAACACGGTCTGAGTCGCGTTGGCGTAAAGATGGCAGGCGGTCCAGTGCGCGGCCCGACGCCGTAGCGCTGCGATGGTCGCCTGCTTCGGCGCGGGAGCGGCAGTACGCGCGTTCACCACCTCGTTAAGCTTCCCTCTCCCCCAAAACCGGTCGTCGCGACAGGATGTTCCCGGCGCGCGCGGTATCCGCACCGGCAAAAATATCGGTCGGCGGTGCGGCATCGCCAACTTTGTGGAGGCGCGACAGTGTGACGACACCGTCATGAACGGCTGCTACGCTGCCGCGACGAGAATCAGGTGACTCTGAAACGGTCTAGACGAATGCCTCGCCGTCGCGCGAGGAGGCGACGGCCCGGGGCAGATAGAGCCGAATTTCGCAACGGTCGTTCGCACCGGCCGTAACCGTCAGCGCGCCATCCGCGAGCGCCGCGAATTCGTGCAGCACCGTCTCTTGAAGCGACGGTAGCCGTGCGACCGTCAGGCTGGCGCAATCGATCGCCAGCAGAATTTTCGCGTTTGGCGCTTCCGGCGGTGCCTGGTCCGGCGGCAGGTCCGCGGCGCGCAACGTAATCGACCCGTCCTTTACCATGGCGTGCGAGAGCGTCACGACCAGGTCGAGCAAACCGAGTTCCAACAGCATCTCGTCGGCGACGACCGGTCCGACGCCACCGCCGACCTGGCAATCGATGCGGACGTCATTCTCGACGGTCGGCGTCGCGTCGATGAACAGCCGCGCCAGCACTTCGTCGAGGTTGACCAGGTCCGGATCGTCGGGGGTGCGGCCTGAATATTCGAGCACGCGGCGCAACAGCCCCGCCGCTTTCAGCGCCGAGCCGGCAGCGATTGTCGCGCATTCCGCCTCTTTGCTGCCGGGCGCAAGCGAGCGAGCGGCCCGCTCGAGATTCCAGATCGCGACGGCAAGGGCGTTGTTGGCATCGTGAACAATGCCGGCCGCAATGCGTCCAATCGCGGTCAGACGCCGTTCGCTTGAAATCGTGCTGTCACCTTCGCGTCGCGGCAAAGACAGATCCTTGACGGGTCCAATATATGCAAGATGTAGAAAAGCAGCATCCGATGCCACCAACACGCGCCGCACGACATCGTCCCCGCGGCGGTTGCGGCTCTCGGCCCCACAGCGCGACCGTAATGACCCCCTTTCGATTGGGCAACGGCAATCTCCCTCCAATGCCGATTAAATCGACGCTTCGGCTATCACTTGGCGAGCGTTGGCCGTTCGCGCAACGGGCAAGTGCAAAACTCTCATGCCTCGTCGAGAACATGCCGGATTTTGGCGGCCAGTCCGGCATAGGTGAACGGCTTGACCAGAAGCTCGACGCCGGGATCGACCCGTCCATGATGGACGATCGCGTTTCGTGCATAGCCGCTGGTGAATAGCACTTTGAGGTCCGGCCGCCGACGGCGCGCCTCGTCCGCGAGTTGGCGGCCGTTCATGCCGTTGGGCAGGCCGATATCCGTGAACAGCATCGCGACATCGCGGTTCGTGTCCAGGAGCCTCAACGCGGTCTCGCCCTCCGGCGCCTCGATGATGGAATAGCCGAGCTCGCTCAGCATTTCGATGGTGAAGCCGCGCACATCAGGATCGTCCTCCGCCACCAGAATGGTTTCGCCACGCGCGTGCGGAACAGCGACGGCCGCGGGCGCGAACTCGTCGGTCGCGGCGGCGTGGTGCCGCGGCAGGTAGAGCTTGATCGTCGTCCCCGCGCCGATCCCGCTTTCGATCTTCACGTAGCCACCAGACTGCCGAATAAAGCCATAGACCTGCGAGAGGCCGAGACCGGTGCCCTGGCCGATTCCCTTGGTGGTGAAAAACGGATCGAACGCTTTCGACATGACCTCCGGCGTCATGCCGGTACCGGTGTCGCCGACGAACAGCCCGACATATTGTCCCGGGCTAACCTCCGCCGCCACGGCATACTCCTCATCCAGATAAGCATTGCCGGTTTCGATGGTGAGCCGGCCACCGTCCGGCATGGCGTCCCGCGCATTGATGGCAAGGTTGAGGATGGCGTTTTCGAGCTGATTGACGTCGATCAGCGTCGGCCACAGGCCGGCCCCGAGCACGGTCTCGACCGCGATGTTTTCGCCCAAGGTGCGGCGGAGCATTTCCGACATGCCGCCGACCAGATCGTTGACCGAGAGCGACTTAGGCTCGAGCGCTTGGCGGCGTGCGAACGCCAGCAATCGCTGGGTCAGAACGGCCGCACGCGTCGCGCCGTTTAGCGCCGCCGTCGCCGGCCGCCGCAAATCCGATGCACTGTCCGGCAGGCGGCGCAGCAAAGTCTCGACATTTCCCGAAATCACCGTAAGCAGATTGTTGAAGTCGTGGGCCACCCCGCCGGTGAGCTGGCCGATCGCTTCCATCTTCTGCGCTTGCCGAAGTCGCTCATCGCTGTTCCGTCGTTCGGTCAGGTCGCGCGTGATTTTCGCGAAACCCAACAATTCGCCGCGCTCGCGAATGGCGGCGATCACGACGCCGGCCCAAAAGACGGTGCCGTCCTTGCGCACGCGCCAGCCTTCGATCTCGCTTTTCCCGGTTTCCGACGCCCGGGCGAGCATCATGGCCGGCAAGCCTCGTTCCCTGTCCTCGTCCGTATAGAACCGCGAGAAATGCTGCCCGATGATTTCATCGGCGGTATAGCCTTTGATCCGCTCGGCGCCTGGATTCCAACTGACGATGATGCCGCCCGGGTCCAGCATGAAAATCGCGTAATCGGTGGCCGCTTCGACCAGCAGGCGAAACCGGTGTTCGCTTTCCCGCAATTGTGCCGAACGGGCCTGCAATAGTTTGCCGCGTTCCTCGGCGCGCAGTTCGAGCCGCTCGTTCAGGCTCTGGAGTTGCTGCTCGACCTTGGCAAGCGCTTCGATCTGCCTTTGGCTGGTTTGGTGAAGGCGGGCATTCTCGATCGCGACGGCGGCCTGTCCGGCGACTACCTTGATGATGTCTTCGCTGCGTTCCGTGAAGACACCGCGTTCGGCATGTCCGAAAAACAGTCCGCCGAAAACCTCGCCGGTCCGCGACACCACCGGCACCGCCAGATAGCTGCGCACCGGCAAATGCCCCTTCGGCATACCGTTATACGGCGGATTCTTGCCATAACGCGGGTCCGCCAGAATATCGTCCGACCGGATCACGCCTTCGCCGCGAAAGGTCGGACCGAAGATCGCCGTGTTGCGCGGCTGCGGAAATTTCGAAAACGCCTCGCGCGAGCGCACCGGACAAGGTGTAGAGCGTGTAGGTCTCGCCTTGCTCGTTGCTCGTGTTGTAAAAAAACGCACCGAACTGCGCGCCCGAAAGTTCGACGCCCGCGTCCGTCACGGTCTGTATGAGACGTTCGAGATCGAGTTCCGCCGCCAGCGCGACACCGGTCCGGTTTAGAATGTCGAGCGTGCGCGATTCTCTGCTTACCGTCTCGGACGGGGTGGCATGCCCGATGTCGTTCATACTGCGCGCCCCACCAGCATCGCATGCGCGGATTTTTCGTTCATTGGCTCGCGAGCGTTGCCAACAATATTGTCAATTATGGGGCGGCCCATACCGCACGATTCCACAAATGTCGGGCCCCGCGATGCAACATCGGGCTTCCCAACTCATTGTAAGGGCATGGAGAATCCTCGCGAAGGAACGGCACATGGCGGCGACGCGCGGCAAGAAGGCGACACGTGGCAAAAGGTGGTCGGCCCGGGTGACCAAAGAGAGCGACGCGATCGATCTCGAAGGCGGCGTCTTTACGTCCCGCGACCCGAAACGCATCGCCGCGTCGCTTAAGCGGTCCGCCGACCGCAGCAGACGGCGCAAGTCGGAGCCTTATCGTTCGGCGATGTCGATGCTGATCTTCTATATGAACCGCGCCGGCCACAATTTGCCAGCGCCGCGCAAGCGCACCCTGGAACGCGCGAAGGACGAGTTGCGTCGGCTTTACGGAAAATCGCCGTCGCGGGCCAAGCCAAAGAGACACGCCGCCTGACCGTCAGCCGCGCGTCTGCCAGTCGACGGCGAGCACGCCGCCTTCGCCGGCAAGCGCCGCGACCGACGGCGGAGCTTCTGTGTCGGACGCTCGCCGGACATCGCAAATGTCGAAAACGAGGCGCCGCGGTCCGCCGCCATGCTGGAGCGTGATATGCGCGGCGGTGATCGTCAGTCCCGCGCTCGTCAGACGTCGCCGGACGGCTTGCTCGCCGGGCCCGTCGGGAGCGAGGTCGATGGTCAGTATCGCAAATTGCTCGCGCCGCAACAGGTTCTCGGCCCATTTGAGCACGGTGAGCGCGAGCAGGCCGAGGACCGTCGCGGCGATCCCGAGTCCCAATTGTCCACCGCCGAGGCACAAGCCGATCACCGTGACCAGCCACAAGGTCGCGGCGGTCGTGACGCCCGTGACGATGTTGTCGCGGCGCAGGATCGCGCCGCCGCCGATAAAGCCGATCCCGGTGAGGATGCCGAGCGGCAGGCGCATCAGATCGTTCATGACGAAAGAGTCGGACGTGCGTCCCGCCGTCGGCAGCAGCAGGTTCACCTGAATCATGGCGACCGACGCGGCCAGGCAGACCAGCAGCGTCGTCCGCATCCCCGCCGCCTTGCCCTGCTCGCTGCGGTCAAAGCCAATCGCCAAACCAGCCAGCACGGTAAGCGCCAGCCGAAGCGCGATGTCGGTCCATAAGAGGTGCGTCGGCATGTTCCATCCGCTGAACCCCGCCAATGTCGCATCCGTTCCCGAAACGGCCCGCGTTGCGGGTGTCGTTCAGGCGTGCCCGCGCCACAATGCCTATTGAAAATGCGTCGCGCCTGCTTTTTAGTGGCGCATCCATAAACCGGGGGAAATGACTGGGGACGAACGACGAAGGGGTCGGCGATGAGGCGTATGTTCCCTACAATGGCGCAGCCCGGCAGCGAACATTCCTTTCCAGGCGGCGAAGAGCCGCGCGGTACCGAGCATATTCTTCTTGTCGAGGACGACGACAATGTCCGCGACGTTGTCGCGGACATGCTGGGCGAGCTCGGCTATCACGTGGTTCCGGCCTGCGACGGCAACGAAGCGCTCGAACGCCTCGCCAGCGACGGTCCGATCGATTTGTTGTTCACGGATCATATCTTGCCGAATGGCCTCAACGGACGCGAACTCGGCAAGCAGGCGATGACAATCCGTCCGGGAATCCGCATCTTGCTATGCTCCGGCTATGGCAGCCGCGCCCGCAATGAGCAGTTCCCGATCCTGGCGAAACCCTACCGCCGGATGGAACTCGCCACCGCGATCCGCGCCGTGCTGGACGGCACCCTGACCGCGTAAACATTCCCCGCCGTTATCGTTTGCGGCGCTGGCCTTTTGTCCTAACCTCGCCCGACAAAGCGGGAGGGAACGATGCGGCCGGAAGAAGTCATCGCCGACAAAATGCGGCCCTATACCGGGGCGGAATATCGCCAAAGCCTGCGCGACGGCCGCGAAGTCTATATCGACGGCGAGCGCGTCGCGGACGTGACGACGCATCCCGCCTTCCGCAATTCGGTACGCTCGCTGTCGCGCGCTTTACGATTCGCTGCACGACCCGAAGACGCACGACAGACTGACCGTGCCGACCGACACCGGCTCCGGCGGCTACACGTTCCGCTATTTTCGCTATCAGCGCTCGCGCGAGGAAATGATCGCGAGCCGCGACGCGATCGCCGACTGGTCGCGCCTGACCTATGGCTGGATGGGCCGCACGCCCGATTACAAGGCCGCGTTCACCAACACGCTCGGCGCCAACGCCGAATATTACGGCCCCTACGCCGAAAATGCGCGGCGCTGGTACAAGCGCGCGCAGGAGACCGTGCCGTTCATGAACCACGCCATCGTCAATCCGCCGGTCGACCGCCACATGCCGGCGGAAAAGACCAAGGACGTGTTCGTCTCGGTCGATCGCGAGACCGACGGCGGCATCATCGTCTCGGGCGCCAAGGTGGTGGCGACCTCGGCGGCGATGACGCATTACAATTTCATGGGCCAAAGCTCGCAAGACGGCGACCGAAGACCTCTCGATGTCGCTGATGTTCCTGGTGCCGATCGACGCGCCCGGCCTGAAGCTGTTCTGCCGCACCTCCTACGAGCTGGCCGCGAAACGCAACGGCACGCCGTTCGATTATCCGCTGTCGTCGCGCTTCGACGAGAACGACGCGATCTTCGTGCTCGACAAAGTGTTCGTCCCCTGGGAGGACGTCTTCATCTACCGCGATCCCGAGCGCGTGCTATCGTTCCATCCACGCTCGGGTTTTCAGAACGGCTATCTCCTCCAGGGCTGCACCCGGTTCGCGGTGAAGCTCGATTTCATCTGCGGCCTGCTGGCGAAGGCGCTGCGCTCGACCGGCGGCGACGAAGCGCGCTGGAACCAGTCGCTGTTCGGCGAGGCCCTCGCCTAGCGCAATTTGTTCTGGGCGCTGTCGGACGCGATGGCCACAACCCCGAGCCATGGCCCGGCGGCGTCGCCGGCGCGTTGCTGCCGGAATCGAAGGCGGCCTTCGCCTATCGCGTGTTCGCGCCGGACGCCTATCCGCGCATCCACGACATCGTCGAGCGCACCGTCACGTCGGCGCTGATCTACCTGCCGTCCTCGGCCAAGGATTTCGCCAATCCCGCCATCGACCCGTATCTCGCCCAATATGTCCGCGGCTGCCACGGCATCGGTCATCGCGAGCGCATCAAGGTGATGAAGCTGCTGTGGGACGCGGTCGGGACCGAATTCGGCGGCCGCCACGAACTCTACGAGCGCAACTATGCCGGCAGTTGGGAGGATGTGCGGCTTCAGACCTTCATGTCGGCGACGCGCGGCGGCGCGCTCAAGGACATGGAGGCGCTGGTCGAGCAATGCATGGCCGATTACGACGAAACGGGGTGGCGGAATCCGACCTGGGCAGAGGACAAATAGATGGATGTGACCGCGCTCACGCTGACGGAGGCCGTGCGCGCGTTGCGCCAGGGCGAAATCACCGCGGAGGCTTACGCAACGGCACTGCTCGAGCGCTGTGCCACGCATCGCAATCTCAACGCCTTCATCGCGCAGGATCGCGACGCCGTCTTGTCGGCGGCGCGGACAGCCGACAAGAAGAGGCAGAGCGGCGCCGTGCTGGGCACGCTGCATGGCATGCCCCTCGCCATCAAGGACAATCTCGATTGCGTCGGCCATGCCACGACCGGCGGCACGCCCAGCTTGCGCGACAATCGGCCGACGGGAAACGCGGCCGTGGTACAGAAGCTGCTCGACGCCGGCGCCATCGTGCTCGGCAAGGCCAACATGCACGAGATGGCGTTCGGCATCACCAACAACAACGCGGCGTTTGGGCCGGCGCGGAATCCGTATGACCCGGCGCGCGTCCCCGGCGGATCGAGCGGCGGCACCGGCGTCGCCGTGGCGGCGCGGCTAGCGCCGGCCGGGATCGGCACCGATACCGGCGGCTCCGTCCGCGTTCCGGCTGCGTTCTGCGGCATCGCCGGATTCCGGCCGAGCCTGGGCCGCTGGCCGACCGACGGGATTTTACCGATCTCGCGGAGCCGCGACACGCCGGGCCCGATGGCGCGGACCGTGGCCGATTGCGCCTTGCTCGACACGGTCGTGACGGGTGACGCAACGCCGGCGACGCGCGCGATGAGCGACATACGCCTCGGCGTGCCGCAGAAACATTTCTGCGATCCGCTCGATGTGGAGTTGGCGCGGTTGTTCGATGCGTTTCTCGACCGGCTGCGCGCCGCCGGCGTAACGCTGATCGAGGTCGATCTTGGGGCCGCGAAGGCGCTCAACGATAGCGCCGGCATGGCCATCACGGGTTTTGAGCTGCGTCGCGAGATACCGACCTATCTGCGCTCGCACGGCATGACCTTCGGACTCGACGCGCTGGTCGCGCAAATCGCCAGCCCGGACGTGAAACGGATGTTCGCGATCCGCGCCGACATCACCGAAGCGATGTATCGCGCCGCCATCGACATCGACCGCGCGGCCCTGCGGAAACTCTATGCCGAGTGCTTCCGGCAACACGGGCTGACGGCACTGATCTTTCCGACCACGCCTTTGCCCGCGCCCAAGATCGGCGAGGACGACACAACGAAGATGAACGGGCAGCCGGTGCCAACCTTCGCGACCGTCGCCCGCAACACCGGCCCCGGCAGCGTCGCCGGTCTGCCGGGTGTCGCCTTTCCGCTCGGGATGACGCAATCGGGCCTGCCGGTCGGCATCGAACTCGACGGCCCCATCGGCGGCGACGCCGATCTATTGGCAACCGCGATGACGCTCGACGGAATCGCCGGGCCGGTGCCGGCGCCGCGGCTTTGACCGGCTATTCGGTGTCGAGCACTTTCTTGATCTGCTCGGGGTCGACCTTGATCTTGATGCCGGCGCGCTCGGTCTCGACCGTCATGGCGATGCGCGAGTCGCGCTCGCCCCAGCCCCGGCCCATCGCCTCGGTCATTTCCTCGAGCGTCAGATTCGCGATCCGCATCGGCACGCCAAGCTCGCGCCCGAGCGCCGTCGCCAAGCTGACATCCTTATGCGCCAGCTTGAGCATGAAATTCGGCGGATCGTAAACGCCGGCCAGGAAATTCGGCGCCATCGAATCGAAGGTGCGCCGGCGGCCGACAGCGCCCTGGCGGATCGCGCGCCACAGTTCGAGCGGTTCCAGCCCCGCCTTGACGCCAAGCGTCACGACCTCGGCCAGCGCCGTGTTGACGGCGTAGCCCGCGCAGTTATGCACCAGCTTCGCGATCGTGCCCGAGCCGATCGGCCCGATATACTTCGCCTGGTCGGCGATCGCCGTCAGCATCTGTTGATATTTTTTGAAGGTCGCCTCGTCGCCGCCGATCCACACCGCCATCTTCCCGCTAGCGGCACCCGCCGGCCCACCACTGACCGGCGCGTCGAGCATCTGGGCGCCATGTTCGGCAAACGCGGCGTGGACGCGCTTCACCATCGACAGCGAATTGGTGGTGAGATCGAAATGGACCGAATCGGCGCGAATTCCGGACAGGATGCCGTTCTGGCCGAAGGCGACGCTGTCCATTTCGGGCGGACCGGGGAGCGAGGTGAACAACATGGCCGCGCTCCGCGCCACGGCGCCGGGATTGTCCGCCCAGGTGGCCCCCTTCGCGACGAACGGATCGCCCGCCGCGCGCCGCATGTCGTGCACGACGAGCGGATGCCCCGCCTTCTGGAAATTCGCGGCGATGCGACCGCCCATCGTGCCAAGACCGATAAAGCCAATCGCAATCTTCTCCGCCATTCAGATCACCGGCTTCGCCATTTGCAGATTCTGCGGCCATACCGTGTGCAGCACGCTCGACTGCCATTCGACCAGGATTCCCATGTTGTAGATGTTGAGGCCGTTCGGTCCGTATTTCACTTTGGTCGCCGGCACCGGCAAATTGGTGAATTCGGTATTCGCCAGCACATCGCGGATCTTGGCGCCGTCGCGGCTCGCCGCCTTTTCCAGCGCCTGCGCAATGATGAGGCCGCAGGTGAAGCCGACGCCGAGCTGCTCGTTGCCGGGATGCGCCTTCGGATTGGCCTTCATGTAGGTGTCGACCAATTCCTTGTTGCCCGGCAGATTCAAATCCGAATTCCAGGTTTCCACTCCGAACAGAAGGTCGGTCTGGTTGCCGAGGGCGTTGATCACCGCTTCGCCATAGAACGTGCCGCCGTTCATGATCGGCGTCTTGATGCCGAGGCCGCGCATCGCTCGGATAATCAGGATGAGATCGTTGGTGAAAGCGCCCAGGAACAGAATGTCGGGCTTGTTCGCCATGATCGGCGCGATCGCCACCGCCGGGTCCGACAAGCCCATTTGGTAAGGCGTCGAGAACAGCACCGGCAGGCCGAGCCGCTTCGCTTCCTCCGGGAGGTGCTTTTGAACGCTGAGGCCTACCGCATCGTTGCTCATGAAAATGGCGCAGTTCTTGGGCGGCTTGCCGGTAGTCGCCTTATACATCTCGACCACGCCATCCATCGCCATGTTCCATACCGCGCTGCCTTGAGGCATGTACTTGAAGGTGTATTTCATGCCCCGCAGCACGATGGGATCTGCGTAGGAATTGGTGACCAACGGTACTTGCGCCTTTTCGCATTCGATCTGCGCCGCCAACGTCATCGCGCTGGCGGTGGCGCCCGCTATGACCACGGCCTTGTCCTGATCGATCATGCGGCGAGTAACGCTCGCGGCTTGTGCGGGATTTTCCGAGGTCGTATCCGCGACAACCATGCGCAGCTTGGCGCCGCCCATGGACTTGATGCCGCCCGCCGCGTTGATCTGATCGAACGCGATCTTCAAGGCCGCGACGAACCGCGTGCCGCCCTCGGCGAGACCGCCGGTCAGCGAATTCGGCGCGCCGATAACAATGTCCGGCTCCGCCGAAAAACCGATTTTCGGGGCGGCGATTACGGCGGCGCCCGCCGCCATGCCCGCCAAGGTTTGTCTGCGCGTAAGTGACATGATCGTATCCTCCCTTTTTGGTCCCGTCGGGGACCTTTAAATGCCGAGATAGGCCCGCCGGACGAATTCCGAATCCTGCAAACTGTCTCGGTTGCCGGCGAGCACCACGCGACCGTTGACCAGGATAATTCCACCGGTTGCCAACTCGAGACAAGTGGCGTTCTGCTCAACCAAGAGAATTGTCGTCCCCAGCGACCGGATGATGCCGAGGCGCTCGAACACCAAATCCGCCAGCACCGGCGACAGCCCGAGCGACGGCTCGTCGAGCATCAAGAGCTTCGGAAAATTCATCAGGGCGCGGCCGATGGCCAGCATTTGCTGCTCGCCACCGGAGAGCGTACCGCCCAATTGCTTGCGCCGTTCAGCGAGACGAGGAAACAGTTGGTAGACGTTGTCGAGTGCCGCCGCCATCGTCCCGGTGCTGCGTTCCTTGAGGTAGCTGACGGCGAGATTGTCGTCCACGGCAAGATTCGGGAAGACGCGCCGTCCTTCGGGCACGTGCGCGACGCCCGCGCGGGCTACCTGGTTAGGCTGGAGGCCGCGCAGATCGCGCCCATCGGCCAGGATCTGCCCGCTTCGCGCCGGCACCAAGCCCGAGATCGAGCGCAGGATGCTGGTCTTGCCGGCGCCGTTAGCGCCCAACAGTACGAAGACCGCACCTTCGTCGAAGGCGAATGACACGTTGCGAACCGCGAACAGATCGCCATAGGCGACGGACAGATCCTTGACGTCGAGCAGGCTCATTTGAGCGCGTTCGCCCGGGTGCCGAGATAGGCCTCGATGACCACCGGATCGTGCGCGACCTCGCCCGGCGTGCCGTCGGCAATGACGGTGGCATTGTTTAGAACCACCAGTCGCTTCACCATCGCCGCGAGCACCGAGAGAACATGCTCGACCACGATCACCGTGATTCCGGTGTCGCGATTGAGCGTCATGATTTCGCCGATCAGCTCCTCCGCTTCCTCGTGCGTGAGGCCGGAAAGGCTCTCGTCGAGCATCAGGATGCGGCAGAAACCGGCGATGGCGCGGCCGATTTCGACTTTCTTGCGGTCGGCCAGCGTGATCTCGGAGGGCATGCGGTCCGCCTGCGCCCGCAACCGCAGCCTTGCCAGAATCGCGTCGACCTCGGCACGCCAATTCTGTCCGTCCCTGACGCATTGCCGCGCCGAGACCCCAATATTTTCTGCAACCGTCATCGATTTCGAACAGCCGCACCTTCTGGAAGGTGCGGCATAGGCCGGCGCGGCGGCGCAAATGCGCCGGATCGCCGGTGCAGTCGTGGCCGAAAAAACCGACACGTCCGCTGGTGGGCGTCAAATTGCCGCTGACGATTTCGAAAAGGGTGGACTTGCCGGCGCCGTTCGGGCCGATCAGGCCCATCACTTCACCTTCGCCGACCTTGAACGACACGTCGCGCAGTGCCACCAAGCCGCCGAAATGCTTGGCAATATGAGTGACTTCGAGTGCCGGCGCCGTCATAGCCGCCACCGGGCCCGCGTCCGGCTTCCGAACAAACCCATGATGCCTTTCGGCGCATACATCACGACCGCAAGCAGCAAAAGGCCGTAGACCAGAATATCGACCCCGGCGACGCCGAGTTTGGTTGAGCCCCAGTTGGTGGATTCCGACAGAAAGATCATCACGGCGCCGCCGACGATCGGCCCCCACGACGTGCCGAGCCCGCCGATCAGCGCCGGCAATTGCAACTGAATGGCCTGCGACAGGCCAAACGCGGTTTCGGGATCGATCGCCTGATAGGATTGCATATAGAGCGAACCCGCGACCGAGGTCATCACCGCGCTCAGCAATAGACCCAGAAGCTTGGTGCGAAACACGGCGACGCCGGCCGCGGCCGCCGCCTGTTCGTCGTCGCGAACCGCCTGCATCTCCGAACCGAAGCGGCTCGCCAACACCCATCGCGTGATCCAGTAATAGGCGATGACGAACACGAGGCCGGCATAGAGGAACGGCTCCGGCGTGCGCGATTGCATGAACCAAAGCGAGTTTCCGAGGAATTTGAGGGCGAGCCCGTTGTCGCCGCCGGTCAGATCGACATAGTGGCGCGCGAGCTGGTCGAGGGCCAACGACACGGCGATGGTCGCCAGCGCGAAGAACACACCGCGCATACGCAGCGTCATCGCGCCCATCACCAGCGCGACCAGCAGCGACAAAACCGCCCCGACCCACACGCCGAGCCATGGCGGCAGGCCATAATCGTTGAACAGAATGCCGACGGCATAGCAACCCAGTCCGAGAAACACGCCGTGGCCCAGCGACAGCAGGCCGCCGACGCCGGCGACGATGTTCCAGGCCTGCCCCAGCGCGATGAAAATCAGCGCCCGCACCGCGACCGCGATGATGTAGTCGTTGACGAAGGGCAGAAACGGCAATGACCCGACCAGCGCCACCACGATGGCGCTATAAACGAGGCCCAATCGCGGCATCGGCGCGGCTGGCCGCTCGCGGGCACCCTCGGGCATCGCTGGCGCGTCCATGTCCTATTCCGACCTTTGGCCGAAGAAACCCATCGGCCGAAAGGCGATGAACACCAGCAACAGGACATAAAGCGGCACATCCTGCAGCGCCGAATTCCACAGCATGGCGGTGGCTTGCTGAATGACGCCGCAGAAAATGCCGCCGAGAAACGCGCCGCCGATGCTGCCGAGGCCGCCGATCGTCGTGGCGATAATCACGATCGGCATCAGGGAGAAACCCTTGGTCGGATCCGTCGGATAGTAGGTCACCATGATGGTGCCCGGCGATTCCCGCCAGGCCGCAGCTCAGCGCAAACGCCATCAGGTTGATCCGCTGCGACTTCAACCCGACGATCTCCGCCGCCTCGATATTGTCCGCCACGGCGCGCACCGCCTTGCCCCACTGCGTCCTGCGCAGCAGCAGCTCGACGGCGATCGTGGCGGCGCCGGCAACGACGAACGCGACGATCTGTGCCCGGGCGAAGAAGAACGGCCCGACCAGATCGTAGCTGCCGGCGAAGACCGAGGAGGCGCTGCGTGCGTCGACCCCGAAGACGAGCTGCGCCACCATCTGTAGTGCCAGACCCAGCCCGATCGCCGCCAGCAACTGGTTGAGCGTGGTGTGGCCGACAAAGCGGCGGAACACGATGCGATATTGCAGCGCACCCAAAATTCCCATCAGCACGAAACTGATCGGAAGCGCCAGCAGCGGATCGATGCCGAAGGCGGTCGACGCCACCACGCCGACATACATGCCGTACATCACCAAATCGCCATGCGCGAAATTGACGATGCGCATGACGCCGAACGCGAGACTGAAACCGATCGACAGGAGCCCGTAAACTCCGCCAACCAGAATCCCGCTCAGCACGGCTTGCAGAACGGGGAGCATCTCGGTCTCGATGCCCGACATTTTTTTGCGGCCGAGCCCCCTTTGCGTTATCGCCGACGCCGCTTACCCCGCGGCGTCGGCGCGGTGAAGACGATTTTACGCGTTACCCCACACCTTCCGCGCGACGTCAACCACCAGGGCCAGCTTCGCGCGCTCCTGGTCGGGATTGATGTCGTTGCCGAAGAGCGTTGACGAAAAGCCGCATTGCGGGCTGAGCGCCAACGCCTCAAGGGGCAGGAACCGCGCCGCTTCGTCGATGCGCCGCCGGATCAAATCCGGTGTCTCCAAGGCGCTGACCTTCGTCGATATCAGACCCAACACCGCGATCTTGCTTTTCGGCATGAACCGCAGCGGCTCGAACCCGCCGGCACGCTCGCTGTCGTATTCGAGTAGGAACCGGTCGTAATCCAGCCCGCCAAAACATTGCTCGGCGATCGGCTCGTAGGAACCTTCGCTATGCCAGCTCGTGGAGCCGCCATTGCCGCGGCAGAAATGCATCGCCACGGTAACGTTGCGGCGCTTTAGCCCCGCAACCGTTGCATTGTCCGCGGCGATGTCGTCGGCGAGCGCTTGCTTCGGCTCGATGCCGAGCGCGCGCCATTGCGACTGCACTTTCTCCATCAAGTAGTCGGGATAGTGCGGATTATCGACTTGCACGTAGCTCACGCCCTCGTCGATCAGCGCCTCGATCTCGCCCTGCAGGATCGCGGCAACAGCGGCCAGTGCTTCGGCGCGGCTCTTATAGACCTTATCGGTGACGCCGGGCTTGTAGCCGCGCGACACCAGGTATGAAGCGGCAGGGAGGGTGATCTTCCACGGCCGGTCGGCGTGCTTCTTGCTGAGGAAATCCGCTTCGGTCTTGGTGAAGCGCGTGCGCTGTTTCAGCGGCTTGGCGATGATCTGCGCAAACGGCGGTTGACCGGTAGAGCGATTGGCCCAGCTCAACTGCACCGGCGGCGTGCCGCGCTCGAACCCATCGACGGCGAAGACGAAATCGCCGGTCCAGCCGCCACGTCGCAGCTCGCCGTCGGACAGCACATCGATACCGACATCCGTTTGCATGCGGATCGCGGCGTCGATCTCGCGATCCTCGAGGGCGCGCAACGCATCGTCGGCAAGCTCGTGCTTGTCGTGCGCCTGGTGCGCCGCGATCAGTTGCGGCGAGCGTTTAAGGCTGCCGACATGGTCGGCACGATAGGCTGGTGGCATTGGACCTCTTCTCGCGTTGTAACTTGTCGATTGGCTTATGCGCCGGACCGCACCTCAAATACCAATTTGCCCTGGAGGTGGCGGGCTTCGCTGACCCGATGTGCTTCCGCGGCATCCGAGAGTTTGTAGCGCCTAATGGTCGGCGGCGAGACCGCGCCGGCCTCGAGCAGCGCCAGCATACGCTCCAGATGGGCCCGGTCGCGGGTCACGGTCGGCCGCAAGGTTTGCTTGTCTACCGGCGGTTCGAAGCCGTCGGGCGCCGGCGCGATCCACACCAACCGGCCACCCGGCTTGAGCACCTTGTAGGACCCGGCTCGCACTGCGCCGCCGACCGTGTCGAATACCATGTCACAACCCGAAACCGCCGTCGTGAAGTCGGTCTTGTTGTAATCGATGGCGCGGTCGGCGCCCAGACCGCGGACGTAGTCATGATTGCCGGCACTCGCCGTCGTGACGACCGTGGCGCCGATATGCTTCGCGAGCTGGATGGCAAAGCCGGCGACGCCACCGGCGCCACCCTGGATCAATATCGTTTCGCCCTTTTTGAGCTTGCCCGTGTCCTCGATCGCCCAGATCGCCGTCAGGCTGATAAGACCGAGCGCCGCAGCCTCGACATGGCTCAGCCGTGCCGGCTTCTTCGCCACGAGCACCGCCTTGATCGCCAGCTTTTCGGCGTAGCAGCCTTCGATGCCTTGGTCCGTGACGCCGAACACCGCGTCGCCGACGGCAATGTCGGTGACGCCGGCACCGACGGCGCGGACCACACCGGAGAAATCGCGACCCAATATGTGCGGGAACGTGATGGTGCTGTAACGGCCACCGCCAAGCCGTACCTTATAGTCGGCAGCATTGACGCTGGCGGCATAGACATCGACCAGCACGTCGCCGGCGCCGGCCACCGGGTCGGGCGCATCGCCATACCGCAGCATCTCGGGTCCGCCATGGCCTGTCAGCAGTACCGCTTTCATCGCTACAGCCCCATCAGCCCGGCCTTGCGGCCGAGCTGCATGCGGCCGAGATACCCCGCGAATTCCTCGTATTGCGACGACATATGGCCGCGATACATCTGCGCGTCGTTGAAGCAACGTTGCAGCCGGTTGCCTTTCTTGCTGAGGAATGAGCCGCCGGTGCGGAACATCAGATCGACCGCCTCGGCGGCGAGTTTCCCTGCTTGCTGGATCAGCGCCCATTCGCCAATGCCCTCTTTGGGAGAGAGCGGCGCGCCGCCCTTGGCCCAGCGCTCGCCGCGCTCGCGGTGCCGTCGCAACATGCCCATAAGGATTATCTCGGCGGCGTCGGCCATCGCCAACGCCTGGCCGAGCTTGCGCTGATAGCGGTCGCTGTCGGCCCGGAGCAAGGTCGGATCCTCGTACGTCTTCATGCGCAGCGCATATTTCTCGAACTCGTCGGCGGCCGCGCGCGCGGCGCCGATCACCGGCGCGGTCAGCGAGCAATGGAACGGGCCCATGAGTTGGCCGAGATACATCGGGTTGCCGTGAAGCCGCGTGCCGGGCGTGCCCTCGCGATCGCCTTCCTTCAGAAAGAACATGGTCGGTGAACGGACCACGAAACTTGCCGGGATCGTCGCGTTCTCAACGCGGATTGAGTTCGAACCGGACGAGCGCATCCCCATCACCTTGTCGCCGCCCCAGTCGTCGAGAATTTTGTATTGCGCGCGGTCTACCGCGGCCCAAACCGGCGGCCCCTCGACACCGTTGGCGTCAAAGCTGCGGGCGAGGCCGATGAAGTGAGTCGACCAGGTCGAGCCCGAGCAATAATTCCATTGCCCGGAGAGGCGATAGCCGGCGCCGAGTGCCGGTTCGCAGCGGCTATTGGGATCGAGCGCGCGCGCCGGGCAAACAAAATGCCCGGTGTCGCCGAACAGCAACCGCTGCCCTTCTTCGGGCCAATGCGACGCCACCATCCAGCCGTGCGATGCGCCGAGCGCCAGATTCCAGCCGGTGCCGGGATCGCCGCGGCTGATTTCGATAATGATCTTGAAATAGGTCTCCAGCGGAAACTCGTAGCCACCGAACATTTTCGGCGTGGTCATGCGATAGAAGCCAGCCTTGATGAATTCGCGATGCAGCGCCTCGGTATAGCCGCCCAGCGCCTCCGCCTCGCCGGCCTGCGCCTGCACCATCGGGCGTAGCGCGATCGCGCGGGCAATTACCTCGGCCGACGTCAGGTCCGGTTCGGGCTGGGGAATGGTGCCGATTTTTTCCGCCGGCTTTTTCACGGTCGCTTGAGCCATCTACGTCCCTACTCTGCTTCGTCACGACCATACTCGACGCGCGACATCGGCGACCAGCTTCAATTTGGCCGCCTGTGTTGCCCACTGAATCGGGTTGCCGTCGAGCACCGAGGCGAAACCGCATTGCGTCGACAGCGCCAAGCGGTCGCGTGGCACGTACCGTGCCGCCTCGTCGATGCGTGCAACCAAGCTGTCCGGCGTTTCGAGCTTGTCCGACTTCGTCGAGACCAGGCCCAGAACCACGATCTTGTCGTCCGGCACCTCGGCAAGCGGCGCGAAATCGCCGGAGCGGTGATTATCATATTCGAGCGCGAGGACGCCGTAACGCGCGGCGCCACGGAACACTTGCTTGGCGATCGAGTCGTAGCCGCCAGACGACATCCATTTGCCGGCATTATTGCCGCGACAGAGATGCAAGCCGAACGTCACGCCCGGGCGCCTTCGCCACGGCGTTCAGGAGGTCGATGCCTTCGCCCAGGAGACGCTCCGGTGCGATGCCTTGATCGGCATAGCTCTTGGCGCGCGTCGTCGGATCCACCAGCGTCGCCAGTTCTGGCGCATCAATCTGAATATAGGTGCAGCCGAGCGCCGCTAGTTCCACAATTTCGGAGCGGACAATGTCGGCCGCGTCGGCGAACAGCGCGAACGGATCGGGATACGCATCCTTGGAATAAACCGGCGACCAGAGCAGCGCCATCATCAGCGGGCTCGGCAACGTCGCCTTGATCGGCTTCTTGGCGCACGCCCGCAAATAGACGAATTCCTCGGCCGCCAGCGAGCGGCGCCGGCGCAGCTTGCCGACGACCGCGAAGGGCCTCGCCTGTTGTGCCGCCGTGCTGCCAGGCGCTTTGCCATCTTCATGCCACTGGGTCTGCGCGCCGATCACCTCTTGCACCGGGCCCAGGCCATCCACGGTATCCGTCAGCGGACCCATGAAGGCCCGCCGCCGCAACTCGCCGTCGGCGACGACGTCGACACCCGCGGCCTCCTGAATCGCGATCGCCTCGGCAACGGCTGCATCCTCGATTTTTTTGAAGGCCGCGATATCGAGCGCGCCTTGTTCCAGTTTGAGCCGCGCGTCCTTGAGCGCGGGCGGACGCAACATCGATCCGATCACGTCGGCGCGATAGATCGTCATGGCCCAGCTTCCCGATTTGTTGTCCCGGTTGTATCGGACAATCGCGCGACGATAAAGTGAGTGTCCGGGCCGAAATCAGGGCGCCGAACCAGACGGAGGATCGCGATGGACCCGACACTCGAATATGTGTTTCAGATCGCGGTGCGGTTCGCCTCGCGCAACCATGTGGGGACGCTGCCGAGCGGCATCCGCCGCGGCTACACGCCGACCTCCGGGGGCGAGATCACCGGACCGCGCCTGCAAGGCCGCGTCGTGCCGAACAGTGGCGGCGATTTTGCGAGTTGGTGGCCCAACGGTGTGGTCGAGTTCAACGCGCAATACATGCTCGAAGCCAGCGACGGCACGTTGATCGTCATTAAGAACCGCGGCTTCCGCCACGCGCCGCCCAACGTGCTGAAACGGATGGAAGCGCTCGAGCCCGTCGATCCCAAGGAATACTACATGCGGATCGCGCCGACTTTCGAGGCGCCGATCGGGCCCCATGACTGGCTAAGCCGGACAGTGTTCGTCGGATCGGCCGACCGCCGCGCCGATCACTCGATCTTCCGCTATTTCGCGGTGCGCTAACCCCATAACTCCGCGGAGGCAAGGCGGGCGCCCTCGACCAGGGACCGCAGCTTCGCCCATACGATGCTGGGGTGGACCGTGGCGCTGGAGGCGAAGGTGGCAAAGCCGCAGTCGGTGCCGGCGATGACGTTTTCCCGCCCGACCACCTGGGCGAAGCGGACGATGCGGTCCGCGACCGCCCGCGGATGCTCGACGAAATTCGAAACGGAATCGAGCACGCCCGGCATCACCATCTTACCCGGCGGCAACTTGATCTCCTCAAACACCCGCCACTCATGCTCATGACGGGGATTGGCGCCTTCAAACGAAATCACCGTGGGGCGCGAGCGCAGCACCGGCTCGACGATCTCGCGCAGCGGAATGTCGTGATTGTGCGGGCCGGCGTAATTGCCCCAACAGAGATGGAGCCGCAGGCGTTCCGGCGGCACGTCGCGGAGCGCGTCATCCAGGATGTCGAGATGGAGCCGCACGATGTCGCGGAACCGCGCCAGCGAATAGTCGGCGAACTGATTGTTCCAGCCCGAGGCCAGGTCCGGGCAATCGACCTGAAGATCGAATCCGGCGGCGACGATGGCGTCGTATTCTTCTTTCAGGATCGCCGCCAGCGCGCGCAGATAGTCCTCGTGCGTCTTGTAATAGCGGTTGCCGAGAAAGCGCGCCGCCTGGCCCGGCGACACCGCCG
The DNA here is from genome assembly GCA_963851285.1 of uncultured Alphaproteobacteria bacterium. GTDB lineage: Bacteria > Pseudomonadota > Alphaproteobacteria > ATCC43930 > CGMCC-115725 > JAATGI01. The sequence goes on from CAWKOL010000011.1 coordinate 44,323, forward strand.
TCATGAAGGCGCCGTCGGCCGGCAACCCCGCGGCGGACAACGCCGTCTTGAAGCGCGCGATGTCGCGATCGACCGCGCCGCGGTCGCGCCAGGCGATCTGCCCGGTGCAGCACGGCCGATTGGACACCGCCGAGCCCATGCGTTGCGCGGAGAAGTAATCCGGAAACTCGCGGGCGTCGCGGGACACCGGTAGCGTCACCATCTCGCCCTCGAACCCGGTAAGCCGGTTCTTGATATAGGTCGAGTAGTCTGGCTTGCTTTGCTCGCCGTCATTGACGAGGTCGATGCCGATTTCCTTCTGCCGTCGCACGATATCCTGCACCGCGGCAACGGTCTGACGTTCGAACGAAGCGGCGTCCACCTGCTTGCCGCGTTCGCCCGCGAGAAGCAGTTCAAGCAGCGCCGGCGGACGCGGCAGACTGCCGGTGTGCGTCGTCAGGATGCGATCGGCGCCCCGCTTCATTGTCACCCTTCCTTGGTCGGCGGCGCCTTTACGTCCTTAATCGTGTCGACGATCTTGGTGTAGAACTGTCCGTCCCTCTGGCTCGCTTCGCCGATATAGACGTTCTGGATCGGATTGTGGGTCACCGGGTCGAACCGGAACGGCCCGCGCGGCGCGACGAAGCTCACTTTCGCCATCGCCTCTTCAAGCTTGTCGCGGTTGGAAGTGTCGCCGTCGGTCGCCTTCAGCGCCGCGTGGATCACCTGCATCGAGGTATAGCCGTATTCCGAGAAAAGGTTCGGGTCCTCGTTGAACTTGGCCCGGTAATCGGCGACAAAGCGCTTGTTGATCGGCGATTCGATGCTGTCGGTATAGATCGTTGCCGACAGCACGCCGTAGCCGGCCTTGCCCTGTTGCTTGATGGTGGTGGCGTCGACGAAGCCGGCGAAGCCGCACAGTTTCGCATCGATCCCCGACTGCCCCCATTGCTGCACAAAGCGGATCGCGTGCGCACCGCCGGTCGAAAAATCGTAGACCGCCTTGGGATTGAGCGAACGAACCACCGTAAAATAGGGGCTGTAGTCGGTGACCGTGATCGGCACATAGATCACCCGGGTAAGCGTGCCGCCCTTGGCCTTGAACGGCTTACCGATTTCGTCGGCGATGTCGTGACCGGCGGCGTAGTCCTCGGCGATCAGCACCAGATCGTGCGCGAGATGGTCATAGATCCACTCGGCGAACGGATGACACAGATGCCATGACGACAGCGAGGAGCGGAACATATACGGCACCCGCTGCCAGGTCAGCGCGTCGGTGCCGGCGCCCGAAATCAGCACGAATGCCTTGCTCTGTTTGATGTAGTTGAGCACCGCGAGGGCGATGTTGCTGCCCTGAATGCCGGTGATCAGATCGACCTTTTCGTCCTGCACGAAGCGCCGCATCTTTTCGAGGCCGACCTGCGGGCTGAACTGGTCGTCCTCTTTCAGGATCTCGACTTTGCGGCCGGCAAACATGCCCTTGACCTGGTCGAGGTAAACCTGAACGCCGTTGAAGTTCCACACGCCGGTCGAAGCGGACGGTCCGCTGAAGGTGTTGAGCACCCCGATCTTCACCGGCGCCGTGGTGGCGGCAAGAATGGCCGGCGCCGACACCGCATTGGCCAGCACCGCGCCCGCAGCCGCGCCGCCCACCACCACCTCGCGCCGCGTCAGTCGCGAACCGCTCCGAATCCCCTTTGCCATTTTCCCCTCCCTCGATTTGTTTGGCCCAATCATGGCCGATCGTTCTTGGCGCCGCAACAGCGGTCGCGGCATTCACACGCTCAGATAATCGCGCAGGACCTGTTCGTTGCCGCCGAGCTCCGCGGAGCTGCCGGTGTAGCAAATCTCGCCCTTGTTAAGCACATGGTGCCGGTCCCCCAGGGCCAGTGCGGTGCGCAGATTTTGCTCGACGAGCAAAATGCCGAGGCCCTCGTTCTTGAGGCTTTTGAGCGCAGCGACGATCTGTTCCAGAATCATCGGCGCCAACCCCTCCGACGGTTCGTCGAGCAAGAGCAAATTCGGATTGAGCATCAAAGCGCGCGCGATCGACAGCATCTGCTGCTCGCCGCCCGAAAGCTGGAAGCCGAGATTGCCGCCGCGGCTTTCGAGCACCGGAAACAATTCGTGGATGCGCGGCAGCGTCCACGCGCCGTCGCCAGTGCGGGCAAACACGGTGAGGTTTTCGCGCACGGTGAGGCTCGGAAAGATGCCGCGCTCCTGCGGCACGAAGCCGACGCCGAGCCGCGCGATCTCGTAGGGCGGCAGCGACGCGAGATCGCGGCCGCGATAACGGACCCGGCCATGTCGCGGCTTGAGGTAACCCATCGCTGTCAGGACGGTTGTCGTCTTGCCGGCGCCGTTGCGGCCGAGGAGGCACACAACCTCGCCCGCGTCGACCGTCAGCGAGACGCCGCGCAGCACGTGGCTGTCGCCGTAATAGGTGTGAACGCCGTCCAATTCCAGCATCAGTGGAGCATGCCCAGATAGACCTCGCGGACGCGGCGATCGTCGCGGATTTTCTTCGGGCCGGCCGCTGGCGAGGATTTCACCGTAATAGAGGACGGTGATTCGATCGGCGAGCGTGAAGACCACGTCCATGTCATGCTCGATCATCAGGATCGACAGGGTACGCGGCAGTCCCGCAATCAGCGCGATCATGCGCTGTGTCTCGGCCGGCGACATTCCGGAGGTCGGCTCGTCGAGCAGCAACAATACCGGATCTCCCGCGAGCGCCACGCCGATCTCGAGCTGGCGCTGCTCGCCGTAAGAGAGATTGCGCACCAGCCGCCGCGGATCGCCGGCGATGTGGACTTGCGCCAGCAGCGCCTCGGCGTGGGTAACCGTCGGACGAACGCTATCGGCGGGGGCGAAGAAATTCCACGGCCAGCCACGGCGCGCCGCCACGGCAAGGCGCAAATTTTCTAGCACCGACAAACTCGGAAACAGATTGTTACGCTGAAACGTACGCGCGACGCCCGCTTGCGCGATGCGGTTCGGCGCCCAGCGCGTGATATCGGCGTCGCCGAGCAAGATGCGTCCGGCGCCGGCATGAAGCTGACCGCCGATCTGATTGATAAGGCTGGTCTTGCCGGCGCCGTTGGGGCCGATAATGACGTGACGCTCGCCCTGTTCCACCGTCAGATTGACGTCCTTGGTGACCACCAGGCTGCCGAAGGCGCAATGGAGATTTTCGGTCCGCAGCACGGTCACGCGGGCACCGGTGCGCGTTTCACGATCCGAACCTGATTAAGCGTGCCCCAAATTCCGCCGGGGAAGAACAACACGCCGATGACGAAAATCGCGCCGATGATCGCGAGCCAATGCTCGCTGTAGGTGCTGACGAGATTTTTCATCAGCAGGAACGCCGACGCGCCGAATACCGGGCCGATCAACGTGCCGGCACCGCCGAGCATGACCATGATGAGAATGTCGCCCGAGGCGCTCCAATAGACCGCGTCCGGCGAAATGAAGCCGTTGAAGATCGCGTAAAGCCCGCCGGCGAAGCCGGCGAACGCGCCGCCGATGGTGAACGACACCAGCTTGTAGCGGCGCGTCGCATAGCCGATCGCTTGCATGCGCGTCTCGTTCTCGCGGATACCGATAAAAATGTGGCCTAAGGGGGACGAAACCAACTGCCGCAGCCCGAGAAAGCTGAGCACGAAAAATCCCAGCATTATAAAATACAGGGGCAACGCGTTGCCGAGATCGAGCCCGAAGAACCCCGGCTTCTCCGGAATGCCGACGCCGTCGGAGCCGCCGGTGACATCGCGCCATTTGAGGGCGACCGAATAGACCAATTGCGAGAAGGCGAGCGTCAACATCAGGAACGGGATGCCGCTGGTGCGGACGCAGAAATAGCCCATGACCAACGCCACCAGCGCGGCGACGCCGACACCGGCGAGAACGCCTATCCAGCCATTGAGGCCGAACATGGCGCCGAGCACGATCACGACATAGGCGCCGACGCCGAAAAACGCCGCATGGCCCAGCGACAACAGTCCGGTGTAGCCGAGGACCAGATCGAGGCTCATGGCGAAAATGCCGTAAATGAACAGTTCGGTGACGAGCTGCCGCTGATAATCGGTGACGAGAAACGGGTAAATCACCAGCGCGACGATGGCGGCCGCGCCGATGGCCAGCGCCCGACCCGACAGCAATGGCGTCCGCGGCGCGGCGCCGGTCGGACTGGCCGCCGGCGCGTGCTTGATTCCGAACAGGCCCTGGGGCCGCGCCAGCAGGACGGCGGCCATCACCAGATAAATGAAAAACAGCGCGAGCCGCGGCAGGTAGGCCTCGCCGAAGGTCACGGTCTCGCCGATCAGCAGGCTGCCGACGAACGCCCCGCGCAGACTGCCCATGCCGCCGACGACAATGACGATAAAGGCGGGGATCAGGATTTCGGCGTCTTCGCCCGGATACATTCCGAAGATCGGGCCCGCCGCGACGCCGCCCAGCGCCGCCAGCGCTACGCCGGCGCCGAAGATGGCCGTGAACAGCGCGGGGATATTGCAGCCGAGCCCGCTCGCCATGGCCGCGTCGTCGACGCCGGCGCGGACCCGGGCGCCGAGCCGCGAGCGTTCGAGGAACAGCCACAACAGCCCGGCGATGGCGAAGCCGAGCACGATGAGGAACAGACGATAGGTGGAGAACACCCCCGTACCCAACGCGATCACGCCGTCGAGAGCGCGGGGCTGGGGCAACGCGACGACGTCGCGTCCCCACAGGGTCTGAACGAAGTCGAGGAAAATAAACGTGAAGCCGAAGGTCAGCAGCACCTGGTCGAGATGTCCCCGCCGGTAGAGCGGGCGCATGAACGCCATTTCCATGGCGATGCCGGCGATCGCGATGGGCACGGGCGCGAGTACGAACGCGAGCCAGAAACTACCCGTCACCTGGAAGATCGCGTAGCCGACATAGCCGCCCAGCATAAAAAACGAGCCGTGCGCCAGGCTCACGACGTTCATCAATCCGAAAATGAGCGACAGGCCCGCCGCCGTCAAAAACAGCAGCATGCCGTAAACAAGCCCGTTCAGGAGCTGATCGAGGAAAAACTCCATTTTTGTTGCTTGCCTCCCTGACCGGCCGCAATCGCCGATTCTTATCGTCGGATTGGCGATCCGTTTGGTTGGCAAGCCTAAGCCGGAACGCGCCGGCGACGCTACGAAATTAGGTCATGCCGGCACGCGCAACCGATAGCCGACGCCAGACTCGGTCTGGATGAGTTGCGGCTGCGCCGGATCGGCCTCGATCTTCTGGCGCAGGCTGCGGACCGCGACGCGGAGATATTGCGCGTCCTCGGTATGGGCCGGACCCCAGACCTGCGTCAGGATTTGGCGATGCGTCAGGACTTTGCCCGCATGCGTGACCAGCAGCTTTAGCAGCTCGTATTCCTTCGGCGAGAGCTTCACCTCTTGACCGCGCAGCTTGACCGTGCGCCGCACCAGATCGACCGCGAGATCGCCCGAAACGAATGCCGGCCGTTCGCCTTGGGTCTGAAAACGGTGACGCAGCGCGGTGCGCACCCGCGCGATCAGCTCCTCCATGCCGAAGGGCTTGGTGATGTAGTCGTCGGCGCCAAGATCGAGCGCCTCGACCTTGCCGCGCTCGTCATCCCGCACCGACAAGATCAGGATCGGCAGATCGGCGTTGGCGCGGACGCGCCGAACGACCTCGATGCCGTCCATGTCGGGGAGGCCCAGATCGAGAATCAGCAAGTCCGGCTTGTCCCGCGCCACGGCGGCGAGCGCTGCGGCGCCCGTGTCGGCTTCGACGATAGCGAAATCCTGCGCCCCCAGACTGGTGCGCAGGAACCGCCGGATCGCCGGTTCGTCATCGACGATCAGAATGGTCGTGCGCTTGTTCATCAAAGTCGAAGGCGGGTGTCGCGGTGATGGGCACGGTGACGGTGAAGATCGCGCCGGACCGGTCTGCGCGGTTCGCGGCCGCGATCGTGCCGCCCATGGCGGCGACAAAGCCGCGGCTGATCGCGAGGCCGAGGCCGGTGCCGGCACGTTGTCGGTCTTGCGCCCGCACGCGATAGAATTTGTCGAAGATGCGTTCGAGATCGGCGGGCGGAATGCCGGGCCCTTCGTCGAGGACCGAGACCACGACGGCATCGCCCGCGACCTGCACACGCACCATCACGAGCGTGCCGGCCGGCGCGTATTTGGCAGCGTTGTCCAACAGATTGAAGAGGACCTGCTCGAACAGCAGATAATCGAGCCGCAACATCGGCAGGTCCGTCGCCAGATCGACCGCGACGCGGCGATCCGCGAGCAGGCGGTGGGCGCGCTGCAAGGCGGTGCCGACGATCTCGCCGAGATCGACCAGCGTCGGCGCCAATGCGATGGCGCCCAATTCGAGCCGCGTCATATCGAGAAGATTGCCGATGAAGCGATTGAGCCGCTCGGCCTCGCTTTGAATCGTGGCGAGCAATTCGTCGCGAGCGGCGGCGTCAAAGTTGGCACCGTAGCCGCGCAAGCTGGTGAGCGCGCCGATGATCGAGGCGAGCGGCGTCCTGAGATCATGGCTGATCGAGGTCAGAAGCGCGGCGCGCAGCCGCTCGGTCTCCGCCGTCATGCGCGCGCTGGCGATATCGGCGGTAAGGGTGATGCGTTCGATGGCGATCGCCGCTTGATCGGCGAGCGCGTCGAGCAGGCGGCGGCCGTCCGGTGTCAGCAACGGTCCCGATTCTTCGCGATCGATGCCGAGCACGCCGATCGGCCCGCCGCCCGTCTTCAGCGGCAGGAACAGGCGCCGCGCGCCAGGCAACGTGTCGGCACCGCGCCCGGCAGCGCGGCCATGTTCCCAGGTCCAGCGCGCGGCGGCGAGGTCGGCTTGGTCCAACTCGTCCTCGGGGGGATAGCCCGCCTTGACCTCGATGCCCTGCACCGATGGCATCAGGATCACCACGCGCAGTTTCAGCATGTGCGCGATCTGATACACGGTCGCCCACAACAGATCGTCGAGCGAGCCGATCGCCGCGAGCTTGCGGCTGAACGCGAACAGCTCCTCGTTGGTCCGGGCGCGGGTACGCGCGGTGACCAATTGCGAGCGCGCCCGGCCGGCGACGTTGCTGGCGATCACCGCAACGATCAAAAAAAAGAACAGCGCGACGACGTTTTCCGGATCGGCGATGGTGAAGGTGTAGATCGGCGGTAGGAAAAAGAAATTGTAGGCAAGCACACTGACGGCACAGGCGAACAGCGACGGGAACAGACCGAACCGCACCGCCGAGATCAGAATGCCGGTCAAGAACACCAGCGAAATACTGGCGACGCTGAGAAACTCCTCCAGCGCCATGCCGACCCCGACCGCCAGCGCGACGACGCCGGCGGTGATCGCGTAGGGAACCGGATCGAGACCGGAAACCAACTCAGTCGCGATGGTATTGTCGGATTGCGGCGCTTCGGCCTCGCCGCTGATGACGTGAACACTGATATTGCCGGTGCGGCGCACCAGTTCGTGCACGACCGAGCCGTGGAGGATTTCGAACCAGCGCGAACGGGTCGATTTGCCGATGACGATTTGGGTGATGTTGTTCTCGGTCGCGTAACGCACCACCTCATCGGCGATGCGCTCCCCCGGCAGCGTCAGCGCGTCGCCGCCAAGCTGTTCGGCCAGACGCAGCGCCTCGGCGATGCGGTCGCGCGCCGCGTCGGACAGACGCTGGGTGCGCGCTGTCTCGACGTAAAGCGCCGTTACCGGCGCGTGCATGCGGTCGGCGAGACGCTTGGCGTAGCGGATCAGACCGGGCGTGCCGGGATGCTCGCTGATACAGATCAGCACGCGTTCGCCGGCGGCCCAGGGACCGCTGATGGCGTGCTGCTGCATGTAGTGCAGCATCTGGTCGTCGACCCGCTGCGCGGTACGGCGCAGCGCCAGCTCGCGCAGCGCGGTCAGGTTGCCGGGCTTGAAATAATGACGGACCGCCCGCTCGGCCTGATGCGGGACATAGACCTTGCCCTCCTTGAGCCGTTGGATCAGCTCGTCGGGCGCCAGGTCGATCACCTCGATGTCGTCGGCACGATCGAGCACGCTGTCGGGCACGGTCTCGCGGACGCGGATACGCGTGATCTGCGCCACGACGTCATTCAGGCTTTCGACATGCTGGATGTTCAGCGTCGAATAAACGTCGATGCCGGCGGCCAGGAACTCCTCAACATCGAGATACCGCTTCGGATGGCGTCCGCCCGGCACGTTGGTGTGCGCCAGCTCGTCGACCAGAACGACGCGCGGGCGACGCGCCAGGATCGCATCGAGGTCCATTTCGTCGAGTGTGCGGCCCCTATATTCGACGCGCCGTCGCGGCATGACCTCCAACCCGTCGAGCAACGCCTCAGTTTCGCGCCGGCCGTGCGTTTCAACGACGCCGACAACGACATCGACGCCTTCGCGTCGCCGCGCCTGTCCCGCCGTCAGCATCTCGTAGGTCTTGCCGACGCCGGGTGCCGCGCCGAGAAAGATCTTGAACTTGCCACGCGCCTCCCGCGCCGCCGCTTCGAGCAACGCCTCGGGTGAGGGCCGTTTTCCGGAAGGCGCGCTGTCGAGGCCGGTCATTCCTCAATTCTAGCCCAAATCAGCCTTTTTGGAGAGCGTCGAGGGAGAGGTTGAGCCTCAAGACGTTAACGCGCGGCTCGCCCAGAATGCCGAGCGTGCGGCCAGAGGTCGCCGCCGTGGCCAAGGCACGGACCTGATCCTCGCTCAGGCCACGTGCCCTGGCCACCCGCGGCACCTGGAAGGCCGCCGCGGCGGGGGAAATGTCGGGGTCAAGGCCGCTGGCCGAACTCGTGACCAGATCGACCGGAATTGGCATGTTCGGATTCTCGGCTTTGAGTTTCGCCGCGTCGTCCTTGATGCGGTCGATCAGCGGCTTTGCCGTCGGACCCAAGTTCGAGCCAGACGAATTGTCCGCCGCGTAGGGCACCGCGATTGTCTTCGACGGGTCCTTCGGATCGGGCTCGGTCGTCGCCGAGAGCCGGCCATGGAAGTATTTCGCGCTGGTAAAATTCTGCCCGATCAGCGCGGAGCCTACGATTTTGCCGTTCTTTTCAATCAGGCTGCCGCCAGCCTGATACGGGAATATCGTTTCCGCGATGCCGGTGACGGCGAGCGGATAAGCGAGGCCGGTGATGACCGTCATGACGACAATCATGACGATCGCGGGACGGATTTGTCGGAACATGGCGGTCCTCCTCCTTAGGCAAGACCGATCGAGGTAACGATCAGATCGACGACTTTAATACCGATGAACGGCACGACGATACCGCCGGCTCCATAAAGCCACAGGTTGCGTCGCAGGATGCTGGCGGCGCCGACCGGGCGATACCGCACACCGCGCAAACTCAACGGGATCAGCGCGATGATGATCAGCGCGTTGAAAATGATCGCCGACAGGATGGCGCTTTCCGGTGTCTTGAGGCCCATCACATTGAGGATCGCAAGTTGTGGATAGAAGGCGAGGAACATCGCCGGAATGATGGCGAAGTACTTCGCTACGTCGTTGGCGATGGAGAACGTCGTCAGTGCGCCCCGCGTCATCAGCAATTGTTTACCGATGGCGACGATCTCGATCAGCTTGGTCGGGTCGCTGTCCAGATCGACCATGTTGCCGGCCTCGCGCGCGGCCATCGTGCCGGTGTTCATCGCGACGCCGACGTCCGCTTGCGCGAGCGCCGGCGCGTCATTGGTGCCGTCGCCGCACATCGCCACCAGCTTGCCCTTGGCTTGCTCGTCGCGGATCAGCTTGAGCTTGGTCTCGGGTGTGGCTTGCGCGAGGAAATCGTCGACGCCGGACTCGGCGGCGATCGCCGCCGCGGTGAGCGGATTGTCGCCCGTGATCATCACGGTACGGATACCCATCTGGCGCAACTCGGCGAAACGCTCGCGGATGCCGCCCTTCACGATGTCCTTGAGGTAGATGACGCCGAGCAATTTGCCGTTGCGCGCGACGGCGAGCGGCGTGCCACCGCTTTTGGCGATACGCTCCGCAAGAGCATTGAGGTCACGCACGCCGGCGAAGGCGCCGACATTGCGCGCATCAAGATTGACGGTGCCTTGCGCCGCGGCCGATACCAGGTCCGGTTGCGCGTAGCTCAAGATCGCGTCGACCGCGCCCTTACGGATGGATAGTCCGTCGGCATCGATGCCACTCAAGCGCGTTTGCGCCGAGAACGGGATGAAGCGCGCGTTCAGCGTCGTCATGTCCCGGCTGCGGATGCCGTATTTTTCCTTCGCCAGCACAACGATCGACCGCCCTTCGGGCGTTTCGTCCGACAGCGATGCGAGCTGCGCGGCGTCGGCGAGGTCGCGCTCGTCGATACCGGGTAGCGGTAGGAATTCCGTCGCCTGGCGATTGCCGAGGGTGATAGTGCCGGTCTTGTCGAGCAGCAACGTGTCGACGTCGCCCGCCGCCTCAACCGCGCGGCCGGACATGGCGAGCACGTTGAACCGTACTAGCCGGTCCATGCCGGCGATGCCGATGGCCGAAAGCAACGCGCCGATGGTGGTCGGGATCAACGTCACGAACAGCGCGATCAGCACGACCACAGAGACGGCACCGCCGGCATACGCGGCGAAGCTTGGGATCGTCACCGTGGCGAAAACGAAAATGATGGTCAGACCGGCGAGCAGAATGTTGAGCGCGATCTCGTTCGGCGTCTTTTGCCGCACCGCGCCCTCGACCAGCGCGATCATGCGGTCGAGAAAGGTCGACCCTTGCGCCGCCGTAATGCGGACTTTGAGCCAATCGGACGTGACGCGCGTCCCGCCCGTGACGGCAGAGCGATCGCCGCCGCTTTCGCGGATCACCGGCGCCGATTCGCCGGTGATGGCAGACTCGTCGACCGAGGCGACGCCCTCGATGACCTCCCCGTCGCTGGGGATGTAGTCGCCGGTCTCGACCAGCACGATGTCGTCCTGCTTCAGTTCGGCGGCGGGCACTTGCTCGAATTTGCGGGCGCCGACATCGAGCAGGCGCTTCGCCATCGTCTCGGTGCGCATGCGGCGCAGCGTATCGGCCTGGGCCTTGCCGCGGCCTTCGGCGACCGCCTCGGCAAAATTGGCGAACAGCACCGTGAACCATAGCCACAGCGTGATCTGCCCCGAGAAAAGCGGATGCGTGCCGACCACCGTCGTGCCGCCGGTGACGAGATCGCGGATGAAGAAGATCGTGGTCAGTACGGACACGATCTCTACCACGAACATAACCGGATTCCGCATCAGCGTCCGCGGATTGAGCTTGCGGAACGCAGCGCCGATCGCCGGCACGATCAGGTCACGATCGAACAGCGGTAGGGGTTGCAAACTCCGTTTGTAGGGGATCGCTTGTTCGGGGTGGAGCGTCATGACGTTAAGTCCTTCGGCGGATTAGGTCGGTCACGGGCCGGCATACAGAACGCCGTGATTCATCGCGACCTGCTCGACAACCGGGCCGAGCGCGACCGCGGGGAAAAAGGTCAAGCCACCGACGATCAGAATCACACCGACCAAAAGTCCCACGAACAGCGCGCCGGTGGTCGGAAAGGTTCCGGCCGACGGCGCCAATACCTTCTTGCCGGCAAGCGAACCGGCGACCGCCAGCATCGGAATCGCGAACAGGAAGCGGCCGATGAACATCGCGGCGCCGAGCAGGGTGTTATAGAATGGCGTATTGGCGCTGATGCCGGCGAAGGCGCTGCCGTTATTCTCGGTCGCCTCGGTGAAGGCGTAGAGGATTTCGGTGAAGCCATGGGGCCCGGTATTGCCGAGACCGGCGAGTCCGTTCGGATTGACGACCGAGATCGCGGTGCCGAGCAAAATCGAGAACGGTAGGAACAGAAGCGCGATAATCGCCATCTTCACTTCTTTCGCCTCGAGTTTCTTGCCGAGATATTCGGGCGTGCGTCCGACCATCAGCCCGGCGACGAACATGGCGACGATAGCGAAGGCGAGCATGCCGTAGAGGCCCGAGCCGACACCGCCGAAAATGACCTCGCCCAGCATCATGTTGATGAGTGGCACCATGCCGCCCAAGGGCGTGTAGCTGTCATGCATCGAGTTGACCGCGCCGCACGACGTGTCGGTCGTGACCACGGCCCACAGCGCCGAATTGGCGATGCCGAAACGGGTCTCCTTGCCTTCCATGTTGCCACCGGCCTGCATGGCGCTCGCATGCTGATCGACACTGAATTGCGCAAACGTGGGGTTGCCGGCCGATTCGGCCCAATAGCAGGTCGTGATGCCCGCTAGGAACAAAATGCCCATGGCGGCGAAGATCGCCCAGCCCTGGCGCTGATTGCCGATCATGCGGCCGAGCACGTTGGTCAGGCCGGCGCCGATCGAAAAGATCAATCCCAGCTCAATAAAGTTGGTGAGCGGCGTCGGATTCTCGAAGGGATGCGCCGAGTTGGCGTTGAAGAAGCCGCCGCCATTCGTGCCCATCTCCTTGATGACTTCCTGGGACGCGGTCGGGCCTTGGGCGATGAGCTGTTTGGCGCCTTCGAGCGTCGTCGCTTCGGTATAAGCACCGAGATTTTGCGGCACGCCCTGCCACACCAGGATCAATGCCACGACGATCGAAATCGGCAACAGGATGTAAAGCGTGCAGCGAGTCAGATCGACCCAGAAATTGCCAACGGTCTGAGCCGAGCGCCGCGCGAAACCGCGGATCACCGCGATTGCCGTGGCGATGCCGGCGGCGGCCGAAACGAAATTATGCACCGTGAGTCCCGCCATCTGGGTCAGGTAGCTCATGGTGGTTTCCGGCACGTAGGATTGCCAATTGGTGTTGGTGACGAAACTGATCGAGGTGTTGAGCGCCGAGCTTTGCTCGATCGCGCCCTGACCTTGCGGATTGAACGGCAGCATCCCCTGGAGGCGCTGCAGCGTGTAGAGAATGAGGAAACCCGCCAGCGAAAATGCCAGCATGGCGAAAGCATAGCCGAGCCAGTTCTGCTCTTCTGTTTCGCGGACGCCGCACAGCCAATAGATGCCGCGCTCGACAGGCCGCAACACAGGCGTGAAGAAGGTGCGCTCGCCGTTGAACACGCGGGTCATGTAGCCGCCGAACGGACGAGTCAGCGCGACGATCACGACGGCGAACAGCGCGATTTGCACCCAGCCATTGATGGTCATGGATGTTCTCCTAGAACCGCTCGGGGCGGATCAGCGCGTAGACGAGGTAGATCGTGATGACCAGCGTCACGATACCGCCGAGAATGTAATCGAGCATGACGGTCACATCCGATCGCAAAGAACGGCATAACCGCAGGCGAGGAAAAAGACGCCGATCGATCCGACGATCAGGATTGCATCGAGCACGGTCCACCTGCCTTTCGGCACTTGGTTACTACCGCGCAGATAAGAGGAGTTTGACCTATATCGGTTCCATGCGGATTTAGGCCGCCGGTTATAAAAGTTCCATAAAGACCCGGTTACGGACTAGGTCTTAAACTCATAAAGGGGATTCCGCTGGGTGGCGAATTCTGATTCAAGCTCCTGAACGGAGCTTGAGCCATGATGCCTCGCCGGTATGATTTGACGGACTTTGAATGGTCGATCATCCAGCCGCTGTTGCCGAACAAACCGCGCGGCGTCGCGCGGGTGGATGACCGCCGGACATTGAACGGCATCTATTGGCGGCTGCGGACGGGTTCGCCGTGGGCGGACATCCCGGAGCGCTACGGTCCGCCAACGACCTGCTACAACCGCTTCGTCCGGTGGCGGAAACGCGGCGTCTGGGACCGGCTTTTCGACGCGGTCTCGCGGGCTTACGAAGGCGATCTGCAAATGATCGACTCCTCTTCGATCCGGGTCCATCAGCACGCGGCCAACGTCAAAAAGGGGGGCCGGAGACCGCGGAAGGGCACGACGCTCCAGCCCGATGCATGGGGCGCTCGCGCGGCGGACTGACCACTAAAATCCACTAGACCGAAGGCGATGTCAGCGCGGACGCGACCGGCCTTGTTCCTCGATCTCCGCGGCCGCGATGGCGCGGGCCAACGCGCCGCTCAACGCCTTAGCCGAATCGAGCGTCAGTTCGACCGCGACGCGCGCGCCCGGTCCCATCGCCTGGTTGACGAAATCGATGGCGATAGCCTCTTCCAGCAGCGCATGGTGGGGATGGTCATACGACACCACCACGTGCGTCAGGCCGATCCAGCCGTCCGCGCTCTTGCCGGCGCCGTCCGCGCCGACGATCTCGACGATCGAGGTGCACATCGCGTCAGGCGGCGAGATGTTTCCGGCAGAACGCGAACACTTTCTGCCAGCCGTCCAGCGCCTGCTCGATGCGGTACATCGGCCGGTCGTAATAGAAGAAGCCGTGCCCGGCGCCGTCATAGCGATGGAACTCGTACTGTTTGCCGTGCTTCTTCAGTTCCGCCTCATGCTGATTCACTTGTTCGGGCGTCGGCGCACGGTCCTCGTTGCCGAACAGGCCGAGCAGGGGGCACGACAGATCCTTGGTGAAATCGATCGGCGCCGTCGGCTGTTTCGGCGTCAGTTCTTCCTTGCTCATCACCACGCGCCCGCCCCATAGATCGATCACGCCGTCGATACTCTTGGTGTGGCAGGCATAGAGAAACGCCTGCCGCCCGCCCGAGCAGCTCCCGATGACACCGACCTTGCCGTTGAGCCAGGGCTGCGCGCGCAGCCATTGCACCGCGCCCTCGGTGTCGCCGATGACTTGCGCGTCGGGCACGCCGCCCTCGGCGCGGACCTTGGCGGCGACGTCGTCGGCTTTGCCCTCGCCGGCGCGGTGGTAGAGGTTGTGGCTGATCGCGGCATAGCCGTAATGCGCGAATTTGCGCGTCGCTTCGCGGTACCACTCGTCCCATCCCGGCATGTGATGGATCAAGACCATGCCCGGAAACGGACCAGGCCCCAGCGGCCGCGCCACGTAGGCCGAGATCGGCTCGTTCTTATGGCCTGTGATCGAAATCGTTTCCGCAATCATGCCTTCGTAAGCCATGTCGCCCTTCCCTTCTCGGTTCGCCGTGACGGCCGCTTATTGCCGGTACGATCATCCTGCCATCACGACAGCGGCGCAACGCGCGTCTAGCTCGCTTGCATAAATGACGGCGCTCGTGCCCAGATGGGCCGATTGCTCGATCGCGAAAGGGAAATCGCCATGACCATCCGCTGGGCGCTGCTCGGTCCGGGCCGGCACGCAAACTGGTTCGTCGCGCCGCAAATGAAAAAGGCGGCGGACACGGAACTCGCCGCCGTCGTCAGTCGTGACCCCGCACGCGGCGAGGCGTTCGCCGAGAAATACGATATTCCCACGGTCTATACCGAACTCGACGACGTGCTGCGCGATCGCAGCATCGACGCGATCTACGACGCGACGCCGGACGGGCTGCATGTACCGAATACGCTGGCCGCCGCGGCCGCGGGCAAGCACATCCTGGTTGAGAAGCCGCTGGCGATGTCGGTACGCGATTGTCTCAACGCGATCGCCGCGTGCCGCAAGCATAACGTCAAGCTGGGCGTCGTGTTCAATCAGCGGCACGAAGCGGTGCATCAGGAAGCACGGCGCATGGTGCTGGCCGGCGAGATTGGCGATGTGAAGCTTGTCCATGTGCAGGTCCCGCTGCGCGTGTTGTTGCCGCGCCCCGCGCCCGGATCGAGCTGGCGCGCGGATCCGCGTATGCGCTATGGCGGCATCGCCGTCAGCATCGGCGATCACGCCCACGACACGCTGACCTACATCGTCGGCCAACAGATCGAGGAGGTGTCGATCTTCACCGACGCGACGCGCGACGAGCCGCCCGACGACCAGGTCTGCGGCATGATCCTCAAATTGTCGAAGGGCGCGATCGGCTATGCCGCCGCAAGTTTCTCGACGCCGTTCGCGCGGCGGCCGTTCGAAATCCATGGCACCAAGGGCACGCTGGTAATCGAGAACTCGTTCACCTACCTGACCGGCGGCGGCCCGGAGGCCGCGCCGAGCCTGACCCTGGTCAACGAGAGCGGCAGCAATACACGGCCGATGCCCGCATCGGAGTGTTTCCGTCTTGAGGTCGAGCAGTTCAACCGCGCGATCGCCGGACAGGGCGAGCCGATGACGCCGGCCACCGACGGCTTGCGCATTCTGGCCATTGGCGACGCGCTCTATAGCGCGATGAAAAATCGGCGGGTGACGCAAGTGATGGATTTCTTGCCGGAATTGACGTAGCGGCGCGACGCGAGGTGTTAACAATTTTGTCGCAATAAAATGAGCTATAACAATGATTTATACTATATTATTGAACTAACACGCGAATTACCGTAAGCGAACCGCCGCAATATGAGGATTGAACGCGATGCGCGGGGTCGGTTCGCGGCGGCTGGTTGTCGGTTGCCTGTTTGTGTTGGGCGTCACGGTCGCCGATGCGCCGGCATGGGGTGACGTGTCGTCATGCAGCGGCGTCCTGGCGGTCGAACCGGCGGCGGTCGACGCGCTGTCGCTCGACCCGCACGAAATCGAGACGCTGAAAGATTTCTACGTCACGCGCAACGATCGGTGCGCGTGGTCCGAGGCCGCTATGAAGGCGCTGACGGACACGCTGAGCGCCGCCGACACCCAGGCGCTGGATCGGGCGCGATACCGCCCCGACGCAATTCGGACGGCGGCCGCGGGAGCGACGCGCGATCTCTACACCACCGCGATGGCCTTGCGTTATGCCTACGACCTAGTGTTCGGCCGGATCGATCTGGCCAAGCTCGACAACGACATCGACGTCCCGCGTCCGGCCGACGATCTCGGGCCACAGCTCGCGCATGCGCTGGCGCAACCGACAATTTCGCCATGGCTTGCCGGACTCGCGCCGACCGAACCGGGATATCGCCGGCTCCTCGAAGCCTATCGCCGCCTACGCGATCGAACGGCGGCGGCCGACCTCGACCCGATCGGCGCGGGCCCAGTGCTAAAGCTGGGCGCATCGGGGCCGCGCGTCGCCGCCCTGCAAGGGCGGCTGCGCCGTTTCGGCGATCTACGCGACGGCACCGGGGGAACCGAGTTCGACGCGGCGACGCGCGACGCGCTCGCCGCTTTCCAGCGCCGCCACGGTCTTATGGACGACGGCAAGCTGACCCGCGAAACGCAGGCGGCGCTCGACGTCGCCGATCGCGAACGGCTGCGTCAGATCGCGCTCAATCTCGAACGCTGGCGCTATTTCGGCCATGTACTGGCGACATCGCGAATCGAGGTCAATACCGCCGCCGCGAGCTTCGCGCTAATCGAGGACAGCCGCGTCGCGATGGCGATGCGCGCCGTGGTCGGCGATCCCAGGCATCATTCGCCGATGCTGGTCAGCGCGGGAATCGACGCCATTATCATCAATCCGACGTGGTACGTGCCGGAATCGATTGTCGCCAAGGAAATCCGACCGCACATCGAAGCGGATCCGGATTATCTCGAGACCAACGAGATGCATTGGGACGGCGAGCGTCTGCTTCAGGCGCCGGGCGCCAAGAACTCGCTGGGCCGGATCAAGTTCGATTTCCCGAGCCCGTTCGCGGTCTATCTCCACGACACGCCGGCGCACAGTTACTTCGCGCGCGCCGTCCGTCAGTTGAGCCACGGCTGCATCCGGCTGGAAAAGCCGCGCGATCTCGCCCTGAAGCTGCTGTCGGATGACGAGAAGTGGACGGAAGAGCGTCTCAAGAAGGCGATCGACAGCGGCACGACCGAAAAAATCACCGTGCCGGCGGGACCTCAGGTCGCGCTGGTCTATTGGACCGCCTTCGTCGACGAGGACGGCACGCTGGAGTTCCGCAACGACGTCTACGGCCGCGACGCGCGGCTCGAGGCGGCGCTCGGCGGCACGCCGGTCGCGACCCGCGCCATCGTGCGGCTCGCGTCCCGGCACAGCACGCAGGACACGGCCTCGCGGTAACACCGCGTCGAGATTTGGAGAGATCGCCGATATCGACACCGGTGATGCTATCGGCCCGCCGGAGCTCAACCCGATCAGCATGGAAACCGACAGCAAAGAGTTGACCTCCTGCATTGCCCAGGAAACCGCGCGCCCGCATTTCCTCCACGATGTGGCGCACCGTCAACGCTACGCCCGGGCCAACCATCACAGCGCTGCCCCAAACGTGTTGGCATTGGCCGGCCACTCAGTCCAGTGCCAAGACCAACCCGTCGAGCTGTGGCAGCTGGAGGTCTCGAAACCCAGCCAGGGCAGTTATGCTGACGGCCTTCTGCACGAACGTAAAAGCCGTGCCCTCCGAGGTTCGACTTCCGGTGCTCCTAACTCCGCGTGAAAGCTCTCCGGCGACATACCGAGACTATGATCCCTGGCCCGCGCGACTTCCAGCAGGAGTTGGAAAGCCAGACCAACTGTGGAAATCACGATGCCAAGTCCGGCTTCGGTGGCTGCCTCAATTCCCGGTCGTGGGCACCCAGCCGAAATGGACCAAAACATTCGCTTGAGTGGTGTTCCGTCAAGCTCGCCAATTTCTCTTCAAGTCGTAACCTCGATCATTGCGAGACCCCGCGCCGGCTGTCGTTAGCTCGATCGCGATATCCGGGCATCTCCTATTACGCGAAATGCCAGTCGCTTTTAGCTAATTATGGCTGTAGATGAAAAGTTGGCCAATGGAGCGCCGAGTTACATTGACGGTGATTCCACCTTTCCCTCGCCGAAAGCGACGAGGTCGAAGGCACCGATTGTCCGGCGCTCGATCTTCCGCCGTCGGCGAATGCGGCGGCGGACGGTGCTGCAAGCACCGACAAACGCGCCAAGCACGGCACTTCGCGCAAGCGCGAGCGCCACGAACACAAGCAGCGAGAATTCAAAACTCGTGACATCATCGACTCGATGACGGGCAAAAAGTACGAAGACCTGAAGCAATGGGCGCGCGAGAGCGGGCCTTACTTTCTACTGGCCGATGGGCTCCGCGAGCGCGGCGAGGTGATCCTAGATGACCGCGGCGATGTCGATGGCAAACTCCATATCGAATGTCCCTTCGAGGCTGAGCACACGAGTAACGCCGATGGCGGGACGTTTGTCCGAAACGCCGGCGATCGTCAGAAGGCCCCGAAAGACCTCACGCCCGGCTTTGTGATCTACTGCTCGCACAACGCTTGCGACGGTCGCGACCGCCTCGAGTTCATCGAGGAGATGTTGGAGACCGGCTTGCTTACCGAGGCCGACCTCACGGACTGGCGTTTCATTCTGTCATCGACAGGTGCCACATGACGAGTGCCACACGTTCCGAGGTGTTTTGGGAGCTTCAGTGGTGGACGCGTAATCAGATTCACCAGAACATTTCGAGGCTCAGAAAGCTCCGCGGCAGCGATCCAGAAATCTTCACGGCACTTCGTGCGGAATGGTCAGCTCATGGTGTCATCACCGACGATGAACTAAATCGCCTTCTCGGAGACGATGACAATTCTAACCCCGCGCCAACGGACATTTTCGAGCAATACGTTTACGTCGAAAAAACCAAACGGTTCTGTGACCTGCGCACCGGTGACAGGAAGGCAGGTTTCCGCTCGCTAAGCGACACATGGGCCGACACCACCACGCCCCATGGCCGGCTTATGCTGACCGTCCTGGGCGGTCTTGCCGAATTTGAGCGCGAATTGATCCGTGCGCGTACCGGGGAAGGCAGGGCGCGCGCTGTGGCGCGGCGTAAAGCTAGGACGAAAACCGAAACTGACGCCGCATCAGCAAAAAGAAGCGCTCAAGCGCCGCGACCGAGGCGAGACGACGCGAGACATCGCCCTCACCTACAATGTCAGTCACAGCACCATTTCGAGGCTGCACGATCCCTAAATACACAACAATTGAATGCACTCACGCCACGGCGAATCCTGTCGCTTGACGCGGTGACAATTTGCTTTGCCGCCCGGTTCTCAGAGCGGTAACGCAGCACGCTGGCGATCCGGGCCCGACCGTCCGCCAAGCCGCGAAGACCCTCCGGCTTGTCGGGATTGCGATCTCCATTTTCAAACATGCGGTGCGCTTACGAAGCAGATTTTGAATTTGAACTACGCACCGTGCTGCTGCCGTGGGCGGTTCGTTATCCCTTCGCTCGCCCCCCCTTTCCATTCAAGGGAACCAGGGCTTGTGTACATCCTTCCCACGCAACAGCGTGCCTGAAATTTCCGCAACTACCCGCTAACCCGACATATGGCGCACGTCATGGAATCGATGAGGATGACCCACTGCAGACTGGGGACGTTTGTCACCCTCTCCCCGCGCGGAGGGGTAAGCGATCGGAAACTTCCACGCTTTTACCCGCTGGCCCCAAAAGGCGCGGCAGTGTCTCGGGTCATCCCTCGGGCACTCCGACCTTGCGAAATCCGGCCAGGAATGTTTCCCGCTGGGCAACATAAGTGGGATTGTGAGACATGAGCTGGCTGGCATATTTCTTTATGGTAAATTCGGGCAGGAAGCGTTTCCCATCGGCCAGGGCTCTTGCCGCATCGTCGGGTCGATCCGTCGTCGCGTAGGCAGCGGCGAGGTAGTAATGGGCCAAGCCGTAAGACGGCACGGCTTCAATGGCTTTGCGCAGCCCGTCGATCGCATTATCCATCCGACCGAGACAAAAGTCGGCAACACCGGCACCGAAATGCCAAATGCCAAGAGACGGGTCACGGGGGCTGAGGCGAATCGCCATTTCCACTAAGGCAGCCGCTCGCTCGGCACGCCCGGCGTATATCTCGGCGAAAACCGACCTGCCGTATGCTTCCGCGTAGTTTCTGTCGAGTTTCTGCGCGGCATGAAATTCGCGCAACGAACCGTCGGTATCGCCCTGAGCACGCCGCAACTCGGCGATTTCCTGGCGAACGCGTGCATTGTTTGGCGCGATCGCCAGCGCTCCTGACAGCGCCGCCTCGGCCTTAGCCATTGCCTCCGCCCGCGATGGCGAGGCAAAGTTGAATAACTCAACAATATAACTGCGGCCCAAACCACAAAGGGCATCGACGTTGGATTGATCGAGGCGAATTGCGTCTTCGAATATCGAGCGCACCGCACGTGCGCTGTCGACGTCGACACTGGAGTGTTGGTTGACCATCGACCAACCGCGCATAGCCAGCTCAAACGAGCTCAGTTCGTTGTCCCGCAATCCCTTGGTTCGCCGTGCTTCAGCCGTAATCAGTTCCGTGTTCAATGTATTTGCCAACCGCGCCACAATCTCGTCTTGCATGTCGAAGAGATCGGCGACCGGCTTGTCGAACCGCTCGGCCCAGAGATGGTTGCCGGTTTCCGCGTCGATAAGCTGCACATTGATCCGAAGCCGGTTGCCGCCGCGCTGCACCGAACCTTCGAGCGCATATCGAACGTTCAGCTCGCGGCCGATTTGCTTCACGTCAACGTGCTTGCCCTTGTAGGTGAAGGCGGTGTTGCGCGCGATCACGAATGAGCCCGAGATGCGGGATAGATCGGTCGTCAGGCTCTCCGTCACGCCATCGACGAAATATTCCTGCTCCGGATCGCTGCCGATGTTGGCAAAGGGGAGGACGACGATGGAGAGGCGGGGTGGTCCCCCTTTATCGTCACTTCTCCGTTCTTGCTTCATAGGAGCATAATGCGTCGATGGTGGTGGAACGGCGTAAGCCCTGACTGGCCGGGCAATGTTCTTCAGTTCCCGCTCGCCCAAATCGATGAAATCAGCGGTGATTTTGTCGCGCACCTGTTCATAGGCAGCATTCGACATGCAAATGCCGCCCGATTCTGCAATCCCTTCGAGACGCGCGGCTATATTGACTCCGTCACCCATTAGATCGCCGTCGCTTTCAACGATTACGTCGCCTAAATGGATGCCGACCCGGAATTCGATGCGCTTATCAGGCACGACATCCGAATTCCGCAACGCCATCTTACGCTGCACCTCAATCGCGCAACGAACAGCATCAACGACACTAGCGAACTCGATGATTCGGCCATCGCCAGTTGTTTTGACGATGCGGCCCTTGTTGGCTGTCACGACGGGATCGATTAACTCGTGCTGCAATGCCCGGAGCCGCGCGACCGTTCCTTCCTCATCAGCGCCTACCAGTCGCGAATAGCCCGCGACATCGGCCGCGAGGATCGTCGTGAGCTTGCGCGTCTCGCTCACTGCTCTGGCACGCGGGCCTTGCGCATACCGTCGTAGACGCGCTCCATGTGGGCGAGATAGGTCGGGTTGTCGGAGACGGAGCCAGTAGTAACCTTGAAGCGGCGCACGGTGAAATTTGGATCGATCATGAGTCCTGATCGGGTGGCCGATCGCGCCTCGTCAAACCTCCCGAGATGCGCCAAGGCGGCGGCCAGAACGAAATGAGTCTGGGCAGGATTGCTGTTCGATTCAATGGATCGCCGGAGCCACAACACTGCCGCCGCGTCGTCGGCGAGCATTAAATGTGCCGCCCCGGCATAGAGTTCCCAGACATAGACGCTACTATCACGCGGCGAGAGGCGCAGTGCCTCCCGGACGTGGCCTTCCGTTTCATCCGGGTGGTCGAGAGATAACTTCGCCAAGCCGGTGGCGGCGTGACCGAACGCCAGATTGGGATCGAGGACCAAGGCCCGGTCGAACTCAGCAATGGCAAGAGCCGAGCGATTGCTGCGCGTATACGTCATGCCAAGCCAGAAATGCGCCCAGGCATGTTTTGGGGCCAGCGCCAGCGCTTTGGTCGCGGCCGCTTCCGCTGCGGCGAGATAAGTAGCCGGATCGTCGGTCAACGACGCCGCCGCCGTTTCCGATGCGACCCTTGCTTTCCCAACCAGCGCATCGATATTGGCAGGGTCGAGCGCGAGCGCGCGCTCGAACAAATCATACGCGCGCCGGTAGTTTTCCGGGCTTGCCCCCTGGTTGGCCCAGGCCATCCCTTGGAAATAAAGGTCCATTGCATCGGGATTTGCCGACGTCGCAGCCCGCCGTGCTTCGGCTTCGATTAGTTGTGCGTTGAGCTGGTTAGCAAGGCGGGCGACGATCTCGTCCTGCATGTCGAAGAGATCGGCCACCGGCTTGTTGAACCGCTCGGCCCAGAGATGCGATCCGGTTTCCGCTTCAATAAGCTGAACGTTGACGCGGAGTCGATTACCGCCGCGCTGCACCGAGCCTTCGAGCACATAGCGTACGCCAAGTTCACGGCCGATCTGTTTCACATCGACCGCCTTGCCTTTGTAAGTGAATCCCGTGTTGCGTGCGATCACGAACGAGCCGGAAATACGGGAGAGATCGGTCGTCAGACTTTCGGTTACCCCATCAACGAAATATTCCTGTTCCGGGTCACTACCGATGTTGGCGAAGGGAAGGACAACGATGGATAAACGCGGTGCCGTAGGTGGCGCCAGGATTTGCGATGACGGTGGAGCGGCCTTCGCCTGCGCCGGCTTGCCGGCTTCGAGTGAGTAAACCCGCACTGGCCGAGCAATGTTCTTTAATTCCCGCTCACCGAGATCGACGAAGTTCTCCTTCAGCTTGTCGCGAACCTGATCGTAGGCGGCATTCGAAAGACAGATGCCGCCCGGCTCGGCGATGCCCTCAAGCCGTGCGGCCACGTTGACACCGTCGCCCAGCAAGTCGCCGCCCGGCTGCACCATCACGTCGCCGAGATGAATCCCGACCCGAAACTCAATCTGCTTTTCTGGGACAAAGTCCCCGTTGCGCACGGCCATCCCGCGCTGGACATCGACGGAGCAGCGCACCGCGTCCACCACGCTGGCGAACTCGATCAGGATGCTGTCGCCGGCGGTGTGAAATACTCGGCCGCGATTGGTCTGAATCGCCGGATCAATCAGCTCGGCGCGGAGCGAACGCAGGCGACGCATTGTCCCTTCCTCGTCCGCGCCGGTCAGCCGTGAATAACCTACGACATCAGCCGCGAGGATCGCCGCTAGCTTGCGTTCGACGTGCTCCGATGCCACAACCGCCCCCAGGGAATTGCGCGCAGCATAGCACCGGCTTTCTCCAAGCGGAACGCGGCCAGCACGGTACAGCCGGCACCCCCGTCGATGGCCGGTATTGGCACTTTTGCGACATCTCGAGACCGGAAATTGACAGCC
Source organism: uncultured Alphaproteobacteria bacterium (assembly GCA_963851285.1). GTDB lineage: Bacteria > Pseudomonadota > Alphaproteobacteria > ATCC43930 > CGMCC-115725 > JAATGI01. Next base: position 68,274 of record CAWKOL010000011.1, read on the forward strand.
GCTCAAGGCCCGACAGCGGAAGCTGATGCGCGGGATCGAAAATGGCCTGTGACCGACGGTGAGTAACTCTCGGATCGACTAGTATTTGGTAGCCTGGGGCGATAGCTCACGGTAATGCACCATTCATACCCTCCGGCTTGTCGGGTTTGCGTTAGCCGTTTTTGCGACATGGGTGCGGCTACGAGGTAGATTTCGATTCGGTTCCGGCAGGATGCGCGCCGCTGCCCCCGGCGGATGTGAGAACGGCGCGGGTCCCATCAGCCCTCACACTTCTTTAGACCAGCCACTTGCAGTCGCCCGCGGTGGAGCCTCAGCAGCCGCCTCGCCGGTCAAGGTACGACCCTTTGATCCCGGTCAGACCTTCCGGGGCATGCCAATTCCACCGCGCCCGTGCCGCCCGTGATCAGCCGTCGTCACTGGGCCGCCTTTCGTCTTCTCGATCGTTTTTGTCCGGTGCTATCTGTTCTCCGATTCGCCTTTCAAGGAACTCCGCCCATTGGTTTCGGCGTGAGCGCTCGGTGCGGCTCGCACGCTCAGCGAACTGACGATACCAGTCGGCCGAGATGCGATCGCTTTCGGCGATGTCCACGGGAACAGCCTGCCTTGTGGTGAGGCCGACATTTTGCCTTGAACGGATTACGATCGCATGACGATCCCCCGGCGATTTCAAGAATTGTTATGGTGGCGTACCTCGGGAGACGACGCGGAGGTCGTCTCTGCAATATCAGACAAACCCGCGAATCGAGGAGGCAATGGGTACGCGCCGACGCCAGCAATTTATGGCGCTCGCTTACAGAGTTGCCGTGCGGCACGGTCATCCTTCGGGCAGACGTCGGTGCAGCGATGCTTGGTTCGTGACACGAATGCGTTTAGGTCTTTGCCTTTTCGCGAAGTTCCGCAATCAGGTTGGCAACCCGCCCGCCATTGCGTTCGATTATTGACGTGAACTCATCGCGATACGTCATGGCCTGACTTATGCCTTCAACACTCACGTCGGCGATCTTAAAGCGATCCCCGACATGCTCTACTTCCCAGATGAGCTTGATGGGCGATCCGCCTTCGGCCTGAGTGATCTCACTTGTCACCAGGGCTGCAGATGCACCTTGAGCCCGAGCGCCAGTCACCGAGAAGCGCTCACCATGATATCCGCTAAAGCGTCCCGCATAGACATGGACAACATAGTCCTCGAACGCCTGCGTGAACTGCCTTCGCTCATCCTCACTCAAACCGCGCCAGTAGGGGCCAAGAGCAAAGCGGGCGATACTGGGGACGTCGAAGGCATCCAGAACGATCGGGCGCATGCGCTGCTCTAGTGCTTCAGCGGATTGTGGGGTTTCGACCAGTTTAAGCACATCGTTGCCAAACTCGGCGATGAAGCGTGTAGCGCCGGCGTCGGCCGCCAATGCCGGACGCGGTGCGATGGGCACGGATACCAGGAGAACGGTGAGTACAGCAAAGAGACGTTGGACTGACATTAAGTGGTCTCCGATGCGGGCTAACCCGGAGGATCGGCGTTTGATCTATGATCGTTTCACGAACTGTATAGTGGGTGCTGATTCCGGCTGATCAATGTTCGGATTGTTTCAAGGTATGTTGAAAATCCGCGCCGTTGACCCGAGATGCCAACCGTTTTCATCGGATAATTGGCTCAAGAGGATGATCCATCCCGTTGTCTCTGATCACATTTTCATTCCGACGGGGATGCCGAACCACCTGCCGCCCTATGGTCGGGCAGGGGACGCGCACGGAGACGGTGCGTCTCAACGCGTGGCGATGGCTTAACGGGGTGAAGACGATGGCGGCAGGACGGTGGCTTCCGGCCTTGGGCGCGGCGATCGGGATTTCCTTTATGGCAGCGGCGGCGGCCCTCGGGCAGCCAGCGTCCCCTTCGGCACCGGCTAACGCGCCGTCAAGGCCCAGTGACGAGCAATCACAACCGGACAGCGGCTGGCATGGCCATCATGGCTGGGGCTTCAGGCATATGAACCCGAAGCAAATCTGCACGGAGCGCTACGCCCGCGAGGCCGGCTTCCTTGCCTATCTCGGCGTGAAGATCGACCTGACAGCCCAACAGCAACCGCTCTGGGAAAAGTATCACCAGGCGATGCTCGATAGTTTTGGGAAGGTGCGCGACGTCTGCGTCGCCAACAAGAGCGCTCCGCGATGGGACCTAACCGCGCTTCAGTTGCGGGATCGGATGGAGAAATCGCTCACAGCGAAACTCGATGCCTTGCATGCGACGCGTCCAGCGCTTGAGGCCCTTTATCAGGCGCTCTCACCACAGCAGCGCGAACTGTTGGACCACCCGCGCGGGGACCGTCGACAGCACTAAGGGGAGGCGACGTCATCGCCGACCCGAGATCGTTGATTTCACCGCCAATTTGCATAGAGGGGCGTGATGAAATTGCATCTATCGAAAGGGACCGCTGCGGGCTTTGGTTTGTGCCTGGCACTGGGAATAACTTTGGTGACACCCGTCTTGGCTCAAGACTCCACCGAAAATTCTAGCGATCAGTCACAATCGCAAAGCGGCCATCACCACCACGGACATCACCATCACCAATCGGCGAGCGACCAAAGCAACTAGGTAGCGACGTCGACATGCGTCCATAACGGCAGGACTTCATGGCCTGGACGTCGGTCAACAATACTTCTCTCGTGCCAGGCGGCGCAGCACGATGGTGCGCTGCGTATAGGCGTTGATTTCGGTGCGGGCAGCGGAGCCGTCCTCAGAAGTTGAGGCACCGATGAGTCCGCCCATGATTGCATTGTTTGTGCGGTCGGCGTTTGCCTGATCGATTTCCGCTCGGCGGGTGTTGATGTTCATTTCGTCCGACGCGATCTCGGTGTCGATCTGATCACAGGTCAGTTGTGCGTCGTTCGGTGTTGTAACGGCGATTGGCGAAGCAGGGCGGTTGCCGCCGCAGCCTGTCAAAGGAATTAGCGCCAACACCATCGCGCAAGCCGCAAGGCGCAACCGCGGAATGCTGTTCCCCACCGAGCGGCTCATGAGCGCCGGAAAAATCGGCTAATTTTGCTAGCGGTGAGGCCAACAGCCGTCCCACTAGCCAATCCCAGAATTAGACCTACAACCAAAACGGCTAGGAATATTGTGCCGAGGAACCCCATCTTCGATAGCCTGCGCTAGTTTAGCATCGACTTGATCTCGGCGAGCTTGCGCTCACTCTCGATCAGTACCGCTTGTAACGGCGGCATGTCACTGGGGCGGTCGCAAAACCAACCCAAACAATTAGCCACGAGAGCCGATGATGATTTAGGGCTGAAAAATTTTCCGCTGCTGATCTCTTTTCCGAGACTGCGCTCGTAGGCAGCGTCGACCGTGTCGAGCAACACACCCGGTAGCAACGCGGCCGGGAGTTTTTTCACCGGATCGAGAGAGGACTGATCGTTGGTCACGGTTACCTTTCTCGCACTGCCACGATCTATATACGTCGATTCGCGATTAGCCTGACGAGATACGTTGCCGCCACGCATGGCGCGTGCCATCTAAGCCAGATGGCGATACATGGCCTATACCGAATAAAAAACGGTTGGGTGAATCAGCACAGCGTCATCGTCAAAAATGAAAACGGCGATGAGTTTGAAATTTCTGAAACCCAGTATCGCGACCGAGATTACGCGCCGTCATTTGACGATCTACCGTGGCGAGAGGAAGACTCCGATGCCTAAAGAGCCGCGTGGCGAAAAGCGCCCCGACGGGGATCGAAACGCGGCTTTGGGAAATGCGTGATTATCGCAAAACTGGTCGTAGCGGCGCTAGCAGCGCCGGGCCGTACAAGAAGCGAGCCATGTAATGAGTTTTGCTCGGTTGTTTGGCGTAGCCCTAGTTTGTTGCTCCTTAGCTGACGCCGTCAGTGCAGACACCCGCGATACGAACGACTTCCTTCGTTTGTACGATTCCTCTGATGCAGCGCACCGTATTTTCCTAGAGACGGGAATCGAATCTTTACAAAATGGTTTTGCAATAGCCAATTTGGTCTCTCGAACAGAACCGAAAAGAAAAGCCCCTATTTTGCGTACCCTCACGGCTGGCGCTTCATGGCCCGCAACTTATAGCCATGCTTCGGGATGCAGCTTCCAAAAATCCCAGTATCGGGGAAATGTATTGGGCAATCGCTACCCTAGTCGTAATGGGGCAGACCTTTCCCTGCCCAAAAAATTCAAACTGAGACAGCGCACGATCCATAATCTGCCCGATGCCGCTTCCAGCGCACGACAAATGGCAAGCCGTGAAACTCCTAATCGACCGTCATGGGGCTGACGCGGCAAAGGTGGCCGCGCGACGAGCCGAGGAAATGCTTGCCGCTGGTGACATCGAAGGTCACGAGGAATGGCTTGAAATCCGATCTGCCATAGTGGAGTTGCAACGGCTAGGGCCGGAGGAAGGCTGGCGGGTGAACTGACCTTGGTGAGATCGGTGAAGCAACACCGGTCTTCGCGAGGCGGTGCTCTCATGTGTGAGGTTGGCGGCGCCACTGCCACCTAGAGCACGAAAAAGGAGCCAAGCATGATCCGAGCGGCGGCGTTGCTCATCATGTTTTGTGCAAGTTGCCGATCCATCGCCTGTCGTTCTCGTCGGTGATGCCGGCATGGCCGTGGGGCCACCCTCCAGCAATCCAAACGCCGCACGAGAACCGATCGACAAAGGCTTGCGCATCGGCGATCGCGACGAAGTAGAAAAGGATCGTTTCGGCGGTGAGCGCTCGCCGGCGTGCCAGTACCGGCCCGGCCCTATCTGCGTGTCGAGCCACCGACACATATTTTCGAACTGGTGGTCGCGGCCGAGCCGGTCGCGGGCGATCCTGATCCGCACCGGGAAATACCGTTCCGCGTCGCGCGCCTGAACCCGGTAATTATTGGGCCGTTGCATGCCGTTCCCTCTTGTTCCTCTTTTGTTCGCATGATATGGGTGACGGAGTCAAGCGCGGAGGAACCAAACATGGCAGACAATCGACCGAATTGTTTTGCCGTGACGCCGGCGCTCAATGAGGCGCATGTGCCGTTCGTGCCGTTTGCAATGGCCATGGGTCTGTTGGGCGCGGCGGTGCTCGCGCTGCTGACGGCGGCTTTGCGCTTAGCATGATCGCCGATGACGGACAATGCGACGACAGGTCAGCCGTGAAGGCGTGCCGCAGGCGGCTGGTGCTCCCGTCAGATGAGCCGCAAGGATGATGCGCCGCAGACGGTCGGCGAGGCGTTAGGGCAGGAATGGAAGTGGCTCGGTGTTGAGTGTCAGCGGTGCCACCGCAAGGGGCGCATCCAGCTTTCCGGCCGGACGGCGACCGAGAGATTGTTCTCGATTGCGGCACGGGTGCGCTGCGCTAGATGCGGCGATCAGGGCGGTATCGAGTATATGAGCTTCACGCTCATTGCCGTGTGGCTATGGGAAAAGCCGATCTCGTTCTCGGGCGAGCGCGCCGTGAAAATCACCATGAACTAGAGGTTCCGTGGAAGCCTATTACTTTCGCCAGATCAAGTTGCCGTTTGTTCGCAAAGCGAATGTGATCGGGGCATTGCTGCGGTACATATCGAAGCAGTCCGATGCGGTTCCGCGCGCCAATCCCTTTTTCCAACAATTTATCGACGATGGCGCAGGTTACCGGGAACGGCGGGACGATCCATGGCTCGTCGAGAACGTTGCCCGCCTCTTTTGGGTGTGTTGCGAGCTCGGCCTACTTCCGTATCAGTATCCTTATCCGCACAAAGGACAGACCTATCGTCTCACTCACTCGTGTCGGGCGCGCCCTCGCCGCAGCGCCGCAAGCCCTAATAACCGCCTTCGTTGGGCTCGGATATTTGATGGCAGTAGTAGCCGGCCCGGTGCGCCACTTTAATCGAATACGAAACACGGTGACCGTGCTGACCGGCATATTTCTTTGGTGGCGCCAGCACGAGCTCTCCCCGATCGTTGTCGCCATATCTATCGGCGCGGGCGTCGTCAGCATCTGGATCGCTAGCTTTTTTCACCGTGAGGATTAGCACCACCGCTCTCGTCATTCAGCATCGCATCGTGTGAGCCGTACGCGACGGTGGCACCATATCACAATCAGATGCCGGTGCTGTTCGCGCGCGAGGCCGAGTGGGATGCGTGGCTTGATCCCAACACAGTGCCAGACGAATTACGGAAGGTGCTCACGCCAGCCGCCGATGATTTGCTCGATGCGATCCCGATGAGCCGCGATCTGCTGCGGGTCAAGGAGCCAGGGCCGAACACTTTAATCCCGATTACCAGCTAAGAAGGCGCTGCCGCAAGGGGCTTGCCGGCCGACTGATGTAGAATGAAGTTATGGGGAGGTGTTCCAACATGAACACATCAGAAGTGGCGCCCATGAGCGACGCCGAAGTCAAGCAGGCCATTGCGAACATTCGCGCAGACAGAATGTCAGATCACGGTGCGCGACCGGCGGCAATCGACGGCTACTCCACCGACGAACTCATCAACAAGGTCGCATTGAGTTCGGGCGCCGGCACGGTTGGGTATGGGTTGATCCCATTGTTGAAAACCCGTTCACGGTGGAAGCGCTTACGGGCCACAAGTCGCGGCTCGGCGTGGATTACATGTATCAGACGAGATATTCTTCCCTCTTCGATCATGCCTATCATTACCGAGAAGCCAAACGGCGGTACCGTGCCACGGCGATCGCTTCGCAGCTCAGCGCTGAAAAACCGGGCGATCTGGAACAACTGGCCTCTGAGCTAGGGCTAACGCTGGAATGGCCGACGGACTTTCCATCCTGGTGGTATCCGGGCTGGACCAGCTTGGCGCTTATCAGACCTGCCCAGCAGTCGATCCTGCTGGCCGCATAGATAGTCTGCGCCAGCCGAAGCAACCGACGGAACCTAACTGAATTGGCCAGGTGGTCCGGCGTGAGGCACATGGGCGGGTGGCCAGCATCACTGCGTACTCGCTCGTCGTCACGCGCCTCAGGCGGCCGCGAAAATCACCGCTCTTGCTTCGATGACCTCCTGGACCGCGCCATTGGGAAAGAACGGCGCCAGGGCGCTGAGCAGGTCGGCACGAAATGCTTCGATCCGTGATCCCAGGACGCGGGTGAACTGAAGGACCGGGTCAGTGCCCGCTCGACCAGGTCCTCCGGCGTAATTTCTTGGTAGTGGGTTATCTTTACGTCGGTGACCCGAGCAAAGCGGGTGCCGTCGAACCAATGCTCGTAGAGCCGGCGATGGCGCCCATCACGACGATCGGCCCAGGATCGGAGGAAAGACACATACGCTGGGACCCACGGATTAACTTCGCTGGGTACGGTGTTCGATCCGCAAATCAAGATGTGGCCGCCAGGCGCCAGAATCCGATCAAACGTTGCGAGCGTGGCCTCACGATCCACCCAGTGCAGGGCGCGGCCGATGGTCACGAGATCGAAGGGGCCAAGGTCGGCAGTTACCTCTTCCGCTCGCCCCTCGATCACGGGAAACGCCACTTGCGCGGCCGACGCTGCGTGACGCGCTTCAACCACCATCGCCGGCTCCGGGTCGACGCCCACGATGCGCCCGACATAACCAGCGAAACCGAGCGCGAGCAGACCGGGGCCGGTGCCGAGGTCGATCAACGCCTCGTGACCATCGAGGTTTAGCGCGTCGGCAACGGCAGAGAAAAATGCCGGCGGGTATCCGAATGGCGATGATTCGCCCTTCGCAGACTGACAGTAAGCGATCAGCCGAGGCCGTTCAGGTGGTTTGATGGTTCCAGGGGAGGAGAGCGCCGAGTTCGCGATTGGGCCAGCCGTTGGCGATGCGCTCGAGGGTTAGGTTGAGCCAGGCTTGGGGATCGACGTTGTTGAGCTTGGCGGTGGTGAGCAGGGTGGCCAGGGTCGCCCACGTCCGTCCGCCGCGATCCGATCCGGCGAAGAGAGAATTTTTGCGGGTGATGGTTTGCGGGCGGATGGTCCGCTCGACGGTATTGTTGTCGATGTCGATCCGGTCGTCATGAAGGAAGCGCTCGAAATCGGCGCGGCGTCGAGTTCCGTATCGGATCGCGTCGGCTAATTTGGATTTGCGGGGGATGCGCTTGAGCTCCGCTTCCCAGCGCTCGAACAGTTCGGCGACGATCGCCGCGGATGTTGTGCGCCGTGCCGCCTGGCGAATCTCGGGCGGGCTGCCGCGAATCTCCTGCTCGACGCGCCATAACCCAGCCATGCGTTCGACCGTCCAGGTGGCGGTATCCGACAAGCCGGCAATATGGAGCTCATAGAAATACCGCCTGAGATGCGCCCAGCAGGCCGACAAGGTCATGGGACCGCCGGCGCGGCGGGGATCGGCGAGGCGCTTGTAGGCCGCGTAACCATCGCTTTGCAGCAGCCCCGAGAACCCAGTGAGGTGTTGGGCCGGACAATCGCCGCCGCGACTGTCCTCGAACCGGTAAGCCACCATCGGCGGACCGGCACCGCCGAATGGCCGGTCGTCGCGCGCATAGGCCCACAGCCAGGCGATCTTCGCCTTGCCGGCGCCGGGTTCCAACGTCGGCAGCGTCGTCTCGTCGGCGAAGATGCGCTCGCCGGCGCGAATGTGATGCAAGACACGATCGGCCAGCGGCTCCAGATGAAAGCCGATCCGGCCCATCCAGCCGGCCATCAGATTGCGGCCGAGTTCGATCTGGTCACGGGCAAAAATGGCTTCCTGCCGATAAAGCGGCAATCCGTCGGCGTATTTGGCGACAGCGATGTGAGCGAGCAGCGCCTCGGTTGGTATCCCGGCTTCGATCAGATGGGCCGGCGCCGGCGCTTGCGTCACACCCTCGCGGCAGGCGGCGCAAGCATAGCGCGGCCGGCGCGTCACGATCACCCGGAACCGCGCCGGGATGACGTCGAGGCGTTCGGAAACATCCTCGCCGATCTTGACCCGTTCGGCGGAGCCGCAGGCGCCGCAGGTCGCCTCGGGCTCGACGACCACTTCGATCCGCTCGAGATGCGCCGGCAGTTTCTTGCGTGGTCGGAGCGCGCGCGGCTGCGGCGTCTTAGCGACCGCGTCGAGTGTCGCCTCGATCGCGCCCAGGCCGGTCTGGATCTCTTCGAACGTGAACTCGTGCTGATCGGGATCGAGCGTCTCCGATCGCCGTCCATACCGCGCCCGCTCCAGCGTCTTGAGCAGGGCATGCAAGCGCTCGATCCGAGTTTCCGCCGCGGCTTTGGCGGCCCGCAACGTCGCCGCTTCGGCCGTCAAGGCCGCTGTTTCCGCGCGAGCCGCGAGAAGCATTACCTTCAGCGTCTCGACGTCGTTTGGCAGTTCGGCCACGGCATCGATCATGCGCGATTGAAGCACGATTCGCTAGTCCGCGCCGCCGCGAAGCCGGCCCTGAGTCATCTCGCCGCAGGATTATCCGACCGACATCGGGTGGTGGGCCGGGAGCGCTTTCACCCGCGTCCAATCCATGCCCTCGACCAACGCCATGAGCTGCGCCATCGACAGCCGGATCACACTGTTCTCGATCCGAGGCCAATGGAAGCCGTGCTCGTCGAGCGTCTTGGCGAACAGACACACGCCGCCGCCGTCCCACCACACCATCTTCACTCGGTCGGCGCGCTTCGAGCGAAACACATAAAGCGCACCCGAGAACGGATCGGCGCCGCTGCCCTGGACCAAGGCCATCAAACCCGACGCTCCCTTGCGGAAGTCCACCGGCTGGGTCGCGACAAATACCGAAGCGCCGGTCGGAATCATGCCGACCGGACCGCCCGCAAAAGTTCTTTCACCCGCGCCGCCGGCACTGTCGGACCAAGGCGGATCGTCACCCCGGCGACAACAAGCTCCACAACACCGCCAGCCTCGGTATCGATCGCAACCATGGCAAAAGACGGGACCGCCGAGCCCGTGTTCATCCGACTTGAGCCGACCGCAGCCTTCCGGCGCCAGGCAAAAACCTGTTGCGGCGACAATCCATTGCTTCGCGCAATCGCCGACACATTCGCCCCAGGCTCCGCGGCCGCTGCCACGATCCGCTCCTTCGCCGCCGTCGACCAGCGCCGCCGCGGCGTTTCGGGACTGGCCTCAAGACGCGAAACTTCCGCCTCGATCAACGCAAAGCTCTTGGTGTTGGACTTAGGTGCAGACTCCAAATCATCCCTCCCGAACTCACCCCGAGAGGACCAAGATCATCGAACTTGCCGACAACCGCTACACGGGACCGCCTGACCGCTTACGACTGACACAGGCGATTGCCGAATTTTGGTGACACGCGCGGTCGCATCGCCGACGACCATTTTTCGGACACCTATCGGACATAAGACGCAGATCGCCAGATCGGATTTCTGGCGATCTCTCTAACAAACTGATTTCAATTAAGAATTTGGTTGCGGGGACACGCATTGGCCGAGACCGACATTCGCTCGTTGCAGTAATTTGATGGCCGTAACTGGCGGTGCGCCCTGGAACGAAAGGTGTCCGATCCCCCACAACGCGCTGCTGTCATCTTTGCCAAGGCACCGCCGGGAGTCGGCGGCCAAGCGCCTGCCTTGGAGACATGTAATCCAGGCCCAGCGTCGTAAGGTACCCCCAACGTCGGTAAAGGCGTGAAAGGATCTCCTCTTCGACGCTGCCAGGATGCACGATGTGCACAGCGGCGACGGCCGGTGGCGCCAAATAGCGGCTCGAAAGACGCTCGACCGCCTCCGCGCCGAGTTTCAGTCCCGTCTCATCCAACACCCGCCGCCAGATGCGCGCCCGCGCCGGCCGGCCCGGCGTCCTGACCTCGACGGCCAGGGTCATGCGCCGCAGGACGGCCGGATCGATCGCCGCAACGTCGTTGCACGTCCAGACGATGGGGACGGGATTCTGCTCGATCATGCGGTTGAGGTAGACCTTCGATCGGTCGCGGCTGCGGCCGGCGAACGGCCCGAAGAACGGCATCTCCGACGCCAGAACGTCTTCCGCTTCGTCGAGAAGGACGAGCGCGCCGGCCCTCTTGGCCAGAAGCCGCTGGGCGAGCTTCAGCGCGGCGAGGCGCTCGCCCCGTGTCGGCTCGCCACCCTGGTCGTCCGTCTCCCCGATTGACCAGATGCTCATGCCGGCGTGCGCCGCGAGCACCTTGGCAAACTCGGTCTTGCCCGTGCCGACCGGGCCGTGAAGTAGGAGATTGACGCCGCTGGCCCCGGTCTTCCCGGCGCCGGTCATCACCTTTGCCGCCAGTTCGCGCACCGGCCCCAGATGGTCGAAGTCCTCCCAGGCCAAGGGCGTTGCAAGCGGCTCTCCGATCAGCGCGGCGACCCATTCCTGGCGCGAGGTATAAGAGTGGTGCATGACCTTGCGCAGCGGCCGCGCGAGTTGGAGATAGCCGGACTGCCCCGCCAGCCCGACACTGCAACCATCCTCGCTCAGACAGATAAGACCGCTTTCGATGAGAAGACCATCGGCCGCAATCCGCCGACGTGCCTCGCGTCGATCGATGCCGAGCAGTGCCGCCACGGCACCGGCGGGACCGTGAAGCCGATGCAGGACTTCGTCAGCGAACTGTTCGAGATCGTTGTTGCGCTCATAGCGCAGGAGCAGAAGAAGGATTTCGGTATCGATGTCATCCAGGCCGAACTCGTCGCGCGCGAAGAGGGCGTTCGGCTCCAGGCTGTCATCGCTCGACGGAATGGCGGCATATTCCTTGAGAATGTGCCGAAATTCCTGCCGCCGGCGGCTCAGGCTCTTGGCATCGAACGAGGCATTGTCGTTGAATTCGAGGTCCTCGGTGTCTCCTTCCAGGTCACCCTTCAGCCGATCGAGTCGCTCCAGCATGACGCGCTCAAGCAGTCCCGCCGCCGGACTCAAGGCACAATTGCGCACGTACCATCCGAGCTGTTGCCGCGCCACGTCGCTTGCAGCCCGTGCTTCAGACCTCAGTTTTCGAGGCAGTCTCTTGTTCCGACGCATAGCGTTTCTCCACCGTTGCTCTACGTCAGATTATGACGGCCGCATACGTCAGAAATGGACGTAATCTATGGGTCAAGATCGGCCTTGCCGTGTGTCACTCGCCGGAAGAGGTCGGCCATGCTGGAGCGATACGGATAAGCGATGGAGCACGATCGCGGCTGCCGTCGCAACGTTGATCGAGTTGGCCATGCCGAGCATAGGGATGGTCACCGCAGCGTCCGCCATATCGATAATCTCTTGCGCGATACCAGCCATCTCCGAACCCAATACCAGGCAGACAGGGAAGACCGTCGCCAAGTTTTCTGGCGCTACGCCGGCACTCGTCTGTTCGACAACAATGACCCGTGATCCCGCCAACTTTGCCGCCAACACGGCGGCGACCGAATTCTCTGCCTGCTCCCAAGGCACCCAATGCTGGGTGCCTCGCGCTGCTTGGACGAGCTTGCGCTTGCGCAGATCGACGACGGCTCCGCCGATGATCAGCCGCTCGACCAGGAAAGCATCGCAGAGCCGGAAAATGGCTCCGATATTGTAGCTCTGCCTGACGCGATCCAGCACCAGCGTTATCGGCCGACGCGGCAGCGTCGTGAACTCCACCCGGCCAGGTTTTGCCCCGCGCAGCTCCGCCCGCGATAACTGTCGATCACTTGTGCTATCTTTTTCGATCATCATCACCGCGATTTCCATGAAGAAGCCAACGGCGATCATGAACAGGTGATACGTCAGAAACGGACGCATCAGCGGTTTTCAGACAACAATCGGCGTGGAATGCCGGCTGCCAAATGGCGTAAGCTTTTCCGCGAGCCGGGAGAGTTCGAGAGCACGGATCACGGCTCCGATTTTGAAAGTGCGTTCCATGTCCACCGCTGCTTATCTGACAAAATCGCGCTACACGGCGGGGCTGCAATGCCTGCGCCGCCTTTGGCTCAATGTCCACGAGCCCATCGCTTGGGACGAGCCTGAAGCAGGCTCGTCGGAGGATATCGGGCTCGAAATCGGCCGGATGGCGCATCTGCTTTTTCCCGGTGGGATCGTCGTCGAGGAAAAGCCGTGGGAACACGCCGCAGCCGTCAAGCGCACTGCTGCGCTGATGGCCGACCGCTCCGTCCCGGCGATCTTCGAAGCCGCCTTCGAGCATGCCGGTGTCCGGGTTCGTGTCGATGTTCTGGAGCGCCGGTCGCGCGGCTATTGGGGAATGTATGAGGTAAAGAGCAGCGGCGAAGTCAAAGACCATCACTACGACGATGTGGCGGTGCAGATTCACGTCCTCCGCGGTGCGGGCGTTCGCCTTTCATCGGCCGAGATTCTCCATGTGAACAAGGACTATGTCCGCGGCCGGAAGGGAATATCCTGGCCGAAATTCTTCAGCCGCGCCGATGTTAAAACTGAAGCGAAGCGACGCCTCGACGGCATCGAAACACGGCTCAAGAAGCAACGCGTCTGCCTGTCACGTCCCAAGGCACCGACGGTCGAACCCGAGGCTCACTGCCATGCGCCTTTTCCGTGCGAGCATTGGGATCGTTGCACGCAATCCAAGCCCGCTGATTGGGTCTTCCACATGCCACATTTGAGCGCGACGCGGCGTGCCGAACTCAAGACCTTGGGCGTGGAGTTGATCGCCGCGATACCCGATGATTTTCGCCTTTCGCCGCGTCAAGTGATCATCCGGGACGCAATACGGAACGGCAAACCCTTCATTGCGGAGGACCTTTCAGAACGTCTCGATGGCTTCGGGCCGCCCGCTTTCTATCTCGACTTCGAAGCTTTCATGCCCGCCGTACCGCTCTATCCCGGCACGCGGCCGTACCAGGTAATTCCATTCCAATGGTCGCTTCACCAGCTCGATTCCGACGGAAAAATCCGGCATCAGGACTTCCTTGCAGAGGCCGATTCCGACCCGCGCAGGCCCTTCGCCGAGACGCTGATCGCAGCGCTCAGAGGGACCAAACTGCCGATCATCGTTTACTCATCTTACGAACGAGCGCGGCTCACGGAACTCGCCAAACACTTTCCGGATTTGGCAAAGCCGCTGCACAGCATCATGCAGCGACTGGCCGATTTGCTGCCGGTGGTGCGCAGCGGCGTCTATCATCCGGACTTCGATTTCAGCGCCTCGATCAAGACGGCCGCGCCCGCGCTTTGCCCGGATGTCACCTACGATGACCTCAAGGAAATCGCCGACGGCGGCACCGCATCAACGGCCTTCTGGTTGATGGCGAGCGGACGGACGGACGCGGAAACGTCCGCGCGTTTGCGCCGTTCGTTGCGAGAGTATTGCCATCGGGATACGTGGGCGATGGTCCGGCTGCACCAGGCTCTCGACGCGCTCGCAGCGCCTTCCCGCTGAGTACGGGCGGGCGGTTTGACATATCCTTTACGCCGCCATTGTTTTGCATATCAACGGCATTCCAATGGTCATTTGATCGCCTATTTCCTGGCTGTCGATGCGCGGAAATTCTGCTCGCCGGCGGCACGCTGACGGCACCCACTTTGGCCTCCACGGGCGAGCTGTTTCACTAACCGCGCCGCCTCTTTTGGGAATCGTCACCTTGACAAACCACCCACTATAGGTGGATTTTCGCCGGGACAGGCCGGCGCTGGCGGTGCGCCGTGAATGCGCGCCGCTCACTTCAAAAATCCAAGTCGCCGCGTCTCCGCTTCAAGAGCCAGGACGAAGCCCTCAGCTATGTTAATGAACTGGTGCAGCGTGGGAATAACTGGATGGCGGAACATGGGGCCAGCGTCGCCAAACGCTACATGGAACAAGACTTTGAAATCGTATTGAAGCTCGCAATCGTCGGCGACGGTAGCGAGTATCATTTCGCCATTCGCCATATCCCAGACGGGGGGAAGTTTCATCTTGTAGACCTTCCCGGTGGCCCTGAGGGTTTCGACGCCAAATCCCGCTCCCATATCGAGTCCTGGACTCAGAGTGATTTGGTGTTTGTTAGGGCCGATTGTCTTTGTAACAGCGCAAAGGAAATCGTTTCCCCCTACATAACCGGGACCGCGTGGGTAAGGCTCGAACGAATTCAAAATAGGGTGAAGCGTGCGCGGGACGGCTTTATAGGCGTGGGAGTTAAGCCGCCCCTCCAGATCGGCGGGAGAGGTAGCAAAGGGGAAATAGATCCTTCCAGCGCGGACACCGGTGAGAGTTTCGACACTGGCGACGAGCGCTTGGTCGAGCGCGTGGCGCGTGTTGTTAAGAACGTTGTTCCCAACGTAGCGGGCGCGGGAAGGAATTTTCCCGGTAAACGTGAGCTTATATCGCTTATGTCCAGTGTCCGGCTCACGGTCGATAATCTGATCGTAACCGCCGCTAGCGAAGGCCCGTTTGCAGATCGTTACCAATTCCGTGAAGTCTTCCTTCGCGTGATTGACGAGAGATTTAGGACTATCGAAAGGGTCGGTCATTTCTCATCCATGGGACACCGCTGCGCATGACAGCACTCGTTCCCGAAATGGATTGCGCGCTTGGCAGTTCCTAGGATAGCGAACGGCGGGGCGAGAGTCTTTCTCGCCTCGCCCCTTTCTGGTAGGATGGCGACATGCCGACCAAGGAACGCACGACAAGCGACGGCGAAAAAATTGAACTGCGGCCCGATGGCTGGGAGAGGTTCAGAAGCGCGGTGCATGCCGCTGCAAAAAGCGGCCCGATGCACCGAGCGCCAAAGCCAAAACGGACGAAACGAAAGCCGAAAGAGTAGCTACTTTTTACGCTTCGGCTTGCCCACTAGTCCGCCGATAGGTCAGCCGCTTACCGACAATGCCCTTGATGGATTTCGCCATGCGCTCGGCGTCGTCAACCCCGAGCTTTTCACGGTTGTTGTAAACGAAATCGCGCTCGGCGAGGTAGCGGGCAAGGTGCTGTTGCGAGACGTGATGATGCGTCCCGTAAATCGAGCGTTTCATAATCGAGAAAAAACCTTCAACCGTGTTCGTATGAACGAACCCGCCAAGGCGGACATATTCCTCGGCAGAATGGTTGACTGTCGCGTGGCCGGAAAACACCTCCGCGATCTTGACGTACTGCGGCGCATCGTCCGTCATCAAATAGGACTTCTTGTCGATTTGAGCGTGCAGCACGGCGCCAAGGTTCTTTGCCGTAACGTCGGCCAGATGGAACGAGCGAACCTTGCCGTCGCGTTCGACCAAAGAGAACACTGGTTCTTTGCCTTTGCCGCCTTGCATGCCCGGTTGGCGCTTGCTCTTGTGCTTGTTGCCTTCCTTGCCGCCGACATAGCTTTCGTCGGCCTCTACTACCTTGTTCTGGCCGCCGAGCGGCGCGGCAAATGTCGTCTCGCGCATGCTTTCGCGGATGCGATGGCAAAGGAACCATGCTGTCTTTTTGCTCAGGCCGAGCAAGCGTCCGATTTCCAGCGCGCTCATGCCTTTCTTGCTCGCCATCATCAAATGCGTGGCAGCAAGCCACTTGTTGAGCGGAACCTTGCTGCGCTCGTACAGCGTTCCGACCGTCACGGTGAATTGCTCGCGGCAGGCGTTGCACTTGTAAACGCCAGGACGATGCGCCTTCCCGTGCAATTGCGTGGCTTCATTGACCGTGCCGCATTTCGGGCAGATCGGGCCACTCGCCCACAGTTCGGTTTCCAGCCATTGGCGGGCTTTGTCGGCATCGTGAAATTCAGGGCGGGACAGGTCAGACATGGGAGGCTCCGTTGATGGAACCGAGTATCAACCTATTGAGTGAGGTTTGTCAAGGTGATAAATCCCCTCTTTTTGGAAGTCTCGGGGTGGTTTCTGGCTATGCCTGGAGACGCCGGCAGAAGGTAGTGGGGCACGGGGAAGAGACAGAGAGAGAAGATGATTGCAAGATAAAGCGAACTGCGTTCGCGCGCCATTCTGGCGTAAGTGTTTGTCTGCACATCGTTTTTTAGGGAGACACCACCGCTCCCCTTGAGCAATTGGGGAGACTGTTCGCTTCCCCACCGTTCTTTTCTTCAGGCGTTTCAAGCATCTACCAGGGAGATACTTGCCGGCAACCGTCCAACCGCCCAATTTCTGTGATTATGGCACAGGACGGAGACCGCTTCGAGCCTCGGCTGGGGCGCTCGCGCCGTGACACGGTTCGCACGCCGACGACGCTACGCACGGCGCTGATGGGCCGCGTCGCTCGCGCTGGCGGCAATCCGCGCCGGCTGCCGAGCGCCCTGCCCGGCGCTTCGGCGCAGCGGGCGCCGTCATCCTCGCCGGGCCGGTTCAACGCGCGCGGCCGAGGGGCGAAGATCGCCGCCGGCTTCCCGCGCGGTTCGGGCTGGTCGTTCGATCGGCAATCGGGCGCGCGCGTGCGGCCCCGCCGCGTGACGGTGAAGGTCCGCATCGTCAAGGCGACCGGAAAGGCCGGCGGGGTGCAGGCCCATCTGCGCTACCTGGAGCGCGAGGGCGTCAGCCGCGAAGGCGAGCCGGGCCGGCTCTATTCGACCTTCACCGACGAGGCGGATCGCGGCGCATTCATCGAGCGCGGGCTGGAGGACCGCCATCAGTTCCGGATCATCCTGTCGCCGGAGGATGGCGCGGCCTACGAGGACCTGAAGCCGTTCACGCGCGATGTCATGGCGCAGATGGAGAAGGACCTCGGCACGACGCTCGATTGGGTGGCCGTCGATCATCACGACACCGGCCATCCCCACGTCCATGTCGTCGTGCGCGGCGTCACCGAGGACGGGAAAATCCTCAACATCGCCGGCGACTATCTTTCCCACGGCATCCGGCACCGGGCGGGCGAGGTGCTGACCCGCGACCTCGGTCCCGCAGACCGAGCAGGAAGTGCAGCGGCAGTTGGAGCACGAAGTCGAGGCCGAACGCCTGACCCGCCTCGACCGGACGCTGATCGGCCGCGCCGAGCAGGGCATGATCGACCTGCGCATGGACGATCCCGGCACCGATTTCGAGCGCGCTCATCGCCAGTTGCTGATCGCGCGGGCGCGGCAGCTCGAACGCATGCAGCTCGCGACGCCGGAAGGACCGCTGCGCTGGTCGCTGTCGCCCGATGCGGAAGACGTGCTGCGAAGGATGGGCGAGCGCGGCGACATCATCAAGGCGATGCACCGGGCGATGACCGAGGCGAAGCTGGAGCGGTCGCCGCAGCTCTATACGATCCATGACCGGGACGCCGCTCCCATCGTCGGGCGCGTCGTCGCGCGCGGGCTCGCCGACGAGCAAGGCGACCGGCGCTATCTGGTGATCGACGGCATCGACGGCCGCAGCCATTACGCCGACATCGGCGAGGCGGAGGGAAGCTTTCCGGTCGGCAGCATCGTCCGCCTGTCCAACCGCTCGACCGAGCCGCGCCAGGTGGACAGGACCGTCGCCGAGATCGCCGCCGCCAACGAGGGACGGTACAGCATCGACATCCACCTCCAGCATGATCCCACCGCGAGCGAAGCGTTCGCGGCGACGCATGTCCGCCGGCTGGAGGCGATCCGGCGCGCGACCGGCGCCGTCGAACGGGAACCGGGACGGAACCTGGACGATCGCGCCCGATCACCTGGACCGGGTCAGGGACTACGAGCAGCGACTCGCGCAAGCGCAGCCTGTCACGATCGAGACCCTGTCCACCGTGCCGATCGAGCGGCAGATCGGCGCCGAGGGTGCGACCTGGCTCGACCGTCAGCTCACCCGCGAGGTGGACCAGGAACGTGCCGGCCACGGCTTCGGCCGGGACGTGCGCCAGGCCCTGGTACGCCGGCAGCAATGGCTGATCGAGCAGGGGCTTGATGCAGCGCGACGGCAATGATGTTCTCTTCCGGAAGGACATCCTGGACGTTCTCCGGCAACGGGAAGTGCGGCAGGTCGGAACCCAGCTCGAGGCCCAGATCGGGAAGTCATTCGTCGATCCGATCCCCGGCGTCCGCGTCGATGGCGTCTATCGCCAGACCGTCGATATGGCGAGCGGACGCTTCGCGCTCGATCGAGAAATCGCTGGAGTTCACGCTGGTCCCCTGGAGGCCGGCGCTGGAGCGGCATATCGGACGCGCCGTTTCGGGCATACCGCACGGCGACGGTTTCGATTGGACGATCGGCCGCGGACGCGGAGGACCGTCCTTGTGAGCGTCGTCGTAGGGCAAGGGAGTAGTGGGGAGCAGAAAAGGTCTCTAACGCTCGGATTTGCTCGGGCGTATCCTGGGCGACGGCTGCGCCGCCGAGCGCGGCCGTGATCCGCTTCGCATCGGAGTTGAGCGATGATCCGCGGCAAGACACGTCACCAGCTATTCCTTCCCGACGAGTTGAGCCGGCGGCTCACCGCGATGGCGAAGAGCCAGAAGCGTTCGCGATCCGACCTGCTGCTGGAGATGGTCGAAGCCTACATGAACCGGCGATCGGCGTCGCAGACGGAAGACCGCGTGAACGCGAAGCTCGACCGTCTCGCCCGCGAGGTGAGCAGGACCAGCAACGAGTGCGTCGTCATCAGCCACAGCCTTTATCGCTTCATCCGCCATCAACTGATCTACGCCGCCACCCTGCCCGCGCCCGGCGAGGACGCGAAGGCGCTGGGCGAGAAGCGGTTCCAGGCGTTTCTCGATTCCGTCGCGCAGATGATGGCCAAGGGTGCGGACAACGACAACGAGCCTCCCGAGGCGGACAAGGCCAACGAGGCTTGATCCTTCGGCCCGCCGCCCGAGTGCGGCGCTGGAAATCCATTTGTGCTTGCCGGCAAGCGTGCCGGGCCGCGTCGGGCTGTCAAGGCTGGCGCTTCGCGCCACCGCGCACAGCGCGGCTGCGGCCTTGACAGCCCGCCTCAACCGGCCCGGCAAAAGCTCGCCAAGCACCAATGGAAAATCAGGGCTTGGAGAAGCCCTGTCCAGCTACAGCCCGAGTTTCTCGAAGGTTTCCAGCGGCAGGAAGAGGCGGCGTTGTATGCTGGCAAAAGCTCGGAAGCCATAACGCTCGTAGAACGCCACCGCGCGTTCGTTCTTGGCATCCACGATGACGGCATAGACCATGAGCGTCGCGCTCGCCCGGACGACACGCCGGACGGCATCCAGCAGCAGAGTTTCACCGAGGCCCTGGCCTTGGCATGCGCGATCGACGGCGAGTCGCCCCAGGATCGCGGCCGGCACGGGATAATGCGGGAGCCGTTTCGCCAAGGCCGGCGGCAATTCTTCCTTTTCGAAACTGGCGGCGCTCAGGCTGTAATAGCCGGCAATCTTCCCCGGCGCGTCGCCGAGCGCCACGAACACCTGGGCTACGCGCCGCCGGATATCCTGAGACGCTTGGCGCTGGAGGTAGGAATCGAGAGCCGGTTCACCACAGGAGAAAGCCGCGCGGTCATGGTGCGAGCCGAGTGGCTCGATAACCAGGGCAGGTTCATCCACCGACGCGCTCACGGTAGCGGCGCGCGGCTTCCTTCAGCTTCTCGTTCGGTTCCGGCGGGTTGACCAGCGCGTCATAGAAGACTTCCCAATCCTTCGCCGAAAGGGTGATCTTCTCATGCGAGTCGATCACGCGCTCCGCTGCAGCCACCGCGTTCGCGAGCACGAAATCGCTCACGCTCGTTTCCTCATAGGCGGCGGCCCGCTCAAGCGTGCGCTTGGTCTTTGGCATCCAAGCGCAGGTGCATGCGATCCCGTTTCACTTCGGCAGTTTGACCCATCGGACGCTCCTACCATTCTCGACTGCTGGACAAGTACGCCATATCGGCGTACAAATCAAGATCAAGGAGAAATTTTTTCGAGCCGTCCGTCGTATCCCCTGAGCACCCTGGAGGCTCCCCGAACCGCCTGTCGTGCGCTGTAGTACGCCGTAAGTCACTGATAGTAAATGGAATATTGGCATTGACCGCATGCCGTCTCAAGCCCAAGTCTGTCTCTCGACCGGAATTTTCCTGGACGAGAGCGGCGATGATCGAGGACGAGGATCACGCGGCCGACGACACACCGCCGCCGGCAGCGAACGACAATGGCAACGGAGATGCGCGGGTTCGGATCGATGCGGCGGTGCTGACGATCGCCCGCCTGATCGGCCGGCAGATGGCGCGCGAGGCATTCGAGCGGCTGGAGGCCGCGAACGACAACGAGCCGCCGGAGCGGTGCGAGGACTGATCGCCCAGGAGACGATGCGATGACCAAGGTTGCGCTCTATGCCCGCTATTCCTCCGACAACCAGAGCGTCGCCTCGATCGAGGATCAGTTCCGCATCTGCCGCGAACAGGCCGCGCGCGAGAAATGGAAGGTCATCGGCACTTATCACGACGCCGCCATCTCCGGCGCCAGCGTCATTCTCCGTCCCGGCATCCAATCGCTGTTGCAGGACGCGCAGCGCGGCAAGTTCGAGATCGTACTGGCCGAGGCATTGGATCGCGTGAGCCGCGACCAGGCCGACGTGGCGACGCTGTTCAAGCATCTGCGCTTCGCCGGCGTACAGATCGTCACCTTGAGCGAGGGCGAGATCAGCGAGTTGCATGTCGGCCTCAAAGGCACGATGAACGCGCTGTTCCTGAAGGACCTCGCCGCCAAGACACATCGCGGCATCCGCGGCCGGGTCGAGAAAGGCAAATCCGGCGGCGGCCTCTGC
>CAWKOL010000012.1:0-59458 GCA_963851285.1 uncultured Alphaproteobacteria bacterium
CGGAGGGAGTGGGATTCGAACCCACGTTAGAGTTTCCCCTAAACACGCTTTCCAAGCATGCGCCTTCGACCGCTCGGCCACCCCTCCCGCGAGGCGGCGGAGACTAGAACATGATTTTGCAAGTTGGAAGGGTGGCGTGTCGCGCTAAACTGCGGCCATGATGGAACTCGGCAGAATGTCTCACGTCGACGCGCTGTTGGCGGCGGTCGGACCGGTCGCCGGCTTGGCGATTGCCGACATCGGCTGCGGCGAGGGCGCGCTCGACCGCGCCTTGGCGGCAGAGGGCGCCGTCGTCACCGGCTTCGATCCGTTCATGGCGCCGGCGCCACGCGCCGCGATCGGCGCCGGATCGTGGCATTTGGTCAAGGCCGCCGCCGATGCGCTGCCCGCGCCGGACGCGGCGTTCGACCTCGTGATATTCGTGTTCTCGCTTCATCACGTGCCGCAGGCGACGCTCGCCGGCGCGCTCGCCGAGGCGCGACGCGTGCTGCGCCGGGGCGGCCGGCTTTACGTCGCCGAACCGGTCGCCGAAGGCCCACATCAATATATCGTCGAGCTGTTCCACGACGAAACCGCGGTACGCGCGGCCGCGGCCGCGGCGCTGCGCGGCCACGCCGACCCGAGCTTCGCAGAACGGCGCCAATTCGCCTATGTCGACACGCGGCGCTACGGCGATTTCACTGATTTCTCGGCGCGCATGATCGCCAACATGCGTTTCAACGGCTATACCGAGGAAGCGGTGCTGGCGCCCGCGGTGCGCCGCCGCTTCGCCGAAACGGCGGCACGTCACGGCGCCGAGTTCGATCAGCCGGTTCGCGTCGATCTCTACGCCTGAAAAGTTCGGTTAAGTTCACCGAACATCGGGCCGCGCTAACCGATCTTTCCCCGACATTCATAATTGCGGACCCGTTAACCGTCTTATTCGGGTGCGGCCGCAAACAAAATTCGTTATCCTCAATATCAATGCAATCCTTCGTGAATAATCGATGGATTTACTTCAATAACGACCAAGTCTTTGTGAAACAAATTCGGTGAGAAGGGGTAGCAATACATGAAATGGATCGGTCTCGCGCTCATGAGCGGTATCATGGGCATCTTTTTCGCCGCCATGACTCAGATCGCCTTCCCGAACCTGACGCAGTCCGGGTTCACCGCGGCGGCGGTCCTCGCGAGCGTGGCGATCTTCGCGATCATGATGCGCCTGACCCTGGCTGCCGGGACCATCGAAGTCCGTCCGCCCAATGAATGGGAACTGCATCAGCGCCTGAAAAAGAGCTGAGCTGGCTCTAGCCGCGCCTGCGGGCGCCGGCCGAATAATCAGCTTCGGCAAGGAGTTAAGGGGGTTCGCGACGGCGCTGCGCGGACCCCCTTGCCTTCTTATTGTGCATCTGCACAATGACTCGCGGTCGCGCCCGACAGGCCGATGAGCGAGGGAATCCCCGGAATGAAGCTGCTGGTCGCGGTCAAACGCGTCATCGATTACAACGTCAAAATCCGGGTCAAGTCGGACCATTCCGGCGTCGAAACCGCCAACGTCAAAATGTCGATGAACCCGTTCGACGAGATCGGCGTCGAGGAAGCGGTACGCCTCAAGGAAGCTGGCGTCGCGACCGAGATCGTCGCGGTGTCGATCGGGCCCGCCCAGGCGCAGGAAACCATCCGCACCGCCCTCGCCATGGGCGCCGACCGCGGCATCCAGGTCGAGACCGACGCCGACATTCAGCCGCTCGCGGTCGCCAAATTGCTGAAAGCGATCGCCGACAAGGAACAGCCGAAGCTCATCATTCTCGGCAAGCAGGCCATCGACGACGACAGCAACGCCACGGGACAGATGCTGGCGGCGCTGCTGGGCTGGCCGCAAGGCACGTTCGCCTCGAAGCTCAAGATCGAGGCCGAGAAAGCGGTGGTGACGCGCGAGGTCGATGGCGGGCTTGAGACTGAAGAACTCACATTGCCGGCGCTGATCACGACCGATCTGCGCCTCAACGAGCCGCGCTACGCGTCGCTGCCGAACATCATGAAGGCCAAGAAAAAGCCGATCGACAAGCTAACGCCCGCCGATCTCGGCGTCGATGTCGCGCCGCGCCTCACCGTGCTCAAGGTCGAGGAGCCGGCGAAACGCCAGGCCGGCGTCAAGGTGAAGACCGTCGCGGAACTGGTCGACAAGCTCCATAACGAGGCGCGGGTGATCTGATGAATTTGCTGGTGCTTGCCGAGCACGACGGCAAATCGGTCAAGCCGGCGACGCTGAATACGCTCGCCGCCGCGCACGCCATCGGCGGCGACGTGCATGTCCTGGTCGCGGGCAAGGATTGCGGCGCGGCCGCCGATGCGGCGGCAAAGCTTCAGGGTGTCGCCAAGGTGCTGCTCGCCGACGCCGTGGTCTACGACCATACGCTCGCCGAGGAAGTTTCCAATTTACTGATCAAGCTCGCGCCCGCCTACTCGCACCTGCTGGCTCCGGCCACCACCAACGGCAAGAACATCATGCCCCGCGTCGCGGCGTTGCTCGACGTGGCCCCGATTTCCGACATCGCGGGCGTGGTGTCTCCCGACACGTTCGTGCGGCCGATCTACGCCGGCAACGCGCTCGCCACGGTCCAGTCGAAGGACAAGATCAAGGTCATCACCGTGCGCGGCACCGCCTTTCCCGCCGAAGCGAAGGACGGCGGCAACGCGCCGGTGGAAAAAATCGACGCCACAGCGGCTGTCGGCCTGTCGCATTTCGTCGGCGCCGAGCTCACCAAGTCGGAGCGCCCGGAACTGACCAGCGCCAAGATCGTCGTCTCCGGCGGTCGCGGCATGCAGAACGGCGACAATTTCAAGCTACTCGACAGTCTCGCGGCGAAACTGAACGCGGCCGTCGGCGCCAGCCGCGCCGCAGTCGATGCGGGCTTCGTGCCCAACGATTACCAAGTCGGCCAAACCGGCAAGATCGTCGCACCCGATCTCTATATCGCGGTCGGCATCTCCGGCGCCATCCAGCATCTGGCCGGCATGAAGGATTCGAAAGTTATCGTCGCCATCAACAAGGATGAAGAAGCGCCGATCTTCCAGGTCGCCGATTACGGCATCGTCGGCGATCTGTTCAAGATTGTGCCGGAACTCGACGCCGAACTGGCGAAACTCAAACGGTAACGCGCATGGCTCTCTCGATCGACGACATTAAATGCATCGGCGTCATCGGCGCCGGCCAGATGGGCAGCGGCATCGCGCAGGTTTCGGCGCTGGCAGGCTACGAGGTCCGGCTTGAGGACGTCAACGAAAAGGCGCTCGAAGCGGCGGTCGCCAATATCGCCAAAAATCTGGAGCGCGCGGTGGCGCGCGGCAAACTCACGGACGACGAGAAGAACGCGGCCATGAAGCGTATCCGCACCGGCTCGGATTTGAAGTCGATGGGCGATTGCGACATCGTGATCGAGGCCGCCAGCGAGCGCGAGGAATTGAAGCGCGACATCTTCGTCAAGCTGGTGCCGGCGCTGAACGAGCGCGCGATCGTCGCCTCCAATACGTCGTCGATCTCGATCACCCGCCTCGCGGCCTCGACCGATCGGCCGGCGCGGTTTATTGGCATGCATTTCATGAATCCGGTGCCGGCGATGCAGCTCGTCGAGCTGATCCGCGGCATCGCGACCGACGACCCAACGTTCCAGACCGTGCGCAGTCTTGCCTTGAAACTGGGCAAAACGCCGGTCGCTGCCGAGGATTTCCCCGCCTTTATCGTCAACCGCATCCTGCTGCCGATGATTAACGAGGCGGTCTACACGCTGTACGAGGGCGTCGGCACGGTCGAGGCGATCGACACCGCGATGAAGCTCGGCGCCCATCATCCGATGGGGCCGCTCGAGTTGGCCGATTTCATCGGCCTCGACACCTGCCTCGCCGTGATGCAGGTGTTGCACGAAGGGTTGGCCGATTCGAAATATCGGCCCTGCCCGCTCCTGGTCAAATATGTCGAAGCCGGTTGGCTCGGCCGCAAAACCGGCCGCGGTTTCTACGATTACCGCGGGGAAAAGCCGGTACCCACACGCTGAAAGCTTGGGGGATTACATACCGTTGAGGATGACTTGATAGAATACGATGCCGCCGAGCGCGATCAGCATCGCGGCGACGATGAATTCGTTGGTTCCGGTTCTCGGCATGTCCTGGCTCTCCCGGCGTCGTTCCTTGCGCGCGACGCCTTAGATCGTGTTGGCGATATGGGTGAAGACCTGGCTGGCATTGGTGCTGAACAGCGACACGGCACCGACGATCGCCAACGCGATGAGACCGATGAGCAAGCCATATTCGAGAGCGGTGATGCCGCGCCGGTCTCGCGCGAGCCGCGCGAACAGACCGTCGTTGAACCGAACTCCCGTATGACGTTCAACCGCCGTCATCGCCCCTCCACGATCCGAACCACGACACCCTCTTTGCCACCAATTCGTGCTTCGTGGCTAGATTTCGGTGGCGAAGCGCCGCGGGACGGAACGGCCGCTATCGTGGCGCCGAATCTCTTAACATTTGATGAACTGGCGTCTTCGGCGGTGCCGTCGGTGCCTTTTCATCAACGCTTCGGATTTTGGCTGCGCTGGAGCGCCACGCTGGTTCTGGCGGCCATGGTGCTGTGTGGCTGCACCGTGTCCATCGGCTTCGACCATGGCCCCGCCCCCGGCGAAATCGCCGGCAATCCCGACCTGCGCGTCGTCGCCGGCCATTTCGCGAGCGCCGGCAATTTCGGTTTCGGCGGCGCCGGCGCCGTCGGCGAAACCATCGTCGCCAACGGCGTCCGTTTGCGCATCGATGCAGCCAAGCCCGACCCGGCCGACCCGGTCGGCGAGATCACGCTCTACCGCTTCAGCGAAATCGGCGCCGACGGCACCGTCACGCCGTATTGTCAGGGCGAGAGCGGCGGTTTCGGCTTTCCGATCGCCGGAAGTTGGATCGCCGGCGACCATATTCGCGCACCCGGCCAAGTCAGCGTCGTTTGTCTGGGCACCGCCGCCGCGCGCTGTGTCGATCTCGGCTACCGGCCGTGGCGCAAGGGACCGGGCGGCGCCGATCTCTGGGACTATCACTCGGCCTGCGTTCGCGCGTTACGCGCCGATTACTGCGGCACGGGCCGGAGCCACGAGGACGGCAAGGATCCGGTCGCGCTTTACGACCGGCTCGGGATTCAGCCGCTCCGCGCCAGCGCCGGCATGAGCTTCGAAGCGGCGTGGGGCGCCGATGGCGCCTCCTGCGTCAATCACACACGGTCGCCCGCGCGGATGACATTGAAGGATCTGCGCACCGAATGCGCTAATTTCCCCAAGGCGCGGCTCGGCAGTTCGTGCGACGAGCGCGATCCGGCGCTCATCTTCACCAAATCGCCCTAATGGTTCCGGCGCGTCAGCGCCGGCGCCGTCTAGGCGGGCTTTGCGCGAGGGCCATGAACATGCCCAGGCCGCCTTGGAGAATCTCGCTTGGCCGAAACAACCGCGCCATCGCGCGGCGGACCCGCAGAACCAGTTTCAGCATCCGTAACTCCTACCGCAAGACCGCTCGAGCCTAACGCCGGTCGATGGCAGCAGTGCGTCAGTCCATGACATCTAGCCTACGCGGGCGGCAGCGTCACCTTGTCGCCCGGCCTTGCCGGGATGGCGAGGCTACGCCAGTGTTGGGCGGTCATGGCAACCGCCGCTTCCACGACCGTTCCCGCGGCCTCTGCGCGCGCCGCGTCCGACCGCGCCATCGCGACGTGGCTCATCTTTTGCGCCGCGATGATTTTCCTGATGGTGGTGATCGGCGGCATCACCCGGCTCACCGAATCCGGCCTGTCAATTACCGAATGGCGGCCGATCGAAGGCGTGTTGCCGCCGCTGACGGCGGCGCAATGGCAGGACGCGTTCCAGCACTACCAGGCAATCCCGCAATTCCACGCCATCCATGCCGGTATGACGCTGGCGCAGTTCAAGGGGATCTATTTCTGGGAATATCTGCACCGGCTGTGGGGCCGGTTGATCGGTTTCGCGTTTCTGCTGCCGTTTCTCTATTTCCTGATCCGCAGGCGCATCGGCCGCGCGTTGTGGCCGAAGCTGACGCTCATCTTCGTCCTCGGCGCGCTACAGGGCTTGCTCGGCTGGTACATGGTGGAGAGCGGCCTCGAGCAGCGCATCGAGGTCAGCCAATACCGGCTCGCGGCGCATCTCTTCGCGGCGATCATCATTTACGGTGCGATCTTGTGGGTGGCGTTCGATCTGCTGTGGCCGCGGGCGACGGCGTCGCCGCGGGGCAGCGGGGTGCGCCGCGCGCTGAACCTCGTGCTGCCGTTGGTCGCGGTGACGCTGATCGCCGGCGCGTTCGTCGCCGGGCTGCGCGGCGGCTCGATCTACAACAATTTTCCGCTGATGGGCGGCCGCATCCTGCCCGGTGAATACGCCACGATGTCGCCACTCTGGCGCAACTGGTTCGAGAACCCCGCCGCGGCGCAGTTCGACCATCGCGTCCTCGCCGAGACGACATGGTTCGTGATCGTCCTGCTTTGGTTGTTCGGCCGCCGCGCCGTCGCGGGCGCCGCGCGCCGCGCCCTCGATCTGTTGGCGGCGATGGCGACGGTGCAGGCGGCGCTCGGCATCGCCACCTTGCTCAGCGTTGTCGACTTGCCGATCGCCGTCGCGCATCAAGCGGGCGCGGTGCTGCTGGCGACAGCAGCGCTATATGCCCGGCACCGCGTCGGCGGTTAGTGACGGATCGGTCCCGGCGGTACCACGCGGGCGTCGGCTGGCGGCTCGATCCAGGCATGGCGGTTGCCGTCGTAGAGCACGATGGTCGGCGCCGGAAAGTTCGGGTCGGCGAACGCGCCGACCGCGACCCCGATCCAGCCCGACCGAATTTCCGCTTCCCACGCGATGTTGGTGCCGCAATTCGGGCAGAAATAGTTGGTGAGATTCTTGCCGCTGTCGGCGGGCCGGGTAAAGCTCCTGTAATCGCCCGCGAGCGTGACGTTGGCACGCTCGAAAAACGCACCCGAGCCGAATTGACTGCCACTGCGCCGTTGGCAGGACGCGCAGCTGCACATCACGACCATGCTCGGCTCGCCCGAAACAGTGACGGTCAACTGGCCGCACAAACAGCGCGCGACACGATCGCTCATGAATCCTCCATCAACGAAATACTGTGCGCTCGCAAGAACAAGGCGGCCAAAGGTTAACAAAGCCAAATACATCTAGATACCCCGCAAATCTATGGTTAAGTTATCCTTACCGGGCGTTGCTGTGGGAGGCCGACGCCCCGTCGGGCGGGACGTCAGTCGCCCATAATCGAGCGCCAGCGCGAATGGCGCCGAACCGGCTTCCTGTGAGGGAACCGAACATGAAAGACCAACCGGATTTTCGCGAAGAGCCGCCGGAACCGATTCGGCGGGATTTTCTGGCCGAAGCCGCACGCCGCCAAGGCTGGGCGTTCGACAGCGCGCCGCTCTTCAACGCCATGACGCGCTCGCGCGAAATGGCGTTCAGCTTGGCGCGGTTCGGCTTGGCCTCGATGTTCGTGCTCAACGTGGTGGGCTTGCTCGGCCTGCCGACGCTGGCGCAGATCATCGGCGCGCCGCTCAACGGCCACTTACAACTCGTTTTATCGAGCCTCGGCGCCTTTATGCTCGGCGTTACCGCCGCCGGGATCGCGACCTTGCTGGCGATCGTCGCCATGTCGCGCGACTCCAACACGATCTTCCGCCATCTCGAGCGCGTCGGCGACGCGCGGAGCGGCTTTGACCTGACCGCCGGCACATTCGTGTCCAGCAAGATCGCCCTGGAGCGTGATTTGCTGCGCGATCAGCGGCTGCGCGGCCGCGCGGTGCGTTTCGGCGTGTTGGCCTTCGCCGCGTTCCTGGTCGGCGCGACGTTCACGACCATCTTTCTGGCCGAGCGCCTGCCACGCCTGCCCCAACATCTGCGGATAGAAGCATCGGTCGCGGCACCCGCTTTCATTGGTGATGAAAGCGTATTTCGCGCGTTGTAATCTCGTGTCAGGTGCGTCCCGTCGACCGGACGCGCCCGGCTTGACGGAAAGGATCGATGATGCGCGCGGGACGTCTGACTATCGCTCTGTCGGTTGGCGCCATTTTTACGGCTCTGGCGATGCCAAACCTATCGGCGCGAGCGCAAGGTGCGACCACCGCGCCTCGGGCCGTGCGGGAATGTCTATGCGCCCAGCAAGCGGTTTCGATCATGGGCCGGGAGATGCGCGAATTGCAACGCCGCGATCGCGAGGCCCACGCCAATATCGAGGCGCTGTCGCGCCAGGTCGACGAGGCGCGCGGCCGGGTCAACACCGACGTGCGCTCGGATATCGACGCTTTCAAGGCCATGTTGGCGCGCCGGGACGAGATGGTCGCGTCTGTGCGCCACGATGATGACCGAAGCGCCGGGGCCGTGGCGCGCTATAACGATGCGGTCGAGCGCAACAATGCCGCTTGCTCGGGCCGGCTGTTCGACCCCGAAGAGGTCGAAGCGGTCAAAGCCAACCTCGTCTGCCCGCGGCCCTAGCGTGCGATCCGATCCTAGGCCTTGACGCCGGCGCCCCGCGCCGGCTTTGCCGACGGATCGAGCGGCCAGCGCGGCCGCGGCGCGAAGTCGAGGGCATTGGTGAGGCCGAGCTTGAGACGCTCGATCCCCGCCCACCCGATCATCGCCGCGTTGTCGGTGCAGAGTTTCGGCGGCGGCGCGACGAAGGCAAATCCCGCGGCCGACGCGAGTTCTTGCAGCCGCTCGCGCAAAACCCGGTTCGCGGCGACGCCGCCGGCGACAACCAGCGTGTTGCCGGCGGGCCACTCGGTGCGAAACACGTCGAACGCATTGGCAGTGCGGTCGACCAGGCAATCGCCGATCGCGGCCTGCAGCGCCGCCGCGGCATCGGCGCGAAACGCATCGAAGAGCACGCTTTCCGCCTCCGCTCGTTCTCGCAGCGCGGTCTTGAGACCGGCGAACGAAAAATCGCAGCCTGGCCGCCCTTTCATCGGCCGCGGTAGAACGATGCGGGACGGTTCGCCCGCAAGCGCCGCTTGCTCGATCGCCGGCCCGCCGGGATAGCCCAGGCCCAATAGCTTGGCACCCTTGTCGAACGCCTCGCCGGCCGCATCGTCGAGTGTCGTGCCGAGGCGCCGGTAGCGGCCGACGCCTTCCACCGCCAGCAATTGGCAATGGCCGCCCGACACCAGCAGCAGCAGAAACGGAAATGTGACATCGTCGCTGAGCCGCGCCGTCAAAGCATGGCCTTCCAAATGGTTTACCGCGAGAAACGGCACCTTACGCGCCAAGGCGATCGCCTTCGCCTCCATCACCCCGACGATGACGCCGCCGATCAGGCCCGGTCCGCCGGTGGCGGCGACACCGGACAGGTCGCCTAAACCGATCCCCGCCGCGTCGAGGGCTTCGGCGATCAACCCGTCGAGCCGGTCGAGATGGGCCCTGGCGGCGATCTCCGGCACGATTCCGCCATAGGGCTTGTGTTCCGCCAATTGGGAGAACACGAGATTGGCGTGAATCCGCGCCAATCCGGCGCCTTCGTCGCTGACAATGGCGGCGGCGGTCTCGTCGCAACTAGTTTCGATGCCGAGCATCAACATGCCGCGACATTAACCCGCCGGTGCCGCCCCTTCCATCGTCAGCCGTGAGCGCTTAAAGAGACGCGATGGCGGAACGAGCCTTGTTGCGCATCGGAACCCGCGGCAGCGCGCTGGCGCTGGCGCAGGCGGCGGAAGTCGCTGCGGCGCTCGCCGCCTCCGACGCCGAATTGGCGGGGCCGGGCGCGATCGAAACCGTCGCGATCCGCACCACCGGCGACAAGGTTCAGGATCGACGGCTCGACGAGATCGGCGGCAAGGCGCTGTTCACCAAGGAGATTGAGGAGGCGTTGCTCGATGGTCGCATCGACATCGCGGTCCATTCCGGCAAGGATATGGAGACGTTTCTCCCGTCCGGTCTGGCGATCGCCGCGTGCCTGCCGCGCGAAGACCCACGGGATGTGTTCCTGTCGCGGCGCGCCGACAGCTTAGCCGCGCTGGTGTCAGGGGCCGTCGTTGGCACCTCGTCGCCGCGGCGCAAGGCCCAAATCCTGCACGAACGGCCCGACCTCAAGATCGTGCCGATGCGCGGCAATATCGACACGCGGATCAAGAAGCTCGATGCCGGCGATGTGGATGCGGCCGTGCTGGCGCTGGCTGGCCTCAAGCGGCTGGGGCTCGACGGCCGTGCGGCTGACATCGTGCCGGTGGAGCAGATGCTTCCGGCACCGGCGCAAGGCGCCATCGCGCTCGAAATCCGCGCCGACGATGAGCGCGCCGCGCGATATGCCGCAATCGTCGACGATGCCGCGACCTCGATCTGCATTGCCGCCGAACGCGCGTTCCTTGCCGTGCTCGGCGGCGACTGCCGCACGCCGATCGCGGCGTTGGCGCAAATCGAGGATGGCGTGCTGCGGTTCCGCGCTGCCATCCTCAAGCCTGACGGCAGCACCCGTCTCGCGGCGGCGCGCGACGGCACGCCGAGCGAGGCATTGGCGCTCGCGACGGACGCCGGACACGATCTCGTCGTCCGCGCCGGTCCCGGCTTTTTTGCATGAAGGCGCTGGTGACGCGGCCCGAGGAAGATGCCGCGACGGTCGCAGCGGAATTGCGCGCGCGCTGCATCGTATCGATCCTGGCGCCGCTGTTGCGGATCGAGCCGGAAGTGACCGCCGCCGCGCGGCTTGGCGGCGCGCTGGCCGGCGTGCAGGCGGTGTTGTTCACAAGCGCCAACGGCGTGAGGGCCTTCGCCCACGCCAGCAATCGTTTCGACCTGCCCGCCTATTGCGTCGGTGAGGCGAGCGCCGCCGCGGCGCGCATTGCTGGATTTCGCACCGTCGCCAGCGCCGACGGCGACATCACCGACCTGACCGTCATGATCGCGTCGCGCCTCGCGCCCGGCAACGGCGCTTTGCTGCATGCGGCGGGCTACTACAGTGCCGGGAATCTCGGCTTCGATCTTGCGACCAGAGGTTTTTCCGTGCGGCGCGTCGAACTCTACCGCGCTGTCGCGGCCGACACATTCGCGCCGGACGTCGCGGCAGCGCTGCGGCGGGACGAGGTAAGCCTGGCGCTGTTTTTCTCTCCCCGCACCGCCGAAACGTTTGTTAGGCTCACGCGCGCGGCGGGATTGACGGAGCAATGTAAAAAAATGACGGCGGTGTGCCTGAGCCGGAACGTAGTGGCGGCGCTAGACGGCGTGCGATGGCGCGCCGTCGCGACCGCGCGTGCGCCGAATTTGACCGCGCTGTTGACGGCGCTCGATGAAACCGCTCTGGCATGACCATCATCGAGCCGGATCGCGAGCCGCCGACGCCGACCCCCGCCGCACCGAGGGCAGGCGTGAGGCGGTCGCAAATGCTGATCGCGTGGTTGGTGCCGGCGCTTGTTTTGGTCATTGTCGTGGTCGGTACGTCGCCGTTCTGGGCGCCCGGTTTCGCGCCCTTGCTGCCGTGGGGGCAGCCTCGGTCGGTAAACAATACCGCGGCAATGCCCGATATTTCCCGTCTGCAAGCGGGGCTCGACGCCGACGATGCGACGCTGAAACAGCAGGCCACGCGCATGTCGGAGCTCGAAATCGATGTCGCCGCATTGAAGCAGCAAGCGGATAAAATCTCGCAGCTAGGTGATGTCCAGGCCACGTTGAAGGACCACGCGGCGCGCCTCTCTCAGCTCGAGGCGCGGCCAGCGGCAGCAACCGCATCGGCCACAACGCCGGCGCAAAGCCCCGAAACCGCCGGGGCGATCAAAGCGCTTCAGGATCAGATGGCGAAATTGTCGGCCGGTGCCGAAGCAACCGGCGGCCAGGTCGCCAAGCTGCAAGCGGAGATTCAAAAGGCGATGGCCGCGAACGCCGCTCATCGCGCCTTGCTGTTGGCGCTGGCCGATCTCCGCGTCGCTGCCGAAGGTCCGGCCCCGTTCTCAGCGGAACTGGCGGCGGCAAAGGCGCTTGCCGGCAACGATGCGGCGATGAAGGGCCGTCTCGCATCGCTCGAGGCCGATGCGAGGACGGGATTGCCGACCCTCGCAATGTTGGCGGAGCGGTTCGATCGTAGCGTCGCGCCTGCCATTCTCCGCGCGCCGCGCGGCGAAGCGAACGGCGATTGGTGGCAGCAAATCCGGGCTCGTCTCGAAAGGTTGGTGGTGATCCGCCGCGTCGGCCCTGGCGGCCCGTTGCCGCGCGACCCGACCGAAGCCGCCGTAACGAAAACCAGCGCGGCGCTTGGGGCCGGCGATCTGGCCGCGGCCGTCACCGCGCTCGACGATCTGCGGGGCGATCTTGCCAAAGCAGCCGCGGAGTGGCTCGCCCAGGCGAAGCGGCGCGTGGCCGCCGAGGCGACGCTGGCGCAATTGTGGCAAGACGAGGTCGCGCGAAACGGGGCCAAGCCGTGATCAGGGCGTTGCCCGCGCTGATCGTCATCGTTGTCCTGATCGCGATCGCCATTTTCATCGCCGACCGGCCCGGCACCGTCGAGCTCGATTGGCAGGGCTGGCGCATCGATACGAACGTCGCGGTGCTGGCATTGGGCGTCGCGCTGCTCGGCATGCTTGCGGCCGCCTTGTTTCACCTGCTGCGCCGGCTGATCATGGCGCCGGCGGCTTATCTGCGCTGGCGCCGCGAGCGGCGCCGCGAAGCCGGCTTCCGCGCATTGACGCAAGGCATGGTCGCGGTCGCGGCAGGCGATCCCGAGGAAGCAATGAAGCATTCGCGGCGCGCCGACACGCTGCTGGCCGATCCGCCCCTCACGCTACTGTTGTCGGCCCAAGCCGCCCAACTCAACGGCGATCACGACGCCGCGCGGCGATATTTCAGCGCGATGCTGGAGCGCGCCGAGACCGAGTTCCTCGGCCTACGCGGTCTGCTGATGCAGTCGCTCCATGCCGGGGACGAGGCGGGCGTGCTGAAGCTTGTCGAGCGGGCCAAGGAATTGCGGCCGAAGACGCCGTGGGTACTGCATCGCCTATACCAACTGCGAGCCCGGGCCGGACGATGGGTCGAGGCGGAGGCGACGCTTGCCGAGGCGATGGGACGAAAGGCCGTCGACGCCGCGACCGGGCGCCATCACCGCGCGGTGTTGCTGCACGAGCAGAGCCGCGCCGCGGAGGCCGCGGGCGACACCACGAAAGCGGCATCGCTCGCAGAAAAATCGGTGGCGCAGGATCGTACCTTCGCACCGGCCGCGATCCGCTTGGCGCAATTGCAGAGCGCGCAGTCACGCGCGCGCCGCGCCATCCGTACCTTGCTGGCGGCGTGGAAGGAGGCGCCGCGCCCCGACATCGCGCGCGCGTTCACCGCCTTGTTCGGCGAGGAGACGGCGCTGCAACGGCTAAAGCGCGTCGAGAAACTCGTCGCCGCGAATCCCGACCATGCGGAAAGCCACCTCGCCCTCGCCGAAGCGGCGCTCGACGCGAAGCTTTGGGGCGAGGCGCGGCGGCATCTGATGACGGCCGGCGCCGGCGCCGACCATCCCAGCCCGCGCGTATGCCGGCTGATGGCGCGGCTCGAAGAACAGGAGCATGGCGACGCCGCGACGGCGCGCGCGTGGCTTGGGCGCGCGGCCAATACAACGGCCGCCGATCCTGCTTATGTCTGTTCGCATTGCGGCGCGGAGCTTACCGAATGGTCGGCGCATTGCCCGCATTGCCACGAGTTCGGCAGCCTCACCTGGCAGACGCCGAAGCGGGCCGCCATCGGTGGAGCGCTCGCATCGCCGACACCGCCCGTCGCGATTCCGCCGCCGACGTTGATCGATATTGCCGGACCGAGATAGCTACTCCGCCGCTTCTTTCTTGCGGAAGAAATTACCCGACGGAACCTTGATGGTCGCTTTCGACAGATCGTAGGCGACATTGATCGGATCGCCGCCGGCGGCCACCAGCTTCATCTGTTCCTTCAGCAGCCGGCGCATCATCACGATGCCGCGGTCAGACTGCGCCAAATGCTCTTCCGAATGCAGGCTGATCGTGCCTTGGCCCGACTGCGCCTCGAAATCGCCGGGTGTGTCCTGGTGCTCCGCCTCGGTCATCTGCGCCCAGGTCTTGCCGTTGAAGTCGAGCGGCGTAAAGAGCTGTTTCTCGCCCTTGGTAATGGTGCCCGCAGAGAACGTGGTGAAGCTCTCGTCGTCCATCGGCACGATCCAGCCGATGCGCGACGAACGGCGATGCTGAAGATCGCCGCGCGTGTCGGGCACCGACATGATGCACGGCATGATAAAGGACGAGACGCGATCCAAAAGCCGGCCGTCGCCCATGTCGCGTACAGCCGAATAGCAGATGCCGACATCGCTCTGGAAGAAGTCGACCTGGTGCGGCTTGACGATGAATTGGTGCGAGAACTGCACGTTCGAGAACGTCGAGTGCAGGACATAAACGTGATACGGGTCGATGACGTTGTCGTTGAGATGGACCCAGCTATAGGGCGCCACCGGCATGCTGGCATCGCCTGTTTGCGCGCCCATCTGCCGCGCCAGGATGTCCTGGTTCGGCTCGAGTTCTTCGAGAATGTCGTAACGCGGCAGGATCGGCTTTTTCTCGGCCGGGCCGAGGTAAGCAAACACCAACCCGTAGCGCTCCTCGACCGGATACCAAGGCTGACGCGCGATGTCGCGGTGCAAGCCGTGCTCCGGCTCGCAGGGTTGGTCGAGGCACGTTCCATCCACCCCAAACAGCCAGCCGTGATAGCAGCAGCGGATGCCCTCATTCTCCACCTTGCCGTAGAACAAGGTGGTGCCGCGATGCATGCAGCGCGGATAGAGCAGGCCCGGCCGGCCCTTGCGGTCGCGGAACAGAATGAGGTCTTCGCCCAGGAGCTTGATCTTCCGGGGCCGGGTCGTTGCCTGTTCCGACAGTGCGATCGGGTGCCAATAGCGGCGCATCAGCTCGCCGCACGGCGTGCCGGGACCGACCTTGATCAGTTCATCATCAACATGCTGCGGTGCCCGGCCGTAGCCGGTGCCCTGGTCGATCTTGCGCCCGATCTTCACGTCATCCATGGGAAGTCTCCTGCCGCCGAATGGTATTCACGCCAGAATCCGCCCTCGCCCGCCCCGCCGTCAAGCCGGAGGATTGCAAATCTCCTCGGCAATTCAGCCGACGGAATGACTGCCGACGGCGGAGCGCGCGTCGCCTGTTCCGCCCGATCCGCGGCCGGTTCCGCCGGTAAATTGGCTTCGTTCCGGAAATTCCATATTTGGTTGGTGCGTTCGCCGGAATCGGTGAGCGGATTGGCCCGCGCCGCTTCCCGGCGCACGCGGCGGCGGACCTCTTGCGCGCGTTCGAGCAACATCATGTTGCGCCTGAAGGCGTTGTCGAGCTGCCCCTCGTAGCGCGCGACCAGCGACAGGTCGGCGGTCCAGAGATCGTCCGCCGGCCGGCCGCGCTCGAAGGCGACCGTCGCCTCCGTGAGCAGCGAGCCGTGCGCGCGGCGACGCCGTCGAGCATCGCCGCCTCCATGCGGGCCAGGCGTTCGAGCCGCCAGCTTAGCTGCACCAGCCGCCGCACCAGGCCAAACTCATAGGCGTTGTACGGCGCTAGCGTATGAACCAGGGCCAAATGGTGCTGCTCGAACGCGTCGCCATCCTCGCCCAGGGCCGAGACAACCCGCGCCTCGATGCCGTGTCGGAGCGCGTTCTCCCGAGATTTCTCCTTGCCTTCCAGAGTCTTAGGACCGGTGCTCGCCTGCGCGTTCGCCCGGTTCGCCAAAATCTGTGCCTCGCTCGCCATCATACACCTCCTGCGGCGAGGATATAACGCTTTTACCGTATATGTCAAGAGGGATGGCCGGACACCAATTTAGCGCCACCGAAACTCAAAAAAAGACCAGTATGCGGGAAGCGACCTCATATGGCTGTGCATCGGTTCATTCGTATGACACCAGAAGCAAAGGATTTTGATATTCGAGGGCCGATTGCTATCGCATCTAGGAGGGACATCGCCGCGTCGGCGACGATCGTTTCGACCGGCGCGTCCGCGGTGACGCTTTCCGTTCTGGCGCTGCTCGCGCCGGCTAGCGGATGAACTTCGACAGATCGGCGCTCTTGCCCAACGCGCCGATGCGCTCACACATTGCCTTCTCGCTTGTTCCTTATTTGTTCCTATGAGGCGGCCCGCCATGCATTCCTCCGAACGCATCGAGCTTCGCCTTGGAGGTTGTTGTCAAACGAACGATCGGTGAAGACTTGATGCTCTTTCCTGCCGATAGCAAGCTAGATGCTTCCGGCTTTGTTGGGGCCGCAATCATCAAGACGTTCCCCTGTCGCAATGGCGCCGGATGACGACATTGCCACAGAAGCCGTGAAGAGTTTGCTGTCCGGTCCAGCGGGAACGGAACTCTATAAGGACCTGCTCCAACCCGCCGCGAAGGAACTTGGTCAAAACGTTCTACTCGTCGCGCGAGCCGTGAGCTTAGCCTTGACGCCGTTATCAGGCGCGGTGTGGGGATTTGAACAAATCCGAGATTGGGTTGCGGTGAAACTCACAGAAAAGCTCGCGCGCACTCCCGCTAGTGAAATTCACATTCCAAAGATGAGCGTTGCAGGGCCACTGCTGCTTGCTTTGCAATTTTCAAAGGATGAAGAGGAACTGAAAAATCTCTACGCGAACCTCTTGGCGTCATCGATGGACGGCAGGATTTCGTCGCGAGTACATCCGTCGTGTGTTGAATTGATTCAGCAAATGAGCGCCGACGAAGCGAAATTCCTGAATTGGATCGCGCGCAACTTCACCGGCGAGGAATTGTGCCATGAGACAAATGGTCTTAGTAGCGCCCCCAATCCAGCGGGGCCGCGCATTTCGGATACGTTGGCCGAGATGGCGCAGTCAGCGAAATCTAGAAAGATCAGACGACATCGATAGCCACATCGACAATTTATCTAGACTGAAAATTTTGCAGCAAACGCGGTATGCCGAAGCAAAATTTGAGCCGGCGGGCCACAATCGGTATGGGGATTACGAAGCGTCGGTTTGGAACCTAGAAACATTGGTCATCGAGGTTTCGACGTTCGGCAGGAAGTTCTTTAACTGTTGTGTGCTCGCACCTGGCGAACCACTTTGGCCGTCCAAGGCTCAGCGAAGCCCGGTTGGTTGAAAAGCCAGCAGGAATCGCCTTTACAGGATGAACTTCGACAGGTCGGCGCTCTTGGCCAGCGTGCCGACGCGCTCCTTCACCAGGGCCGCGTCCACCGCGACGGTGGTGCCGGGCCGGTCGGCGGCGGTGAAGCTGATCTCCTCGAGCAGCCGTTCCATCACCGTGTGCAGGCGACGCGCCCCGATATTCTCGACGCTGCCGTTGATCTGCTCCGCCAGCGCCGCGATTTCGTCGATCGCGTCTTCGGTGAAGTCGAGCGTCACGCCTTCGGTCGCCATCAAGGCCTTGTACTGCTTGATCAGGCTCGCCTCCGGCTCCGTCAAGATGCGCCGCAGATCGTCGCGCGACAGCGGCTTCAATTCGACGCGGATCGGCAACCGGCCTTGCAGCTCGGGCAGCAAGTCCGACGGTTTCGCCATCTGGAACGCGCCCGACGCGATGAACAGGACATGGTCCGACTTCACGGAGCCATGCTTGGTCGCGACGGTGGTGCCTTCGATCAGCGGCAGCAGATCGCGCTGAACGCCTTCGCGGCTGACATCGCCGACGATGCGGCCATCCGAGCGCGACGCGATCTTGTCGATCTCGTCGAGGAACACGATGCCGTTTTGCTCGACCATGCCGATGGCCTCGCGCTGCAATTTTTCCTGATCGAGGAGCTTGTCGCTCTCCTCGGCCATCAGCACGGCGTGGCTTTCGTGCACCGTCATCTTGCGCGGCTTGGTGCGGCCGCCGAACGCCTTGCCCAGCATGTCGCCGATATTGATCATGCCGACTTGCGCGCCGGGCATGCCGGGCACCTCGAAGGTCGGCATACCGCCGCCGCCGGTATCGGCGACCTGGATTTCGATCTCCTTGTCGTCGAGTTCGCCGTCGCGCAGCATCTTGCGGAATTTGGACCGCGTTTCGGGATTAGCAGTCTGCCCCACCAGCGCATCGAGCACACGCTCCTCCGCGGCGATCTCGGCCTTGGCCTCAACCTCCTTGCGCAGACGCTCGCGCGCCATGCTCAACCCGATCTCGACCAGGTCGCGCATGATCTGTTCCACATCGCGGCCGACATAACCGACCTCGGTGAACTTGGTCGCCTCGACCTTGAGGAACGGCGCCTGCGCCAGCTTGGCGAGACGACGCGCGATCTCGGTCTTGCCGATGCCGGTCGGCCCGATCATCAGAATGTTCTTCGGCAACACTTCGTCGCGCAGTTCGGGCGGCAGTTGCTGGCGCCGCCAGCGATTGCGCAACGCCACCGCGACCGCCCGTTTGGCGTCGGCCTGGCCGACGATGTGCCGGTCCAGCTCCGAGACGATCTCGCGCGGGCTGAAATTGGGATTGGTTTCGCTCATAGCGTTTCGATGATGACCTTGTCGTTGGTGTAGATGCAGATATCGGCGGCAATCGCCATCGACTTCTTCGCGATCGCTTCCGCGTCCAGGCCTGGAATGTCGATCAAGGCGCGCGCCGCCGACAGGGCGTAGTTGCCGCCCGAGCCGATGCCGATGAGCCCGTCCTCCGGCTCCAGCACGTCGCCCGTGCCGCTGAGGATCAGCGACGTGCTTTTGTCGGCGATCGCCATCATCGCCTCGAGCCGGCGCAGATAGCGGTCGGTGCGCCAATCCTTCGCCAACTCCACCGCGGCGCGGGTGAGTTGGTCGGGATATTGCTCGAGCTTCGCCTCGAGCCGCTCAAACAGCGTGAAGGCGTCGGCAGTGGCGCCGGCGAACCCGGCGATGACGCTGCCGTTGCCCAGACGGCGCACTTTGCGGGCGTTATGCTTGACGACAGTGGCTCCCATCGTTACCTGGCCGTCCCCGGCCACGACGACTTTGCCGTCCTTGCGGACCGACAGGATGGTCGTGCCGTGCCAGTTGGTGGGATCGTAGGGGCGATTGTCTTGCATCGCGGTCTTTCGGTTCCAATCTTGGGGCGGCGGCCGGAGATATCAAGCGTTGCGTCGATTTCCCCTGCCGCCCCCTTGACCCATCGGGGTCGGGAGCCAATAATTAGTAATACTCCGTATGACATTCAAGACCGCACTGAGATGGGCCGCATAACCGCCACGTTCTGCATTTCGCTGCCGCCCGAGATGGCCCGGGAAATCGAGGCCACGTGCCGCAGCGAGCACCGCACGCGCTCCGAGCTAGTCCGCGAGGCGCTGCGCGCCTATCTGCGCGAGGCCGAATTCCGGGCCTATCAGGCGCGGGCCCGGCTTTACGAACCGCCGGCAAGGCCACGGCGCAAACGCGGCTGAATCCCCGTGACAGGCCGCGAATCCCCGCCTAGCCTTTCGCCATGACCATCGCCGAAAAACGCGCGCGCCTGCGCGACGTCATCAAGGAAAAATCCTTCTCCACCGGTGGCGATTTCAAGCTCGCCTCGGGCAGCGGCAGCACATTTTATTTCGACATGAAGAAAACGATGTTCGACCCCGAGGGCGTCGCGCTGGTCGCCGACGTGCTGTTCGACACGATCAAGAATGACAGCGTCGATCAAGTCGGCGGGCTCGAAATTGGCGCGGTGCCGATCGCCACGGCGGTGGCGATGCGGAGCTGGCCCGAGCGGCCGATCCGCGCCTTTTTTGTCCGGAAGGAGGCAAAGGGCCACGGCACCAACAAGCTGATCGACGGTCAATATGTCGATGGCGGCAAGACCATCCTGTTCGAGGACGTGACCACCACCGGCGGCTCGGTGATGAAGGCGGTCAACGCGGTGCGCGAGCGCGGCGGCAAAATCGCCAAGATCGTGACCATCGTCGACCGCCTCGAAGGCGCAAAAGCCAACCTCGCCAGGGAAGGCATCGAGCTGGTGGCGATCTTCACCAAGGACGATTTCGCGTCCTAATCCTTACCGCGCATCGTGGAAGATCACGCCCAGCGTCATGCGATGGCCGGAACGGATGCGGCTGACGCCGTGGCGCATGGTGACGCGGCCGTTGGTTCACCGCGAATAAGACGGCGTCGCCCTGTCCGAGCGGCACCACCTCGGCGCGGGACTGCATGCGCGGCCGTTGCTCGGTCAGAACGAACTCGCCGCCGGTGAAATCGCGGCCGGGCGCGGACAGCAGCACGGTCGCCTGGATCGGAAACACCTGGTCGCCGTAGAGATCCTGATGCAAGCAGTTGTGGTCGCCCGCGCCATAGCGCAGCAGCAACGGCGTTGGCCGGGTCTGGCCGGCCTCGTGGCAAAGTTTGAGAAATGCCGCGTGCGCCGCCGGGAAGCGGGTCTCAATGTCCATCGCCGCGTGCCACCGATTGGCGATGGCGGCGAGCGGTGGATACATCGCCGCGCGCACCGTCGCCACCGGCGCGGGCAGTGGATAGGCAAAATATTTGTACTCGCCGCGGCCGAAATTGTGCCGTGCCATCACCACGCGGCTCCGGAACGTCGCGTCATCGTCGTAAAGCACGGCGAGCGCGGTCCATTCGGCAGGCGCCAGTAAATTCGCAAAGACGGAATAACCCCGTTCGTTCAATTCAATGTCCCTCTCCGCCCATTGGGGGGAGAGGGTGCGAGCGAAGCGAGCGGGTGAGGTGCGTTCGCTCGGCAATTCCCCCACCTCACCTAACCTCTCCGCCCCCAGGGGCGGAGAGGGATCATTTTTATGAAGTGACGTCCTCACCTGCTTCCCGCCGCAGCAGTTCGCGCTTGCGTTCGATGCCCCAGCGATAGCCCGACAAGGCCCCGTCGGTGCGTACCACGCGATGGCACGGAATCGCGACCGCAACCGGATTGGCGGCGCAAGCTTGG
The DNA here is from genome assembly GCA_963851285.1 of uncultured Alphaproteobacteria bacterium. Classification (GTDB taxonomy): domain Bacteria; phylum Pseudomonadota; class Alphaproteobacteria; order ATCC43930; family CGMCC-115725; genus JAATGI01. The sequence goes on from CAWKOL010000012.1 coordinate 20,856, forward strand.
GCCACGGCGCGCACCGAACCGGGACTGCCCGCGCGACGCGCGATTTCCGCATAGCTCGCCGTCGTGCCGGCGGGAATGGCGCGCAAGGCTTGCCACACCCGTTCCTGAAAGGCGGTGCCGCGCACGTCGAGCGGCAGATCGGCACCCATGCGCGGCGTCTCGACCAACCCGACCGCTTTCGCCACTGTCGCTTCGAACGATTTGTCGCCACCCACCAACGTGGCGTTCGGAAACCGGTCCTGGAGCGTCCGCACCAGCGGTTCCGGTTCGTCGCCGAGCGCGATGGCGCAGATGCCTTTGTCGGTCGCCGCCACCAGGATCGCCCCGAGCGAGGTCTGCCCGACCGCGAAACGGATGATGGCACCCTCGCCGCCTTTGGCGTAGGCGCTTGGCCGCATGCCGAGCCGCCCGGTCGAACTCCGCATAGAACCGGCCGCTCGAATTGAAGCCGGCGCCGTAGATTGCCTGCGTCACGCTCTTCGCCTTCGGTAGATCGTCGCGCACGCGTTTGGCGCGATGTGCCGCCGCAAATTGGCGTGGGGTCAGGCCGGTCGCCGCCTTGAATAAGCGGTGGAAATGGAACCGGCTCAGCCCCGCCTCGTCCGCCAGCGCATCGAGGCGCGGCATCTCCTCCGCCTGTTCGATGGCCCGGCACGCCGTCGCGATCGCGGCGGCGTGACCCGCGTCCGCGGTCTGGTTCGGCTTGCAGCGCTTGCATGGCCGGAAGCCGGCGCGCTCGGCGTCGGCGCGGGTGTCGTGGAACGTCACGTTCTTGCGCAAGGCAAGACGGGCCGTGCAGGACGGCCGGCAATAGACCCCGGTGGTCGCCACCGCGTAATAGAAATGCCCGTCGGCGGCGCGGTCGCGCCGCTGAACCGAGGCCCAGCGCTCGGCATCGGTGACGTATGTCGGCTTATTCGCTGGCCGGGCGGGCTTGGTCATCGCCATGATCGACATGTTACGCTCCTTCATATGGTGCGCGTAATCTGGCGCTACTGCCCCGCCCCCGCACTCCGGCGCTTGCGGTCAAATTCGTGACATGACGGCAAGGGCGGCTTGACGGCAAAGGGTCGGCTGCCTCGTAATAGGCAATCACGCGGGAACTTCGAAACCCGCGAAACAAGAGGGGAGGAGCAAATGTGGCGCGTTCTCGCGACAATGGGGTTGGTCGTGGCATTGGCCGTCAGCTTTAGCAGCGGGGTCGACGCGGCCAAGCGATCGAAGCAGCCGAAAGTGCCGCGCCTCAAAGTAACCAGCCAAGAGATTACCCGGGGCGGGACGATCGCCAACGAGCAGGTCACGAATTTTCCCGGCTTCGGCTGTAGCGGCGGCAACGTTTCGCCGGAAATCAAATGGTCGCCGGGCCCTTCAGGTACCAAGAGCTACGCCGTCACGATCTACGATCCCGACGCGCCGACGGGCAGCGGCTTCTGGCATTGGGTCGTGTTCAACATTCCCGCGACGGCGACCGAATTGGCGAAGAACGCCGGCGACCTGAAGGCCAATCTGGCGCCCCCGGGCACGGTCCAAAGCCGCGAGGATTTCGGCGTGCCGGGCTATAATGGCCCCTGCCCGCCCCCCGGCGACAAGCCACATCGCTATCGCATTACGGTCTATGCGTTGGACGTCGCGCAATTGGGCCCCAACCAGGACACGTCGGCCGCGGTGGTCGGCTTCAACATTCACTTCCACACGCTTGCCAAGGGCGTGCTGACCGGCACGTACGCCCGGTCCAAGTAAGCGTTGCGGGGAGGGCGCCAAATGCTTGGCGCCTTCGCCCAATCCATATTAAATTTGGGCGGATGATGTGACCGCGACGGGAGAGTTGCGCCGTGACGACAAAAGCCGAAAGTGAATTGCTGACCAGGGTCGGGCCTGGGACGCCGATGGGCAAAATGTTCCGCGAATATTGGATGCCGGCAGCGCGGTCCTCGGAAGTAAAAGCCGACGGCGACCCGATCCGCCTCAAGCTCCTCGGCGAGGAGTTGATCATGTTCCGCGACAGTTCCGGCCGCGTCGGCGTGATGGATCACCGCTGTCCGCATCGCTGCGCCTCGCTGTTCTATGGCCGCAACGAAGAAGACGGCATCCGCTGCATCTATCACGGCTGGAAATACGACGTCGACGGCAATTGCCTCGACCAGCCTAACCTGCCGCCGCACCAGGTCTTCAAGGACAAGGTGAAGGCCAAGGCATACAAGGCCACCGAGCGCAACGGCGTGATTTGGGTCTACATGGGCAACCGCGCCAAGGCGCCGCCGATGCCGATGTTCGAAGCGACGCTGATGCCGGAATCCGAAGTGCGGCTGGGCATCGTGCAACGGGAGTGCAGTTATCTCCAGGCGCTGGAAGGCGACATCGACACCTCGCATTTCGCCTTCCTGCACGCCGGCGCCCTCGATTACCGCGAGCTGATGCCGGGCTCGACCTGGTATTACTCGATGAAGCACCGCACCCCCGAATATACCTGCGAGGTCACCGATTGGGGCACGATGTACGGCGCGCATCGCGGCGCCGACGAAGGCACGACCTATTGGCGCGTCGCGCACTTCCTGTTTCCGTTCTGGACGATTCCCCCCGACGGCGATTTCTCGACCCATATCGTGGCGCGGGCCTGGGTGCCGCTCGACGATACGCATTGCATGTTCTTCATCTGGTCGTGGCTGGGTGCCACGCCCAAGGCGCGGCTCTTGAAGGACGGGAACCCCATCCCGAACGTCAATTTCGGCCAGCACGGGGTGCTGCCGAACAGCACCGACTGGCTTGGCCGCTACCGGCTCAATTCCAACAGCGGCAACGACTACCACATCGACCGTGTCGCGCAGCGCGGCGGCAATAATTTCTCGGGCCTGCACAACATCACGCTCGAGGATCAGTGCATGACCGAGAGCATGGGGCCGATCGTCGATCACACTTTCGAGCATCTGGCGCCGAGCGACGCAATGATCGGCCTCACGCGGCGCCGCTTGCTGCTGGCGGTGCGCGACTACACTGACAAGGGAACGGCGCCGCCGGGCGTCGACAATCCCGACGTCTTCCTCGGTGCCCGCGGCGGCGATTTCGTCGCGCCGGCCGAGTTCGACTTCGACGGCGCCTATTGGCGCGAAATGCGCCGCAGCCAAAATCCGACCGGGCGGTTGCTCGCGGCGGAATAAGCGGCGTCCCCCAACGCCGCGTCTAGCAAGGGGGTTGGATGCGCTGGATCGGGCGGATCGTCCTGGTCGTCGTGATTCTGATCGCGGCCGTGCTGCTGTGGCTGCGCACGACCGGACCGGGGTCGGACACCACGCTTCGGGTCGCTGGGCTGACCGCGCCGGTCACCATCGAGCGCGACGGCTACGGTATCGCCACCATCACCGCCGCCAATACACGCGATGCCATGTTCGCGCTCGGCTTCCTCCATGCCGAGGAGCGGCTCTTCCAGATGGAGCTGACGCGGCGCGCCGGCGCCGGCCGTTTGTCCGAGCTGTTCGGACCGGCCGCGCTGCCGACCGACAAATACATGCGGACGCTCGGCCTCTATCGCACGGCCGAGGCGGAATACCGGAATCTGTCGCCCGAGACGCGGGGCGAGCTCGACGCCTACGTTGCCGGTGTGAACACCTGGCTGGCACAGCGCAGCGTCGCGTTGCCGCCCGAATATTATTTGATCCGCGCGCGGCCCGAATCCTGGAAGCCGGCTGACTCGCTGGTCTGGGGCAAGCTGATGTCGCTACAGCTCGCCGGCAATTTCCGCGACGAATTGCTGCGCGCCCGCCTTCTCCAGCGCCTCAAGCCCGACGAGTTGAGCGTGCTGTATCCGTCTTATCCCAAGGACGCGCCAAGCTTCACCGGCGAGACCAATGCCTGGCTCAAGGGCCTCGACCTCGATGCCATTTACGCGGCATTGCCATCCTTCGTCGGCCCGATTTACGATTCGAACAACTGGGTCGTCGACGGCAAACACACCGCGTCCGGCAAACCGATGCTGGCGAACGACCCACATCTGGCGCTCGACGCCCCGGGCGTCTGGTATCTCGCGCATATCAAGACGCCCGACCTCGATGTCGCGGGCGTTACCGCGCCGGGCAATCCCTACGTCTTGCTGGGCCACAATGCGCATGTCGCCTGGGGCTTCACCACCACGACCGGCGATGTCGAGGATCTGTTCATCGAAAAGGTCGATCCTAAAGACCCGACTCATTATCTGACCCCGACCGGGTCGGCGGCGTTCGTCACCCGCGAAGAAGCCATCGCCGTGCGCGGCGCTCCGCCGGTCAAATTGACGGTGCGGGAGACGCGGCATGGACCGGTTATTTCCGATCTCGGCGGTAAATACGGCGAGACCGCCGAAACCGGTACCGTCCTGGCGTTACAGACGACGTGGCTCACGCCGAACGACCACTCGCCCGAGGCACTACGCGGCATCAATTTCGCCAAGAACTGGACCGACTTCCGCGATGCGATGAAACAGTTCACCGCGCCGGAGCAGAACATGGTGTTCGCGGACGACGCCGGCGATATCGGTTTCATCGCGCCGGCACTCATCCCGATTCGCGGCAAGGGCGACGGGTCCATCCCGTCGCCGGGTTGGACCGGCGAGTACGACTGGAAAGGCTATATCCCCTTCGACGACCTGCCGCAGGGCTTGGACCCGCCAACCGGCCGCTTTGTGACCGCCAACCAGAAGATCGTGCCGGACTCGTACAAGTATTTCATCAGCCGCGACTGGGACATTCCCAACCGCGCCGAGCGCATCAATCAGATGCTCGACGCGGTCAAGGACAAGAAGCTCGGACCGGACGACTTCGCCGCGATGCAAGCCGATACGCTGTCGCTGGCGGCGGCGGATCTGGTGCCGTTGATGACGGCGATCCAGCCGTCCGATGCGCGCGACCAGCGCGCCATCGAGCGGCTCAAGGCTTGGAATTTTCATATGGATCGCGACCTGGTCGAACCGCTGATCTTCACGGCGTGGCTGCGCGAGTTGGAACGGGCGCTGTTCGAAAAGAAGTTGGGGCCGGTATTTCACGACTACTGGTCGTCGCGGCCGCTGGTGGTGCGCGGTATCTTGAGCGAGCACAAAGAATGGTGCGTCCCGGACAACGGCAAGGCCGGCGACTGTGCGGCCGTGCTCGCGGCCTCGCTGCACGACGCGCTCGATCAATTGGCGGCCCGGTACGGTAACGACATGGCGGGCTGGATTTGGGGCCGCGCCCATGTCGCGCCCTTCCTCAATCAGTTCTGGTCGAATGTGCCGGTGTTGCGCGGTTTGTTCCGGCTCGACATTCCGACCAGCGGCGGTTCCGATACGGTCAATCGCGGCGAGGTCGAATACAACAACGAGGCCATGCCCTTCGCCGATCTGCACGGGCCGGGACTGCGCACGATCGTCGATCTCGCCAGCCCGAGCGACGCACGATTCCTGATCACGCCGGGTCAATCGGCCAATCCGCTGTCGGCACATTACGGCGATCTGGTGCAGCGTTGGCGCGACTTCGCGTGGCTTAAGTTCAGCGCCGCGGCGCCGGTCACGATGACCCACCTTCTGCCGGCACCAGCACCGAATCGCGGGAACTGACCGCATATCGGCCTCGCGGGGCGTCGCGGGGAACCAAGTTATCCACAGAAGGCCGTGAAAACGGCTGAAATCGATGCGATTCGGCCTCTTTCCGCGGTGGAAAACACGCAAAACCGCAAGGAATCTATTGATTGGAGAGAGGGACGGTGAGAGGCTTTGTCGCTGCGTTTATCAGTGATCGAGCCTCGATCACGTAGCGCAGACAACAGGGCGTAGGGGTGGCGTCCTGCGGGACGCGCCGCCAAGGGACGAAAAGGAAAAGCAGCGTGAGCAAACAAATTCTCGTGGATGCGCTGAAAAAGACAGGTCTGACGTCGGCCGACGCGGCGGGCGCTGTCGATGCTGTCGTCGCAACGATCGGCAAGGAACTAAAGAAGAGTCAGAAGTTCGGCATTCCGGGCTTTGGCTCCTTTCATGTCAGCAAGCGCGCCGCCCGCATGGGGCGGAATCCGCGTACCGGCGAAGCCATCAAAATCAAAGCGAGCAAAGGCGTCCGTTTCAAAGCGGGCGCAAAACTGAAGTCCGGCCTCTAAACCAAAATTTCGCGGTTTGACGAATCGCCCGCCGGGCCGGTTTCCGGCCCGGATTGCTGCGTCTTCTAGAGCGTAACGGGCGTTTTAGCCGTGCTCGGCGCGGTCGTGATTGCCGCAATCATGGTTTCGTTATCGATCCGGCTCGGCAACGCACCATTTTCGATATTGATGACACGGGCGGCAGGGAGCGTCACGGTTACGGTTGTGCCCACACCTTGAGCGCTGTCGATCGTCAAGCTTCCGCCGTGGAGTTCCATCAATTGCTTGGCGATGGGCAAGCCAAGCCCCGTGCCTTCATATTTGCGCCGCAGGCCGATATCGACCTGTTGGAACGGCGTCAACGCCACGGGAATATCGTCGGGCGCCATGCCGATACCGCGATCGATTACCGCGAACGCCATGCCGCCATCCCCGGTGCGAGTGCATTAAATCGTGACGCGGGTGGCCGTTTCGGAAAATTTGACCGCGTTGGCCAGGAGATTGACCAGGACCCGCTTCAGGGCGGTTTCATCGGCAAAGATTTCCATGCCTGGTACGGCGTCAACGAATTCGAGTTGAATCCCCGCCTCGTCGGCGCGTGGCCGCACCAGCCGCAGCGCTGAGTTCACGACGGTCCGCGGGTCGATCTGCTTTTCCTTCAACTGCAACGAATTGGCCTCGATCTTCGCGAGATCGAGAATGTCGTTGATGACCGCCAAGAGATGGTGGGCGCTTTCGAGAATGTCGCCGACATAACCGGTGTATCGCGGCGCACCCAGGGGCCCGAACAATTCCTCGCGCATGATCTGCGAGAAACCGATGATCGCGTTGAGCGGCGTCCGCAGCTCGTGGCTCATATTGGCCAAAAGATCGGACTTGGCGCGGCTGACCGCCTCCGCGGCATCCCGCGCGCGGCTGATTTGCTCTTCGATGTGCTTCTGCTCGGTGACGTCGACCGTGACGATAATCGCCATCGCCCGGCCTTGAAACCGGAACGGATGCACGGAAACATCGACCAGGACCGCGCTGCCGTCCGCCTTGGTGTAGCGCCATAATCCGCGCCGCCCAGATTCCGGAACCGGCGTGCGCATCATCGCCTTATAGCGCGACAACTCGTCCGGCGAGCAAATCGCCTCGGCGGACATGGCAAGGAATGCTTCGCGGCTGTAGCCGAACAGCGTGATCGCCGCGTCGTTGACCTCGACATACTGCTGACGCTTGATATCGAGCAGCATCATCGGAACCGGGGCGCTCGAAAACATCAAGTGGAACGTCTGTTCGCGTTCGCGCAGCGCTTGCTCGAGTTCGCGGCGGCGGGTCATATCCCGCACCAGCGCGACGACGCGGCGGCCGCCATCGCCCTCGGCGTCGACCGAGACGGCGTTGATCTCGACCCAAAGCTTGGTCCCGTCCTTGCGGCGCCATTGCACCTCGCGGCGCAACGGCACGCCGCGTTCGATCTTTTCCAGCGCCGTTGCTTCGTCGCGGTTGATAAAGAGCGTTGACGGCAGGTGGCCCGTTAGGTCGTGCGCGGCGAAGCCGGTGATGCGCGTGGTCGATGGATTGACGTAAGCGATACGCAACGGCGACATTGGGTCGGCAACGTTGTCCGGCATCAGCAGAATGGCCGCGTCGTCGGCATTGAGCATCATCGATTGCAGCCAGGCAATTCGCTCTTCCGACAATTTTCGGGCCAGCGCCGGCCGAACCTTGTCGGCGAGTTCGACAATTCGCCGCGCCGTTTGCTCGGCATCCGTCGGACGGTTCTCAAAAAAGAAATGGAGCGCGAACCGCCGTCCGCCCTGGGTCAGCGGAATGGTGATCGCGGTCTGCGAGCCGCGAGCAACCTTCTCGCCCAGTTGTGGGAAACGCTTCGCCGCTTCGGCGACGTCGCTGACGATCGGTTGATTCTCGATCAGCGCTAGGCCGGTCAGGCTGTTGGAAACGTCGATCGTGGCGTGTCGTACCCGTTCGATTTCGTCCCGCCACAGCGGCGTCGCGCCATAAGCGCCAATCATCTGAATGGTTTGACGATGCGGCACGACCTCGAACACGGCGCCATGTACGGCGTCGACGGCCACCGAAATAAGTCGGACCGACGTGTCGAGCGCATCTTGCGCACCAGGTGCCTCGGCAATTGCCAGCATCATCTGGTTCATCAATTCGAGATCGCGTTCGGCTTCGGTCCGTGCCGCGAGTTCGCGCCGCAGATCGAGCTCGTTCACGACCATCTTCGCCAACGTCACGAGCCACGTCTTTTGGTCGCCACGCAAGGCGCGATGGGGCTTGGTGTCCGAGACGCAGACCGTGCCGATGCGATGGCCCTCGCGCGTGATCAGCGGCGCCGCCGCGTAGAAACGCGTCCCACTCTTGGCGACAATCGGATTATCGCGAAACGCCGGCGCCTTCTTGATGTCCGGAATGACGAAGACGTCGTCGTACATAATCGTGTGCGCGCAAAAACTTTCGTTTCTCGGCAGTTCTTCCAGCTTGGGGCCGGCCTTGATCCATACCCGATCGGTGTCGACAAAATTGATCGAACCGGATCGCGCGCCGCACATCGACGCGGCCATTTCGGCGATGTGGTCGAAGGTGACTTCGCGTTCAGTGTCGAGAATGCGATAGCGCCGCAGCGCGGCCAGGCGCTCCGGTTCATTCGCAGGAATTGGAAATGAAGCTTCCACGACACTCCATGCCCGTTTGCGGTCAATCGGGACGGTAGTATCGGAAAGTTTGGTAAATTATCGCTTAAGGCCTGCTACCGGGACGGCAGCAATGTCGGCGCTCCTTACGCGGCGAGGTAGTGAACGCTGAATAAATCGGCAGGATCGGTCCAGCAGGCGACCGGCGTATAGCCGGCATCTCGCGCCAGCATCTGGAAGTCGGACACCGCGTATTTCCAGGAATCCTCGGTATGGATGCCCTCGTCCTTGGCGAAACGGAAGCGCCGGCCCGCAACCGTGGCGGCTTGGTTGGCCATGCTCCGAATATGGATGGCCACGCGGCCGGCCGCCGGATCGTACTTGGCATAGTGCGCGAAGCGCTCAATCGCAAAATCCGCGTCGAGCTCCCAATTCATTCGCTCCAGTAAGTTAAGCGTAAACGCGGCGGTGACGCCGGCCGCGTCGTTGTAGGCCGCGTCGAGCCGTGCCTCGTCCTTTTTGAGGTCGACGCCGACCAGCATGCCGCCGCCGGTTCCGACCGTGGCGCGGCACCGAACCAGGAATCGGGTCGCTTCGGCCGGCGTGAAATTGCCGATGCTGGAACCTGGAAAGAACGCGACGCGGCGGCCGCCACTGCGCTGCAAAATTGGCGGCAGCGCGATCGGCGTCAGGAAATCAGCGCAAATCGCGACCACCGGTAGATCGGGAAAATCCAGCGACAGATCGTCCGTCGCCCGCAGCAGGATTTCGCGCGAGACCTCGATTCCGGCATAGGCGCGGGGCCGTTCGAGCGCGCGCAATAACAGCTTCACCTTCTGCCCGGCGCCGCTCCCGTACTCGATTAGTGTCGCGTCGGGGCCGATCAGCGTCGCGATCGCCTTTGCGTTCTTTTTCAATATGCCGATCTCGGTGCGCGTCGGGTAATATTCGGGCGTCTCGCAAATCGCCTCGAACAAGTCGGAGCCGCGCTCGTCATAGAGAAAGCGGCACGGGATGCGTTTTTGCGCGCGCGATAAACCCTCCAGCACGGCGTCGCGGAAGCTATCGAGCCTGGGCGCGAGATCGTGGAACGCGACGGCGGCCGCTGGTCTCATGGCATATCCTCCGCCAAGCGAATGCCGCCCATGCACCAACGCGCGCTAGGCGGGAAGAAATTGCGATAGGTAACGCGGGCGTGGCCGGCGGGCGTGATCGCGGCGCCGCCGCGCAATACCATCTGATTGCTCATGAACTTGCCGTTGTATTCGCCGATGGCACCCGCCAGTGGTCGAAAACCGGGATAGCCGACATACGGGCTCGCGGTCCATTGCCACGCTTCGTTCGCCAACTGATGCAGGCCGCCGCCCTGCTCCGTCGCGGCGGTTTCCCACTCTGCCTCGGTCGGCAAGCGCTTCCCCGCCCAGCGTGCATAGGCATCGGCTTCGTAGAAGCTCATATGGCGCACCGGCGCTGCCGGATCGACGGGCTTGCGCCCCGCGAGCGTAACCACCGACCAGCCCGGTCCGTCGTTGCGCCAATAGAGCGGCGCGGTCCATTCTTGCGCGTTGACCGTCGCCCAACCTTCAGACATCCACAATTCCGGCCGGCGATAGCCGTCGCCGCCGATAAAGGCCAGAAACTCACCGCACGTTACGAGCCGCGAGGCGACGCGGAACCGCTCAAGCCAGACGCGATGCCGTGGCGTTTCGTTGTCGAACGCGAAGCCACCGCCGGCATGGCCGATCTCGCGCAGTCCGCCGTCGAAGCCGAGCCATTGCAACGGCTGGGATGGCGCGGCAGCCTCCGCCTCGAGCGCGTCATAGACCGGATCGAGCGAATTGCACGACAGGACGTGCAGAATATCCATGAGCAGCAATTCCTGATGCTGCTCTTCGTGATTAAGGCCGAGTTCGATAAGCGGCGCCAGTTCGCTCCATTGTTCCTCGCCGACAATCACGATGAGCCGTCGCATCGCCCCATCGACATGGGCACGGTAACGCGCGATCTCCTCGATGCCGGGTCGCGACAGCAGACCGCGCGCGGGGCGCGGATGGCGCGGCCCTACTGCCTCGTAATAGGAATTGAATAGATAGCCGAAGGAGGGGTCGAACACGCGATAGCCGGATAGATGCGGCACCAATAGGAAATTCTCGAAGAACCACGTGACATGCGCGCGATGCCATTTGGTCGGGCTGACATCGGGCATCGATTGGACGGTCTGATCCTCGGCCGAAAGCGGCGCAGCCAGCGTCTCGGTATAAGAGCGCACCGCATCGTAACGGGCCGCCCAATCCTCGCGTTCGCGCGGAATGCCACTCTCGGCAACCAACTGCATCGCGTTCTCCCTTTTCGCGGTCCTACCCTAGCCGCAATGAAGCGTAAGGTGAAACCTCGGAATTGCTATTACCCCTGGCGTAACTGACATGCCCTGACATGCGCGTGACGGCGACCCAGACGCACTATGAGGTTGAACCCAGGTTTTGACGGTGGGTTCCAAACCGATATGCTAACGCAAAGCACCAAGGGGAGGACGCCATGGCCTGGGAAACGATTTTGTTCGAGGTCGCGGAGGGGGTCGCTACGCTGACCTTGAACAGGCCGGACAAACTCAACGCCTTCAACGATCAACTCCACGCCGACATCGCCGACGCACTGGGCCATGTCGAGACCGACGCCGCCATCCGTGCCCTGGTGATCACCGGGGCCGGCCGAGGCTTTTGCTCCGGCGCCGATCTGACGCAGCGCATCGGCAACACTGGCGGCACCAACGACGCGCTGGACCAGCAATACCATCCGCGTCTGCGCCGTCTGCGGGCGCTGAAAAAGCCCGTGATCGCGGCGGTGAACGGCCCGGCGGCCGGTGCCGGCATGAGTTTCGCTTTGTCGTGCGATATCGTGCTCGCGGCCCAGTCGGCGACCTTCATCCAGGCCTTCACGCGCATCGGCTTGGTCCCCGATGCCGGCAGCACGTTCTTTTTGCCACGGCTTATCGGCACGGCACGCGCCAAGGGCCTGACCATGTTGGCCGAGCCGTTGACCGCGGCCCAGGCCGAGGCGTGGGGTTTGATCTGGAAGGCGGTGCCCGACGCGGAACTAATGCCGCAAGCGATGGCGCTCGCGAAGAAGCTGGCGCAAGGCCCAACTTTCGCGCTCGGCCTGACCAAGACGGCGATCGACGCCTCGCTCGGCAACGATCTCGACACGCAACTGGCGTTAGAGCGCGACTCTCAGCACGCGGCGTCGAAAAGCCAGGACTTCCGCGAGGGCGTGACGGCGTTCCTCGAAAAGCGCCCGGCCAAATTCACCGGCAAATGACGCCATGACCGATCCGAAGCACGGCTTCGTCCACACCAACGGCATCCGTATGCACTATGTCGAGGCGGGAAGCGGGCCGCTGGTCGTGCTGTGCCATGGCTGGCCCGAAAGCTGGTATTCCTGGCGCCATCAATTGTCGGCGCTGTCGGCGGCCGGATACCGCATCGTCGCGCCCGACCAGCGCGGCTACGGCCGGACCAATTCACCCGACGCCATCGCCGCCTATTCGATCTTCAACCTGGTCGGCGACATTGTCGGGCTGGTGAAGGCTCTCGGCGAGACCGAGGCAGTCGTCATCGGTCACGATTGGGGCGCGCTGGTGGCGCAATATTGCGCGCTGCTGCGCCCGGATTTATTCCGCGCCCTCGGCTTGTTGAGCGTGCCCTATATACCGCGCCGGCCGGTACGGCCCGCCGTGCTCTATCACATGGCAACGCAGCAGATGCATTTTTATCAGGAATATTTTCAGGAGCCCGGCCGGGTGGAACGTGAGCTTGCGGAGGATGTCCGCAAGCATTTGGCCGGTCTCTATTTCAGCGCGTCGGGCAATGCGCCAGGCAACGAGTTTGCCGGCCGGTTCCCAAAGACCTTGCGGTTCGCCGACGCGTTGGCGCTCGGCGCGCCCGACAGCTTGCCTGCCTGGCTGAGCGAGGCCGATCTCGATTTCTACACCGCGGAATTTACCCGCGCCGGGTTCAAGGGCGGCATCAACTGGTACCGCAACTTCGACGGCAATTGGGCCGCGACACCGTTCCTGGATGGCGCAAAAATCCTGCAGCCGACCGTGTTCATCGTCGGCGACCGCGATCTGGTCATGAGGCTCGCGGCCGACGAGGTGAAGGCGATGTCGATTAACGTGCCGAAGCTCACCGGCACGCATATCCTTCCGGGTATCGGCCACTGGACGCAGCAGGAAAGCCCGGAAAAAGTAAGCGAGCTGTTGCTCGGCTTCCTACGCAGCCTTTGACTGCTTCGTGTGGGCGAAATCCCAGTAAAGCGCGCGCGCCCGGCGAGCCATCGGCCCGGCGTTTAGGAGCCGCTCGTCGATCCGCACGACCGCCTGCACTTTGTGAAGATTGCCGGACGAGAAGATTTCGTCGGCGGTCTCGAAGTCGGCATAGGTCAAGCTCGTTTCGACGACCTCGACGCCGTCGCCGCGCAACAGCGCGATCACGCGCTGGCGCGTGATGCCGTCGAGGAACGTGCCGTTCGCCTTGGGCGTTAACACGACGCCATCTTTCGCCATGAACAGATTGGCGATCGCAAGCTCGGCGACATGACCTTCCTGGTCGAGCAATACACAATTGTCGAAGCCGCGTTTATGCGCTTCGACCATGGCGCGCGCATTGTTGGGATAGAGGCACCCGGCCTTCGCTTCGAGCGGTGCCGAGTTCGGCGCCGGCCGGCGATAGGGCGACAGCGTGATCGAGATGCCGCTGTCCGGCTTCGCCAACGCCGCTTCGTATATGGTCAGGCACCAACGGGTCAACTCCGCGCCCGGCACGATCGAAGAAAAACCGGCGCCCTCGGCCCAATAGAACGGGCGGAGATACAATTCCGTGTTCGGTCCAAACTTGGCGACGCCGTCGCGCGCCAAGCCCATCCATTCGTCGACCGACACGATGGGCGCCAGCATCATCACGTCGGCGGAGCGGTTGACCCGGGCGCAATGCCGGTCGAGATCCGGCATCACGCCCTCGAAGGCGCGCGCGCCGTCGAACACCGACGTGCCGGCCCAGGCGCCATGCGTGCGCGCCCCCATGATCGGTACATTGCCCTCGTGCCAATCGCCGTCGAAAAAGGTCCAGGTCTTAGACCAGGGTTTCATTGCCATCACAGAACCACTTCGATCAGCTTCGGCCCTTCGCTCGAAAACCCCGCCCGCAGCGCCGCCGCGAACTGGTCGAGATTGGTCACGCGCACGCCGGGCACGCCCATGCCCTTTGCCAGCGATACCCAATCCAAATCGGGCCGGCCGATTTCTAACATGTCGAGCGCGCGCGGCCCCATATTGCCGGCGCCGACATTGGCATATTCACCCTTAAGAATCGCATAAGCCCGGTTGGCGAAGATCACCGTGGTGACGTTCAATGTCTCGCGCGCCATGGTCCATAGCGATTGGAGCGTGTACATACCGCTGCCGTCGGCCTCGAGGCACAAGACCGGCCGGTCGGGGCACGCGACCGCCGCGCCGACCGCGAGTGGCATGCCGATCCCGATCGACCCGCCGGTGTTCGTCAGCCAATCGTGCGGCGGCGCGCCCTTGCTGGCCGCCATCATGCCGCGTCCCGAGGTGATCAATTCATCGGCGACGATCGCGTGCTCCGGGAGCAGCGCCGCCACGGTCTGCGCCAAGCCCGGCAGCGTGATCGGGCCGCTTGGCACCGCCGGCCGTTCCGCGCGTTGCCGGTGCGGTTCGGTCTTGCCCGCGCCGACAGCCTCTGCCAGCGCTTCGAGCGCGCCGACATAATCGTCACCCGGCCGCGCCAGCGGATAGATGTCGCAATCGGGCGGCGTCGGCACGCTGCTCTTGTCGGGATAGGCGAAGAACGTCGCCGGCGCCGCGGCGCCGACCAGAATCATCTGGCTAAATTCCTTCAACCGCTCGACTGCTTGCTCGACGACATACGGCACGCGCTCGACCACCGGCAGGCCGGCGCCGCGCTCGATCCGTGCGGTTGAATAAGGCGAGAACAGTGTCGCGCCGGTCTTGGCGGCGATCCGGCCCGCCGCGATCAACCCGCGCCCATACATGCCGTTGCCGTTGAGCACGATCGCGGTCGGCACGCCGGCGCGCAGCATCTTGGCCGCATGCTCGATGGTCGTGGCTGCGGGTGTGGGCGGCGCCGTCACCGGCAGCGGCTTGGCGATCGTGCCGCCATCGCCCCATGCCGTGTTGGCCGGCAGGATCAGCGTCGCGATCCGGCCTGGCGCCTGACGTGCCGCGGCCACCGCCTCGGCGCCGTCGTGCGCGACATCGGCGGCGCTCGCCGAGCTGCGCATCCAGGCGGAATACTGACCGGCCAGCATTTCGATGTTCGAGGTCAGCGGCGCGTCGTAGCGTTTGTGATAGGTGGCATGCTCGCCGACGATGTTGACGATGGGCACGTTGGCACGCCGCGCATTGTGCATATTGGCGATGCCGTTGCCGAAGCCCGGCCCGAGATGGAACAGCGTGCAGGCCGGCTTTTCCGCCATGCGCGCATAGCCGTCGGCGGCGCCCGATACCACGCCCTCGAACAACGCCAGCACGCAGCGCATTTCGGCGACGCGGTCCAGCGCCGCGACGAAATGCATTTCCGACGTGCCGGGATTGGCGAAGCAGATCTCGACGCCGCTTGCGACCAGCGTCCGCACCAGGCTTTCCGCTCCGTTCATCCGTCCTTCTCCAGCATGGTTACGCGGTGATTAAGCCTGTGATTCCTAAAGCCATTCTTAACTTTCGCATCCGATAGTTGCGCATGCCTCGCGATGACCTTTTGCCGCGCGTTGCGGCGCCCGCCATGAAAGACGAAACTCTCGCCATTCATGCCGGCTACGACATCGACCCGACGACCAAATCGGTCGCGGTGCCGATCTACCAGACCGTCGCCTACGCGTTCGACAGCGCCGAGCACGGTGCCGCGCTGTTCGACCTCGAGGTCGAAGGCAATATCTACACCCGGCTCAGCAATCCGACCAACGCCGTGTTGGAGAAACGAGTCGCCGCCCTCGAAGGCGGCATCGCCGCGCTGAGCGTCGGCTCCGGCGCCGCCGCGATCCATTACGCGCTCGCCAATCTCTTGGAGCAGGGCTCGAATTTCGTCTCGGTGCCGCAGCTTTACGGCGCGACCTATACCCTCTTCGCGCATGTCTTCAAGAAGCAGGGCATCGAGGTGCGTTTCGCCAAGAGCGACAAGCCCGCCGACATCGCCGTCTGCATCGACGGCAACACCAGCGCGGTCTATTGCGAAAGCGTCGGCAACCCCGCCGGCAACATTGTCGACCTTGAAGCGCTCGCCGCCGTGGCGCACGACGCCGGCGTGCCGCTGATCGTCGACAACACGGTCGCGACCCCCATCCTGCTGAAGCCGATCGCCCATGGCGCCGACGTTGTGCTCCATTCCGCCACCAAATTCATGGGCGGCCACGGCACCACCATGGGCGGTATCATCGTCGATAGCGGCCGGTTCCCGTGGGACGCCTATCCCGACAAATTCGCGATGCTGACGCAGCCCGAGCCCGCCTATCACGGCGTCACCTATACCGAGCAATACGGCCGAGCCGCGTATCTCGCGCATTGCCGCACCGTGTGCCTCCGCAATACCGGCGCGGTGCTGCCGCCGCTCTCGGCGTTCCTACTGTTGCAGGGGATCGAGACATTGGCGCTGCGCGTCGAGCGTCATGTCGAGAACGCGCGTTGGGTCGCGGAATATCTGCGCAAGCATCCCCGCGTCGCTTGGGTGAGTTATGCCGGCTTCCCGGACAGCCCCTATTACGCCCTCGCGCAAAAATATCTCGGCGGCAACCCGCCGTCGCTGCTGACGTTCGGCGTCAAGGGCCGTTACGAGGCGGGCCGTAAGGTTCTCAACGCCCTCAACCTGTTCAAGCGGCTCGTCAACATGGGCGACGCGAAGTCGCTGGCGACGCATCCCGCTTCGACCACGCATCGCCAATTGACCGAGGACGAGTTGGCCAAGGCCGGCGTCAAGCCGGAGATGCTGCGTCTCTCCATCGGCATCGAGCATATCGACGACATTCTCGCCGATCTCGGCCAGGCACTGGAGGCCGCGTAATGCCAATCCTAATCGAACGCCGCCGCAAGCCCCGCAAGCTGGGCGTCGACTGGGCGCTGAACCGGATCGACATCGGCCTCATCAACAACATGCCGGATACCGCGCTCGAATCGACCGAGCGTCAGTATCTCGCGCTGCTGGGCGAGGCGACGCAGGATGTGCTGGTTCATCTTCATCTGTTCACCCTACCGGAGATTCGGCGCGGCGACCGCGTCGTGCCGCACATGAAGAAGCTCTATCGCCAGGTGGACGCGCTTGCGCATACGCCGCTCGATGCGCTGATCGTCACCGGCGCCGAACCGCAAACGCATGACCTGCGCGAGGAACCGTATTGGCGCAGTCTGACGCGCGTCATCGATTGGGCCGGCGACAACACCGTTTCGACCATCTTTTCGTGTCTCGCGGCGCATGCCGCGGTGTTGCATCTCGACGGCATCGCGCGCCGGCCATTGGCGAAGAAACTGTTCGGTGTGTTCGAAGAAGAGATCTTGCAGGAGCACCGATTTACCGCGGGCCTGTCGGAGGTGACGGCGCCGCATTCGCGCTGGAATGAGTTGCGCGAGCACGATCTTGTCGCCAAGGACTATTCGATCCTGACGCGTTCGGATGAGGCCGGCGTCGGTCTATTCGCCAAGGACGGCAACAGCCTGTTCCTGTTCCTCCAGGGTCATCCCGAATACGAGGCTGAGACGTTGTTGCGCGAATACCGCCGCGACATCGGTCGCTATCTGCGGGAAGAGCGTCCGACCTATCCGGAACGGCCGCTACACTATCTCGACGCGCGCGCCCGCGATCGCGTCATGGCCTATCGCAAGCGCGCTCTGATCCGGCGCGACCGCGATCTTCTGTCCGAATTTCCGATTTTCGAATTGCGCCGCACCGTCCGGCACGCCTGGCAGCCCGACGCAATCGCGCTTTACCGAAACTGGCTGCGCATCATCGACAAGGGTAAGCCCGTGCGCATCGCGGCGCGGATCCTGCAGCAGGCCGGCGTCGCGATGCGGTAGGCGGCGAGGCTTACTTCGGCGGGGCAATTCCCGTCGGCTCGCCGAGATAATTCACCATCGGAATCGTTTCGAACTCGACGTTGACCAGCTTGCCGCCCTTTTTCTCGACGCGGCGCATATAAACGTTCTGGATGATCTGCCGCGTCGCGGGGTCGATCATCACCGGACCCTTGGGGCTATGCGCCGTCTTCCAATGGCTCAGGAAGGCGATGCCTTGCTCGCCGGTAAAATTGCCCTTGGTCGCCTTCACCAAATCGAAGATCGCCGACATGCCGTCCCAGGCGTCGGCGGTCTCGAAATCGGGCCGCTTGCCGTCGGTGTAAAGCTTGTCGTACGTCGCGACGAACGCCTTGTTCGCGGGCCGCGTTGCGAAGGACGAGTACACACCCGACGTCACGAGACCGAGCGCCAGATCGCCGATATTGCCCATCTCTTCGTCCGGAACCAGGTCCTCCGTCGAGACGATGTGGATTTTGGCGGCCGGCAGCCCGACATCGGCGGACGCCTTCATGATCTGCGTCGCGATCGGCCCGGCCGGAACGAAGATATAGACGACGTTGGGCTTGGTATCCTTGATGCGCAGCAGGAACGGCGCGAAATCCACCACGTTCGGCGGCGGCGGGAACGTCACCTGGCCGACGATCTTGCCGCCCGCCTCGGTGAACCCCTTGATGAAGGCGTCACGGCCTTCCTGGCCGGGCGCGTAATCGGTCACCGCGGTATAGGCGGTCTTGTAGCCGTGCTTCGCCGCCCATTTGCCGAGCGGAAACGCCTGCTGACCCAGCGTGAACGAGGTGCGGATGGAATAAGGCGCCTTGGTCGCCGGAACGGCCGCCGCGTTGGTGATGACGAACGGCACTTTCGCCTGGGCCGCGACCGGCGAAATCGCCATCGCGTTCGGCGACCACACCGCGCCGATCAACAGTTGCACGTGATCGCGGACGATCAGTTCGGAGGCCAGGCGCTTCGCGATATCGGGATGGATGCCGGTGTCGTCGCGCTCGACCAACTCGATCTTGACGCCGGGCGGCAAGTCCTTCTGGTGCGATTTGTAATAGGCTTGCAGGCCGCGCTCCATCATGTCGCCTTGCGCGACCGTCGGACCGGAGTACGTGTTGATGACGCCGACCTTGGCCACGGTCTCGGCCTTGGCGGCCGGCGACGTCGCGGCGGCCAACAAGCCGACGGCGGCGATCGCCGAAAGGACAATCCAACGCTGCTTCATGATAGTGCTCTCCCCGAAGCGTCGCCGGTCAACCGCGACCGGGCCGACGGCTCGTTGCTCTTGTTTCGAGCGGCACTATAGGCGGCGGCACGCGCCGGATGCAATCCGCTCTAGGCGAACAATTGATGTGGCAAACCGCTTGCGGCCCGCTACTCGCTGACGCGCGCGACCTGTTCGTCCATACGGGAAGGCAGCGCCGGTTTCGCCGATGGCGCGGTTCGTCCGGGTTCCGCCGAGACCAGGTTCTTGGTCGGGACGCGGAGACCGAAAATGCTGAGGGAGCGATAAGCCGCGACATAAACCTTGCCGTTCGCCACCACGGGCATGACGTTGGCGGTACCGTCGAAATTGGGCCAGTTGCCCGCAGCTTGCGAGAAAAGGCGCGTCGCGTTGGTGGCATCGAACGCGTGCAGCGTGATCGTGCGGGGACCCTTGTCGGGCGGATGGCTAACCGCCCAGATGACGCCGTTATCCGTTCCGTTCGACGATACGCTGGTCATGAATCCAGGGAACTGACCGCTATCGAGCGGATGGGACACGATTTCGCGCTCGAGCCGGACCGAAGACGGCGAGGTCACGACCTTCCAAACCATCACGCTTTTGCCGCCGCTGGTGACGATGCGCGGCGTTCCGTCCTGGCCGACGAAATAGGATTGCACGCAGAAGCAGCCGCCGATCTCATATTTGCCGACGACTTTGTCAGGCCCGTTTAGCGTGAAGCCGCCCAGATGGTCGCGGTCGAGCAGATAGAGATTACCGTCCTTGCCGGCGGCGGTCGCGAGGCGCGGCACCGGGCCGTCCTGTTCCGGGAGCAGCATGATGCCGCCCGAGCCGAAATCCTGGTCGCCGACATCGAGCTCATCCCGGTTATGCGGCGTGAAATATTCCGAGACCATCCGCAAGTCGCCGGAGATCGCGGCCACGCTTTCGCTCATCTCGCGCTCGCCCGGGGGCACGCCGTCCGGCACGTCGATTTTGTTGCCCGTGACCACATAGAGCCGGCCGTTGCCGTCAACCGCCGGCGCCGAGCCCGACATCCAGATCGAGGACAAGAACCATGCCGGGGCGGCGGCGGCTTTGCGGTCGATGAACGGATGCGACGGAATTGGCCTCAGCGAATCCTGCTGCCACCCCATGACCCAACCGCGCGAGGCGTTGGTCTTCAAGTCGCAGAAACTGGCGAACGCGGCATAGACATTGCCGTTGGCGAGGACCAGCCCGGCACGCTGACGATTGACGCTCGGATCGAAGCGAACCGGATCGGTCTGCGACGCGTTGACGACGCTCTTGACCACGGCCGGCGGAACCCGGTCGCGCAAATTACGCAGATCGAGCGCGTGTATGCGATAGGTCGGTGTGCCATCCTCGAGTGCATACGCGATGACATACATCGTCTCATGGGCAACATCGATGACCGGCGTGGAGGCGATACCGATCGTCTGGCCGTTATTGAGGCACCCGCCGGGCAGCATCGAGCGCGGCACTGGCTTTCCGAGATTGACATGCAGCAATTGCTCGCCCGACGACGGATCGAACGCATAGACGCTGTTCCCTTCCGTCGCGACATAGACCACATCGGAGATGCTGGTGCGCCCATCGATCGGCTGATCGCTGACGACGAGCGGTTGCGCGTCGACTTGATCGTCGAGATCGACGGAGCGGAGCAGACCGAATGAGCTGCCGGCAACTTCCTTCGGCGTGAGCTGGCGTTCGGTGCTGTTCCAGCCAGTGCGAAGCGTATCGACGTGATAGGTGGTGATGTCGGTGCCGGCAAGCGCGACGACAGGCACGAGCATCGCGAGTACGACGGCGGCAGCGCCGAAGCGGAGCTTTCCCCCCGCTGTCCCACGCCTCCGGAGTTTCTTGCGTCGTTTCATCGCCATTCGCAGCATCACGGATCGAATATGGCTACGCGGAAGGCCATGTAAGCATCCCCCGATCGCCGGAAAAAGTGATCGCGCGCCTTCAAGGAGCTGCCATGCACTCCATGCAAACACGGTGCCGTTGATCCGACGAAGCGCCCGTTCCTCGCCGTCGTCCTTATGAAACGGGCGAATGGGTCGATTGCTTCCCGAGGGTCCAGAAGAATGTTGCTCCGGCCCCGACCGCGCTTTCGGCCCAAATTCGACCACCGTGGCGAGAAATGATGCGTTCCACGGTTGCGAGGCCGATGCCGCTTCCCGGAAATTGTTCGGTGGTATGCAAGCGCTCGAACGGTGCGAACAGTTTGTGCGCAAAGCTCATGTCGAACCCGGCGCCGTTGTCACGGACGAAGTACGCGATCAACTTATCGTGTTCGACCGCGCCGAACTCGATCGTGCTTTTCCGATACACCGATCACAAGCGAGTAATGAAGGAAATACAAACCACCTATCACACCGTCGACCTGGACCAACCGCCGTCAGATCTGCGCGCTCTAAGCTCAAATGCAAGCCGAGAATTTTATCGCCTGTTGAATCTAATACGCGGGTGGTTTGATGGGGGCAATTCCGAAGGGGAACACGATTCGCCTCTGCATCAGCGGAGGACTGTGACGTAAGCTCCTTTTCCCATCCGCCGATGAGTAGAGTCTGTTCGTCATTTGAGCCTGTCTAACTCGGTGGCGCAACGGGACGGGGCGCGAAGGGCAGCTCCGAGCGTAGCGTCCCGTGCCGTTGCATCACGGGGGCGCTGAGTTTGGCGTACGCGGCGGGCGGCAGATTGCCTAGCGCGCTGTGCGGTCTGACGGTGTTGTAGTCGTCCTTCCAATCGGCAAGACTTCGCGGGCATGAGCGAGCGAGACGAACATGGTCTCGTTCAGCAGCTCATCACGGAGCCGGCCATTGCGTTTAAGCAGCAGATGTAATCGCGGATAGCCGAAGCGGCGGCGGCTCGCGGCCAGCTCCCGCAAGCGTGCGCGCTAGTGACCGTCATCAGCATCGCTATCGCCAAAGAGATCGAGCGCGCCGGCGCGCACATCCTCGGCATTGAGGATGTGGCGGGTGTGCTGAAACCGCCGCTGCACAAGTGCTGATGACGGTGCTGAAGCAGCAGATCGGCCTGCCGGTCCATCTCCATACCCAGCACACGTCGGGCATTTCGGCGGCAACGGCGCTGACGGCGGTCGATATCAGCGCCGACGCGGTCGACCCCGCGTTCGATGCCATGGCCGGCAATATCTCGCAGCTCTGTCTCGGCGCCATCGTCGGCGCACTGCGCGGCGGCCCATACGACAGCGGCCTCGACAGCGAGACAATCCGCCAACTCTCTTTCTATTGGGAGGCTGTGCGCACCCAATACGCCGCGTTCGAAAGCGACCTCAAGGCACCGACCTCCGAAGTCCATCTCCGCAAAATACCGGGCGGACACTTCACGAATCTGCGCGAGCAGGCGCGCGCCTTCGGTCTCGAAACGCGCTAGCACGACGTGGCGAAAGCCTATCACGCCGCCAACGATCTGTTCGGGACATCGTCAAGGTGACGCCGTCGTCGAAGGTAGTCGGCGACCTGGCGCTGATGATGGTGAGCTAGAATGTGACGCGCGAGGACGTGCTCGCCCCCGCGAAGGGCGCCGCCTTTCCGGCCGCGATGATGGACATGTGCGCGGCCAGCTAGGCCAGCCCCCCGGCGGTTGGCCCACGGATTTGCAGCGCAAAGCCTTGAAGGGCGAAACGCCGAGCACCGTACGGCCCGACTCGCTGCTGCCGCCCGCCGATCTCGCCGCGGAGCGGGCCGCCGCCGAAAAGAAGATCAGCCGGCATTTGTCATGGACTGAGTTCGCCTCGCACCTGATGTATCCGAAGGGCTTCGCCGAGTTCGCCGCGACCGTGCGCAAGTACGGGCCGGCGTCAGCGCAGCCGACGCACGTATTTTTTACGGCATGGCGCCGGGCGAG
This sequence comes from uncultured Alphaproteobacteria bacterium, assembly GCA_963851285.1. Lineage (GTDB taxonomy): Bacteria > Pseudomonadota > Alphaproteobacteria > ATCC43930 > CGMCC-115725 > JAATGI01. Next base: position 43,765 of record CAWKOL010000012.1, read on the forward strand.
GAGATCACAGTCGAGATCGAGCGCGGCAAGTCGCTGGTGATTCTGCTGCAGACCATCGGCGAGACCTATGAAGACGGCCAGGTCAAGGTCTTCTTCGAGCTCAACGGCCAACAGCGCGTCGTCCGCGTGCCCAACCGCTTGGTGACGACGGCGGCGGCGCACGAACGCGCCGACGAGGGCAATCCCAATCACATCGCGGCGCCGATGCCTAGTCGCCCGTTCTTTAATTGCGGGGCCTGTGTCAACCCTGGATATCGTCGCTGCCGGGGTCATGGTTCTTTTCGCGGTCGACATCGGTCGCCGCATGATGGTGTTCAGCGGTGTGGCGTCTCAATGTGAAGAGCGCGGTGCGTTGCCCGCGGGGGCGAACTTCGAGATCGCCGACACCCTCGTCCCGGCAGGGACGAACTTTTCCGCCGAAGCGGAGCTAATTGATTAATTGGTCATGCGATGGCCTTTCCCGATTCGAACTCAGTGCCGTCAGTCCAGATGCAGTGCAGGATGACGGCGATCTTTCGCGCGACGGCGACCTTTGCCTTTTTGGTGCCGATGCGTTTGACGAGCTTGGCAGCCCAGCTCTTCAAATGCGATGGCCGCCGAACGACGGTGAGAAGCACATTAGCCGCCTCGAAGAGATAAGAGCGCGTGAGTCGATCGCCCCGCTTTGAGATCCGCCGTTTCGATCCTGCTCGCCCGATTGATATCGTCGAGGAGTGAGGCCGAGATAGGCCCCCACATCGCTTGCGTGGGCAAAACGCTTGGGATCGTCGATGGTGCTGGCAAAGGCGAGCGCCGTGACGGGCCCGACCCCCGGTACGGTCATGAGCCGGCGTACTGTGCGACTGGCTTTGGCGAGCTCGTGGATCCGGGCGTCACCTGGGCGGCTAACGCCGCATGTGCCGCCATCAAGGGCTCGAGCAGCGAGCGCAGCTGGGGTGCGTCGCAAAGCAGATCATTGATCCGCCGTGGCAATGCCCAAGGGCCGGCTTTGGCGAAGACGAAGCCGAGACTTTTGAGCAGCCCACGCATCTGATTCTCGAGATCGCGACGGAGATCGACCAGCTTGCCACGTGCAGCGAGCACGGCGCGCGTCTGTCGGCTTTCCATGCTTTTGACTTTGGCTTCCCGATACCAGCCCATGCGGATCAGCTCGGCTAAGCCTCGGGCATCGTTCCGATCCGTCTTATTGACGCGCATCGACAGGGCTGCCTTCGCATGGCGGGCATCGAGACAGATCGCCGGTAGACCGGCGGCACGTAGCTCGTGCCACAGCCATGATGATAGCGATCCCGTCTCAAGAGCGATCCGCTCGGCTGTCGGCGCGTGCGTGCCCAGAAGTTTGATGAGCGCCTCCGGTCGCGATGGCGATTTGCCTTCAAAGATCACTGCTCCCGCGCTGTCCAGCACACAAACACTGGTCTCTTCCATCGACACATCGAGTCCCACATACTGCTTCATGGCTGCTTTCCCTTCGCTTCCAAACTCTGAGGCCGAGCGTACTCGGACCTCGTACGGCCAGGGAGAGCAGCCACCCGCAATTACCCCATGTGAAGAACCGGTGCGACGTTTGATTTAGGCGATTGCCGGCATTTTGGGGGTGAGGGCGATCTGGGCGACCAAGGCGCGCAAAAGGGCTTGGAGCCAGCGCAGGAGCAGGGAGAAGTTATAGCCGGCGGCGGCGAGGACGGCGTTGATGCGGTCGCCGTCTCGGCCCCTGAGGTAATTGCGATCCATGCGGTGCTCAGCCTTGATATGTCCGATGACGGGTTCGACGGCGGCGCGGCGTTTCATCTCGCGGCGTAAGGCGGCGGTGGTGCGGCGAACCTGGCCTGAGATCCAGACCTTGAACTTGTTCGGGTGATTATGGCCGCGATAGCCCTTGTCGACATGGACGCGTTTGGCCGTGATACCAGTGAGTTTTTCCATGTCCGCGACCATGGGGCCGAGCGTGTGGCCGTCGAACGGGTTGCCGTGCAGCGCCTTGGCGTGGAGCACGAATTGGCCGCCCCTGGGTGAGGTGACGGGGGTTGCCACGCTCACCTTGCATCCGAACTCGTAGGGCGTGCGCGCCTTGCCGTTGCCGATGCATTCGACCTCGGGCGCGTGCAGCGAATATATCTTCGGTCCGCGCTGGCGGTGATCCTGCAGCCGGACCTTGACCGCGAGATCGAGGAGGTGGGCGAAGCGCTTCAACCAGTTGCACCTTCTTCACGGGCGACTGCCTAGCGTGGTCTTGATCGTTGCGGTCAAGACCGGCCAAACGGTTAAGGGCGGCGACGTGTTGTTAACCATTGAGGCGATGAAGATTGAGACGGCGCTTCACGCCGCGCAGGACGCTACCATCGGCAATGTTCTCGTGATACCTGGCCCGGATCGACGCCAGGGACCTACTGCTGGTGTTAGCCTAACAGGCTACTGAATAATCAGCGGCACCTCGGCGGCGACCGGCGCACCGGAATCGACGTCGCGCGAACCTTCGCTGAGCGTCCGCCAGTCGGCGTTGACGGGAAAGATGTGCGAGGCCGACCGCACGCGGTCGAGCTTCACGTCATCGACGTTCGGCGGGACTTTCTTCTGGTCGCGCAAATCGGTGACGGCCTGCAACAACTGTCGCCGCACCAGCGCCACCTGCGCGTCCGAAGAGCCGAGATGCTCCTGGGTGCGATCATAGAGCGGCTCGCCGTCGTCGGAGCACATGAGCTCGGTCATGGCGCGGTCCTGCAGATTGCCGACGAAGGGGATGCCATTGAACATCGTCTCTTTCTGCTGGCGCAGATCGAGCATGAAGTCGTTGCGCTTGTTGGCCTTGGTCAAGAAATAACTGCGCGGATCGTTGGTGCGCTCGATGAAGCCGCCGACCTCGTCGAACATGGTAGCGCGCGTCACCGCGTTGGCTTCGGTGTAGCGCTGCGTCGGGTGGCCGGAGTGCGAGATCAGCATCGCATAGTGATCGTCCACCGGCACGAAGGAGCGCAGGTTAATCGAGCCGTCGCCGGTCGTGATCATGGTATGGAACGGGAAAATGAACTGGTTGATGCGGTGCCAGTCCTCGTTGTTCCGATAGCGCCGCTTGGCCGTGTAGTACGCGCCGTATTCCGTCGGCTGCACGTCGAGCGCCGGCGGATCAGGATCGGGCGACCAGAAACCGCGAATGCCCTTTTCCGGTTTCGGGCTGTCTTCTTTCAAGCGGCGATGGAGGAAATTGAGATGGGCGGAATCGAGGTCGCCCTCCATGTTCTGGAGCCAGTTCGCCTCCTCCATCATCACCGACGGCTCGGCGACCTGGTCAAACGGCAGTGTGTTGATCTCGAACGCCGGAAACGGCGGCGGCTCCTTGCGCGCGCCCATATAGACCCAGACCATGCGGTTGACGTCGCGGCACGGGAAGGCGCGCGCCTTGATCGATTGCTGGAAACGCAGTCGGCGCTCCATCGGCTCGGTCGGCGCGTCGACGCAATTGCCTTCGAGGTCGAACTTCCAACCATGATAGGCGCAGCGGATGCCGCAATCCTCGTTGCGCGCGAAATAAAGCGAGGCGCCACGATGCGGACAGGCCTCGGCAATCGCGCCCATGCGGCCCTTGCTGTCGCGATACATCACGATGTTTTCGCCCAGAAGCCGCATCCGTTTCGGCGGGCTGTCGGGGCCGGGAAACTCGTTCGAGGGCAGCGCCGGAATCCAATATTCGCGCATCAGCGCCCCCATCGGGGTTCCGGGTCCGACGCGGCACAGCAATTCGTTGTTTTCGCGTGACAGCACGGGCTTCCTCCAAGGTCGGTTATTGCCGCTATTAAGCCAAGGAGCTCATCCCTGCGCCAGTGGCTTTTTTCGCAGAGCGGAAATAGGCAGGTGCCATGCCGCGTGGGCTGTTAACGCGGCGGCCGCGGGGGTGTAATGTTCAGCCAAATCTCGATCATCGGAGTACCGCCATGATCTCGCTCACCGTTAACGGCAAGTCCTATTCCTTCGATGTCGAACCGGAGACCCCGCTGCTGTGGGTCCTGCGCGACGAGATCGGTCTTACCGGCACCAAATTCGGCTGCGGCGTCGCCGAGTGCGGCGCCTGCACGGTGCTGATCGACGGCCGCGCCATGCGCTCCTGCTCGGCGCCGATCGGCGCGCTCGCCGGCGCCGAGATCACCACCATCGAAGGCCTATCGGCGGACTCGTCGCATCCGGTCCAGAAAGCGTGGATCGAGGAAGACGTGCCACAATGCGGCTATTGTCAGTCCGGCCAAATCATGGCGGTCGCGGCGCTTCTCAAGACCAATCCCAACCCGACCGACGCCGAGATCGACGCCAACATTACCAATATCTGCCGCTGCGGCACTTATGAGCGGCTGCGCCGCGGTATCCACCGCGCCACGCAATTGATGAAGGCTTGAGGGAGATCGCCATGGACGGAAACGCCATCCTTTCCCGCCGCCGCTTTCTCGTCACCGGCATGACCGCGACCGGCGGCCTCGCCGTCGGCGTCAGCGCCCTGCCCCACCTAGCCGACGCCGCGACCGTATCGGTGACGCCGTGGGACGATGACGGCACCGCGCCGCACGAGCTCGACGCCTGGATCGCCATCGATCCCGACGATTCCGTTCTGATCCGCTATCAGCGCTCCGAAATGGGCCAAGGCAGCATGACGGCGCTCGTCATGTGCGTGGCGGAAGAATTGGCGTGCGACTGGTCCAAGGTGCGCACCGAATACGCCTCGCCCAACCGCAGCGTCCGCGAGAACAATGTCTACGGCAATCAGGCGTCGGTCGGCAGCCAGACGGTGCGGCAATCGCACGAACTGATGCAGAAGATCGGCGCCAACGCGCGCGAGCGGCTGATCCAGGCCGCGGCGGCGCGCTGGCAAGTGCCGGCGGGCGAATGCACGGCGGCGAACAGCGTCGTCAGCCACAAACCGTCAGGCAAGAGCGCGCGCTATGGCGAGCTGGTCGGCGACGCGGCCAAGATCAAGCTGAACCACGACCCGGCAATCAAGGAGCCGGCGCAATACACGCTGATCGGCCAGCCGATGAAGCGGCTCGACGTGCCGCTCAAGGTCAACGGCACCGCGATCTACGGTATCGACGTCAAGGTGCCGGGCATGGTCTATGCCGCGATCCTGCAATGCCCGGTGCCGACCGGCACGCTGGCCTCGGTCGATGAAAGTCCCGTGCAGGGCATGCGCGGCGTCATCAAGGTGGTGAAGCTGCGCGACGCGGTCGCGGTGGTCGCCGACCGTTATTGGCGCGCCAAGCAGGCGCTCGCCAAGCTGCAGCCGGAATGGAACACGGGCGCGCTGGCGCAGACCGACAGCGCCCAGTTCAGCCGCGACTATCGCAATGTCGTCGAGACGACGCCGGGCGCGGTCGCGCGCAACGACGGTGACACGGACAAGGCAATCGCCGGCGCCGCGACCAAGCTCGACGCGGTGTACGAGGTACCGTATCTCGCGCACGCCACGATGGAGCCGCTCAACGCGACGGCCTATTGGCAGGCCGACCGGCTCGATCTCTGGGTCGGCACCCAGATGGCCAACAACACGCTGAAAGGTTTGGCAGGCATCCTCAAGCTCAAGCCGGAGCAGGTCTATGTCCACAACGCCTTCCTCGGCGGCGGCTTCGGCCGACGCAGCGGCATTGACGAAGGCCTGCAAGCCGCTTTCTTGTCGAAGGCGGTCGGCAAGCCCGTGAAGCTGGTGTGGTCGCGCGAAGAGGACCTGCGCCACGACCGTTATCGCCCGATGGCGGCGATCAAGTTCCAGGCCGGTCTCGACGCCAACGGCAAGCCGGTGGGCTTGTTCGCGCGCACCGCGGTTGGCTCGCTGTTCAAGGGCATGGGCCTCGGCAAGCTGATCAAGAACGGCGTCGAGCCGATGGCGGTCGACGCGCTTGCCACCAATCCCTACGACATCGCCAATCAGCGCGTCGAAGTTCACCTCAAGGACACGCACATCCCGGTGAGCTTCTGGCGTTCGGTCGGCGCGTCGCAGAACGCCTTCTTCCTCGAAAGCTTCATCGACGAAATGGCGCACGCCGCCGGCAAGGACCCGGTTGAATACCGCCGCGCCATGCTGAGCCACCGGCCCGACTGGATGAAGGTGCTGAACACGCTTGCCGAGAAAAGCAACTGGGGCTCGCCGATGGCGGCCGGCAAGGGCCGCGGCATCGGCATCACCGAATGTTTCGGCAGCGTCGTCGGCTGCGTCGCCGAGATCGACCTGTCGCCGGACGGTAAGCTCAAGGTCGAGCGCGTGGTCTATTCGATCGATTGCGGCCACGCGGTCAACCCGCTGACCACCGCCGAGCAGTTGGAGGGCGGCACCATCTTCGGCCTGTCCGCCGCGCTCTACGGCAAGATGACGGTCAAGAACGGCGCCATCGAGCAGGGCAATTTCGACTCCTATCAGATGGTGCGGCTCGCCCAGGCGCCGAAGATCGAGGTGCATCTGGCCATGACCGGCGGCAAGAAATGGGGCGGTGTCGGCGAGCCCGGCACCTCGCCGATCGCGCCCGCCGTCGCCAACGCGATCTTCGCCGTCTCCGGCAAGCGCATCCGCCGCCTGCCGCTGATGGACCAGGATTTGTCGACGCGCACCGCGAGTTTCTGACGGGTCTGTCCCTTCTCTGCTCCGTCGCCCGCGGGCTTGACCCGCGGGTCTCGGGCGAGTGACGGATGCCCGTCGCCGGCTTGAGATGACCGGGTCAAGCCCAGCCATGACGAAGAAAAAGAAAAATTACAAAATCAGAAACGCCAACACGCCAAGGCGCGAAGAAAAACAATGCTTCTCCTCTACGCAGGCATGGCTCGTCTTCGCGCCTTGGCGTTTAAAATTCTTGTTTATCACCGCATCTTCAAAATAATCACCTGGTCGCTTGACGGGTCGGTGGCGTGGCGCATGGCCGCGACCTGGTCTGCCGTCACGGCGCTCGCGCGATTGCCCCAGCTTTGGCGGATGAAGGTCACCACGTCGGCGATCTCCTGGTTCGACAGATTGATGCGGAATTCCGGCATGCGATAGGCGTCGGGCGTGCCCTTGATGACGATCTGGTTCGAGCCGTTCAGCACGATGTTGATCAGCGACGACGGATCGTTATCGAGCAGCGTCGGGTTGCCCGCGAGCGGCGGCAGGAACGGCGCGAAGCCCATGCCCGGTATCGACATGGCACGATACGCACTGGCCGAGATAGATTGCGGCGCCGCGGTCCGCCGGACGGCCTGACGCGCAGCATCGTCGTCGTTGCGCCGTCATAGGCCCAGACCGGCTGGTTCGGGTCCGTCGCCGGCAGCGACTTTATATACGTCGCGATCGCGTCGAGATCGGCGTCGCTCAGATAGGGCGAGGAATTGTTGATGACGTCGATCATCGAGCCGAACACCGCGCCGTCGTTGTTGTGTCCGGTCTTGAGGAACTGCACCAGATCGGCCTTCGACCAGCGGCCGAGGCCCGCGTTCGGATCGCCGCGCAGATTGGGCGCCGACCAGAAATCGAGCATCGCGCCCGACAGGAATTTGGCGTCGCTGCTGTCGAGCGCCTCCTCGTTCCAGGCGAGGCCGCGCGGCGTGTGGCACGCGCCGCAATGACCCAGCCCTTCGACCAGATAGGCGCCGCGGTTCCACGCCTCGCTCTCGCCGCTCTTCGGCTGGAACACGGCATGATCCATGAAGACGACGTTCCACAGCGCGATCGGCCAGCGCATGTTGAGCGGCCACGGAATTTCGCTCGGCCGGTTCGCGACATGGGCCGGCGGCACGTCTTTCATGAAGAAATCATAGAGCGCGCGCGACATCGGCGTCGGTGAGCTTGGCATAGGACGGATACGGCATCGCGGGATAGAGGTGATGCCCGTCTTTCGCCACGCCGCGCCGCAGCGCCGCGTCGAAATCGGCGAGCGTATAATTGCCGATGCCGGTCTCTTTGTCGGGCGTGATGTTGGTCGAATAGATATTGCCGAGCGGCGTGCCCATTTTGAGGCCGCCGGCGAACGCCTTGCCGCCGGGCACCGAATGGCAGGCGACGCAATCGCCCGCCCGCGCCAGATATTCACTGCGATCCATGGCGCGGGCCGAGGCGCCCGCCACGCCAACAATCGCCGCCACGGCAAGGAGAAAAAAGCAAAAGCCGCCCGATCGCGTCATTGATTTGACCCGCGTTGGTCCACGAAAGGCGCGGAGTTTAGGCCGTGTGCCGGCCGGATTCGCTATGTATGTTAAAATATAACGACCTAGGGCGACGCCGGGTGACCGACGGCAAGCGTTTGACGTTATATCGCGTCAAATATATCGTGTGTTTAGAGCGATCGGACCTACGGGCCAAAAACCGGCCCCCTTTACCGCGCAATCCATCACGCTGCCATAGGAGCAACGACATATGGCACAGCAATTCACCCATACCATCGACGGCCAAAGCCGAGACCAGCGCGGCCAGCTTCGACGTCATCAATCCGGCGGCGGGCGAGCATCGTTCGCGCAATGCCCCGACGCCTCGCGCGAACAGCTCGACCGCGCGGTCGCGGCGGCGCGCCGCGCGTTTCCGGCCTGGGCCGCAAAGAGCTTCGCCGAGCGCCGCGCGCGCCATCGCCGCCTTCGCCCATGCCCTCGCCAAGCGCATCGACGAGATCGGCCCGGTGCTGACCCGCGAGCAGGGCAAGCCGGTCGGGCAGGCGAAGTGGGAGATCGGCGGCGCCGTCCATGAGCTCGAAGCAATGTGCACCGAGGAGCTGACCTCGGAGCTCGATCCGCAACGACGGCAAGCACCGCGTCGAGATCGTCTATCACCCGATCGGCGTCGTGGGCGCCATCACGCCCTGGAATTTCCCGATCATCCTGGCCGCGCACAAGATCGCGCACGGCCTCTATGCCGGCAACACGATGGTGTTGAAGCCGTCGCCCTATACGCCGCTGGCGACGCTGCTCATGGGCGAGGCGGCGCGCGACGACGCTGCCGCGCGGCGTGCTCAACGTCGTCGCGCGGCGGCAACGAGCTCGGCCAATGGATGACCGAGCATCCCGGCATCGACCGCATCTCTTTCACCGGCTCGGTCCCGACCGGCAAGAAGGTGATGGCGAGCGCCGCGGCACGTTGAAGCGCGTCACGTTGGAGCTCGGCGGCAACGATCCGGCGATCGTGCTCGAAGACGCCGACATCGAAGCGATCACGCCGAACATCTTCCGCGGCGCCTTCCTCAACGCCGGCCAGATCTGCATGGCGGTGAAGCGCGTCTATGCGCCGGAAAAGCTCTATGAGCCGCTGGTCGAAGGCCTGACCAAGCTGGCGCTGTCGCACCGCGTCGGCGACGGCTTCGAGGACGGCGTCGAGATGGGGCCGCTGCAGAACAAGATGCAGTTCGACAAGGTCAACGGCATCCTCGAGGACACCAAGAAGCACAAGGGCGCGCGCATCACCGCGGGCGGCCACACCCTCAACCGGCCGGGCTATTTCATCGCGCCGACCATCGTCGCCGACGCCAATGACGAGATGCGCCTCGTCCGCGAGGAGCAGTTCGGCCCGGTGCTGCCGGTGCTGAAATACAAGAACGTCGAGGAGGCGGTGCGCCGCGCCAACGACACGCGCTTCGGCCTGTGCGCGTCGGTCTGGACCACCGATTTCGAGCGCGGCGCGGAAGTGGCGAAGCGCATCGAGGCCGGCACGGTCTGGGTCAACCACCATGTCGGCAGCGAGGCCGACATGCCGTTCGGCGGCTTCAAGGAGTCCGGCGTCGGCCGCGAGCTCGGCGCGTATGGGCCTCGCCTCCTATATGGAGCCGCAGACATCAAAGTGCCGGTGGCGTAGCCCGAAGCGCCGCCAGTACCTCGTCGGGGCGCTCGGCCATCATCAGATGGCCGGCGCCTTCGAGTACCGCCGTGCGCGCGCCGCGCAGCACGGCCGCCAACGCCTTACCCGCCTCGAGCGGCGTCATCAGATCGCGTTCGCCGAGAATTACCGTCGCCGGTACGGTGACGCGTGCCGCCACGGCCAAGCCATCCTTATAAGCGTTGCAGGCGCTCAGATCATTGAACAGTACCCCGGGCCGGCTCGCTTCGAGCAAGCGCTCGGCGCCGCCGAGCATCCACAGGCCCGGCGCGAGATTGCCGCCCGTGGTCGCCGTCGTGCCGAGGCACCACAGCGAAACCATGTCGACGGACACATGATCGTTCGCCTCGGCGGCCTTCAGCAATTCGACCCCGACGGTCATCGGCGCGGACGTACCGATCAGGCCCAGCGCCGAAACACGATCCGGATGCCGTGCCGCCGTCTCCAGCGCGACCAGCGAGCCCATCGAATGACCGATGACCCACGCCTTCGTCACGCCCGCCGCCGCGATCAGCGCCGCGACCCAATCGGCCATATCGGCGATGCTCTTGAGCGGCGCGCCCGCCGACCGGCCGTGGCCCGGCAGATCCGGCGCCAGCACGGCGTAGCCGTGATGCGCGAACCAGCGACTGTGCAGCGCCCACACCGAATGATCCATGCCGCCACCATGGATCAGCACCACCGCCGGCAGTGTCGCGTCGAAGGCGCGGCCACCGGTGGCCACGAACGCGTCGATGCCGTTAATGATCAGATGCATGGTCTCGAATGCCGTTCCGGTTAAATGGAAATACCACCCCCGCGGACGCGGGGGTCCATGCTCAAGGGCGGAACGGGCCGCACCCCGCGCGACACTCGGCCTTGTTCCAGCACTCCCCGTATCGCGACCACGATGGACCCCGGCGTTCGCCGGGGTGGTGCTTTATTGGGCGACGAATCATGCGCCGGTAATCCTCACGCCCGTTGCGAGGCGCGCAGCGCCTGCGCCAGATCGTCGATGATGTCCTGCGCGCCCTCGATCCCGACCGAGAGCCGCACCATGTCCTCGCCGACGCCCGCCGCCTTGAGTTGCGCCGCGTCCATCTGCTGATGCGTCGTGCTGGCGGGATGGATCACCAGCGTCTTGGCGTCGCCGACATTGGCGAGATGGCTCGCGAGCCTCAGCGCCTCGATGAATTTCTTGCGCCGCCGCGCGCCCGCCCTTGATGCCGAAGCTGACGATCGAGCCGGCGCCGCGCGGCAGCAGGCGCTTCGCCAGATCGTGATCGGGATGGCTCGTCAAGCGACGGATGCAGCACCCAGTCGACCGCCGGGTTCTTGGTCAGGAACGCCAGCACGGCGTGCGTGTTCGCGCATGTGCGCTCCATGCGCAGCGACAACGTCTCGACGCCTTGCAGCAACTGGACCGCGTTGTTCGGCGACAGGCAGGCGCCGAAATCGCGCAGGCCCTCGGTCCGCGCGCGCATGACGAACGCCGCCGGGCCGAACTGCTCGGCGAAAACGAGGCCGTGATAGCCGGCATAGGGCTCGGTCAGGGTCGGGAACTTGCCCGACGCGCGTCCAGTCGAAATTGCCGGCCATCGACGATGGCGCCGCCGATGGCGATGCCGTGCCCGCCGATCCATTTGGTGAGCGAGTGCATCGACGATGTCGGCGCCCCATTCGATCGGGCGGCTGAGATACGGCGTCGCGAACGTGTTGTCGATCAGCAGCGGAACGCCGGCGTCGTGCGCGATTTCCGCGACCGCCGGAATGTCGAGCACTTCGAGGCCGGGATTGCCGATGGTCTCGCCGATGACCAGCCGCGTGTTCGGGCCGGATCGCGGCGCGGAAGCCGGCGAGATCGCGCGGATTGACGAAGCTCGTGGTGATGCCGAAGCGCGGCAGCGTGTGCGTCAGCAGGTTGATCGTGCCGCCATAGAGCGAGGTCGAGGCGACGATATGATCGCCGGCGCCGAGCAGGGTCGCGATGGCGAGATGCATCGCCGCCATGCCGCTCGCGGTGCAGACCGCGCCGACGCCGTCCTTCGAGCGCCGCGATGCGCTCCTCCAGCACCGCCGTCGTCGGGTTGGAGATGCGCGTATAGATGTGGCCGGCGCGTTCGAGGTTGAACAGCGCGGCCGCGTGGTCGGCGTCCTGAAACACGTAGGACGTCGTCTGGTAGATCGGCACGGCGCGCGCGCCGGTGACGGGGTCGGGGTGCTGCCCCGCGTGCAGGCTCAAGCGTTTCGAAGGCGGGCGGCTTGGGCGCTGGCATGGCGGCTCGCGTGGCTGGAGGCGCGCGCACTATGGGATGCGAAGTCGCTTCTCGCAATTCCTCGCCAGCGATGGCGAAGTTTGCCGCCGGCCGTCAATCTTGACGGAGACCAACTATTTGAAAGATCGGCGCGCGGCCAAATGAAAAGCGCGGTCTAAACTTAATTTAACTGAACAATACCGGACCGACGTTGTATTGATTAGGCATTCGCATCTGTGTTTGTTGTCCGAAATTGGATCGCCGAACGGAACGAGCGACGATCCAACCAAGCGAGCCGGGCGAGCGAACCCCGCGGCGTCGGTCTGCGCGGCCGCCTTCTCGCCAACCGAGGAGCGCGTGACATGCAGTCGAAAATTCCCGCTTGGATCAAGCCGGCCGTCTGGGGCGTTATCGGCGGCGCCCTTGTGTGGTGGGGCGTTCTCACCTGGGGTTTAGGCTGGGTCAGCGCGAGCGACGCCAGCACCATGGCGCAGCAAAGCGCTGAATTGGCGGTCGTCGCCGCGACCTCGCCATTTTGCGTCGCGCGCTTCGAACAACAGGCCAACGCGGTCGCGGCATGGCAAAAGCTCAAGAAAAGCGCCGACAATTACAATCAAGACGATTTCTTGGTGAAGGGCGGCTGGACCGCGGCGCCTGACACCAAGGCGGGCAGCGATTTCGCCAACGCCATCGCCGACAATTGCGCGACCAAGCTGTTGGCGTTGAAGCAACTCGACGGCACGAAGCTCAGCAGCGCGAAGTAATCGGCCGCGTGGACCGTCGAGCGGGGCACGCGGCGGAATTGAATCTTGGCGCATGCCGAGCGATCGATTGTCCTTTACGCGAGACGAACCGTCAGGACCGCGCCTTGCCGATGCCGCGCTTCAACTCCTCGATCATGTCGGTCAGCACCTGACGCAGCTTTGGATCGGTTTGCTGTCGGAGGATCGAACTCGCAGCGCAGGATGTCCTGCCAAATCTTTCGCATGTCGGCATCGTCGGGCGCCTGATCGTCGCCCTCCCCGCCGCCGTTATTTGCGAGGTCTCTTGGGCTTTGTCCGTGGCTTTCGAGCAGGATCATGCGTTTCCATGTCGCGCGCCAGCTCTCGCCACCTGGCGGCTATCTCTAGTAATAAATCGCGGTGATTTTCGTAACCCGGCATCTCCGCCAAGCGCTCGCATTCTTCCGCACGCGCGCGAAAAGTCGCCGCATCCGTCATGGGTGCTCCTACAACACAAGCGGGCACAGACCCCCTTGATCTCCGCGATGTCCGATTATGTCGCTGCCGCTACCCGGTCTTGGCGACACGCGTCATATGAGATCAGATTGGAGCGTTTCCAGATTCTGTCCGCCTAAATATTTTTTCACCCGGCGCTGGACCACGATCGCGATGTCGGCGGAGAGTTGACACAAGGACGAGGCGCATCGAAAACGCCGTGCCTGGGCTATCGGAAAACGGCGCCGGGCAAGGTCGCGACGTAGCCGCTTGCACACGGCAGCCGACCGGCGTAAAGCGCCTGGGATAACAGCTAGATAACGGGAGCGCGCGATGGCCGTCATGGACGAAGTTGCCAAGACCTCGACGCTATTGAACCGGCGCATGCTGATCGACGGCGCGTGGGTCGATAGCGCGTCGGGTCAGACCATCACCGTTGAGAACCCCGCGAAGCGCAAGCCGATCGCCGAAGTGCCGCGCGGCAACGCCGACGATGTCGACCGCGCGGTCGCCGCGGCGCATCGCGCCTTCCCCGCCTGGTCGCGCGTCGTGCCGCGCGACCGCGGCCGCATCCTCCTCAAGATCGCGGAAGCGATGGAGGCGCGGCTCGAGGAGATCGCGCGCCTTCTGGCGTGGGAAAACGGCAACGCGCTCCGTACCCAGGCGCGGCCCGAGGCGAAGAACACCGCCGATATTTTCCGCTATTTCGGCGGCCTCGCGCAGCGAGCTCAAGGGCGAGACGATTCCGTTCGGCGAGCATGTGTTGAGCTACACGCGGCGTGAGCCGCTCGGCGTCGTCGGCGCCATCATTCCGTGGAACGCGCCGATCCTGCTGGGCGCTTTGAAGATCGCGCCCGCGCTCTGCGCCGGCAATACGCTGGTGATGAAGGCGGCGGAGGACGCGCCGCTCGCGGTGCTGCTGATGGCGGAGATCTGCCAGGAGTTCCTGCCGAAGGGCGTGCTCAACGTGCTGACCGGCTTCGGCCCGGAATGCGGCGCGCCGCTCGCCAATCATCCGCTGGTGCGCAAACTCAGCTTCACCGGCTCGACCGAGGTCGGCAAGTCGGTGATGCGCGCCGCCGCCGAACGTATCGTGCCGGTGTCGCTCGAGCTCGGCGGCAAGAGCCCCTCGATCGTCTATCCCGATTGCGACGAGGAGTGGGTGGTCGACGGCATCGTCGGCGCGATGCGCTTCACGCGGCAGAGCCAATCCTGCACCGCCGGCTCGCGCATGTTCCTCCACGCCGACATTTTCGACAGCTTCCTCGCGCAAGCTCGAAGAAAAAGGCCGAGGCGCTGAAGATCGGCGATCCGCTCGAGGAAGCGACCGATATCGGCTCGATCATCAACAACAAGCAGTTCACCAAGGTGTGCGGCTATCTCGAGGACGGGCTGAAGCGCAAGGAAGCGACGCTGGTGTTCGGCGGCCTGCCGCCGAAGGAAGGACCGCTGCGCCGAAGGGCTATTTCGCCATCCCGACCGTGTTCGCGGATTCCTCGAACGACTGGCGCCTCGCGCGCGAGGAGATTTTCGGCCCGGTGCTGGTCGCGATTCCGTGGCGCGACGAAGAGGACGCGATCCGCATGGCGAACGACAGCCATTACGGCCTAGCGGCGTACGTCTGGACGCACGAGATCGGCCGGGCCTTGCGCGCCGCGCACGCGATCCAATCGGGCTGGGTCCAGGTGAACCAAGGGCTCGGCCAGGTGCCGGGCCATTCCTATGGCGGCTACAAGCAGAGCGGCATCGGCCGCGAGTTCTCGCTCGAAGGCATGCTCGACAGCTTCACGCAGCGCAAGAACGTCACCGTGAATCTGATGACGCCGGTGCGCGGCGCCTAGATCAGTCGCCCGCGGGCAAGTGTCGTAATTCCTTCTGCACGTCGATGAACGGCGCCGGCTCAATGCCGAGGCTGCCGCGAAACGGCTGATCGAGCGCGAGCATCAGCGTAAAGACCAAGGCAAGCGACGCCGACAGCATGCCCGTCATGACGAAGTGCATCGGCAAGCTGCGCACGCCGAAGACATAGGAAAACGCGACGGTGATGGCGCCCCCGAGCAGTAGTATGGTCCAGATGAATCCATTCAGCCCGCCGCGCGCCGACAGGAGCCGCGTCCGCCGCGCGTCGTAAAGATTGTTGAGCGCCCGCAACATTTCGGCGTGAACCATCGCCTCGTTGGGCCCGTCCGCTTTCGTCCGTGCCAGCACGGCATGGAAATGATTGAGCGCTTGCCAGCCGCGCTTCTTGATCCGGCCGGAACGCTGTACGGGCCATTCCGTATCGATGACGGTGGTCAAATATTGGTCGAGCTCGCCGCGCAACTGGCTCCGGATCGGATCGGGCAACGCGACAGCATCGCGATAGAGGTTGCTGACCAGACTCGCCTCGCGGTCGACCGCCGTGTTGACGGCGTCGTAGTTCTGCCACACCGCGACGGCGATGA
>CAWKOL010000013.1:0-284870 GCA_963851285.1 uncultured Alphaproteobacteria bacterium
GGCCCGTACCCAGGAGGCAATGAGCACGTTAATTCGGGTCAAGTTCTCAATTTCGTCCGTTTCTTGATTGCCCGTCTCGGTGACATTGAACGGCGGGAGCACGGTGAAGCGGAAGCTCACCCCCTTCAGCCGTTCGGTACGAATAGGAACGACCGGGCAATCGAAATGACTGCCGAGCCGCGTGACGCCGGGCGCGGTCATCGCCAAACGGCCCATGAACGGGACCCCAACGCCATTGTTCTGCCGTTGGTCAACCAATAAGCCGACGTGACCGCCGCGCCGCATATGCAGCAGGATTCGTCGGCTCCCGTCTGATCCTTTCGGAACGGCTCGGCGCGCCAGAAATTGGCGGCGCTGCATCATGTTGACCCATGGATTATTCGGCGGTCGATAGACCGACAGGAGCGATTCGCCCATGAGCCGATGAGCCGTCGAGGGACCGACTTGCCAGTTGCCGAAATGCCCGCTGAAGACGATGCCGGGCTTGCCGTCGGCGAGCATGGCGTCGATGCCCTCTTTGTTGACGATCTCGACGCGACCGGAACGCGGCGAGCAAATCCATTTAAGGTGCGGATATTCGGCCATCGAGCGACCCAAATTATCCCACATGCCGCGGATGATCGCCCAATTCTGAATGCGGTCGTTGTTCGGCATCGCCAAGTGCAGATTGTTCATCGCGCGGCGCGAAACGCCAAGACGTGGCCCGATGACACGTCCGAGCAGCCCGCCGGCGGCGGATGCCAAATCGACCGGCAGGCACGCAAAGATAGCCATGACGCCCAACAGCGCTGCGGCCTCGACGGCGTAGCGCGCCGATCGCAACGTCGTTTGGCGCGTCCTCCCGGCCATGTGAGGTTCCTTGTCGTGAGCAATCCACGGCGCACGAACTCGCGCGTCACGAACAGTGCTGAGCCTCAAATTTCTTGAGGAACGCTCTTGTGGAGCGGTGCGCAAGTAGCCGAAGCAAATACTGCTATACCAACAATAGCGCGTCGTTCGCGGCGTCGCCATTCGATTCGTCCGCGCGAGTCTTCCAATCGCGGCCGATCCGGACTCCGGTCTTGCAGAATCTAGAAAGCCGTGAAAATGTGTCCGGCTGATTTGCCATGATTTCAAACGCCGGATGGTCTAATCATGCGCGCAAACCATCTGGGAGCGGTGAATGGCCGATTTGTCCGCATTTCCGATCGCAAAGCGTTGGCCGGCGCAATATCCCGACCGGCTGCAGCTTTATTCGTTTCCGACGCCGAACGGCGTGAAGGTGTCGATCGCGCTTGAGGAGATCGGCGATCTTCCTTACGAGCCGCACGCTGTCAACATCATGAAGAACGAGACTTTCACGCCCGGAGTTCACGGCGCTCAATCCCAACAGCAAGATCCCGGCGATCGTCGATCCCAACGGGCCGGGCGGCAAGCCGATCGGCCTATTCGAGTCGGGCGCGATCCTGATCTATCTCGCCGAGAAAACCGGCAAGCTGATGTCGCGCGACCGGCGCGGCGCTACGAGACGATGGAATGGGTATTCTTCCAGATGGCGGGCAATCGGGCCGATTTTCGGTCAGGTCGGCTTCTTCCACAAATTCGCCGGCAAGGACATCGAGGACAAGCGGCCGCTGCAGCGCTTCGTCACCGAGACCAAGCGCGTGCTCAACGTTCTCGACGCGCATCTCGCCGGAAGCAATGGATCATGGGCGACGAGTACACCATCGCCGACATTTCGATATTCGGCTGGGTGCGGACCATCAACGGCTTCTACGGCGCCGGCGAGCTCGTCGAATGGAACAAACTGAAGAATGTTCCGGCGTGGCTGGAGCGTGGCCTGTCACGGCCCGCGGTGCAGCGCGGCCTCGACATTCCAAAACGGCCGACAGCATAAGGGGAGGAAATTATGATTCATGTCATCGCCGTCATCACCGCCAAACCGGGTCAGCGTGACGCGGTCCTAGCCGCGTTCAACGCCAACGTCCCTGCGGTGCGCGCGGAAAATGGCTGCATCGAATACGGCGCCGCTGTCGATACCGGCACCAGTCCCGCCAAGTTCGGCGACGACACATTCGTCGTGATCGAGAAATGGGAAAGCCCCGAGGCGTTGCGGGCGCATGCCGCGTCGCCGCACATGGCGGCCTACGGCGCCAAGACCAAGGAAATGCTGGCGAACCGCGTGATCCACGTTCTCGCTCTGGCCTGACGCGGAACACGGCGTTGCTTTCTTGCGTTCCAGGATGAGTGGGAACGTTTTGGGAGAGCGCGAATGGCACGAGGCAGTAAGGCGAGCTACACCGCGAAACAGAGGCGTCAGGCGCGCGATATCGAGGACGAATATGAATCGCGCGGCGTAGGCGAACGCGAGGCCGAGCGCCGCGCGTGGGCGACCGTCAACAAAATGACGGGCGGGGGCCGCAAGTCAGGCTCCGGCGTTGGCAAGCGCACGAATAAGGCGCCGGCGCGCAAAGGCGGGCGGATCGGCGGTCGGAAATCGGCGCAGCGTCCCGCGGCGGCGCGGTCCGCGTCGGCGAAGAAGGGCGTGCGAACGCGGTCACGCCGGTCATCCCGATAAATTTTAGGCAATCGCCACATTATCGACACCAATTCTAAGGATACTGGCCGCTCAACTCCCTAGTAGGAGGACCAGCATGCGCAATTGGAAATCCGGTGGTGTCGAACCCAGCATCGACGAACTGCTCGGCGACGAAGTGATGGTGCCGGTGATGCGCAGCGCCGGCCTTTGCGCCGGCGATCTTCGCGCCTTGTGGCCGAGACGGCCGAGCGCTTGAACGGCGAGCGCCGATTGGTCAGGCCGCCGATCGACTGATGGCGACCATCGTCCGCTCCGGCGCCGCGGGCAATACCATGATCGCCTTGAGGCCGGGGCGATTGTCCTCGAGACGCACATCGCCGCCATGAAGCGTGGCAACGGCGCGCACGAGACTGAGGCCCAGCCATTGCCGGGCGTGCTGCGGCTGTTTTCCAGCCGGAAAAATCGGTCGAACACGCGCTCGCGATGGTCGGCGGGAACGCCGGGTCCGGTATCGGCGATTTCGAGCTGGACGTGGCCTCGTCGGTAGCGCTGGACGATCAGCCGGACTTCGCCTTCGGGCGTGTATTTCAGCGCGTTGTCGAGCAGATTGGCGATCGCTTGCGACAGGAGGTGGCGGTCGCCGCGCACCGGCGCCGGCGATGCGATGTCGAGAACAAGCGTAAGGCCCTTTTCCTCCGCCACCGGCTCGTAGAGGTCGGCGACCGAGCGCGCGATCTCGTCGAGCTCGACTTCCGCCATGGTGTCGCGGCGCGTGCCCCGGCCTCGGCCTCGGCGATGCTGAGCAGCGCGTTGAAGGTGCCGAGCAGATGGTCGGCCTCGGCGATGGTTTCGGCCAGCGCTTCGGCATATCGGTTGGTGTCGGGTCGCTCCAGCAACGTCACTTCGAGCCGCGCGCGCAGTCGCGACAGCGGCGTGCGCAGGTCGTGCGCGATATTGTCGGTGACCTGGCGCATGCCGGCCATCAACCGCTCGATCTGGTCGAGCATGGCGTTGAGGTTGGCGGCGAGCTGGTCGAATTCGTCGCCGCTGCCGGTGACCGGCACGCGCTCGGAAAAATCGCCTTGAATGATGCTGGCGCTGGTGCGGTTTACCGCCTCGATCCGGCGCAGCACGTTGCGCGTCATGAAAAGGCCGCCGACCAAGCCCAGCGCCAGCGTCAGCAGGGCCGCGAAGAACAGCGTCTGCTCGACGCGCGCGCGAAACACCACGGCGTCGCGCAGATCGCGCCCGACCAGCAGCCGGTAATCGCCGTTCAGGATGAAGCACCGAGGCCAGCGCGTCATAGGTCGACGGGAACGCCACCGCGGGTCAGCGCCACCGAAAAGCGCACCCAGCCGGTTGGCGTTGATCGGCTCGTCTGCGGCCAGCCGGATAGATTGCCCGCGATGCGATGAAGCCGCGGGTCGGCGAGCAGATAGAGCGTCGGCTCGTTGCGTTCGGATGCGGCGTACGCGAATTGATCGCCTCGATCAGGCCGAGCAGCCCGTGCTCGCGGTATTGCTCATGCAGGCCGGTGATCTCGGCGCCGATGGTCTCTTCGGTCTGGCGCTCGACGAAATTCGCGGTGGAGAAGTAGATGAAGGCCAGCAGCGTCAGCACCGACGCGGCGAACAGCACCATGTAAAGCGCCGCGAGGCGGAACGCGTTGGTGCGCAGCAGCCGGAACATGCCTCGTCCGCCTCAGTTGGGGCGCAAACTATAACCGGCGCCGCGAATGGTTTGCAAAAGCGGCATGGTCGAAGCCGCGGTCGATCTTGTGGCGCAGGCGGCTGACATGGACGTCGATGACGTTGGTCTGCGGGTCGAAATGATAATCCCAGACATTCTCCAAAAGCATGGTCCGCGTCACCACCTGGCCGGCGTGACGCATCAGAAATTCCAGCAGGCGGAATTCGCGCGGCAGCAACTCGATGTTCTTGCCTGGCTCGCGTCACGTGGCGGTGCCAGCAAATCCATCTCCAGGTCGCCGACCTTGAGCCGCGTCGTCGCCGCCGGCGCGCCGCCGCGGCGCAGCAGCACCTCGATCCGCGCCAGCAATTCGGCGAAGGCGAACGGCTTGACCAGATAGTCGTCTCCTCCGGCGCGCAAACCTTTGACCCGGTCGTCGACCGCGCCGAGCGCGCTCAGGATCAGGACCGGGACGCCGATTTCGGCGGCGCGCAACGCGGCGATCAGCGACAGCCCGTCCATGCCCGGCAGCATGCGGTCGACGATCAGCGCGTCGTATTTGCCGGAGGTGGCGAGGAACAGACCTTCGCGGCCGTCTGCCGCATGATCGACGCACATAGCCGCTTTCGGTGAGGGCTTTCTGAAGATAGTTCGCGGCTTCGCGGTCATCCTCGATAACGAGCAGTTTCATCACCTCATGTACCCCGTTGCCTAGTTAATGGTTCCCTGTCGGTGAGCGGAATGAAGAAAGGAACTTTCCCCTCTGAATTCTGGTTGGTTTTTTGCGGGCTCCACCGATCAAAAGGAGGGTCGCCATGAAGTTACTATCGTTAGCGCTCGTGACCGTGGCTGTCATGGCCGGCTCCGCCTATGCCGACGCGGCGCCACCCATTCGGCTCATGCTGGCCGAGCAGGTCGCCGACGCGCCCAGTCAGCAGGATGACCAGGGCGCGGCAACAGGCGCCACCGGGCAAACCGAATCGCCCAGCAAGAAATTGTCGCAATCGAAGGGGGTGATACATCCGCCGCCGACCGACGACCATAGCGTGGTCAAGCCGCCGCCCAACACAACCGGCGAAGCCGTCGATTCCGCCGCCCGGCACCCCCGGTGGCGACCAGAATGTACAGCCGAAGTGAATTAGGCGCCCTTCTGTGCGGTCCGTGCGGCGGCTGCGCGTCGCCGAATTTCGGCGATCACCTCTTCCTTATTTCCCCTGGGCGTGCCGAAGAGGCCGTGGGGTAGGAAGTGATCGTCTTTGAGTAAGGCGCAATCCGCGAGCGCCGCCGCTTCATTGCCGAGTCGGGCATGGCAGTCAGCACGAAATAGTGGGCCGTAAGCGTCCATCCATGCTTGCGGATCCATTGATCTCGAAGCATTGAAAGCCTCGATGGCCGCCTGATATTGCTTCATCTTATACAAAATTCGGCCTTTCGTTCGGTACGTGGTTGGGTGCGGTTCCAGGCGAAGTGAGATGTCGAGATCATCGAGGGCGCGTTGCGATTCGCCGAGCCGTTGCCAAGCGAAGTGTCGCGAAAAATAGCCGCCCGCATGTTCAGGGTTATCGCTGAGAAAATCATTCGCCAATTCGAGAAACTTTTCTGGCTCTCGCCGTAGCATATCAAACTGCGTTTCTAGATCTTCGTAAGTCACATTTGGCATCGCTTGATCTCCCTTAGCCTTCACTAGGCGTTGGGTTTCCACCGCAGCGCTCGGGCACGTCTCCGAGCAGTTATTTATTGTAGTCGGCACCAAAGCCGTCATAGCCCGGCTTTAGTTTTCCCCGCCGAGCTTGATCGGCGCAAAATTCTTCGGCCGCTTCCCACTCTTCCACGCATCCAGGATCATCCGGATATGGATTGCGAGGAGCGTTATTTTTTCAAGTGTTATGCGTTCGTTCTTTTGTGAATTTTTCGTTGGCACCAGGTTGAACATATGATTTAAGTCCCAACTTAATCCGTACCGTGCCAGTCCGAATTGGTGGCGGGCGCGGATAAATGGGCAATTTCCACGGGTTAGGCATGATCATCCTGAGCAAGCTGGCGGATTACGGCGTCATCGTCGCGACCCATTTGGCGATGGTGCCGGAACGCCAGACAACGGCCGCGGCGCTTGCCACCGAAACGCGGCTGCCGCGCGCCACGGTCGCGAAGGTTCTTAAGACGCTGGCCCATGCCGGCATCGTTACAGGCGCGCGCGGCGCGACCGGCGGCTACCGCCTGGCGCGGCCGGCCAACCAGATTCCGCTCACCGAGGTGATCGCCGCGATCGACGGCATTCTTGCGCCGACGCAATGCACAGTCGCACCAACCTGATTGTTCGCGCGCCGAATTCTGCTCGACCAAGCCGCATTGGCAGCGCATCAACCGTGTCGTCGGCGCGGCGTTGTCGGCGATCACCCTTGCTGAGCTGACGCCGTTCGGCGCGCCCCCGCCGACGAATTCTGAAGCGCAACCAGCGGTGCGGCCATGAGCGACGCCGCGCAAGCGCTCGTCAACGAGGGCTACAAATACGGTTTTGTCACCGACATCGAAAGCGATACCGCGCCGCCGGGTCTTAGCGAAGACACGGTTCGTTTCGTTTCGGCCCAGAAGGGCGAGCCGGAATGGCTACTCGAATGGCGGCTCGGCGCCTATCGGCGATGGCAGAAGATGACCGAGCCGAAATGGGCCAACGTGCATTTCCCGCCGATCGATTATCAGGCCGCGAGCTACTACTCCGCGCCGAAGCAGAAAGTCGGGCCGAAATCGCATCGACGAGGTCGATCCCGAGTTACTGAAGACCTACGCCAAGCTCGGCATTCCGCTGCATGAGCGCGCGGCGCTAGCCGGCGTCGCGGTCGACGCGGTGTTCGACAGCGTCTCGGTCGCGACCACCTTTAAGGACAAGCTCGGCGAACTCGGCATCATCTTCTGCTCGTTCGGCGAGGCGGTGCGCGAGCATGGCGATCTCGTGCGCCAGTATCTTGGTACCGTCGTGCCGCAAGGCGACAATTTCTATTCCGCGCTCAATTCCGCGGTGTTCAGCGACGGCTCGTTCGTTTATGTGCCGCCGGGCGTGCGCTGTCCGATGGAGCTGTCGACGTATTTCCGCATCAACGCCGCCAAGACAGGCCAGTTCGAACGCACGCTAGTGATCGCGGACAAAGGCGCCTACGTCTCGTATCTCGAGGGCTGCACCGCGCCGCAACGGGACGAGAACCAGCTTCATGCCGCCGTTGTCGAACTCGTCGCGCTCGACGATGCGCAAATCAAATATTCGACGGTGCAGAATTGGTATCCCGGCGACGCCGAGGGCAAAGGCGGCATCTACAATTTCGTCACCAAGCGCGGCGCCTGCCGCGGCGCGCGGTCGAAAATTTCATGGACCCAGGTCGAGACCGGTTCGGCCATCACCTGGAAATATCCCGGTTGTCTGCTCGAAGGCGACGACAGTGTCGGCGAATTCTATTCGGTTGCCGTCACCAACAACCGCCAGCAGGCCGATACCGGTACCAAGATGATCCATTTGGGCCGCAACACGCGCTCGACGGTGATCTCGAAGGGGATTTCGGCGGGCAAGGGCCAGAATACCTATCGCGGCCTGATTCGCGTGCAGCCCAAGGCGGCGAACGCGCGCAACTACACCCAATGCGATTCACTGCTGATCGGCTCGAAATGCGGCGCCCACACCGTGCCCTATATCGAGGTCCGCAATCGCTCGGCCACAGTCGAGCACGAAGCGACGACGTCGAAAATCAGCGAGGACCAGATGTTCTATTGCCGCCAGCGGGGCCTGTCGCAAGAGGACGCGCTGGGGCTGATCGTCAACGGCTTCTGCAAGGAAGTCTTCAAGGAATTGCCGATGGAATTCGCGGTCGAGGCGCAGAAATTGCTCTCGGTCAGTCTCGAGGGTAGCGTCGGCTGATTAATCCCATGTTGGAAATCAAAAACCTTCACGCCTCGGTTGACGGTGGACGCGAGATCCTGAAGGGCGTGTCGCTGACCGTGAAGGCCGGCGAGGTCCACGCCATCATGGGGCCGAACGGCTCGGGCAAGAGCACGCTCGCCGGTATCCTCGCGGGCCGCGACGGCTATGACATTACCCAAGGCAGCGTCACCTACGACGGCCGCGATCTTCTCGCCATGTCGCCCGAAGACCGCGCGCGAGCGGGCATTTTCCTGGCGTTCCAATACCCGGTCGAAATCCCGGGCGTGAACAACATGTACTTCCTGCGCATGGCCCTGAATGCGATCCACCGTGCCAAGGGCGAGCCGGAACTTGACGCCGGGCAATTCCTCAAGACGGTGCGCGCAAAGTTGAAGTTGCTGGAAATCGAGGATGACCTCTTGCAGCGCGCCGTCAATGTTGGCTTCTCCGGCGGCGAGAAAAAGCGCAATGAGATTTTCCAGATGGCGATGCTGGAGCCGCGTCTCGCGATCCTCGACGAGACCGACAGCGGCCTCGACATCGACGCGCTGCGACTCGTCTCGAACGGGATAAACAAGCTGCGCGCCCCCGACCGTGCCATCGTCATGATCACGCATTACCAGCGGCTCCTCGATTACGTCGCGCCCGATTTCGTCCACGTGCTGAGCGAGGGCCGCATCGTGCGCTCGGGCGATAAGAGCCTGGCGGCCGAGCTGGAAAAATCCGGCTATGCCGGAATCGAGAACGCCGCGTGAGGGCGCGATGGTGGGCGTAAAGACCGAAGCCGAGCCTTATCTTGACGCGTTCCGCACGGACGCCAAGGAGCCGGCTTGGCTGCGCGAGGCGCGCGGCAAGGCGCTGGCCGCGTTCGGCGCGCGGGGCTTTCCCTCGCGCCGCGAGGAAGCCTGGCGCTTCACGAGCTTGCGACCGCTGGCGGACCGGTCGTTCAAGCCGGGCCATGGCAAATTGGAACTCAAGTCCGGCGCGCTGCCCAAGGGAGCGTGGCTTACCACGATGGCGCGGACGCTCGCCGAGCGGCCGGAGATTGTCCGACAGGCGATCGGCGACACTGACCTCGCGGGCGGGCAGCCGTTTTCGTCGCTGAATGCCGCACTGTTTGCCGATGGTTTCGTCCTAGCCTTGGAAGACGGGGTGATGCTCGATCAACCAGTTGAGATCATCCATGACGCCGACAGTGCCGAGCCGGCGTCGATCCATCTTCGCAACGTCGTTGTCCTGGCGCCGCACAGTCGGGCAACGGTCGTCGAGACGTATCGCGGCAAGGGTCTCTACTGGACCAATGCGGTGACGGCCATTTCGGTCGGCGAGGGCGCTTCGCTGACTCATATTAAGGTCCAGGACGAGAGCACCGACGCAATTCATTTTGCCGTCGCCCGAGTCACGCTCGCGCATGCCGCGCATTACCGGAATTTCGGACTGGCCCTGGGCGCGAACCTGTCGCGCCAGGACGTGCAGGTCGTGCACGGCGACGCCTCGGATGTCGAGGTGTCCGGTGCCTATCTGCAACGCGGCGATCAGGACGCGACGACGGCGGTCGTCATGGATCATGCCGCCCCAAATGCGACGACACATGAATTGTTCAAAGGCGTTCTCGACGAGCGCTCGCACGGCGCGTTCCTCGGCACGATCCGCGTCCGCGAGGGCGCGCAGAAGACCGACGCGAAGCAGACCAGCCGCGCGCTGTTGCTGAGCGAGCGCGCCTCGGTCGACACCAAGCCGGAACTCGAAATCCTCGCCGACGACGTCAAATGCGCGCACGGCGCGGCTGTTGGCGACCTCGACAAGGACACGCTGTTCTATCTGCGCGCCCGCGGCATCGGCGCCGACGAGGCGCGGCGCATGCTGATCGAGGCGTTCGTGCTCGAAGCCATCGAAGCCGTGGAGCAGCCGGAATTGCGTGAGCGTCTCGCGGGCCACGTGCGCCGCTGGCTGTCCTCCGAGACGCACGCTGCGCGTACTCCTCAGGATGAGGGGGCGGCATGAGCTTCGACCCGCAAGCGCTGCGCCGCGACTTCCCGATTTTCGCCAACAATCCGGGGCTGATATTCCTCGACAGCGCCGCCAGCTCGCAGAAGCCGAATGTCGTGATTGACGGCGTCTCGGACTTCTACCGGACCGACTATGCCAATATTCATCGCGGCGTCTATCGCCTGTCGGCGAAATCGACCGAGCTCTATGAAAAAGCGCGGTCGCGCGCCGCGAAATTTCTCAACGCCAAGCACGACAGCGAGATCGTGTTCGTCCGCGGCGCCACCGAAGGCATCAATCTCGTTGCCTATAGCTGGGGCGGCACCTTCCTCAAGGAAGGCGATGAAGTGCTGCTCACCGAGCTGGAGCATCACGCCAACATCGTGCCGTGGCAGATTCTCCGCGACCGCATCGGCTTCAAGATCGTCGCGGCGCCGATCGACGCGACCGGCGGCCTCGACCTTGCTGCTCTGGAAAAGTCGATTGGGCCGCGCACCAAACTCGTTGCCGTGACGCAGCTCGCCAACGCCACCGGCGCGATGGTCCCGGTCGAGGCGATTGTGCGGCTGGCCCATACCAAGGGTGCGAAAGTGTTGGTCGATGGCTGCCAGGCGGCGCCCCGTCTGCCGGTCGATGTCCAGGCGCTCGACTGCGATTTCTATGTCTTCTCGGGCCATAAGATTTATGGCCCGACTGGTATCGGTGTGCTCTACGGCAAGAAGGCGATTCTGGAATCCATGCCGCCGTTCCAAGGCGGCGGCGACATGATCCTCAACGTCACCTTCGAGAAGACGGTGTACCAAGACCCGCCGTCGCGCTTCGAGGCCGGCACGCCGGACATTTCCGGTGCCATCGGCCTCGCTATTGCGCTCGATTATGTCGATGCCGTCGGCCGCGATGCTATTCTCGCACACGAGGAACGACTTACGGGCTATGGTGTCGACAAGATCGCCACGTTGCCGGGGGTGCGTTTGGTCGGCGCGGGGCAGCATCGGCTTGGCATTCTCTCGGTCGAAGCCGAGGGTATTCATCCGCACGATCTTGCCACCTTGCTCGACGGGCACAATGTCGCGGTGCGCGCCGGCCATCATTGCGCCCAACCGCTGATGGACAAGCTTGGCCTCGGCGCGACGACCCGCGCCTCGTTCGGCGTCTACAACGACGAGCGCGACATCGACGCGTTTGCCGCCGCTATACAGTCGGCGCAAAGGACGTTCAAGCGGTGATGCCCATGGATTTGCGCGATCTCTATCAGGACATCATTCTCGACCACGGCCAGCATCCGCGGAATTTTCGCAAGCTCGATCATCCGAGCCATTTCGCCAACGGCCACAACCCGTTATGCGGGGACCGCGTCACGGTCTATGTCGAACTCGACGGCGACAAGATCAAGGATGTGAGCTTCGAGGGCAGGGGTTGCGCGATCAGCCAGGCGTCGGCGTCGCTGATGACGGAAATCCTCAAAGGCAAGACGCTGGCCGAAGCCGATGCGTTGTTCAAATCCTTCCACGCCAAGGTGACCGGCGGCGGCGACAAAGGTGTGCCGGCGGAGCTTGAGGACGACGCCGAACGGCTCGAGCCGCTGACCGGCGTGAAGACCTATCCGGCGCGCGTCAAATGCGCGACGCTGGCATGGCACGCGTTTGAGGCCGCGCTCAAGAGCGGCGCTGTCGGCGCCACTGTGAAGACCGAGTAGAATCATGGACGAAAAAGCTCCTTTCGATTTTCCCGGCGATCCCGCCGAAATGACCGCCGACGTGGTGCGGCCGGATTCCGATCCGGCCGACGCCAAGCTGACGGAGCGTGTGGTCGAGGCGCTGAAGACGGTGCGCGATCCAGAAATTCCGGTGAACCTGATCGACCTCGGCTTGATCTACGAGCTGCTCGTCAATAAGGACGGCACGGTCTACGTCGAGATGACGCTGACCACGCCGGCCTGTCCCGCGGCGATCGCGCTGCCGGGCGAGGTCGAGACGGCGGTGAAACAGGTCGAGGGCATCAAGGAAGCACGGGTCAAAGTAGTGTGGACGCCGCCTTGGACCCAGGACCGGATGAGCGAGGAAGCGCGGCTGGAATTGGGGTTGTTGTAAATACGCCGTCATCGCAATCCGGCCATCACGTAAATTTGCGAGACGAAAAGACCTGCCGTCTCTATCATTCGCGACGTCACTTCTGAGAGGGCAGGATGAACAAGATCAGAGCCGTCATCGTCGTCGGCGTGGCGATCGTGCTGGGGTCCGGCTTTACCGCCACTGTCGTGGCCCAGGACAAGGCCGCCGCCGTGAAGGAACGTCAGGACACGATGAAACGGCAAGCCGGCGACCTGAAATACATCGCCGATTTCGCCAAGGGCGTGTCGGGCGATCAGGCGACCGCCATTCAGAAAGCCGAAGATCTGCATTCGCTGAGTGCCAAGCTGCCGACGCTGTTTCCGGCGGGGACCAGCAATGCCGATCTGCCGGACGTCAAAACCTACGCCAAGCCGAACATCTGGACCGACCAGGATAATTTCAAAGCGATCATCGCGAAGCTGCCCGGGTTGGAGCTGGCTCTGGTCGATGCGGTGAAGACCGGCGAGAAGCCGAAGATTTTCGCGGCGATCGGTAATCTCGGCAAGAATGGCTGCGGCGCGTGTCATTCCACCTATCGCGAAAAGATGCCGCCGCAATAGCGTTCGGCCTGGTGTCGTCACTTGCGGTCGCCGCACCCGCGGCGGCCGATGACGCCGCGGTGAAGCGCGGCGAATATCTGTTCGTGGCCGCCGATTGCACGTCCTGTCACACCGACACGCAGCATAAGGGCCCGTTTCTTGCCGGCGGACCGCCGTTGGCGACACCGTTCGGCGTGTTCTACGCGCCCAACATCACGCCCGATCCTACCGATGGCATCGGCCGCTGGAGCGAGGCGGATTTTCACCGCGCGCTCCGCGACGGCATCGGCCATGGCGGCGAGTATCTATATCCCGTGTTTCCATTCACGTCGTTCACCCATCTGAGCGATCGAGACATCGCCGACATCTATGCGTATTTGCGCACCGTGACGCCGGTGGCGCAGCCCAACCAGGCCAACGAGATCAAGCCGCCGTTCGGCTGGCGGTTCCTGCTGTGGTTCTGGCGCGCTCTGTTCTTCCGTGAAGGACCGTTGCCAGCGGCGGCGGGCCGGAGTGCGGAATGGCAGCGCGGCCGCTATCTCGCCGAGGCGGTCGCCCATTGCCAGGAGTGTCACACCCCCCGCAACTTGCTGGGCGCGCTCGACGAAACCATGGCGTATTCCGGCAATCCCGACGGGCCGGACAAGCAGGACGCGCCCAACATCACCTCGGACCCGTCGAGCGCGACCGCCAAGTGGAGCGTCGATGACGTGACCCAATTGCTGACCGATGGGCAAACGCCGGACTTCGATTACGTCGGCTCCGGCATGGCGCAAGTGGTCAAGGGCACAGGCGCGCTGACGAAGGCCGACCGCCACGCCGTCGCGGTTTATATCAAGTCGCTGCGGCCGATCCATACCGAGCGGCCGCCGAAAAAGGAAAAGTGACAACACCGCGCTGGCTTTCATCGCCGCGGCAAATCCACTAAGAAGAAGGCGGAGAAAACGCGCGCAATGATCAACAAGCAAGTCAAAGACGTGACCGCCGCGGTCGCCGGGATCAAGGATGGCTCGACGCTATTGTTTGCCGGGTTCGGCGCGGTCGGCGAGCCGGTGGAATTGATTCAAGCGCTGCTCGATTCTGGCGCACGCGACCTCACCGTCGTCTGCAACAACAGCGGCACGGGCGAAGTCGGGCTCGCCAAGCTGATCAAGGAGCGTCGCGTCCGAAGACTTGTGTGCTCGTTCCCGCGTACCAGCGATTCTCATTGTTTCGAGGAAGCCTTCGCCGAGGGCGCCATTGAATTGGAGCTGGTGCCGCAAGGCACGATGAGCGAGCGGATGCGCGCGGCGGGCGCCGGCATCGCGGGCTTCTACACGCGGACCAGCGCCGGCACGAAACTCGCGGCCGGCAAGGAGACGCGCGACTTCGACGGCAAGACGTATGTGCTGGAAAAACCGCTGAAGGGCGATGTCGCGCTGGTCAAGGCGCTGAAGGCCGATCGTTGGGGCAATCTCGTCTACCGCAAGTCGGCGCGGAATTTCAATCCGGTGATGGCGATGGCGGCCGAACTGACGATCGCGCAGGTGAAAGAGATCGTTCCGCTAGGCGCGCTCGATCCCGAAGTCGTCGTGACGCCGAGTATCTTCGTCGACCGTATCGTGGAGGTGGGAAAATGAATCAGCTTTCGCGGCGGCAGATCGCGTGGCGCGCGGCGCAGGACATTCGCGAGGGCACCTATGTCAATCTCGGCATCGGCCTGCCGACGCTGGTGTCGGATTTCATTCCCAAGGACCGGGAGGTTGTGCTCCATAGCGAGAACGGCATTCTTGGGATGGGGCCGGCGCCGAAGAAGGGCGAGGAGGACCCGGACCTCATCAACGCCGGCAAGGGGCTGACCACGCTGCTGCCCGGCGGCGCGTTCTTTCATCACAACGATGCCTTCCTGATGATCCGCGGTGGCCATCTCGATCTGGCGCTGCTCGGGGCGTACGAGGTTTCGGAGAAGGGCGACCTCGCCAACTGGACCGTCGAGGACCCGTCGACGCCGCCCGGCGTCGGCGGCGCCATGGACCTCGCTGCGGGCGCCAAGGAAATCCGCGTCATTCTCGAGCACAACACCAGGGAAGGCGCGCCGCGCATCCGCAAAGAGTGCCACTACCCGCTGACCGCGCCCGGCGTGGTGAAACGGATTTATACCAATCTCGCCGTGATCGACGTCACGCCGGACGGGCTGGTCGCACGCGAGATCGTGCAAGGCCTCGACTTCGCCGGGCTCCAAGAAAAAACCGAAGCGCGGCTGACGTTGGCCAACGACTGGCGCGTGCTGGAAGCGCCCGCGGTTTAGCGCGCCAGCTTTCCTTCGAGCCAGGTGCGCAGCACATCGGGCAGTGGCGTCGGGCGACGCGTCTTGGCGTCGATCGTCACCATAACGGACATTGCCGTCGCGACGCAGCGCTCGCCACTGAACACGCCATGCTCCAGCCGCCACGAGCTGCGGCCGACCGCGAGCAGGCGTGTCCCGATATCGACCTTGCCGGGCCAATGCAGCTCGCCGCGGAAATCGATCTCTACCCGCACCACGACAAAGCCCAATCCCGTGCGGTCGAGGGTCAACAGATCGTCGCGCATGAATTCGATGCGGCCGGTCTCGGCGAAGGTCGCGAACACCGCATTGTTGACGTGGCCTTGCCGATCGGTGTCGCCGAGCCGCAGTTTTTCGTAGGCCCAGCTCGTGTACGAGCCGCGCTCTGTCGCGGGCGGCAGGGTCGGCGCGGTTGAGTCAGGCATGTCGCAAAAGGAACAAAAGGAAATTCCCTCCCCCTTGATGGGGGAGGGTCAGGGTGGGGGTGATGCGGGTGAAACGCGGTAAGGTCACCCCCACCCGCTCACAGCCTTCGGCTATTCGCGACCTCCCCCATGAAGGGGGAGGTGAAAGAAAGTTGATTGGCCGTTTCATTTTTCTCGTCAGGTCCGTTGGAACAGCCAGGCGGCGTCGGCGCGCTCGTCGCGTTCGAGGGCGCCGAGCGTGACGCCATATTGCAGATGCGCCAGCGCTTCGCCAAGAGCGAACGCCATTTGCCGCTGATCGAGCTTGCGCCGGAACAGCACCGGCACCAGCTCTGCCGCGGTTTTGGGCGCGTCGGTCGCGGCGAGCACCTCGTCCATGCGCGCGTCGTGATGGTCGCGCAACTGGTGCAGCCGGTTATGCAAGCGGTGGAACGGCAGATTGTGCGACGGCAGCACCAGCACCGAATCCGGCACGGTGCTTTCGAGCGTCCGCGTGGTGGCGATGAAATTGCCGAGCGGGTCCTCCGCGTCGCGGCCGGGCCACAGCGAGACGTTGGGCGTGATCTTCGGCAGCACCTGGTCGCCGGCGATGAAAATGTCGAGCTCGGGGCACCACAGGCAGCAATGTTCCGGCGCATGGCCGCGCCCGACGATGACGCGCCACTCGCGCCCGCCGATCGACAGCACCGTGCCGTCATCGAGACGGTGGTAATTCGCCGGCACCGGGCTCGACGGCACGCGCGTGATGGTGCGCGCCTGTGCCAGCGCCTCGGCCTCGTTGCCGAGCCCGCCGCGGCGGAACAACGCGATGCCGCTTTCGACCAGAATCTTGCCCGGCTCGAGGCTGAAGCGCCGCCCCATGGTCCATTCGGTCGCGCTGATCCACAGTTCGATGCCATGTTTCTCGCACAGCCACCCGGCGAGGCCGATATGGTCGGGGTGCGCGTGCGTCACGATGAGCCGGGTTACCTTGCGGCCCTTGAGCGCGTCGGCGAACACGCCCTCCCACACGTCTTTCGAGGTGTTGGAGAAAATGCCGGTGTCGACCAGCGCGACGCCGTCGCCGTCCTCCAAGAACCACAGATTGATATGGTTGAGCGACGAGGGCAGGGGCATGGTCAGCCACCGCACCCCCGGTGCGATGTCGAGCACCGTGCCGGGTTCGGGATTGCGGTCGTAGAGATACTCGAGCGCGGCGGCGCCTGCGTCAGGACTCATGTCACGCGCTCGAGAATGGCGGCGATGCCCTGGCCGACGCCGATGCACATGGAGACGAGCGCGTAACGGCCCTGGCGCCTTTCCAGCTCCCGCATCGCGGTCAGGGCAAGCCGCGCGCCCGACGCGCCGAGCGGATGCCCGACCGCGATCGCGCCGCCGTTGGGGTTGATGCGGTCGTCGGCCGGATCGAGGCTCATCATCTTGAGGCAGCCGAGCACCTGGCTCGCGAATGCCTCGTTGATCTCGATCACCTCCATGTCCTTCAAGGTCAGGCCCGCGCGTTCCAACGCCTTTTGCGAGGCCGGCACGGGCCCGAGGCCCATGACGCGCGGCGGCACGCCGGCGACGGCGGCGCTGATGATTTTCATGCGCGGCTTCTTGCCGGCTTTCTCGCCGACCTTGGCGTTGCCGACGATCAGCGCGGCGGCGCCGTCATTGATGCCGGAGGCGTTGCCCGCCGTCACCACGCCCTCGGGGTTCAACGGCTTCAGCCCGGCGAGCGCGTCCATCGTGGTGGTGGGGCGCGGATGCTCGTCCTCGGTTACCTGCACCGCGGCGCCTTTCCGGCCCGGCACTGCGACCGGCGTCAGCTCCTCGGTGTAGAAGCCCGCGGCCTTGGCCTTGGCGTACTTCGCCTGGCTCGCGGCGGCGAACTTGTCGCTGTCCTCGCGGCTGATCTGATGCTCGCGCGCGACATTGTCGGCGGTCTCGGCCATCGTGTCCTGGCCATATTCTTTCAAGACGCGCGGATTGGGGAAGCGCGCGCCGATGGTACTGTCGAAGACGCGGACGTCGCGGCCATAGGCGCTGTCGTTCTTCGCCATGACGAAGGGCGCGCGGCTCATGCTCTCGACGCCGCCGGCGATGAACAATTCGCCCTGGCCGGCGTCGCAGGCGCGCGCCGCGTCGCACAAGGCGGCCAGGCCGCTGCCGCACAGGCGGTTGACGGTCAGAGCCGCGACCTCGACCGGCAGGCCCGCGACCAGCGCCGCGTGACGCGCGACGTTGCGCGCGTCCTCGCCGGCCTGGTTAGTGCAGCCGACGACCACGTCCTCGTACATCGGGAACGGGAAGGAGTTGCGCGTCGCCAGGGTCTTGATGACGCCGCCCAGCAGATCGTCGGGCCGGACCGCGGCGATGGCGCCGGCATGGCGGCCGATGGGCGTGCGCAGCCCGTCATAGATGAATGCGTCGTCGAGCATGGGATGGGTCCCGCTTATCGTTTTTCCGCAGTGCGAAAGCAGCGGAAGGTAGGCTTAGCCGCCAGCGCGAACAAGATTTTTCCCGGCATGCCCCACCCGCGCCGCGCCTTGGTGCCGCACCGCGCCCGCCCCCCTGTTCCGTCCGTTCATGCCCCCAAATTGGGTTCGTTCTGTAATTTTAATGTTTGGTGCCCCTTCTTCCCCCGTCGATCTCCTGTTCCGCCTGCTTCCGCAGGTCATTTGCAGGCGGGCGCGTCCGTCGTCCCCAAAATCTGCGACGAGCCATTCCCCCATCGCTTACGTTGACCGATAAATAGTCAGGTGGGAACGGATAGCGAACATTCAAGTATCCCGTTCAACTTTGCGCACGGTTTCGGCGCGCCGATCATTATAGCATTTTGCTATGATATTTTTTATCTAAATGCTATGTTGAGTTGTGCGGCAAATCACCTACACGAAAGACGCGCTCAAGACACTTCGCGGCATGCCGAGAAATCGGTCGCGGCTCATCGTTAGGAAAATCGAACAATTGGCAAGGAAGCCGGGGGCTCTCGCCAACCAAGTGACAAAGCTGCAAGGGCGCGATGGCTATCGTCTTCGGGTAGGCGACTGGCGTGTGATTTTTGCCGATGACGGCGCGGTATTGGCCATTCTGGCGGTCGGTCCGCGCGGCGACATTTATAGGTGAGCGGAGAAAGGCGGTACGACACATGGATCGAGACATCATCACCACCCCCGGCGGCGAACGCCTTGTCCTGGTGCCCGAGGCGGAATATGCGCACCTGGTCGAGGCGCGTGAGATGATCGACGATGTCGCGGCATTCGATCGGGCGACGCGCAAGCTGAAATCGGGTGAGGAAGAACTCGTCCCGTCCGCCGTCGTGAAGCGCTTGCTTGCGGGCGACAATCCGGTCCGCGTGTGGCGCCGTCACCGAGGGCTTAGTGTCAAGGCGCTGGCCGACAAAGCCGGATTGGCACAACCCTATATTTCTCAAGTGGAGACAGGGCGGCGTGATGGCACGGTCGCGACGCTGAAGAAGATTGCGAAGGAACTCGGCGTCGCGCTTGACGACCTCGTGGACTAGGGTCCGAACCTAATTGATAACGAATCAATTCAAAGAGGCACGTGCGTTCCCGCACAAGCGGGAACCTATAACTGGCGGGCGAGCGTCGGCGCGCCGCAAGAGTCTTATGCCGCGCAGACGCGCGGCGCTGGGTCCCCGCTTTCGCAGGGACGACCACGGTAATTGAAAGAGTGGCACCCTCTACCGACGCAAATCAGCAACGAGTTCGAAAGCCCTCTCCCGATCCCCGAGGACGAAGCGGTAGATCTGGAGATTTTCGAGAACGCGCTGCACGTAGTTGCGTGTTTCCGTGATCGGGATGGATTCGATCCAATCGATCACGTCCGCGTTCTTCGCACGCGGATCTCCGAATTGTGCGATCCACTGATTGATGCGCGCGGGTCCCGCGTTATAGGCGGCGATGGCCAAAACATACGAACCGGAGAACTCTGAAAGCATCTCGTCCAGATATGCACGCCCGAGCCGCATGTTGTAAACACGGTCCTCGGTTAGCAGGGGTGTCGAATAGGGCAGCGAAAGTGCCTTCGCCATACGCTGTGCGGTCGATGGCATAAGTTGCATCATGCCGCGCGCGCCGGCGGAACTCACGGCGCCCACATCGAATGCACTTTCTTGTCGGGTTACGGCCAGGACCAGCGGTGCCTCGGCGTTGCCGCCCGGCGGTAGCGCCAGAAGTGGATAGTTCTCGGCGAACAGATTGACCCCGGCATTTGCCGCACGTTTCGCCGTCACCAACTCCATGTCGGGTCGATCCAAGGCTAATGACAGACGCGCTATTTGGACATAATCGGTCGGAGTCTGCGCGGCATCCAACAGTTGCATTAGGAAGAAACGAGAATCCTCCAAATCACCGATAGCGACCAAGTCCCGGGCCGCCCGCACCAATTCCTTTTTCTCAAACGCTGCAACCGCCTGTGCGTCTGGCTCAGGCTCCCGCTGGATCGTTATCTTACCGATGTCGTGGGTTGTGGCTGCGGCAAGTTGGCCATAATAGGTAGCGTAATTGGCTGTTGCCTTGGCGCACCAATCGGCCTCATCCTTTGGCTGGTGGAGCGCTTTTGCGGCGCGCGCAGCCCAGTAAGCGCCACGCGCGCGGCTGATTGCCATTCTCGAATGGTCGTAAAGGCGAACGAAGTGCTGATAGGCGCTGGTGGGATCGTCGAGATAACGAAGCGCTACCCAGCCGGCAAAAAATTCCAGTTCGCCGAAGGCAGGGCCTTCGCTCAAACCATTCGCCGCTGCCAAGCGGTAAGCGATGCGCGCGTTGCCTTCCTCTAATGCCGCGCGCGCCAATCTCTGTCGCTCGCCGGCCCATGCCAGTGGTCGGACGAGATCCGCTGGAGGATGGTCGAGCAAAGCAATCGCCTCGTCTGTATGCCCTCTACGGCCACGCCACTTCAAGCGTGCGAAGATCAAGCCGGGATCGTCGAGTAGGTCGGCGGGCACGTCAGCGAGAAGATGCTCGGCATTGGGGGCGCCATCGAGCAGCGCCAAACGCGCCGCGCCAAGAGCACGCTGCGCCAAGCTTACCCGCGCCAACATGCGTCTCGCGTCCGCGTCTCGTCCATCCCACAGCAAGCGATCGAGCCTCCGGGCGTGATCTAGAGGTCGTAACTGGTCGCCGTAATGTTGAACGAATGCGGTCTCATCGGTGATTGAGAAGTTCGCGTCGCCCCAAATCTCGCGAAGCTGAGCGATGCCTTCGGCCGTTCGTCCTGAAGCAAGAGCGAGATCGGCTTTACGCGTCTTGCCGATATAGGTAAGCGGAGGATAGTTCTTGAACCACTCGGCCGCGGTCGCGTCGCTCTGATTCTTGAGCGCCACCTCGGCATGACGTCGCAGCACGAGAAGACCCGGCCAATTTGGATTGTGCCCGATGAAATCGCTCAATTGGTCGAACTGCACTTCCGGGCCGTCGCGCATGAGCTCGATCCAGAGCAAGGCTTTTCCCGGAAGTGGATCATGCGCGCTCTTGGTAAGGTTCCAGACCTCGCCCCAGTTGTTTGCTTGCGCCATCACGTACGCCTGGCGGTAAATCGTGCGATCGTTATCGCTTAGTTCTGCATGCGCCGTCGCGATGACGCAGGCGGTCGCTGCCAAGCCACTCAGGAATGACCGAAGGATAATTGTCACGTATGCGCATGCTCCGTTTCGGGGATGGGGTTATTGTACCGGCTCATCGCAACAACACAACAAAAGCGTCGGATGCGTGCGGCTGGCCTGGTTGCCCCTCACATTGCGAAACTGTATCGTCAGACCGAGATAATCCTAGCCTGCGCCGGCAACTCGGTGGAGAAATCAAATGTTTCAGGGCTCAATGACTGCGCTCATCACGCCGTTCAAGAACGGGACGGTGGACGAGAAAAGCTTTCAGGCCTTCGTCGATTGGCAGATCAAGGAAGGGACTGAAGTCGTCGTGCCGTGCGGCACCACCGGCAAATCGGCCACCATGAGCCATGAAGAACATCACCGTGTTGTCCATCTTTGTGTCGAGGTGGCGAAAGGTCGCGTCCCGGTGATTGCAGGTGCCGGCTCGAATTCGACTAAAGAAGCGATCTCACTTGCCCAGCACGCCCAGAAGTCCGGTGCCGACGCAGTGCTTGTTGTGACCCCGTACTACAACAAGCCGTCGCAAGAGGGGATGTATCAGCATTTCAGGGCGGTCGCCGAATCGATCGACATCCCGGTGTTCATCTACAATATTCCGGGACGCAGTGTCGTCGATATGAGCGTCGCAACGATGGCGCGGTTGGCCGAGCTAAAAAATATTGTTGGCGTGAAGGATTGCACCGAATTGTCGCGGACGCCGCGCCAACGCGCGGCGTTCGGAGACGATTTTATCATGTTATCGGGCGACGACATTACCGCGCTCGCCTACATGGCACAGAGCGGCACCGGTTGTATTTCCGTTACGGCGAATGTGGCGCCGCGCCACTGCGCGGAGATGCACGCGGCGTGGCGGCAGGGCGACATGAAACGCGCCCAGGCGATCAACGCGCGCCTCGCCCCTCTGCACGACGCTATGTTCGTCGAGTCAAGTCCGGCGCCGGTAAAGTACGCGGCGTCACTTTTGGGCAAATCGTTACCAGATGTGCGGCTGCCGATCGTGCCGGCGAGCGAGAACGCACAAAAGATCGTACACGACGCGATGACGAGTGCGGGGTTGCTCAACTGACGCAATGGCTCTGCGCGGCTCCGAACGTTATGTCGCTCAGAATCGGCGAGCGCGTCATGATTATCTGATCGAAGATACGTACGAGGCCGGAATTGTGCTGACCGGCAGCGAAGTGAAGGTGCTACGAGAAGGCAAGGCCAGCATCGCCGAGGCCTATGCGGGCGACAAGGACGGCGACATCTTTCTCTTCAACGCCAACATCCCGGAATATCCAGCGGCGCG
This sequence comes from uncultured Alphaproteobacteria bacterium, assembly GCA_963851285.1. Classification (GTDB taxonomy): domain Bacteria; phylum Pseudomonadota; class Alphaproteobacteria; order ATCC43930; family CGMCC-115725; genus JAATGI01. Next base: position 22,386 of record CAWKOL010000013.1, read on the forward strand.
CTTCAATCACGAGCCGAAGCGAGCGCGGCGCCTGCTGCTGCACAGCGGGAGATTAACAAATTGCTCGGCAGCGTGACGCGCGATGGCATGACGCTGATCCCCCTTGCGATTTATTTCAATCCGCGGGGCCGCGCCAAGCTGCCAGCTCGGTCTTGCCAAGGGCAAGCGCAAAGGCGACAAGCGCGACGCGGAAAAGGCGACGGACATGGCAACGGGACCGCGCGCGCATTTTGCGCGAGCGGGGGTAATCTCGCTGCAATTTCCGGTTGCCAAGCCTAGCCCGTGAGCCAGATCATGTAAGCAACAGGACCAAGGGAAATGCCGGATCAACCGCCCCGACAAGATGCGGAACCCGAGAGTGTATTCGCCAGCCCTCGCGTGCAGGCGCATGTCGATGCGCTTAATCAGCGTATTTTCGAAACGTCGCTCGATTTAATCCTGATCTGCGACAAGCGCGGAACGTTGACCCGCATCAGCCCGAGCGCGAAGCCAATCCTTGGCTATGAGCCATCGCGAGATGTCTGGCCACAGCGCGCGCGAATTTCTCCATGTCGAGGATCTCGACAATACCCGCGAGGAAATGCGCAAGGCGCGGCGCGGTGGCGAGATCCGCAATTTCGAATGCCGCTATGTCCATCGCGACGGCAATGCCGTGCCGCTGGCGTGGACCGGCGTGTGGTCGGAAACGGAGCAGCGGCATTTCTTCATCGGCCGCGATATCACGGACCGCAAAGAGATCGAAGAACGGCTGCGCCACGCCCAGCGCATGGACGCGATCGGTCAACTCACTGGCGGCATGGCGCACGATTTCAACAATATTCTTGGCGTAGTGATCAGGCAGTCTCGACATGTTGCGCATGGCCGCGGCCGGCTGGACCGCGAGGACGACGAGCTGGTTGCAAGTGCGATCGACGCGGCGATACTCGGCGCCGATTTGATCAACCGTCTTCTGGCCTTTGCGCGCCGCCAGCAGTTGAAGCCGCAGCGCGTCGAAATCAACGAACTGGTGGAGAACACGGTCACAGATTCTCAGCCCGGACGCTCGGCGAACAGATCCCGATAGCGCTCGATCTTGCCACGGATCTATGGCCGGTTCGAGTCGATCCCGCTCAATTGGAGGCGAGCCTGGTCAATCTCGCGACGAACGCGCGCGATGCCATGCCGAACGGCGGTGCGCTGACGATCCGCACTGCCAATCGCACACTGGACGAAGACTATGCCTCGATGCATGCGGAGGTGACCGCCGGGCGATTATGCGATGATCGAGGTCAGCGACAGCGGTGTCGGAATTCCGCCCGAAATTGCTCGTCGCGGATCTTCGAACCGTTTTTCACGACCAAGGAGGCCGGCAAGGGGACGGGCCTCGGCCTCAGCATGGTGTTCGGCTTCGTCAAGCAATCGGGCGGCCATATCAATGTCTATAGCGAGGCCAGCGTCGGGCACGACATTCCGCCTGTATCTGCCCCGCGAACGCGGAACCGAGTCGGATGATGAAACCGCCCGCGAATCATCGCTCCCGCGGTCGGTGGCACCGAGCATATTCTGTTGGTGGAGGATAATGCCGCGATGCGCAAGATGGTCGCACCGCCAACTGATCGAGCTCGGCTATCGCGTCATCGAGGCCGACGGATGCGGCGGCGGCTCTCGACGCATTGGAGCATCGCTCGTTCGCGCTTTTGTTCAGCGATGTCGTCATGCCGGGCCAGCTTAGCGGATTCGACCTGGCACAAATCGCGATGTCGCGGCATCCGACGCTCAGAGTACTGCTGACTTCCGGCTTCCCAGAGGCCCGTATTACCGGCAATGGCAACAAGCCAATAGGCCTGCGTCTGTTGAGCAAACCCTATCGCCGTGCGGAGCTGGCACGGACGCTGCGCGATATCCTCGACAGTTAGCAAATCCGGCCGGTCAGCCCAGGAGGTTCCTGACGCCGGCAACCACGTTTTCGAACATCGCGGTTGTAAGCCGGCCCGTGTTCGTGTTGTAGCGCGAGCAGTGATAGGAATCGGCCAGCGCGATCCCACTGAGCTCGTGGGTCGCGCCATGGGCGAATATATGGGCGGCTATGCGGCCGCCGAGCGCGCGCACGGAGGTATCGTGCGCGATCTTGCCGAGCGCCAGGATGGCGCGGAGATTTTTCATCGCCGCGATCTCGCCACCAGGAACTGGTGGCAGGTTTTGATTTCGCTCGGCTCGGGCTTGTTCTCCGGCGGAACGCACCTCACGGCATTGGCGATGCGGCTATCGATCAGGGTCAACCCGTCATCGGGACGCTCGCGATAGGTCGCCATGCGCAAAACCGAACTTGAGCAAGGTCTGCGTACAGCAGATTGCCGGCAAAGTCGCCGGTAAATGGTCTGCCTGGTGCGGTTGGCGCCGCGTAACCCGGGTGCCAAGCCGACGATCAGCAAACGCCCATCGGCATCGCCGAACGACGGCACTGGCGCGTTGTGCCAGTCCGGGAAATGCGCGCGCTGTTTACGGCGGAAATCGACGAGGCGCGGGCAGAGCGGACAGTCGCGGTCCGGCTCTACGCGCCCGGTTATTCGGTGCCATGCATTGCCGGCGTCCGCATATCATGATGATGCGGCCGCTCTATCTGGGCGCGAATATCGACCAGGTCGACAAAGGTATCGGCCTGACGGCGCAATTCGTCGGCGACCATCGGCGGTGTCGAGCGGATCGTCGATACCACCGTGACGCGTACGCCCTTGCGCTGCACCGCCTCGACCAGGCGGCGGAAATCGCCATCTCCGGAGAACAGTACGATATGGTCGAGATATTGCGCCATCTCCATGACGTCGATGGCGAGCTCGATATCCATATTGCCTTTGATTTTCCGTCGGCCTGTCGCGTCCGTGTATTCTTTGGTTGGCTTGGTCACCATCGTGTAGCCGTTATAGTCGAGCCAATCGACCAATGGCCGCAGCGGTGAGTATTCCTGGTCCTCGAGCAGCGCGGTATAATAGAACGCCCGCATTAGTCGGCCTTGCGAGCCGAATAGCTCCAACAAACGTTTATAATCTATGTCGAATTGCAACGCGCGGGCCGCCGCATAGAGGTTTGCACCATCGATGAAGAGAGCAATCTTTTCTTGCGAATAGAACATCATTTGATCCGCTCCATGATTGGGCCATGGGCCGATGAACAATAGCGGGAGGATAACACCGCGAGTGACGGGGCAGCGATGATTTTGATCGGTCTCGGTGGCAATTTGCCTAGTAAGGTCGGAACGCCCGATGCGACGATATCGGCGGCCATCGAGGCGCTCGCCCGTAAAGGCGTAAAAATCGCGGCGCGCTCGCGCCTTTATCGCACAGCACCCATGCCGCCCTCCGAACAGCCTTGGTTCGCCAATGAGGTTATCGCCGTAAGGACCAAGCTCTCGCCGCGCGATCTTCTAGCACTCTTGCATCGAGATCGAGGCGCAATTCGGCCGCCAGCGCCGCGAGCTCAATGGCGCGCGCACGCTCGACCTCGATCTTCTGGCCTACGAACAGTTCGTGCAACCGGGCGGGAATGACGACCCGACCTTACCGCATCCGCGTCTGTCGCAGCGCGCCTTTGTGCTGAAGCCGCTGGCTGAGGTGGCACCGGGCTGGCGGCATCCAATTACCGGGGAAACGGTGGAGCATCTGATAGCGGCACTGCCGCCCGATCAGATTGCGGAGCCTATTTTAGATTGATGATTCCCAGCGTCGCGCCGGTTTTCCAATCGAGCAGCATCAGTTCCTCGCCGCCCTCACCGAGGCCAAGCCGAACCATGACTCGGTCGCCGTCATTTTGAACCGCGACGATTTTGGCGCCAGCAGGAACTGCTACGGCATGCGGTACGCCATTGAGCTGAATAACCGTACGCGGGGTCAACGCCGCCTCCACGTGCGGATGTTTGAGACGATAGGCGATGGCAACGACGAGCACGATTACGCCGACGACGAGGATCACCCCCATCGAATAAACCAAGAATCTTCAGTGCGCGCATGCTTCCCGGCCGCTTCGAAATTGACTAATCGGTACGATTACCATGAGCGAGACCCGCGACGTAACCGTAACGAGTGTCGACGAGGGCGAACGGCTCGACCGTTTCTTGGCCCGCGCCCTGGCGCCCATGTCGCGGACGCAGACCAAGCGCCTGATCGTGGCGGGGCAGGTACGTTCCGCCGGCGCTGCGGCGACCGATCCATCGGCAAAGACGCGGCGTGGTCAGCGCTTCATAGTCGCTCTGCCAGATCCCGTACCAGACAAGCCGATGCCGCAGGCGATGGCGCTCGTTATTCCCTACGAAGACCAGCATGTGCTCGTGGTCGACAAGCCGGCGGGATTGGTGGTTCATCCCGCGCCGGGCAATCCCGACCGGACGCTGGTCAATGCGCTGATCGCGCATTGCGGTGAGACGCTCGCTGGTATCGGTGGCGTAAAGCGGCCCGGTATTGTTCATCGGCTCGATAAAGACACAAGTGGGCTGATGATCGTCGCCAAGACCGAATTGGCGCATCGCGCGCTTACCGCGGATTTTGCTGCGCGTCGCGTCGAGCGAGCTTACCGCGCCGTTGTGTGGGGTACGCCGCCAGCGAGTGGGGAGATCACGGCGCCATCGGCCGCGATCCGCGCGACCGCAAAAGAATGGCGCTTGTTGAGCGCGGCGGTAAACATGCGATCACCCGCTATCGTCGTCTCGAATTGTTCGGTACCACGGCGGCATTGCTTGAATGCCGGCTTACCACCGGTCGGACGCATCAGATCCGGGTCCACCTTGCGGCGAAGGGCTTTCCGCTGATCGGCGATGCGGTCTATGGCCACCAACGCGCTGCAAAGATGCTCGGTCGGCAGGCGTTGCACGCGTGTTTGCTCGGCTTTACCCATCCAGCTTCCGGAGAGACGTTACAATTCACGAGCGAATTGCCCGATGAAATGAGCGATCTTGTCGCGACATTGCGAGCAGGTGAGTAGGGTCTGCGGACATGAACTGCCAAGCCTCAAGCCTCCCGCGATTGGACCGAAACGCATAACACAAATCGCGACAACGCAAATCCGGTCGCGCGATGTGTGTTAGATTGACAAAATTCCCCTGTGCCCACCGCCAAAAAACAAAATCGTCGATGCTTCGTCCGCCCCGCCAGTTCCTGATTCCGATGATCGTCGCTTGCGCGCTGTTCATGGAGAATTTGGATTCGACGATCATCTCGACTGCGCTGCCGTCCATAGCCAACGCAATGGGCGAGGATCCGGTCCGGCTTAATCTCGCCATCACTTCCTATTTGCTTAGCCTTGCGGTGTTCATTCCCGCGAGCGGCTGGTTTGCCGACCGTTACGGCGCGCGTACGGTGTTTCGCATTGCCATCGTGATCTTCACCATAGGTTCGATCGGTTGCGGCCTCTCTCACTCGCTGTGGCAATTGGTCCTGACGCGCATGCTGCAAGGGCTGGGCGGTTCGATGATGACGCCGGTGGGCCGCCTCGTGATGATGCGCGTTGTGCCGAAGGCCGACTTGGTTCGGGCCATGACCTATCTAACGGTGCCCGCGCTTATCGGCCCGGTGATGGGGCCGGTGTTGGGTGGTTTCATCGTCACTTACTTTTCGTGGCGCTGGATTTTCTTTATCAACATCCCGATCGGCCTGCTTGGCATCGTTCTGGCATCGATCTTTATCGACAATGTGCGGGAACCAGAGCGCTGGCCGCTCGACATACGCGGCTTCATTCTCAGCGGTCTTGGCCTTGCCGGCGTGGTGTTCGGCTTCACCACGGCAGGGCGGGGCGCGATCCCGATGGCGGCCGTTATCGCGCTGCTCGTCGGCGGCGCGATTATGCTGAGCCTTTACGTAATACATGCGCGCACCCGAAAATTTCCACTGGTCGATCTCGGCCTGCTTAAGATTCCGACGTTCTTCGCCGGCGTGATCGGCGGCAGTTTGTTCCGCATCGGCGTAGGTGCAATGCCGTTTTTGACGCCCCTCTTGTTCCAGCTTGGGTTCGGCATGTCGGCGCTCAATTCCGGCTTGCTCAGTTTCGCCGGCGCGATGGGGGCGATGCTGATGAAGACCACGGCGGGACCGATCATCCGTGCCTTTGGATTCCGCCACGTCCTGATCGGCAACGCCTTCATTGCCAGCTCGTTCTTATGCGCGTTGGCGCTTTTCCGCCCGTCGACCCCCCATTTGGTGATTTTTTCGGTGCTGCTGTTCGGCGGCTTCTTTCGGTCGCTCCAATTCACGAGCATTAACACTCTGTCCTATGCCGACGTGCCGGCGGCCCTGATGAGTCGTGCCACGTCCATGCAGAGCATGGGACAGCAACTCGCCATGAGCATCGGTGTCGGGACCGGCGCCCTGTCGCTGCACGTCACGCAAATGCTCGGCCACGATGGGCGTTTGACGTCGCAGGACTTCATGCCCGCTTTCATCGTCGTGGCGCTAATAGCGGTCAGCTGTGTGTTCTTCTTCTTCAACCTCTCGCCCTATGCAGGCGCAGAGGTCAGCGGCCATCGCGCCCGTCCGATCGACGCGCCGGCGGGCGAATAGCTCAGCCCACGATCTTCGCCGCCCGCAATTTCCCAATTTCATCGGCGCTCAGACCCCAGTTACGCAGCGTATCGGGATCGGTCGGCTTCGGCGCGGTCGGCGCCGCGGTTTGGGTGCGGCTGAAGCGCGGCGCCGGCGCCGGCTGCGTCACGCCCTCAACCTCGATAAAGCTCTGGCGAGCGACGGCATGCGGGTGGCGCGGCGCCTCGGCCAGCGAAAGCACCGGCGCGACGCACGCGTCGCCGCCGTCGAACAGGCGCAGCCATTCGTCGCGGCGCTTGGTTTTGAATTTCGCGGCGAGCACAGACTTGCCGTCGGGCCAGCGTGCACGGTCGCTTTGTTTCGGCAGCGATGCGGGGTCGAGTTCCAGCCGTTGCAGCAGCTCGGCGTAGAATTTCGGCTCGATAGCGGCGACCGCTACGAATTCCCGTCAGCGCATTCATAGGTCTCATAAAAGAACGCGCCGGAATCGAGCATGTTGATGCCACGCTGGAGCTTCATCTGCCCAGCGGCGTGAAGGCCAAAGAACGGTGTCAGCAACGACGCGGCGCCTTCTGCCATCGCGGCGTCGACGATCTGTCCTTTGCCTGACCGTGACGCTTCGAGCAATGCCGCTAGCACCCCCATCGCGAGATAGAGGGCGCCGCCGCCAAAATCGCCGACGAGGTTCAAGCGGCGGCGTCGGCTTTTGCCCCTCTCGGCCGATGGCGTGAAGCACGCCGGCAAGCGCGATGTAGTCGAGATCATGGCCGGCAGTCGGCGCCAAAGGCCCGGTCTGGCCCCATCCGGTCATGCGGCCATAGACAAGTCGGGAGTTGGCGGCGAGACACTGTTCCGGCCCGAGCCCTAGCCGCTCCATCACGCCAGGACGAAAGCCTTCAACAAGCGCATCGGCGTTACCGATCAGTCGCAAAGCAAGGGCGACGCCGTCCTTGTGTTTGAGGTCGACCGCCACGGCGGGCCGGGATCGGTGCAAGAGTTTGAACCTGTCCGGCGACGGTACGCCGAGGCCGCTAGGCTCAAGTCGGTCTAGGCGCACGATGTCGGCGCCGAGATCGGCCAACAGCATGCAGCACATCGGGGCCGGACCGATCCCGGCCAATTCAACGATGCGAAAGCCGGCGAGCGGTCCCATTCGCGATCCTCCAAGTCGCGCCACCATAACCCGGGGATGCAGAAGGTTGAAACGTTTGACAGCTCGATCGGATACTTTTAGTCTATCAATATTATGGTTTTAATATAATTATCAGCCTGGGGGCTCAGAATGCGCTCTATCCGATTGATATTATTTTCCTTTCTCCTTGCCGGCGCGGTCCTTGCCGCTTCAATTGACCGGGTATTCGCCGATGAAGCGGTCGCGGACCAAATCAATCAACTCAAGCAACAAATGCTGCAAATGCAGGAGAAAATGGCGCGGCTGGAGCACCAAGCCGAACTTGACGAGGAGAAAGCCAACGTCGCCGCTCAGGCCGCGGCGCGGGCGGTGGCTAGGGCACGGCCGCCCAATGAGCCTCGCGTGACGGAATCGCCGACACACCGGTTTGGTTTGTCGAGCGCCGACGGGCAGAACACCATCGAACTGACAGGGCGTCTCGATTTCGACGCCGGCGACTATCTCGGTACCCATTCGAAATTCAATTCGTCCGCCGCGCTCGATAGCGGGTTCGATGCGCGCCGTGCCCGGATTGGCGTGACCGGAAAATTCATGGGCGATTGGACTTATGCGCTCATTTACGATTTCGGTAATACGTCGGACTCCATCAACATCAACAATTACACCGCGCAGAACGTCCATCTTCAGCCGGCCTATCAAGCCAATTCGTACAGCGCGTTGTCGGGCTTGGAGAATGCATCCGTCACGTACAACGGCTTCTACGGGCATGGCCAGAAATTCCCCGTTGCGTTCGATATTGGCTACATGGACGTGCCGTCGAATCTCGACGAGGCGACCAGCTCCAACGACATTATGTTCATGGAGCGATCGTCCGCGCAGGTCGTGCAAACCGAGTTCGGTGGAGGCGACTTCCGGGCCGCCATCGGAGCGCGCTCCAACGACGACCGGTACTGGGCCGGGATTTACCTCACCGGGCCGCAGTCAGGCGCGTTGCACACGACGTGCGCCGATACCGTCCCGAACGGCTCAAGTTCGACCTATCCGCTGACCAGTACCAATTGCGCGAACGGTCAGCAGACGGCCTTGGTGACACGCGCAAGTTATCAACTCTATCAGGGCGCCGACGCCTCGTTGCACATTGGCGTCAACAACATTCTCGATTTTCAGGCCCGCAATTCGTCGAATTCGTCGACCCTTAACCTCTATGACCGGCCCGAGCTGCGGATCGATCCGACGATTTTTCTCGTCACCTGCAGCCAGGCGTCGAGCGCGACCAACGCCTGCAAAGGCGTCAACAGCGGCGGTGGCGATGTTGCGGGGTTGGAGTTGGCCGGGGCTGTCGGCGGCTTCTATACCCAAGCCGAGTTCTATCACTACATCGTCAATCAGAATTTGGCGGCGGGAGAAAAGTATGCCCCGACGTTAGACTTCAACGGGGGCTACGCCGAAGTCAGTTATTCGTTCGGCGGCACGCGACACTATGTTCCGGCGACCGGCGCTTATAGCGGCGTCATTCCCGAACGACCCTTATCGTTCGGCGGCGGAGGTTGGGGTGCCATCGAAATTGCGGCGCGCTACAGCGGCATCGACCTCAACAGCCACTCGCCCGGCTTTGGTAACCCATTATCGGCGACGGGCGGCGTGGAGGGCGGCTTTCAGCAGACGTGGTCGATCGGGCTGAACTATTATCCCAATGACAATATGAGATTCATGCTGGATTTTTTGCATGTCGACGTCACCAATAGGCTCTATCCCGATTATGTTGTCGGCGGCAAAACCGGCGATTTAACCGTAAACGGCGGTGTCTCGTTTAACGCAATAGCGGCACGAACGCAGATCAATTTTTGACGGCGCTTGCTCGCGCCTTGCGGCTGTGCGATTTCTCGTTCAACAACGAACGAGAAAAGGTGACGCTCATGGGGGTGAAAAAAACTGTCGCGATAGGATTGGTCCTGGCCGCCGCTGTTTCGTCGTCGGCCCTCGCCGAAGGTGATTCGGCACGCGGCAAGGTGGTTTTCCTTCAATGCATGGCCTGTCATTCCCTCAATCCCGGTCAGAACGGCATTGGGCCGAGCTTGCACGGTCTCTTCGGGCGTAAAGCGGGGACGCTTCCCGACTTCGCCTATTCTCCCTCGATGAAGCGTTCGGGCATAACCTGGAGTGAGGCGGAACTACGCTCTTACCTTCCAGATCCCCAAGCCAAGGTGCCGGGCACCAAAATGGCGTTCGTCGGCATTTCCGATCCGCAAAAAATTGAAGACTTAATCGCTTACCTCAAACAAGCGACCAAGTAGCGTCGATGCTGGCGCGATCGGTAGCTCTGTCGGCGATCGTCGCGGCGGCGATAACCGCGCCTTCCTTTGCTGCGGGCGATGCGCCGCGAGGTGCGGAGGTCTTTCATCGTTGCGCTACCTGCCACTCGCTCGCGGCCGGCGAGAACGGTATCGGGCCGTCGCTCCACGGTATCGTCGACCGAAAGGCCGGCACGGCTCCGAACTACAATTTTTCAAAGGCGATCATCGCCTCCCGCATCGTTTGGAACGATCAGGCGTTGAAGAAATTTCTCGCCGACCCACAGTCCGCGGTACCCGGAACCAAGATGCGCTCGGGCGCGGTCGATGATCCCCAAGCCATCGACGATTTGATCGCGTACCTTAAACAGGCCGCCAAATAGGCCAGTTTTTTGGTTAACCATTATTAATTTTTCTCCGTCCATGCCGTCGCACGCGTGTATGATCGGCCCGTTAACAAGCTGTTAATCGCTCGGGCATCAGGAGGTCACATGCGGACGGATGATTTCGGTCGCGAGATCGCGTCGGCTAGGAGCAACAAAAGCAACATTTTTCGGAGTGGCCGATTGTTCACGTTCGGCCTGGCCCTTGGTATCGGCGTATGTGTCGGCATGGGGCCGCCATTGCCCCTGCTAGATAAGGCGTTGTCGGCGATGGCGAGCGAACCGGTGGCGCCGGTGGTGCCCGAACTGCCGCGTCAATGGCTGGTGCTTCGCAATGCTCTGCTCGATACAAGTGTAACTGACATTACGTATTCCGAGCAGCAAGCGGACCAGGCGCTATTGCGGGGCAAATGGCTGGCCATCGAGGACGCGCTCGAGAGCGTGTTGTCGGACCGCATCGCCTCGCGCTAGGGGGAACTCCAAGTAAATTAGGGCGTTATATTCATCGGAATATTACGATCCGACAATTCAATACTTCTCGAATCCAATTGAGTTATTGACAGTGATTGGTGACGCTGCGAGCATGCGCGCCACGAAAATAACGGCTGCGGCGGTTGCCGCGGTCGGCGCGATAAAAGCCGGAACGGCGATCGCGACGTTTAATCGGCGATGACGGGGAGGAGGTCCCGCCGAGTTTTGGGAAACAATGTTCAGAGCATCGATGGAAAGCGGACCGGCGGAACGCCGCCGGACGCGTCGTCACGCCTATAGCGGCCGCGGGCGCAAAAGCGGATCGGACTAGGGGAGCCAACGCGAGGGAACTGACATGAGGATTATCACCGTCAACGGATTCACCCGTGTGGTCGATATGGCCGACGACACGCCGCTGCTTTGGGTTATCCGAGAAAACCTGCGGATGACCGGCACGAAATTCGGCTGTGGCGCCGGCCTTTGTGGTGCTTGCACCGTTCATTTGAACGGCGTGGCGGTGCGCTCGTGCCAGACCAGCCTCGAAGAGGCAGCCGGCCAACAGATCACGACCATCGAGGGTCTCGACCCGGCCGGTCAGCACCCGGTGCAGCGCGCATGGATCGCGGAGCAGGTGCCGCAATGCGGCTACTGCCAGTCCGGTCAGATCATGCAGGCCGCGTCCCTGTTGCAGCAAAATCCGAATCCCACGCGACGCCGAGATCGTCACGGCGATGAACGGCAATCTGTGCCGCTGCGCGACCTATGTTCGCATCAAGAAAGCGATCAAACGCGCCGCCGCTGATATGCGTAGGGCTTAGGGAGAGCGGACATGGATACGATCGAACGGAAACCGAAAAGCGACGTTTCGCGTCGGCATTTCCTCGTCGGCACGGCAGCCGCGGGCGCCGGCCTTACTATCGGCTACGTCGCTGGCGCCCCGAATTCTCGGGTCGGCCAGCGAAGCCTTCGCCGCCGAACAATTATTCGCCGACGATGCTCTACACCATCACGCCGGCGGGCGAAGTCATCGTCCACGTCAACAAATCGGAAATGGGCCAGCATGTCGGCACCGCGCTCGCGCAAGAGATCGCGGAAGAGCTCGAAGTCGAATGGAAGAACATGCGGCTCGACTATCCCGGATTTCACCGCATTCTTCACCGGCGGCAGCTTGAGCATCCTGACCACGTTCATGGGAGCGAGCCAGGCCGGCGCGGCGGGCCGCTTGGCGCTTGATCGACGCTGGCGCCAAGGAGCTTGGCGTCGAGGCGTGCCGACTGCCATGCCGATAAGGGCTGGGTCATCGGCAAGGGCGGCAAGAGGATCAGCTACGCGCAGCTCGTGTCGACCGGCAAGGTCGATAAGGTCTTCAAGGAGGACGAGCTCAAGAAGATCGCCATCAAGCACGGCGGCTACAAGATTCTGGGCAAGCCCGTGGTGGCGCTCGACATTCCAGCCAAGACCAACGGCAAGGCGATGTTCGGCATCGATTTTTTCGCCGACAACATGGTGTACGGCAAGATCGCACGGCCACCGGTCCGGATCGGCGCCAAGCCGAAAAAGGGCGCCGACGGGAAGGAGCTGATCGACGATAGCGAGGCCAAGAAGGTTCCGGGCTATATCCAATACGTCTCGACGCCGGACCCGTTGGGCGTCAATACCCATTACGTCATCGCCATTGCCGAGAATTTCCCGGCGGCGATGAAGGCCGCCCAGGCGATGAAGATCGAATGGGACCTGGGTCCCAACGCCCATGTCAGCAGCGACGACATCCTGCAGCCGCGCAAAGGAGCTGGTCGCCGATCCGAACGCCGGCGGCCTCTATCTGGCTGATCGGCGATCCGAAGAAGGCCTACGACGCCGCGCCGACCAAGATCGACGCGGAGTTCATTACGCCGCTGGCGTCGCACGTCCCGATCGAGCCGATGAATGCGCTGGCGTTCTTCGACAAGGGGCAGTTGCATCTCTATTCCGGTAGCCAGTTGCAGGCGGCGCATCAACCGATGCTCGCCGGCGCGACCGGTCTCAAGCCGCGAGCAGGTGGTCATCCATCAGATGTATCTTGGCGGCGGCTTCGGGCGCCGGCTTGGACGACGACGACGTGATGATCCCGGCGGCGTTGGCGGCAAAGGCGGTCGGCCGTCCGGTAAAAATCATCTACACGCGCGATGAGGATCTCCGGAACGATTTCTACCGGTCGATCACGTATCAACGCCTCCGCGCCGGCATCGACAAGCAAGGCAATGTCGTCGCGCTGCGTCACGATGTCTGCATGGCGTCGTCGGCAGAACGCGCGGCCCCGAACCTGCTGACGCCCAGCAAGGACAAGGGCGACAAGTACAAGGTCGACGGCAGCTCGATGAGCGGCGCCAACTCTTGGTACGGCATCCCGAACTACGGGGCGCGCGACATCACCAACGATCTGGGCCAGCGCGCGACGCCGCCGGGCTTTCTCGCGGTCGGTGTCAACGGCGTGGACGTTCTTCGCTCTCGAAAGCTTCCTCGACGAAGTGGCGCGGCAAGACCGGCAAGGACCCGGTCGAGTTGCGTCTGTCGCTGTTGACGGCGAAAGGGCCGAACGCCGGTTCGGCGCCGATGTCGGTCGGCGGCGCGGAGCGCATCGCAGCGGTCATCAAAAAGGCGGCGAAGGAGACCGACTTCCACAAGAAGCACGGACGGCTTGGCCCCGGCCGCGGCATCGGCATCGCCGCGACAACCCACTTCCGCGACACGCCGACCTGGACCTGCGGCATCGCCGAAGTCACGGTCGACAAGGCATACCGGTGAGATCAAAGTCGAAAAGTTCACCACCGCGATCGACCTGGGCCTGCCGATCAACACCGACGGCGCGCTGTCGCAATGCGAAGGCGGCACCCTGTTCGGCCTCAGCCTTGCGATGTACGAGGAAGGCACGATGCATAACGGCCTCCTCGATCAGACCAATTTCGATACCTACACGCCGATCCGTATGGCGCAGGTGCCGGACATTGCGATCCACATCCTGGCCAACGGCAATACGCCGGTCGGCGTCGGCGAGCCGGCGGTCACCGTGGTCGCGCCCGCGATCTCGAACGCCGTCTATGACGCCGTCGGAATCAGATTGCGGCGATTGCCCTTTACCCCGACGCGGGTGAAGGAATTACTCAAAGCGTAGTTTCTCTCTCCTCTCTTAAGGCTCTCCGGGGGTCATCCCGGAGAGCCTTTTTTTATCCAAGGCGTTATTACTATCTCGTCGACCGCACGCCCTGGCGCTTTGAAAAGGCCTGTCTCGGCGCCGACGGATAGGAGGATCGATCGTGACCCAAGACCGCACCGCTCGTCTCGATGCCTTGCTCGACCGAACCGAGATTTACGACCTTGTGCGCTGGGAGCGATTTTGCCGCGATCAGAGGGATTGGGAAGGCCTGCTGGCCTGTTACATCCCCGGCTCGCCGGTGCGCACGAGCTGGTACGATGGGGACATCGCCGGCTTCGTCGATCAGTCGCGCGAGAAGATGCTGAAAGGTTCGTCCGGCAAACATTGGATCATGCCGGCGACCCACAAAATTATCGGTGATCGCGCGATCGTCGAAAGCCCGGCTTTCATCTACGACCGGCTGACCTTCGACGGCATCGAGTTCGACTTCCACCAATATTGCCGCTTCTTCTCGCGCGTGGTTCGGACGGCGGAAGGTTGGCGGCTCGCGTCGTTCGAGGGCATCTATCAGCGCGATAATCTGCAATGCACCGATCCGCGCAACCCGCTCCCCGTGGATTGGGATATCGTCAAGACGCTGCGCCCGTCCTATCGTTTCATGGGCTATACGCAACTGAAGCGCGGCTACAAGCTCAATCCCGAATTGCTCGGCGACGACCGTCCGGATCTCGTGCAGGCGTTCTACGCCGCCGAACGGCGCTGGCTCGAAACCGGAAAATAGCACGGCCGGTTACGGAATCAGCACGACCGAACCTGTCGTCTTTCGACCCTCGAGATCGCGATGCGCCTGGACCGCGTCCTTCAGCGCATAGGCATTGGCGGGATCGAGCCGGATGACGCCGCTCTTCACGAGGTCGAATAGCTCGGCCGCCGCACGCTCGTAATTGGCGCGGTCCGCGATGTAATTGGTCAGACCCGGTCGCGTTACGATCAGCGTGCCCTTTTGGCTTAGAACCCTTATATCGAGCGGCGGCGGCGGCCCCGACGCGTTGCCGAAATTCACGATCGTGGCGTAAGGCCGCATGCAATCGAGCGAGGGCATGAACGTGTCCTTGCCGACGCCGTCGAACACCGCCGCGACGCCTTCCGGCACAATGTCCCTGACGGCCGCCACGAAATCCGTCTCGCGATAGAGGATCGTGTGGTCGCAGCCATTGGCCGTGGCGGTCATTGCTTTTTCGGCGCTGCCGACCGTGCCGATGACGGTGGCGCCCAGATATTTCGCCCATTGCGTCAAGATCGTACCCATGCCTCCGGCGGCGGCATGAACGAGCACCGTGTCGCCACGTTGAATTTTGTAGAGACGATGAAGTATCGCGGAGGCCGTTAATCCCTTCGCCATCAACGCCGCGGCTTGCCGTTCCGAAATGCCGTCGGGAAGCACGATCAGCCGATCCGCCGGAATATTGCGCGCCTCGGCGTAGCCGCCGGGCGCTTCGGTGCCGTACATGCCGCTCGGCGAGACGTAAGCGACGCGATCGCCGATCTTGACTTGCGTGACGCCGGGACCGAGCGCCTCCACGACGCCCGCTGCCTCATTGCCGAGGATGGTCGGCAGGGTCGGCGGCGCATAAAGATAGAAGCCGCCGCGCCGCAGATTGATGTCGGCGTGATTCAATCCGGTGGCGCGATGGCGCAGCCGTACCTCGCCCGGTCCCGGCGGCGCGAGTTCGATTTCCTCCCATCGCAGCACGTCGGGCGGGCCGTTCTCGTGGATGCGCAGGGCTTTGGTCATGGCGTCTCCCCGAGGCGCAAGGGTGGCGCTACTTCGCCCACAATTCCTTCGATGCCAAGCGCGCGCCTTCGGCGAGCGCTTGCAGTTTCGCCCATTGGATCGAGGGATGAACGCGGATCGTGTTCCAGTTCTGTGAAAAGCCGCAATCGGTTCCGGCAATGACGTTCTCCCGCCCCACCAGCTTGGCGAAATTCTTGATGCGCAGCGCCACCAATTCAGGATGCTCGACCACGTTGGTGGAATGGGTCACCACGCCCGGAATCAAGATCTTGCCGTCCGGCAGTTTTACGTTCTGCCAGACTTGAAATTCATGTTCGTGGCGCGGATTGGCGGCTTCGAGACTATAGGCCTGCGCCTTCACCTCGAGGATGAGGTCGACGATCTGCTTGAGCGGCACGTCGGACGTATGCGGACCGTTCCAGCTTCCCCAGCAGACATGGTAACGGATTTTTTCTTCCGGGATGTCGCGGATCGAGTGGTTGAGCATCTCGATATAACCGGCGAACCATTTGTGTACGTCCTTGTCGCCTTGCGTCACCAGCAGCCGGTCGTACTCATGGGCGAGGAAGGCGTCGTCGAGTTGAATCAGGAAGCCGGCATCGACGATGGCGCGATATTCGATGCGCAGCGCGTCGGCCATCGCCGCGAGGAAAGCGTCGGGGTTGGGGTAGTGACGATTGGCGCGGATGCCGCGCGCGCTTTCCGGCGCGGCGACCGGCATGAAGGCCTCGGCAAAATTCTTGCCGGATAGCGCGGCCTTGAAATTCCCAATATCGGTCTTGATCTCGGCGTCTTTATAGGCGATGGGGCCCGTGCATTCCCAATGATCGGAGGGCCGCTCCTTGGCGACATCGCGCAGCCCCGCGCCGCCTTGGTCGGGCGGAATCCAGTCGTAATTCTGCACCGGTCCATAGGCCGCATAGAATTCGAGAAACCGCGTCCCCTCGCGCCCGGCAAGCCGCACGTTGATCGGTTGCGGCTCACCTGGTTTCGGGTCGCGGAATTCGATGCCCTGGAGCCGCTGCGAGACATAGCTCGTCCAGCCGCGCTTGCCGTATTCGCCATCGCTCGGAATGTCGACGCCGGCCTCTTGCTGGAGCCGGACCACCTCGGCGACGTGCTCGGTGAGTGCCCCCTGGTACTTCGCGTCGTCGAAGCCTTTGCCCGCGATCTTGGCGGCGATCAGCGCGCGTAATGCCGGCGCCCGTACCAGACTGCCGGCATGGGTCGTGAGTATCCGATCGGTACTGTGCTTCATCGGTTCGTCCTTATTTTTCCGCCTGCTTTATCATCGCCGCCGCGGCGGCGGATTCGTAGCCGGGTTCGACCCAGGCATCGACGACCGCGAGTGCGCCGCTTCGACCGCGCGCCGCGCCTCGGCGAGGGCAGGGCCAGGTCATCCCAAGTCCGCACCGGCCCGAAGGCGGTAGCGCCTTGCGCCCGTGCCAGTCCCGCTAAATCGATTTCGGGTCCGCTCATCTGTTGGCCGATCCATTTGTTCGCGACCAATCGGCCGCGCTGCTTCGCCATCCGTTCCTGGTGCAGTTCATCGTTATAGAAGGAACGATTATTGGCGACGATAACGAGCAGCGGCACGCGGTAGTGCACGCCGGTCCACAGCGCGGTCACGCCCATCAGGAAATCGCCGTCGCCGAGAATCGCGATCGGCAGGCGGTTGTGCACCATCGCGCAATGCCAGGGCCGCGCCGACCGCCATGCCGGGGCCCGAGCCGATGCCCGCGCCGCCATCGCCGCCCAGAATGTCGAGCGGATGCCGCACTGGCCATAGCTGCCCGGCCCACGACAGCGGCACGCGGATCAGGCAGGTATCGCGCCCGGCGACGGAGTCCTGCACCGCCCGGGCCAGTTGCGCCACCGTAATCGGCGCGCCGGGCGTACCGGCCGGCGGACGGGCGGCAGTCGGCGGTTGACGGCTCGGCCACGCCGGTTTGTGGCGCGCGGCCAAGCGTAGCCGTCGCGGCCAACAGCAGCTCAACCGTCGCGTCGGCATCGGCCATGACATAGAGATCGGCCGGCGGCAGACCCTGATACTCCATGTTCCAGCCGTTGTGACGCTGTTGGTCGAGCGAAACGTGCATCACCGTCGCGCCGACCGGCTGCTCGCTCCACGCCGCCTTCAGCGTGCCGCCGAGATCGATCCAATCGAGACTAAGCACGGCATCGGCTTGACGCAAGCACCGCGGCGCCGTGTTGGCCGAGCATGCTGGTTGCCGGCGCGCCATGCAGTCGATGCTCCGTCGGGAACGTGCCGCCAAGCTTCATGTCGGTCAGCACCACGGCGCCGAACGCTTCAGCAAGAGCGATGCGCGCACGCCAGCCGGCGTCGCCGCGCGACAGTCGCCCCATCAAGATCAGCGGCCGTTCCGTCGCATGCAGTTTCCGCGCGATGGTTTCGATCTGCTCCGGCGCGGGCACCGCCGGTGCCGGCGGGTGGTAACGCGCCGGATCGGGGACTGTCGGCGCCGCGTCGAGCGCGCGCTCTTGAAGATCGGCGTCGAGGCAGACATAGGTCGGCCCTTTCGGCGCCGTGTCGGCGATTTGATAAGCGCGCAGCACGGCTTCGATCGCCGCCGGGATCGAGGCCGGTTGATCGTCCCACTTTGAATAAGGCCGGATCAGCGCGCCTTGATCCTTGGCGGTATGGAGCCAGTCGATCCATTGGCGCCGCTTTGTCGCATCGACCGGCCCTGTCGCGCCGAGGAGCAACAACGGTGCGCGATCGGCGTTGGCGTTGAATATCGCCATCGTGGCATGCATCAGCCCGACATTGGCATGCACGGCCGCGGCCATTGGTCGATCCGTGACCTTGGCCCAGCCATGGGCGATCGCGACGGCGCTTTCCTCGTGCAGACAAAGCAGCATTTGCGGCCGGTCGTTGCCGAGATGATTGACCAAGCTGTCGTGCAGGCCGCGATAACTCGAGCCGGGATTGAGGGCGATGTAGGGAATCTCGAGCGCGCGTAACATGTCGGCAACAGCGTCGCTGCCCCAGTGACCGCCGCCCTCCGATGGCAGCGGCCGCTCGATTCCCTGGGGCTCGTTGGCCCCGCGCTCCTCCCGTCGTGACATTACCTAAAGCATTGCATCGCGATATCGTATCGGCAACCGATTTTACTCAACCGGGGTACAGCTCTCGACTATGATTGCGCGAGATGGCGACGGCCGATTCCCCTGTCGCGCTGACGCGCGAATATCTCCTCGACGATGCTGCGCGCGAGCAATTGCGCGCGCTCGATCCCGAGATGCAGGTGCTGCCCGCCGAACAGCGCGACGCATCAATCGCGTCCCTGTTGGCGCGCCGCACCGATCGGAACGGCGTTTGGATTTTTGCCTACGGTTCGCTGATTTGGAATCCGCTATTCGACTATGTCGAACGTCGTGTCGGCAAGATTCACGGCTACCACCGCCGCTTTTGTTTATGGACGCGGTTGGGACGCGGCACGCCGGAGCGTCCCGGATTGACGCTCGGCCTCGATCGTGGCGGCTCGTGCCGTGGCGTCGTCTATCGCATTGCCGAGATGGCGATGCAGTCGGAGCTCAATTTGATCTGGCGGCGCGAGATGTTCACCAACGCCTACGATCCGCAATGGGTCAACGTGGTGACAGCGGAAGGCGCAATCGATGCGATCGCGTTCGTCATCAATCGTGCGTACCCGCGCTACGCCCGGGTCGGCGAAGACCAGGTGGTCGAAACCATCGCGACCGCGAAGGGCCGGATGGGCAATTGCTCGACCTATCTGTTCAACACCGTCGACCATCTCGCGCAATTGGGCATTCGCGACCTGGTGTTGGAGCGGATTCGCGATAGAGTTAGGGAACGGCAAGAATCCGTCGCGGTTGAATCGTCATGACTAGGCGCGTCACCATTCTCGGCTCGACCGGCTCCGTCGGCCGGAACACCGTCGAATTGGTAGGGGCCGATCCTGAGTCCTACGAGGTTGAGGCGCTGGTCGCTCTCAAGAGCGCCGAATTATTGGCGCGGCAGGCACGCGCCATTGGCGCCAAGGATTGCCGTAATCGCGGACGACAGCAAATATTCCGCCCTGAAGACGGCTCTTGCGGGTTCAGGTATCGAAGCGGCGGCAGGGCCCTCTGCCGTGGTTGAAGCCGCCCTGCGTCCGGCCGACTGGGTGATGGCCGCGATCGTCGGCGCCGCCGGGCTAGCACCAACGCTGGCGGCGGTTGAACGCGGCGCCATGGTTGCTCTCGCCAACAAGGAAGTGCTGGTTTGCGCTGGCGCGCTGGTCATTGCGGCGGCCCGGAAAAGCGGCGCGACGTTGTTGCCGGTGGACAGCGAACACAACGCGATCTTTCAATGCCTGGATACCGATCAGACGCACGCGATCGAGCGCATCGTCCTCACGGCGAGCGGCGGCCCATTCCGACAGCGTCCGCTGTCGGCGATGGCCAACGTCACGCCGGCCGAAGCGGTGGCGCATCCCAATTGGCGCATGGGCGCGAAGATTTCGGTCGATTCCGCGACCATGATGAACAAGGGCCTCGAGGTAATCGAGGCGACGCATCTTTTCGGCCTCGGCGTCAATCAGGTCGATGTCGTGGTGCATCCGCAATCCGTGATCCACGGTCTCGTCTATTACACGGACGGCTCGGTGCTGGCGCAGCTCGGTTCGCCCGATATGCGTACGCCGATCGCGAACACACTGGGATGGCCGAGGCGCATACCAGCGCCGAGCCCGCGCCTCGATCTCGCGGCGCTCGGCAATCTCACCTTCGAGGCGCCCGATCCCGAACGCTTCCCGGCGCTACGTATCGCGCGCCAGGCGTTGGAAGAGGGCGGCGCCGCGCCGATCATTCTCAACGCCGCCAACGAGATCGCGGTCGCCGGCGTTTCTCGACGGCGCGATTGGCTTTCTCGACATTGCCGCCATCGTCGAGGACGCCCTCATCACGCTCGCGCGCAGCCCTATTTCGGCGCTCGATCATGTCTACGATACGGACCGTGCCACGCGCGATCTAACGCGGCGACTGGTCGGCAACGGGGCGCGCCGCGCCACGGCAGGGTGATCGATCGGAGCAAACCGGTATTGGTGACCGGCGCCACCGGCTTTGTCGGTTCGGCGGTTGCGCGCGCGCTGCTGACGAGCGGCCGCAGCGTGCGCGATTCTCGTGCGGCCGAACAGCAACCGGACCAATCTTAAGAATCTTGCGGTCGAGACGCGCGAAGGCTCACTCGAAGACCCGTCGTCGCTGGCGGCGGCTCTGGTAGGATGCGGTGCGCTTTATCACGTCGCCGCCGACTATCGTCTCTGGGTGCCGAAGCCCGAAATCATGTATCGCGCCAATGTCGATGGCACGCGGGCATTGATGCAAGCGGCGTTGGCGCACGGCATCGGCCGTGTCGTCTACACCAGCAGCGTCGCGACGCTCGGCATCGACCCAAGCGGGACGCCGGCCAACGAAACCACGCCGAGCACGCTGGACGATATGATCGGGCCTTACAAGCGTTCGAAGTTTCTTGCCGAGGGAGCCGTGCGCGGCATGGTGGCGGAGCAAGGCCTGCCGGCGGTGATCGTCAATCCGTCGACGCCGATCGGGCCGGGCGACATCAAACCCACGCCGACCGGCCGGATGATTGTCGAAGCGGCGTCGGGCCGCATGCCGGCGTTCGTCGATACCGGCCTTAATCTGGCGCATGTGGACGATGTCGCCGCTGGTCACCTGCTGGCCGAAGAGCGCGGCGTCGTCGGCGAGCGTTATATCCTGGGCGGCGAGAATCTGACCCTGCGCGAGATTTTGCGCCGCATCGCCGGGTTGGTCGGGCGAAAACCGCCGAATATTAGTCTGCCCATACCGGCTTTGATGCCGGTCGCGGCGGTCGCCGAGGCGCTCGCGCGGATTACCGGCAAGGAGCCGTTCGTCACCAGCGACGGCCTGCGTCTGGCGCGAAAAACGATGTTCTTTTCGGCCGAAAAGGCAGTCACCGAATTGGGTTACGCGCCGCGTCCCGTCGACAAGGCGCTGTCGGACGCCGTCAGTTGGTTCAAGCGCATCGGCATGGTGCGATGAGCGTCGCCGCCGCGTTCGGTTTGCTGTCGCTCCTGATCTGTTTGGGCCTGTTACTCGGGCGGGGGTTGTTTTGGTGGCCGCGGTTACCGAACTCGCCTGTGCTTCTCCTCGGCACTGTTGTCGGCATGGCGCTAAGCTATCTGGTACCACCGATGCTGCTCATAGGGGGCGGCAACGCGACGTGGTTCGGCGCCGCCGCCTGGGCGGTAATGACAATCGCCTATGTGCCGATGGTGCGGTTTTATCGCGTCTCGCCAGGTTGGGCGATCTTGCTGCTGGTGACGGCGTTGATTTATCTCGGCGCGACGATAGCATCGGCGTGGCGGCACTATCGGGGGCGTGGCGGCTCATGGAAGGGTCGGGTCGAGTGGCGGAACGCGCGCTGAATCTCGTTGAGACGCCGTCCGGCAAAGGCGCGGGCGACGAGAATTTTCCCGTCGGTTCCTTCTTGATCCGGCGGGCGCTGCGGCCCCACGTCCACGCCTTTTATCGTTTTGCGCGCCAGGCCGACGACATCGCCGACAATCCCGATCTGACGCCCGAGGATAAAGTCCAGCGGCTCGACCGCATGGGCGCGATTCTCGACGGCGCGCCCGGCGAGGATTCGCCGGCGGCGGTCGCGATGCGCGTGAGCCTGCGCGAAACCGGCGTCACGTCGCAACATTGCCATGACGTATTGCGCGCGTTCCGTCTCGACGCGACCAAGAAGCGATATCGCGATTGGGACGATCTGATGGAGTACTGCCGTTATTCGGCATCGCCGGTCGGGCGGCAAGTGCTCGATCTCCATGGCGAGGATCGCGCCAACTGGCCGGCCAACGACGCGCTTTGCTCGGCACTTCAGGTGCTAAACCATCTGCAAGATTGCGGCGACGATTATCGCGATCTCGATCGCGTCTATCTGCCGGAGTCCGGATCTCAAGGTAAACGGCGTCACGGTCGAGGAGTTGCGCGGCGCGCGAATGAGTGCCGGAATGATCGCGGTCAAACATCGCGTTGCTCAACGGCTGCGATGCGTTGATCGCGCGAGGCGCGGCGATTTCCGCCCGGGCGTCAAGAGTTGGGGCCTGCGCTGCGAGGTGGCGGCGATCGTCGAGTTGGCGACACGGCTCGCGGCTCATCTGCGCGCGGGCGATCCGCTGGCGTCGCGCGTGAAATTGGGCAAGGGCGATTTCTTCGCCGCGCTCTTGCTCGGTACCTGGCGCGGGAGCTGGCGGTGACCGCGGTCGCCGAAGCGTCGCCGGAGGCCCTCAAGGCCGAAATACGCGACAAGGTCCAAGCGGCGGGTTCGTCGTTTTATTGGGCGATGCGTCTCCTCCCGCCCGCGCGGCGTGACGCCATGTTCGCGATCTATGCCTACTGTCGTGAGGTCGATGACATCGCCGACAGCGAGGCATCGCCGGTTGTGAAGCAGGCCGGTCTCGCCGGCTGGCGTGCCGAAGTCACGGCGATTTTCGCGGGTCATCCGAAGACGCCGCTCGGCAAGATTTTGACCGAGCTGGTGCCGACGTACAATTTGCGACAGTCCGATTTTATCGCGATCATCGATGGCATGCAGATGGACGCCGTCGCCGACATTCGCGCGCCCAGCCTTGCCGATCTCGATCTCTATTGCGATCGGGTAGCGAGCGCCGTCGGACGCTTGTCGGTCCATATTTTCGGCGACGACGGTCCGGCGGCGATGCGCGTGGCGCATCATTTGGGGCGCGCGCTGCAGCTTACCAATATCCTGCGCGACGTAGCGGAGGACGGCGAGCGCGGCCGCCTCTATCTGCCCCGGGAGTTGCTGCGGGCGCATGGCATCGACGCTGTCGATCTGGCGACGGTATTGCGCGAGCCGACATTGCCGCTGGTATGCGACGACCTCGCGGCCATCGCTGACGACCATTTCGCGGAAGCGGAAATGTCGATGCGCGAATGCTCGCGTCGCGCGATGCGGCCCGCGGCGGTGATGCGCGCCGTTTATCAGGAATTGCTCCGGCGCTTGCGCGCCGAGGGATGGCGCGATTTGACGCAACCGGTGAAAGTGCCGAGCGTGGTCAAGTTGCTGCTGGCGTTGCGTTACGGCCTGATGTGACGGATCCCCATCACGTTCATATCGTCGGTGCCGGATTGGCCGGTCTCGCCGCGGCGGTGCGGTTGAGCGAGTCCGGCGTCGCCGTCACCGTGCATGAGGCCGCGCCGCAGGCCGGTGGGCGGTGCCGCTCCTACCTCGACGCGACGCTCGGCTGCCGCATCGATAACGGCAACCATCTCTTGGTCGCGGGAAACAAAGCGGCGACGGCCTACCTCGACGCGATCGGCGCGCGCGGCACGCTGATGGGACCGGATGAAGCGCGTTATGCCTTTCTCGATGTCGGCAGCGGCGAACGCTGGAATTTCCGGCCCAACGCCGGGCGCGTGCCGTGGTGGCTGTTCCAGCCGTCGCGCCGCATTCCCGGCGTTCGCCTCGGGGAATATCTGCAAGGCGCGCGATTGATGCGCGCCGGCGCCGACGACTTGGTGACGGACCTGCTACCCACAGGCACCACGATCTATCGACGGTTATGGCAGCCCCTGGCGAATGCCGCGCTCAATACCGAGCCGGAAAACGGCTCCGCCTTGTTATTGGCCCGGGTGTTGCGCGAGACCTTCGGTGCCGGCGGCAACGCATGCCGTCCGTTGGTGCCGCGCGAGGGGCTGTCGGAGAGCTGGATCGATCCCGCGCTGGCGACATTGGCAAAGCGTGGCGCATCCGTGCGCTTCGGCCGCTTATTGCGCGCGCTCGACATGAGCGGCGACCGGGTCACCACGATGCGTTTCGAGGACGGCGATGAAGCGGTGGGTGAAGGTCGGCGATCGTGCTTGCCGTCCCGCCGGCAGTCGCATCGCGCCTGTTGCCGGAAATCGACGTGCCCGACGAATTTCGCGCCATTCTCAACGCGCATTTCCATGCCCATTCGCCCGACGATGCGCCGCTGTTCGTCGGGCTGATCGGCGGCACGGCGGAGTGGGTATTCCGGAAGCGCGAGGTCTTGTCCGTGACGATCAGCGCGGCGGATCGTTTCATGGACACGCCCGCCGCTCAACTCGCTCCGCCGTTATGGCGCGATGTCTGTCGCGCGTACGATCTCGGCGACCGCGACTTGCCGCGCTGGCAGATCGTGAAAGAACGACGCGCCACGTTTGCGGCGACCCCGGGCCAGCAACGGCGGCGCCCGCCGGCACGCACAAAGTGGCACAATTTGGCGCTGGCGGGAGATTGGACCGATACGGGACTGCCCGCGACGATCGAGAGCGCGGTCCGCTCTGGCTTTGCCGCGGCCGGGTCGTTCATGACGGCAACGGACTTGAATGCCGCCGAGGCTCGCAACTTG
The DNA here is from genome assembly GCA_963851285.1 of uncultured Alphaproteobacteria bacterium. Classification (GTDB taxonomy): domain Bacteria; phylum Pseudomonadota; class Alphaproteobacteria; order ATCC43930; family CGMCC-115725; genus JAATGI01. The sequence goes on from CAWKOL010000013.1 coordinate 47,498, forward strand.
TCGCACGGCTGACTCGACGCTATCTTCGGCGCGGGGGATCAGTGGAGTTCGATGAGTACGATTGTTATCGCCGGTCTTGAGATTGAAGCCCGGATCGCCCGCCGGGCGGGGCTGCGGACCCTCGTTGTCGGCGGCAAGCCGGAAAAGCGCGCGGCCGGCATCGCCGATGCGATCGCGTCCGGCGCCACCGGTCTTATCAGCTTCGGCATTGCCGGCGGTCTCGACCCCAAGCTTGTTCCCGGCACGGTACTACTCCCCGAAACGGTCCACACCGATCGTGGCGAGATGTTTGTCGCCGACGACAAGTGGCGGCGGCGCCTGCTGACCCATATTCCAGGCGCGGTTTCAGGCGCGATCTACGGCGGCGAGGCGGTAGTGTCGCGTGTCGCCGACAAGCGCGCGCTGTTCGGTCGCACCAAGGCGCTTGCGGTGGACCTTGAAAGCGGCTTGGTCGCGCGCGCGGCGACGGCAGCAGGAATCCCGTTCGTCGTTCTACGTTCCGTCGCGGATCCGGCACATCGGAACCTTCCTCGTGCCGCGGTCCTTGGCTTGAACGATGAGGGTAGGGTGGCGTATGGCGCCGTCTTTGGCCAAATGCTCCGCAACCTGCATCAGTTTCCGGCGCTGTTGTTCACTGCCTTTGAGACGCGGCGCGCCTTGACGGCGATGCATGCGATTGCGGAACCCGCACCCGACTTCCACGCCGTGCCGGTCAAGACCTGAACCGACCTTTTTTTGATACCGCGGGCTGTTCACCGCGACGACATTGGCGAATTCCCCTATATAGTCGTCATGAGTTCGTCCGATTTCGCGACTGAATCGGCCGTCAGCCGCGCCGAGCTACGCACGGTTTATGCAGGTTTGATGATGGTGATCGGGCTCGGCGCGCTCGATCAAAGCATCGTCGCAACGGCGCTGCCGCGGATCGTTGGCGATCTTGGCGGCATCACGCGCCTGTCGTGGGTCGTCACTGCCTACGTGCTGACTTCGACCGCGACCATGCCGCTTTACGGCAAACTTAGCGATCAGTACGGCCGCAAGCCGATGATCTACGTCGCGGTCGGCATCTTCTTGCTTGGCTCGGCGCTGAGCGGCCTCGCCCAAAGCATGACGCAACTCATTCTGTTCCGCGCGGTCCAGGGGCTGGGCGCGGGCGGCTTCTTGCCCTTGGCGCAAATCACCATCGGCGACCTTGTCTCGATGCGGCAGCGCGGCCGTTACCAAGGGCTGTTTGCATCGATTTTCGCCGCGAGTTCCGTGGCGGGGCCGGTAATTGGCGGCGTCATCACTGACTGGCTGTCATGGCATTGGATTTTTTACGTCAACATCCCGTTCGGCGCGCTGGCGATGGGCATGATCACCATCGCGCTGCACCGGCCGCAGGTTCGGCGCGGCCGGCGCATCGATTACGGGGGCGCGATCCTCCTGACGGCCGCGACGACGCTGCTGCTTCTGGCCTTGAGTCTCGGTGGCAACGCATATTCATGGGTTTCCCCGGAGATTTTGGGATTCGCGCTTGCCACCGTGATCGCCGGAATTCTATTCGTAATCCGCGAGCGATTGGCGCCCGAACCGATCTTACCGCTCCACCTCTTCGGCAATCGGGTATTCGTGATTGCTTGCCTGGTGCTTAGCCTGACCTTCATGGGCATGATGGGTGCCGGCACGTTTTTCCCGGTCTTCTTCCAGCTCGTTCTCGGCGTCGCGCCAGCCAATTCCGGTTTGCTCAGTGGCCCGTTCATGCTGGGCATCGTCGTGTCGTCCTCGATCGGCGGCCGTCTCGTGGCGCGCACCGGCCGCTACAAGCCGTTTCAGATCGTCGGAGTGAGCGTCGCGCTTTGTGCCTATATCGCGCTGACCGCCGGCGCCTGGTTGGGGGGCGGCATTTTGGCGATTGAGCCGGCGCTTGTCGCGCTCGGCCTGGGCCTTGGCTTGGTGACGCCGAACATGACCATCGCGGTACAAAATGCGCTTGGCCGCGAGGACATGGGTGTCGGCACGGCGACGTCGGCGTTCTTCCGGTCTCTGGGAGGCGTGATCGGGGTGGCGGGGTCCGGCGCGATCATGTCCGCGCAACTGAGGGCGCAGCTCGCGCTCGGTCCCAACCAGGACGTCAGCGCGGCCTTGAAGGGGGGACTGGAGCAGTTGCGGGCGCTGTCGGGCGGCGCTCACGACGCCGCCGTCGCCATCTATCGCCACGCGCTGGCCATGACCTTTTTGGCCGATATCCTCGTCATTGCGGCAGCTCTCGCCGTGCTGTTTTTCTTGCCCGAACTGCCGTTGCGCTCGTTCCGTGGGCAATCGTTGCCGACAAGGTCCGCCGAAGCGGACTGAACCCCTTTCAATTGCCTATTTTTTGTGCGAATAGCCTGTTTTCCCGGCGGTGGAAAGCCGCTAGGTTCGGGAAAACGACGAGGCACAACTGGCACGGCTCATGCTTATAGTGAGCCGGGGGCTGGTGGTTGCCGTCGGGTAAGGGTGTCTCTGCAGGCAGGTCAGCGGATGAAAAAAATCGAAGCCATTATCAAGCCCTTTAAGCTCGACGAGGTGAAGGAAGCGCTTCACGAGGTTGGCATCCAGGGCATCACGGTGACCGAAGCCAAGGGGTTTGGCCGGCAGAAGGGACATACCGAGCTGTACCGCGGTGCGGAATACGTCGTCGATTTCCTCCCCAAAGTGAAAATCGAAGTGGTGATGGAGGATTCGCTGGTCGAGCGCGCGATGGAGGCGATCCAGCAAGCGGCGCACACCGGCCGTATCGGCGACGGCAAGATTTTTGTAACGACGGTCGAAGAAGCGGTCCGAATCCGGACGGGGGAGCGCGGCAAAGACGCTATTTGACGAGCGCCGCCGGCGATTGGCTGGCGGCAATGAAGCGGTAGGACGCTTGGGGTTACGAAGCCGCGGGGCGGTTTCGGGGGGACCAGATATCTACAAGAGACAGGAAAGAGACGATGTCCGAAATCGATAAAGTCATGGCGATGATCAAGGAACACGACGTTAAGTACGTCGATTTCCGTTTCACCGATCCGCGCGGCAAGTGGCAGCACCTGGGCCACGCCATTCGCACCGTCACACCCGATTTTCTAGCCGGCGGCGTCATGTTCGACGGCTCGTCGATCGCGGGTTGGAAAGCCATCAACGACAGCGACATGGTTCTGATGCCCGACTGCGCGACCGCGACGCTCGATCCGTTTGCGGCACAGACCTCACTCATCATTTTCTGCGACGTCCATGAGCCCGGCACTGGGCAACCCTATGGCCGCGATCCGCGCTCGATCGCGAAAAAGGCGGAGGCCTATCTGAAATCGTCGGGCATCGGCGATATCGCCTATTTCGGACCGGAAGCCGAGTTCTTCATCTTCGACGAGGTCCGCTACAAGAACGCGATGAACATGTCGTATTACGAGATCGCGTCCGACGAAGGCCCGTACTCGAGCGACTTGAAGCTGCCCGATGGCAATAGCGGCCATCGCCCGCCGATCAAAGGCGGCTATTTCCCGGTGCCGCCTGAAGACGCGCAAGCGGACATTCGTGCCGAGATGCTCTCGGTCATGGGCGAGATGGGGCTCAAGATCGAAAAGCACCATCACGAAGTCGCCCCATCGCAGGCCGAGCTCGGGGCAGAGTTCAACACCTTGACGCTCACCGCCGACGGCATGCAGATTTACAAGTACGTCGCCAAGATGGTGGCGGCGCAATACGGCAAGACCGTCACCTTCATGCCGAAACCGATCAAAGGCGACAACGGCTCGGGCATGCACGTCCACCAATCGGTGTGGAAGGGCGAGAAGCCGCTGTTCGCGGGTTCGGGCTATGCCGACCTCTCGGACTTTGCGCTGTACTATATCGGCGGCATTATCAAGCACGCGAAGGCGATCAACGCCTTCACCAATCCGACGACCAACAGCTACAAGCGCCTGATCCCGGGCTTCGAGGCGCCGGTACTATTGGCCTACTCGTCGAAGAACCGGTCGGCGTCGTGTCGCATCCCCTATGTCTCGAGCCCGAAGGCCAAGCGTGTCGAGGTTCGGTTCCCCGATCCGGCCGCTAACCCGTATATTGGCTTTGCCGCGATGCTCATGGCCGGGATCGACGGGGTGCAGAACAAGATCCATCCCGGCGACGCGATGGATAAGAATCTGTACGATTTGCCGCCGGAAGAGCTGAAAGACGTGCCGACCGTATGCGGCTCGCTGCGCGAAGCCGTTGAGCATCTCCGCGCCAATCACGCCTTCCTGACCAAGGGTGACGTGTTCTCCAAGGATTTCATCGACAGCTACATCGAGCTCAAATACGAGGAAATCCACAAATTCGAGCACACCCCGCACCCGATCGAGTTCGAAATGTACTACAGCGTCTGATCTAGTGCTGCCTCCGGTCGTTTACAGCGCCCCCGCCGGTCCGTTGGCGGGGGCGCTGCCTTTTCCAGGAAGCGGAACCCACCGCTATTCACGCCGGCCGGTGCTATGCTATGAAGCGCCGCTTCGCGGCGGGCGTGGCGGAATTGGCAGACGCACTAGGTTTAGGTCCTAGCGCCGCAAGGCATGGGGGTTCAAATCCCTCCGCCCGCACCAGGATTTTCAGCGCACAGGTTCAGCCGATAATGCAAGTCACCGAAACCAACACCGACGGTCTGAAACACGAGTTTAAGATCGTCATCGCTGCCGGCGACATCGCCGAGCGCATCGACAAGCGTCTGACGGAGATCGGGCGCCAGTCGCGGCTGCCCGGGTTCCGTCCCGGCAAGGCGCCGATGTCGGTGCTGAAGACACGGTTCTTGCCCCATGTTCGCGGCGAGGTTGTTCAGGATGTGGTCAATCAGGCCGCCGACGAGACGCTGAAGGGCCGCAATCTGCGCCCCGCGATGCAGCCCAAGGTGGAGATCACCGCGTTCGACGAGGGCAAGGACCTCGAATACACGCTCGCGGTCGAGGCGCTGCCCGAGATCGAGCCGATGGATTTCGCCACCATCGCGCTGGAGCGCTGGAAGCCGGAAATTCCCGATAGCGAGGTCAACGAAGCGCTCAAGCGGCTGGCCCAGCGGCAACGCAAGGACGAGCCGGTCGAACGCGAGGCCGCCAAGGGCGACGTCGTCGTCATCGATTTCAAGGGCGAGATCGACGGCACGGAATTTCCAGGCGGTAGCGCGACGGGGTATCGGCTCGAACTCGGCTCCGGCGGCTTCATTGCCGGCTTCGAGGATCAGCTTGTCGGCGCCAAGGCCGGCGATCAGCGCTCGGTCGACGTGACGTTTCCCGCCGACTACGGCGTTGCCGACCTCGCCGCCAAGCCGGCCAAGTTCGCGGTCACCGTTAAGGAAGTGCGCGCCTATCAGGATCAGCCGATTGACAATACGCTGGCCGAAGCGCTGGGGATGGAAAACCTCGACGAGCTGCGCCAGACGGTGCGCGAGCAAAGCGAACGAGAATATGCCGCCCTGGCTCGGCAACGGCTGAAGCGTCAATTGCTGGATCAACTCGCCGGTCATCATGATTTTCCGGTGCCGTCGGGAATGGTCGAGGGCGAGTTCGATACGATTTGGAAACAGTATGAATCCCAACGCGACCGCGCCAAGGAAAGCGGCCTCACCGACTATAACGAAGGCAAATCCGAGGATGAGGTCCGGGCCGAATTTCGCAAAATCGCGGAACGGCGCGTGCGGCTCGGGCTGCTCCTTTCGGAAGTCGCCCGTCAGCACAATATTACGGTGACGCAGGACGAGATCAATCAGGCCTTGGTAGCGGAAGCGCGTCGCTTTCCAGGGCAGGAACGCAAGGTGGTGGAGTATTATCGGAATGAGCCGGGCGCGGTCGAAGGCCTGCGGGCGCCGATCCTCGAGAATAAGGTCGTAGACCATATTCTCGGCGCGGCGAAGGTGAGCGAGCGTGCGGTGCCGGCGGCCGAATTGGTCGCCGCCGAGGAAGAAGCGGCAAAGGAACACGATCATGGAGCCGAATAAGATCTATATGAATACGCTGGTGCCGATGGTGGTCGAGCAGACCAACCGCGGCGAGCGCGCGTTCGACATCTACTCGCGGCTCCTCAAGGAGCGCATCATTTTCTTGGTTGGGGGAGTCGACGACAATGTCGCCTGCCTGGTCTGCGCCCAGCTTTTGTTTCTCGAGGCCGACAACCCCGCCAAGGACATCAGTTTCTACATCAATTCGCCGGGCGGCGTGGTCAGCTCCGGCCTCGCGATCTACGATACGATGCAATATATTCGGCCCGACGTATCGACCATGTGCATCGGCCAGGCGGCGTCGATGGGCTCTCTGTTGCTCACCGCCGGCGCCAAGGGCAAACGCTACTGCCTTCCCAATTCACGCGTGATGGTTCACCAGCCGTCGGGCGGCGCCCAGGGGCAGGTGACGGATATCGAGATTCAGGCGCGCGAGATGATCAATACGCGCAAGCGCCTCAACGAGATCTACGTCCGGCATACCGGCCAGAACTACGACGCCATCGCCACCGCGTTGGAGCGCGACAACTTCATGTCGCCGGAAGAGGCAAAGGCCTTCGGTTTAATCGACGACGTAATGTTCTCGCGACCGGTGACGGCGGAGGACATAAAGACCCGTCTCTGACGATTTTGGCGCGACAGGTTAAAATTCGGGGCAGTGTAAACCATCTTTATTGGCATCGCGTTGTAAGTAGTTGTTGATCGGAAACCGACACTCATGTTCAATTTGGGGTTGGCATCTGCCGAGTTGCGGAGGAGGACCGTTGGCGCGGAATTGATGCAGGGTCGACGGAGTGCCCATGACTAAAGCGAGCAGCGGCGATTTCAAGAACACGCTCTACTGTTCTTTCTGCGGAAAGAGCCAGCACGAGGTCCGTAAACTCATCGCCGGTCCGACGGTGTTCATCTGCGATGAATGCGTCGAACTTTGCATGGACATCATCCGCGAGGAGCACCGCACGACGCTGGTCAAGTCGCGGGACGGCGTGCCGACCCCGCGCGACATCTGCAAGGTGCTCGACGACTACGTGATCGGCCAGGCCCACGCGAAGCGCGTGCTGTCGGTCGCGGTGCATAATCATTACAAACGGCTCGCGCACGGCGCCAAGAACAACGAAGTCGAGATCGCGAAGTCGAACATCCTCCTGGTCGGGCCGACGGGTTCAGGCAAGACGCTGCTGGCGCAGACGCTGGCGCGCATCATCGACGTGCCGTTTACCATGGCCGACGCGACGACGCTGACCGAGGCGGGTTATGTCGGCGAGGATGTCGAGAACATCATCCTGAAGCTGCTGCAGTCCGCCGACTACAATGTCGAACGCGCGCAGCGCGGCATCGTCTATATCGACGAGGTCGACAAGATCAGCCGCAAGTCCGACAACCCGTCGATCACCCGCGACGTGTCGGGCGAGGGCGTGCAGCAGGCACTCCTCAAGATCATGGAAGGCACCATCGCCTCCGTGCCGCCGCAGGGCGGCCGCAAGCATCCGCAACAGGAGTTCCTGCAGGTCGACACGACCAACATCCTGTTCATTTGCGGCGGCGCGTTCGCGGGCCTCGAGAAGTTGATCTCGCAGCGTCGTCAGGGCACCTCGATCGGCTTCGGCGCCGAAGTCCGTGGTCCCGAAGAACGCAAGACCGGCGAAATCCTGAAGGAGCTCGAGCCCGAGGATTTGCTCAAGTTCGGGCTCATCCCCGAATTCGTCGGCCGTCTGCCGGTCGTGGCGACGCTGGACGATCTTGACGAGGGCGCTTTGGTCGACATCCTGACCAAGCCGAAGAACGCGCTGGTGAAACAGTACCAGCGGCTGTTCGACATGGAGGATGTCCGCCTCGAATTCAACGAGGAGGCGATGAAGGCGATCGCGCACAAGGCGATTCTCCGCAAGACCGGCGCGCGTGGCCTGCGCTCGATCATGGAAGCGATCCTGCTCGAGCCCATGTTCGATCTGCCGGGCCTCGACGGTGTTACCGGCATGGTGATCAATCGCGAAGTGGTCGGAGGGCAGGGCGCAGCCACTCTATATCTACTCCGACCGCCGCGGCGACGTCGGCACGCCGGCCTAGCCGCACTGCTGATTTGTCCTGCCGCGCAAGGGCGGCGATTTTCCGTCAAGCTTAACCTTGAATATGCGGCGACTTATGCCACCTTATTAAGGCGGCCGGCCACAATTGTCGGCGGCCGCCTGAGACTGAGAGGTGTCATGTACGAGCTTCCCCGCGGTACGTTGTTCCCGGTATTGCCGCTGCGAGACATCGTTGTCTTCCCGCATATGATCGTTCCGTTGTTCGTCGGGCGCGAGAAGTCCGTTCGCGCGCTCGAGGACGTGATGAAGGACGACAAGCAGATACTGCTCGTCACGCAGAAGAACGCGGAGCAGAACGAACCCGCGACGTCCGATCTTTACGGCGTCGGCACCATCGGTACGGTGCTGCAGCTGCTGAAACTGCCCGACGGCACCGTCAAGGTGCTGGTCGAGGGTAGCCAGCGCGCGCGTATTCTCCGCTTCGCGGACAATCCCTCATTCTTCCAGGCGTTCGCCGAGCCGCTTAAGGAGCAGCCCGGCGAGAACCAGGAGCTCGAAGCGTTGGCGCGCACCGCGGTCACGCAATTCGAGCAGTACATCAAGCTCAACAAGAAGATTCCGCCCGAGGTGCTGGTCTCGATCAATCAGATCGACGATCCGTCGAAGCTGGCCGACACGCTCGCGTCGCACTTGGCGCTGAAAATTTCGGAGAAGCAGGAAATTCTCGAGGCCGATTCCGTTTCGGCGCGGCTCGAGAAGATTTTCGGCTACATGGAAAGCGAAATCGGCGTCCTCCAGGTCGAGAAGCGCATCCGCAGCCGCGTCAAGCGCCAGATGGAGAAGACGCAGCGCGAGTACTATCTCAACGAACAGCTCAAGGCGATTCAGAAGGAGCTGGGCGAGGGCGAAGAGGGCAAGGACGAGCTCGGCGAGCTCGAGCAGCGCATCAACAAGACCAAGCTGTCGAAGGAAGCGCGCGAAAAGGCGCTGACCGAGGTGCGCAAGCTGCGCACGATGTCGCCGATGTCCGCCGAAGCCACGGTCGTGCGCAACTATCTCGACTGGATCCTGTCGCTCCCGTGGCAGAAGCGCAGCAAGGTAAAGCGCGATATTGCCGGCGCGGAAAAGGTGCTCGACGCCGACCATTTCGGGCTCGAAAAGGTCAAGGAGCGCATCCTCGAGTACCTTGCCGTGCAGCAGCGCGTGCACAAGGTCAAAGGCCCGATCCTGTGCCTGGTCGGCCCGCCGGGCGTCGGCAAGACCTCGCTCGGCAAATCGATTGCGCGCGCGACGGGCCGCAACTTCGTCCGCATGTCGCTCGGCGGCGTGCGCGATGAGGCTGAAGTCCGCGGCCATCGCCGGACCTATATCGGCTCCATGCCCGGCAAAATCATCCAGGGCATGAAGAAGGCAAAGACCTCGAACCCGCTGTTCCTGCTGGACGAGATTGACAAGCTCGGGACCGACTGGCGGGGCGACCCGACCTCGGCGCTGCTCGAGGTGCTCGACCCCGAGCAGAACTCGACCTTCAACGACCATTATCTCGAGGTCGATTACGATCTGTCCGACGTGATGTTCGTCACGACGGCCAATACGCTGCGCATGCCGCAGCCGCTGATGGACCGCATGGAGATCATCCGTCTCCCCGGCTATACCGAGGATGAGAAGGTCGAGATCGCGAAGCGCCACCTAATTCCGAAGCAGGTGTCGCAGCACGGCCTGAAGAAGGGCGAGTGGTCGATCACCGACGATGCGTTGCGCGATCTGATCCGTTACTTCACGCGGGAAGCCGGCGTGCGGAATCTGGAACGCGAGATCGCGAACCTGACGCGCAAGGCGATCAAGGAGCTTCTGATGAAGAAGCTGACCAAGATCGCGGTGACGCGGCGCAACCTCGAAAAATTCGCCGGCGTGCGGAAGTTCCGTTATGGCGAACTGGACGAGACCGACCTGGTCGGCGTCACGACCGGCTTGGCCTGGACCGAGGTCGGTGGCGAATTGCTGATCGATCGAAGCGGTCACGGTGCCCGGCAAGGGCAGGGTGACGGCGACCGGCAAGCTTGGCGACGTGATGAAGGAGTCGGTGCAGGCGGCGGAGAGCTACGTCAAGTCGCGCAGCTACATGTTCGGCATTTCGCCGACCATCTTCGAGCGGAAGGACATTCATGTCCACGTGCCCGAAGGTGCCACGCCGAAGGACGGGCCCTCGGCCGGCGTCGCGATGGTGACCTCGATCGTGTCGGTGTTGAGCGGCATTCCGGTGCGGCGCGACGTCGCCATGACCGGCGAGATCACGCTGCGCGGTCGCATCTTCCCGATCGGCGGTTTGAAGGAGAAGCTGCTGGCGGCGTTGCGCGGCGGCATCAAGACCGCGTTGATCCCGAAGGAGAATGAAAAGGATTTGGCCGAAATTCCGGATAACGTGAAACGCGGCCTGACCATCATTCCCGTCGGCACGGTCGACGAGTTGCTGCTGCACGCGCTGACCAAGAAGCTCGTGCCGATCGAGTGGAAAGAGGAAACCGACGATCGTCCGTCGGTCGTTCGCCCGCCCGAGGTCGAAAGCGACCAGCATCCGGGCGTGATCACGCATTGATACGTGGGTGAATTGTGGCGGCGCGCCTTGAGCGCGCCGTCCCTTCACGATTGACGCGGCGAAGATCGCCGATCTAGATTTCCTGGGCGCGGCACGCCTCGATGCGGCCGACGCTACCCTGCCAACCAACCGATGGGGGCTATGTTGAACAAGGTCGAACTCGTGGACGCCGTCTCGGCAACATCCGGTTTAGCAAAAAGCGATGCGGCAAAAGCCGTCGAGGCGGTGCTGGATTCGATCGTCGCCGAATTGCGCAAGGGCGAGGAAGTGCGCCTGGTTGGTTTCGGCACCTTTCTGGTGACGAAGCGGGCCGCCTCCGAGGGCCGCAATCCGCGCACCGGCGAGCCGGTTCATATCCCGGCGTCGAGGCAGCCGAAATTCCGCGCTGGCAAAGGCCTCAAGGAAGAAGTCAACAAATAGGGCGGCGTGCCTCTAACGCGCCGCTTGTTTGTTCGGCGCGTTCAATTCCCTGAGATAACCGATCAGGTCGCGGCGCGTATTCGCGTCGAGTACGCGGATCGGCATTTTCGCGCCGGGCACGAAGGCTTGCGGATCGGCCAACCACTTGTCGAGCGTGTCGATGCCCCAGACGATGTGCGACTGGCGCAGCGCGGTCGAATAGGGATAGCCAGCGGCCGTCCCGGCGCGGCGGCCGAAAACGCCGCCGAGCATCGGCCCTGCCATGTTGCGATCGGTCGCGTGACATGCGGCGCAGCGTTCGGCGAACAACGTCTGGCCGCGTTTCGCGCTCGGCGGCGCGCTTGGATCGAAGCGCGACAGGTCTTGGATGTCGGTCGGCTGCGCCGCCGGGAAGAACGTGTAAGACAAGGTGATGTTGGACAGGTCCGACGCGTTGGAGTCCTTCACCATCGCCGGATCGACATAGAAGTCGACCGGCATTTTTGCGGCCTCGCCCGGCGCCAACCGCTCGTCGCTGAAGCAGAAGCATTGGATCTTGTTGAAGTACGGACCGGCCTTGGTCGGCGTCACGTTGAAGGTGGCGTGCGCGATCAGCGGCTTGTCGCTGCGATTCCTAGCGTAAAAGAAGACGAGCTTTTCCTCGCCGAGATGGACGGTCACCTGTTGTTGCAGCGGCTCGAATTCCCACGGCAAGCCGTCGGCGACCTGTGCATCGAAGCTCACTGTCACGGTTCGGGTTGATTCCTGCGCGGTGTCGGCAAGGACGCGCTGCGTCGTGCCGCCGAGGCCGGTGGCCGCGCAGAACAGGCGATAGAGCGTGACGGAATAGCTCACCAGCACCGTCATGCCGGCGATCGCCCCCAACAGAGGGATCAAAACGACGAGATTTCGGATGCGGCGTGACGCCAACCTACATACCTTTCATGCCGTGCATGTCGCCCATGTCGGGTCCGGCGGCGCCGACCTTGGCGACCTCGACCTGCACCGTCAGCGGCGGCGCATGCGCGAATGTCAGCGTCATCGGAAAATGGTCGCCTTGTTTCAGCGGTTGTTTCAGCCCCATCAGCATGATGTGTCGTCCGCCCGGCTTCAGCGTCGCGGTCGCGCCGGGCTTGATATCGACAGCTTTGATCGGGCGCATTTTCATCACGCCGTTGTCCATGATCTCGGTATGAAGGCCCGCCATCCCGGCGACGGGCGTCGACGCTGCGACGAGCTGGTCGTCGGTCTTGCCCTTGTTCGCCAGCGTCAGGTAGACGGCGCCCGTTTTGGCGCCGGGCGGCGTCGCGCGCGCCCAGATCGATTGCACGGTGATGTCGCCCGATGTTTGCGCCTGGGCGCTCACCGCGAACAACAGCGCTGCCGCAAGAACGAGGTGCTTCACGACGCGCCCCCCAATAATGGCCGAATGGCGCCGGCCAATTTGTCGCCCGAGTCAGACGCGGGCAGGAATTTGATGAACTTGCCTTCCGGGTCGAGCATGTAAATCAGCGACGAGTGATCCATCAGGTAGGCGCCGCCCGGTTCATCGTGGCGCTTGTAATAGACGCCGAATTCCTTGGCGACCGTGGCGGTCGTCGCGGGATCGCCAACGAGGCCTTGGATGCGGGGATCGAAAGCCTTGACGTAATTCGCCATGACTTGCGGCGTATCGCGCCCCGGATCGATCGAGATGAACAGCGGGACGATATCGGCGGCGGCGGGACCGAGCTTTGCCATCGCCTGACTGATGTTGTTAAGCGCCGTTGGACAGGCGTCCGGACAATAGGTGTAACCGAAATAGATCAGCATCGTTTTGCCGCGGAAGCTTTGGTCCGTCACGATCTTGCCGGTGTTGGCATCGGTCAGCGTGAATGGGCCGCCGAGTTGCAACGATGCCGAGGCCGGCCGTTCGAGCCATACGACCGCGCCGGTCGCGACGATCGCCGCCGTTGCCGCGATCAGCACTGCCAAAATGCCGATCTGGAACTTCTTGGTCATGGCCGGATGCTACGCCTGGCCCTTGCCAACGCCAACCCAGGGCCCTGCGACATTTCCGCTGCCTAACATCGAATTTAGCCACGACCCAAATTCGATTTGGCTTGTGCTATCCTTTCCGAGGGGCGATTAGCTCAGCGGTAGAGCGCCTCGTTTACACCGAGGATGTCGGCGGTTCGATCCCGTCATCGCCCACCAAACAAAAAAACGAGGAGTGCCATGCCCGGTTATTTGATCGCCAATCTCGATATTCATGGTACCGCGGCCTATGACGAGTACCGGCAAAAGGTCGGCGCGGTGATCGCGCAATATGGTGGGCGCTTCATTGTGCGCGGCGGGGCGATTGAGCCGGTGGAAGGGAAAGTGCCGTGGAAACGGGTAGTGGTACTGGAATTTCCAAGCTACGAGGCGGTTCGGCGGTTCTATCACAGTGAGGAATACGCGCCGCTGATCGGGCTACGCGCCGGGGCGGCAAAATCCGACATCGTCCTCGTCGAGGGCTATGACGGCTAAAGAGGGAGGGCACGGCAATGGTCAGGGTGAGCGTTCTTTATCCGAACACGCCCGGCGGCAAGTTCGACATGAATTATTATTTGACGAAACACATGCCGATGGTTCGCGAGCGGCTCGGCGCGGCGCTGAAAGGCGTCACGGTGGAGCAGGGTATTTCGGGCATGGCGCCGAACTCCGCGCCGGAATTCGTGACGATGTGCCACTTGCTGTTCGACAGCCGCGCCGCGCATGACGCGGCAATGGCGCCGCATCAGGCGGCGTTGGTCGGCGACATTCCCAACTTCACCGATATCGAGCCACGCTTCCAGTTCAGCGACGTGAAGCTGTAGCTATTTGTTCCGGTCCAGCTTCAGCAGCTTGCGCGCGTTGCCTTCGTAGATGGCGTGGCGTTCGAACGGCGATAGGTCGAGCCGGTCGATGATCTCGTTGGTCCAGCGAATATAGGCGGTGCCTTTTTCCGGGTCGAACGGCATGTCCGAGGCGTAGAGACAATGCTCGACGCCGAAGAACCGCAAGCCGGTCTTGGTGCCCTCGAACGCCCCGAACATCGCGGTGTCGGCATAGAAATTCTTGAAATAATCGACCGGGCGCTTGCCCTTGGCCTTCATGTTTTTGACCAGCGAGAAATAGTCCTCGTCGGTGGTGCGCGTGCCGAGCTGGTCCCAACCCGGCCCGACCCGGCCTTCGAAGTACGGGATCATGCCGCCCATGTGATGGGTGATGATCTTGATGTCGGGATGTTTGTCGAACAGCCCGTTGAACACCATGTGCGCCATCGCGACGCTGGTCTCATAGGGCCAGCCGAGGGTCCACCAAATCTCGAAATGGCTTTTCTTCTCGGTCTTGTAGTCTGGGAAACTGGCGTCGCGGATCGGATGCATCCAGATCGGCAAATCGTATTCCGCCATGACATCGAACAGCGGTTCGGTCTCTTTGGTATAGACCGGCGCGCCATTGATGTTGGTGTAGATTTGGACGCCGACCGCGCCGAGCTTGTCGATGGCGCGCTTTGCCTCCTTCACCGCCGCGTCGATGTCGTTCATCGGCAGGCAGGCGATGAAGCCGAGAAACCGGTCGGGGTATTTCTGGACCAGCGCCGCCTGCTCGTCGTTGGCGATCTTCGCCAGCTCGACGGCTTGCTTCGGCGCGCAGAAATTCTCCACCGGCGGGCCCGACAGGCAGATCACCTGCGCGTAGTCATCGAACGTGTCCATCATGCGGAAGCGGACGTCGAGATCGACGATGCTCGGCACCTTGCGCACCCGGTTGAACATGTCCTTGGCGTCGGGCAGCACCTCGACCATGCGGTCGTAAAACGGCTTCGGAAACAGGTGGTTGAAAATGTCGAGCTTCATGGCGCCGCCGTGGACTTTTTCGTTGTTCGGATGAGGCGCATAAGACCATGGCGCGGTACGCCGCCGCAACCGCTTCCGCAGTGCGAAATGGGGAACCCATAGATTTGGGCAAAAGCCCACCGCCGACGCGACTCGGCCCTTGTTTTGCAAGGGCGAAAAGCGGGCTGTACCGTCGGGTCGGATGCTTGACTCCATAGGGTGAGCGGGTTACGAGATGCCCGTCGC
Source organism: uncultured Alphaproteobacteria bacterium (assembly GCA_963851285.1). Classification (GTDB taxonomy): domain Bacteria; phylum Pseudomonadota; class Alphaproteobacteria; order ATCC43930; family CGMCC-115725; genus JAATGI01. The sequence goes on from CAWKOL010000013.1 coordinate 62,573, forward strand.
GCTCGATGGCCGAGGCGAGAGAAGGCTAAGGATTCGGGGGCGTAGCTCAGTTGGTTAGAGCGCCGGCCTGTCACGCCGGAGGTCGCGGGTTCGAGCCCCGTCGCTCCCGCCACCCGCGAGTGCTTTGCTGTGGAGTCGCGCGATGAACGAGTTGCTGCGCGGGTATTTTCCCATCCTGATTTTCCTCCTCATCGCCGGAGGTTTGGCCGCGGTCATCGTCGTCGCCTCGTTCGTTCTGGCGCGTCAGAAGCCCGATTCGGAGAAACTCTCGCCGTACGAATGCGGCTTCGAGCCGTTTGCCGACGCCCGCAGCCAAGTTCGACGTGCGCTTCTACCTCGTCGCGATCCTGTTCATCATCTTCGATCTCGAGGTCGCGTTCCTGTTTCCGTGGGCGGTGTCGCTCGCGCATATCGGCCTGTTCGGCTTCTTTTCCATGATCGTGTTCCTTGCCGTCCTGACCATCGGGTTTATCTATGAATGGCGGAAGGGAGCATTGGAATGGGAGTGACCGCGGAACAGGACGAGCTGCTCAAGCGCGCGCTCGGCGAGGTCGAGGACAGAGGGTTATCTCGTTGCCAAGCTCGACGACGTCGTGAACTGGGCGCGCACCGGTTCGCTGTGGCCGATGACGTTCGGGCTCGCCTGCTGCGCCGTCGAGATGATGCACACGATCGGTGCGCGCTACGACCTCGACCGCTTCGGCATTTTCCCGCGCGCCTCGCCGCGCCAGTCCGATCTGATGATCGTCGCCGGCACGCTGTGCAACAAAATGGCGCCCGCGCTGCGCAAGGTCTATGACCAGATGGCGGAGCCGCGCTGGGTGATCTCCATGGGCTCCTGCGCCAACGGCGGCGGCTATTATCACTATTCCTATTCCGTGGTGCGCGGCTGCGATCGGGTCGTGCCGGTCGATATCTACGTGCCCGGCTGCCCGCCGACGGCCGAAGCGCTGCTCTACGGCATCCTGCAACTGCAAAAGAAGATCAAACGCGAGCGCGTGTTCGCGCGCTGAATAAGAGGCAATGGCTGAGACTCTGTTGCAATCGGGGGAGATGGTAGCCGCCGCGCTTCCCGGACGCCGTGATCGACAATGCGATCCGGAACGGCGAGGCGATCGTTACCGTGAAGCGCGATCAGATCGTCGCCGGTCCTCGACCAAACTGCGCGACGATCCGGCGCTGCATTTCGAGCTGCTGGTCGATATCTGCGGCGTCGATTTTCCCGACCGGCCGGAGCGGTTCGAGGTCGTCTACAATCTTCTCAGCCTCAAGCATAACAAGCGCGTGCGGGTGAAGATCACGACCGACGAGGCGACGCCGGTGCCGTCGGTGACCGGCGTCTACAGCAGCGCGGGCTGGTACGAGCGCGAGGCGTACGATCTTGTTCGGCGTATTCTTCGCCGACCATCCCGATCTGCGCCGCCTCCTCACCGATTACGGCTTCGAGGGCCACCCGCTGCGGAAGGACTTCCCCCTCACCGGCTATGTCGAGGTGCGCTACGACGAGGAGCAGCGCCGCGTCGTCTACGAGCCGGTGAAGCTCAAGCAGGAATTCCGCAGCTTCGATTTCCTGTCGCCCTGGGAAGGCATGAACAAGATCCTGCCCGGCGACGAGAAGGCGGGCGAGGCCAAGAAATGACCGACGCCGGCGATCTCCAGAACCAGATCAAAAGCTTCACGGTCAATTTCGGGCCGCAGCATCCCGCGGCACACGGCGTACTGCGGCTCGTGCTGGAGATGGACGGCGAGGTGGTGGAGCGCGCCGACCCGCATATCGGGCTGCTGCATCGCGGCACCGAAAAGCTGATCGAGTACAAGACCTATCTGCAGGCGCTGCCGTATTTCGACCGGCTCGATTATGTCTCGCCGATGTGCCAGGAGCATACCTATGCGCTGGCGGTGGAGAAACTGCTCGGCATCGAGGCGCCGCCGCGCGCGCAATATATCCGCGTGCTGTTCGCCGAGATCACGCGCGTCCTCAATCATCTGCTGGCGGTGCCGGCGATGGCGCTCGACACCGGCGCGATCACGCCGTTCTTCTGGTATTTCGAAGAGCGCGAAAAACTGCTCGAATTCCACGAGCGCGTCTCCGGTGCGCGCTTCCATGCCGCTTATTTCCGTCCTGGCGGGGTGCATCAGGATCTGCCCGCCGGTCTCGACCGACGACATCATCGCCTTCACCGAACAGTTCCCGCAAAAGATCGACGATCTTGAGGAACTGCTGTCGGAGAACCGCATCTTCAAGGAGCGCTGCCGTCGATATCGGCGTGATCTCGGCGAAGGACGCGATGGATTGGGGCATGACGGGACCGATGCTGCGCGGCTCCGGCGTGCCGTGGGATTTGCGCAAGGCGCAACCGTACGACGCCTATGCCGCGATGGATTTCGATATCCCCGTCGGTAAGCATGGCGACAATTGGGATCGCTATCTGGTGCGCATCGAAGAGATGCGCCAATCGATTAAGATCATTCGCCAGGCGATCGAAAAAATGCCGGACGGTCCGGTGGTGGTGAACAACAACAAGGTGACGCCGCCAAAGCGCGCCGAGATGAAATATTCGATGGAAGCGCTGATCCATCACTTCAAGCTTTATACCGAGGGCTATCACGTCCCCGCCGGCGAAACCTACACCGCGACCGAGGCGCCCAAAGGCGAATTCGGCGTCTATATCGTATCCGACGGCTCGAACCGGCCGTATCGCTGCAAAATTCGCGCGCCGAGTTTCGCCTTCCTGCAAGCGACCGATTTCATGTGCAAGGGCCTCATGTTGGCCGATCTGGTCGCGACGATCGGCTCGATGGATATCGTGTTCGGGGAGATCGACCGATGAGCGGCGCCCCTGACACCACGCCGGTCGTGCAGCCGGCGACGTTCGCGTTCACGCCGGAGAATTTGGCCAAGGCGAAGGCCCATGTGGCCAAATATCCGGCGGGCCGTCAGCAGAGCGCGGTGCTGGCGCTTGCTCGACTTGGCGCAGCGTCAGCACGACAACTGGCTGCCGCGGGCCGCGATGGATCATGTCGCCGACATTCTGGAAATGCCGCGCATCCGGGTCTACGAGGTTGCGACGTTCTATACGATGTTCCACCTGAAGCCGGTCGGAAAGCATCTCCTTCCAGGTCTGCACCACGACGCCTTGCTGGATCCGCGGCTCCGACGCGGTGGTGAAGGCGTGCGAGCGCAAGCTCGGCATTGGCATGAGCGAGACCACCGTCGACGGCAAATTCACGCTGATCGAAGTCGAATGTCTCGGCGCCTGCGTCAACGCGCCGATCCTCCAGGTCAACGACGACTTCTATGAGGATCTCGACGGTCCCTCGACCGAGGCGCTGATCGACGCCTTTGCGCGCGGCGCGACGCCACCAAAGGGCTCGGTCAAGCATCGCCAGGGTTCCGCGCCCGAGGGCGGTCCGCAAACGCTCAAAGACGTCACCTTCGCCAAAGGGGCCACGCGATGAGCCGCCTGGATCAACAAGGTGCGTCCTTCGAGACGCGGTCCTGCGGACCGCTCCTCAGGATGAGGAGCGTCCTGTGTGCCACGAGCAATCTTCCTCATGCTGAGGAGCATGCGAAGCGTGCGTCTCGAAGCACGCGCGATGCCGATGCAGTAGGTTTGGCTCGATGCTGAACGACAAGGACCGCGTCTTCACCAATCTCTATGGCCAATTCGATTGGACGCTCCCCGGCGCGCGCGCGCGGGGCGATTGGGACGGCACCAAGGACCTGATCCTCAAGGGCCGGGACTGGCTAGTGAACGAGGTCAAGAATTCCGGTCTGCGCGGCCGCGGCGGCGCCGGCTTTCCGACCGGCCTCAAATGGTCGTTCATGCCGAAGCAGAGCGATCGGCCCTGCTATCTCGTCGTCAACGCCGACGAATTCAGAGCCGGGCACCTGCAAGGACCGCGACATCATCCGCAACGATCCGCACAAGCTGGTCGAGGGCTGCCTGCTCGCCGCTGCCGCGATGGGCGCCTCCGCCGGCTACATCTATATCCGCGGCGAATTCTATGACGAGGCCTTGCGGCTCCAGGCGGCGATCGACCAGGCATACGAGGCTGGCCTTCTCGGGAAGAACGCCTGCGGCTCGGGCTACGATTTCGAGCTCTATCTCCATCGCGGTGCCGGCGCCTATATCTGTGGCGAGGAGATGGGCCTGCTCGAAAGTCTCGAAGGCAAACCGGGCAAGCCGCGCCTCAAACCGCCGTTTCCCGCCGGCGTCGGCCTCTACGGCTGTCCTTCGACCGTGAACAATGTCGAGACTCTGGCCGTTGTGCCGACCATCCTGCGGCGCAGGGCCTCGTGGTTCGCTAGCTTCGGCCGGCCGAAGAACGAAGGCACCAAGGTGTTCTGCATCTCGGGCCACGTGAATAAGCCCTGCAACGTCGAAGAGGCGATGAGTATTCCGCTCAAGGAGCTGATCGAGACTTATGCGGGTGGCGTACGCGGCGGCTGGGACAATTTGCTCGCGGTGATTCCCGGCGGGTCATCCATGCCGGCGCTGCCGAAATCGATCGCGGACACCATCCTGATGGATTTCGATGCGCTGCGTGACGTGAAATCAGGCCTCGGTACCGCCGCCATCGTGGTGATGGACAAGTCGACCGACATTATCAAGGCGTTTGCCCGCATCGCGAAATTCTACAAGCATGAAAGCTGCGGCCAATGCACGCCGTGCCGCGAGGGCACCGGCTGGATGTGGCGCGTGCTGGAGCGCATGGCGGTCGGCGACGCCGAGCCCAAGGAAATCGACATGCTGATGGATGTCACCACGCAGATCGAAGGCCATACGATCTGCGCCTTCGGTGAAGGCGCGGCGTGGCCGGTGCAGGGGTTGCTGCGCCATTTCCGGCCCGAGATCGAACAGCGCATCGCCGACCGGCGCGCCCGCGCGCCGATGGCGGCGGAATAGCAAATGCGGATCAAAAATCGCAAGGAAACGATCGATGCCGAAGATGTCGATGCGAGCGGCTCACGTTTTCGCAATGTCAGCCTCGCCACCGCCGTGTTCGACGACGTCGACATGACGCGTGTCTCGATCACGCGGGCGAATCTGGCCGGCACGGTCATTGGCGACGCCGATCTGCGCGGCGTTGTCATACACGATTCGAAATCTTGATGGCATGACGATCGACGGCGTCGCGGTGCGCGATCTGTTTGCCGCCTACCGGGCAGCCAAGCGATGACTAAGCTCACCATCGACGGCCGCGAGGTCGAGGTTCCGGCCAACACCACCGTGCTGCAGGCGGCGCAGCTTCTCGGCATCGAGATTCCGCATTTCTGTTTTCATCAACGCCTCGCCATCGCTGGCAATTGCCGCATGTGCCTGGTCGAGCAGGAAAAGGCACCGAAACCGATCGCCTCGTGCGCTCAGCCGGTGGCCGAGGGGATGGTGGTCCATACCCAGTCCGAGCGCGCCAAAAAGGCGCGGCACGGCGTCATGGAATTCCTGCTGATCAACCATCCGCTCGACTGCCCGATCTGCGACCAGGGCGGCGAATGCGATCTGCAGGACCAGGCGATGGCCTATGGCTTCGACCGCAGCCGCTATAAGGAAGCCAAGCGCGCGGTGAAGGAAAAGGATTTCGGCCCGCTGGTCGCGACGGCGATGACGCGCTGCATCCACTGCACGCGCTGCGTCCGGTTCCTCGACGAGGTCGCGGGCGTCGCGGAGCTCGGCATGGTCGCTCGCGGCGAGGATTCCGAGATCACGACCTATGTCGAGATGGCGCTCGGCTCGGAACTCTCCGCCAACATCATCGATCTGTGCCCGGTCGGCGCGTTGACCTCGAAGCCATACGAGTTCATCGCTCGGCCCTGGGAATTGCGCAAGACGGAGTCGGTCGACGTGCTCGACGCCGTCGGCAGCAACATCCGCATCGACGCGCGCGATGCCGCGGTGTTGCGTGTGCTGCCCCGCCTCCACGAAGACATCAACGAAGAGTGGATTTCGGACAAGACACGCTTCGCCGTCGACGGGCTAAAGCGCAACCGGCTCGACCGGCCCTATGTCCGGCGCAACGGCAAGCTCCACGAAGTCGAGTGGCGCGAGGCGTTCGCCGTCATCGCCGAGCGGCTCAACAACGTGCCGGGCGCGACGTATCGCCGCCATCGCCGGCAACCTCGTCGATTGCGAGTCGATGCTGGCGCTGAAGGAACTGATGACGGCGTTGGGCTCGGCCAATCTCGATTGCCGCCAAGACGGCGCGGTGGCCGATCCTAGCGGTGCGTGCCTCGTACATCTTCAATACCGGCATCGCCGGGATCGAGCATGCCGATGCCTGCCTGCTGATCGGCACCAATCCGCGCGTCGAGGCGCCGATCATCAACGCGCGCCTTCGCAAGCGCTGGCTCGCTGGCGGCTTCAAGGTTGGCTATGTCGGGCCCACGCTCGATCTGACCTATCCGGCCCAAGCGGTGGCGATGGCGGACGCCGCCGCGTTCCTGAAAGACGCCAAATCGCCGATGCTGATCGTCGGACAGGGCGCCCTGCGGCGCAGCGATGGCGCAGCTATTCTTGCCGCTGCTCGCTGCGTTGGCGGTCGGTGCACGAGGGCTGGAACGGGTTCAATGTTTTGCAGCTCGCGGCGTCGCGCGTCGGCGGTCTCGATCTTGGCTTCGTGCCGGGGCCGGGCGGGCGCGATACCGCGGGCATTCTCGCGGGTTGCGCGTCGGGCGATATCGAGGTCGTGTATCTGCTCGGCGCCGACGAGCTCGACACCGGTAAGCTCGGCAAGGCGTTCGTCATCTATCAAGGCCATCACGGCGATGCCGGCGCGCGGCGCGCCGATGTGATATTGCCGGGTGCCGCTTACACCGAAAAGGACGCGACGTACGTCAATACCGAAGGGCGGGTGCAGCTCGGTCGCCGCGCCGTGTTCCCGCCGGGTGACGCGCGCGAGGATTGGGCGATTATCCGCGCGTTGTCCGAGGCGCTGGGTAAGACGCTGCCGTACAACAATCTCCGCGACGTGCGCGCCGGGCTGATCGCCGCCAATCCGCTCTTCGCCCATATCGACGAGCTGGTGCCGGCGCCGTGGAATGCCTTCGGCAAGGAAGGCGCGATCGATCCGGCGCCGTTCATCTATCCGATCGTAGATTTCTACCGCACCGATCCAATCAGTCGCGCGTCGCCGACCATGTCGGCCTGCGCCGCTGCGGTCGCGGCCAAGGACGCGCCGGAACGGAAGACCGCATGAGCGACTTTTGGTCCGGCTATTTCTGGCCGACGATTATCACCATCCTCGAGATTCTGCTGGTCGTGATCGTGGTCGCGGTGTCGATGGCTTATCTGACGCTGGCCGAGCGCAAGGTACTGGCGCTGATGCAGCGGCGCAAGGGGCCGAATGTCATCGGCCTTTTCGGCCTGCTGCAGCCCTGGGCCGACGCGCTGAAGCTGGTCACCAAGGAAACCATCATCCCCAGCGGCGCCAACGTCGTGATCTTTCTGATCGCGCCGATGCTTCTGTTCACGTTGAGCCTCGTTGCTTGGGCGGTGATTCCGTTCAGCCAAGGTTGGGTCATCGCGAACATCAATGTCGGCATCCTCTACATATTTGCGATCAGTTCGCTTGGCGTCTACGGCATCATCATGGCCGGCTGGGCGTCGAATTCGAAATACGCGTTCCTGGGCGGCTTGCGCTCCGCGGCGCAGATGGTTTCGTACGAGGTCTCTATCGGGTTCGTTCTGGTGACGGTGCTGTTGTGCGTCGGCTCGCTGAACCTGTCGAACATCGTCTTGGCGCAGCAGCATTTGTGGTTCTTCATCCCGCTGTTCCCGATGTTCATCGTGTTCTTCATCTCGGGTTTGGCGGAAACCAATCGCGCGCCGTTCGATCTGCCCGAGGGCGAGTCCGAGCTGGTCGCCGGCTTCTTCGTCGAATATTCGTCGATGTCGTTCGGGCTGTTCTATCTCGGCGAATACGTGAACATGATCCTGATGAGCGCGATGACCAGCATCCTGTTCTTGGGCGGCTGGCTACCGCCCTTCGGCATTACGCCGGCGACCGGCCTGTATGGACTGTTCTGGTTCGTGCTCAAGATTTCCGTCGTGCTATTTGCCTTCCTGTGGGTGCGCGCGACGTTCCCGCGTTTCCGCTACGACCAATTGATGCGGCTGGGCTGGAAAGTGTTTCTGCCGCTGTCGCTGTTCTATCTGGTCGTCGTCGCGGGCGTTCTGGTGTGGACCGGCTGGTTGCCGGTGGGCGCGTAGGAGAGACGACCATGGCAATTCTCGATCGCGGTCCCGCGAGTGTCCTGTTGTCGGAACTGATCGCCGGCCTCGGCCTGACCTTCCGCTACATGTTCAAGCCGGCGGCGACGGTCAATTATCCCCATGAAAAGGGGCCTCTCAGCCCGCGCTTCCGCGGTGAGCACGCGCTGCGCCGCTATCCCAACGGCGAGGAGCGGTGCATCGCTTGCAAGCTGTGCGAGGCTATCTGCCCGGCGCTGGCCATCACCATCGAGGCCGAGGCGCGTGAGGACGGCAGCCGCCGCACCACCCGCTACGACATCGACATGACCAAGTGCATCTATTGCGGTTTCTGCCAGGAAGCCTGCCCGGTCGACGCCATCGTCGAGGGGCCGAATTTCGAATTCGCCGCCGAGACCCGCGAGGAGTTGTTCTACGACAAGGAAAAGCTGCTCGCGAATGGCGACCGCTGGGAGGCCGAGATCGCGAATAATCTCTCGCTGGACGCGCCCTACCGATGAGGAGAGCTTCCGCGATACCGCCGATGGCGTTGATTTTGCCCCTCCCCCTCGATGGGGGAGGGCGGCGAGAAGTCGAAGACTTCGAGCGCGTGGGGGTGATCCATCCGCCTGCATCGGCATCACCCCGACCCCCACCCAAAATGCCTCGCATCCGCTCGGCATTTCTTCCCTCCCCCATCGAGGGGGAGGGAAATGAGAGCGAATATCGATGATCGTCCAGGCGATCTGCTTTTATCTCTTTGCCGCCGTTGCGATCGCGTCGGGCGTGATGGTCATCACGGCGCGCAACCCGGTGCATTCGGTGCTGTTTCTGATCCTCGCCTTCTTCAACGCGGCGGGCCTGTTCGTGCTGCTTGGGCGCCGAGTTCCTGGCGATGATCCTGGTCATCGTCTATGTCGGCGCAGTCGCGGTGCTGTTCCTGTTCGTCGTGATGATGCTGGACATCGATTTCAGTCAGCTTCGCGCGGGCGCGTGCAATACCTGCCGATCGGCGCTACCGTCGGCATCATCCTCGCGGTCGAGCTGGTGTTGGTGTTCGGCGCCTGGGTCATTCGCGACCCGCGGTGGGTCAATCGCTGGCGGCGCCGATCCCGGGCGCGCATGTCACCAATACCGCCGCGCTGGGCGATCTTGCTCTACACCAAATACGCCTACGCCTTTCAGGCCTCGGGCGTGATCCTGCTGATCGCGATGATCGGCGCCATCGTGCTGACGCTCCGGCATAAGCCCGATGTGCGGCGGCAGAATATCGGCGTGCAAGTGTCGCGCCGTCGTGCGGAAACCATCGCCCTGGTCAAGGTCAAACAGGGCGAAGGTATCGGCGACGAGCAGGGGGTGCGGTAATGGAGATCGGCCTCGCGCATTACCTCGTCGTCGCCGCGATCCTGTTCACGCTCGGCATTTTCGGCATCTTCCTCAACCGCAAGAACGTCATCGTCATCCTGATGTCGATCGAGCTGATGCTGTTTGGCGGTCAACATCAATTTCGTCGCGTTTTCGAGCTTTCTCGGCGATCTGGTCGGGCAGGTCTTCGCCATGTTCGTCCTCACGGTCGCCGCCGCCGAGGCGGCGATCGGGCTTGCCATTCTCGTCATTTATTTCCGCAATCGCGGCACCATCGCGGTCGCCGACATCGATCTCTTGAAGGGTTGAGCGACGTGGCTCTTTTCGCCGTCTTCCTGCCGCTGCTCGGCGCCTTCATCGCCGGCTTTTTCGGCCGCGTCATCGGTGATCGCGGCGTCGCAGATCGTAACCTGCGGCTGTCTCGGCATCGCGGCGATCTTCGGCCTTCTTGTCTTCAACGACATCGCCGTCTGACCATCACACGGCCGTGGTGCCGGTGTTCACCTGGATCGATGCCGGCCAGCTCAAGATCGCCTGGGCGCTGAAGCTCGACACGCTGTCCGCCGTGATGGTGGCGATGGTGACGGTCGTGTCGTTCGTCATCCATGTCTATTCGGTCGGCTACATGGAGCACGATCCGTCGATCCCGCGCTTCATGTCGTATCTGAGCCTGTTCACCTTCTTCATGCTGATGCTGGTGACGGCCAGCAATTTCGTGCAGATGTTCTTCGGCTGGGAGGGCGTCGGTCTCGCCTCCTACCTGCTGATCGGCTTCTGGTACGACCGGCCCAGCGCCAACGCGGCGGCGATCAAGGCGTTCGTCGTCAATCGCATCGGCGATTTCGGCTTCGCGCTCGGCATCTTCGCCGTCTATTACCTGTTCGGCACGCTGGACTTCGCCGCGGTGTTCGGCGCGACACCTGCCATGGCGGGCAAGACCATGGTCTTCCTCGGCATGCATCTCGACGCGCTAACCGTGTGCTGCGTCCTTCTGTTCATCGGCGCGATGGGCAAGTCGGCGCAGATCGGCCTTCACACCTGGCTGCCCGACGCGATGGAGGGGCCGACCCCGGTCTCGGCCTTGATTCATGCGGCGACGATGGTGACGGCGGGCGTGTTCATGGTGTGCCGCCTGTCGCCGATGTTCGAGCATTCGCCGGTCGCGTTGGGCTTTGTCGTGGTGATCGGTGGCACCACCTGCATCTTCGCCGCCACGGTCGGCATGGCGCAGAACGACATCAAGCGCGTCATCGCCTATTCGACCTGCTCCCAGCTCGGCTACATGTTCTTCGCCGCCGGCGTCTCGGCCTATCAGGCGTCGATGTTCCATCTCATCACGCACGCCTTCTTCAAGGCATTGCTGTTCCTGTCGGCCGGCTCGGTCATCCATGCCATGTCGGGCGAGCAGGACATGCGCAAGATGGGCGGCCTGTGGCGCCTCATCCCCACCACCTACGTGCGTGATGTGGATCGGCAGCCTGGCATTGGCGGGCATTCCGCCGTTCGCGGGGTATTTCTCGAAGGACGTCATTCTGGAATCCGCGTTCGCGTCGGGCACCGAGGTCGGCCAGTACGCCTATCGTCCTCGGCACTTTCGCCGCGTTCCTGACCGCTTTCTATTCCTGGCGGCTGCTGTTCCTGACCTTCTACGGCGAACCCCGCGCCGATCACGAGACGCATGCATCACGTCCATGAATCGCCGAAGGTCATGCTGTTCCCGCTCTTCCTCTTGGCGGCGGGCGCCCTGGTCATGGGCGGGCTCGGCCATCACTGGTTCGTCGGCGAGGGCGCGAGGGAATTCTGGGGCAACGCCATTGTCGTTCTGCCTGAGCATGCGGGGATCGCCGGCGCGGAGCACGTGCCGTTCATTAGTCTCGATCCTGCCGCTGATCGCGGGGCTGATCGGCATCGCTGCTCGCCTGGTACGCCTACATCCGCAACACACGCGTGCCGGCCGAGACGGCGACGGCGTTCGAGCCACTTTACCTGTTCCTGCTGAACAAATGGTATTTCGACGAAATCTATAATTTCCTCTTCGTGCGTCCGCTCGTTCTGGCTGGCGCCGCCTGCTGTGGCGGCGCGGCGACGGCATGGTGATCGACGGGTTCGGTCCCGACGGTATTTCCGAAGTGACGGGCGACCTGTCGGTGCGGACCAGTCGGCTCCAAAGCGGCTATGTCTTCCAGTACGCGTTCGCCATGGTCATCGGCGTCGCGATCTTCGTCTCTTGGTTCCTGTTCTGGCGGAGCGCGTGACCATGTCGCACTGGCCGTTGCTCTCGCTCGTCACGTTTCTGCCGATCCTCGGCGTCGCGCTGATCCTGATCCTGCGCGGCGACGAAGCGGCGACGGCGCGCAACGCGCGCTGGATCGCGCTGTGGACCTCGTTGGTGGTGATGGTCCTGTCGTTCGTGCTGTGGGCCGATTTCGACACCAACAGTTTCAATTTCCAATTCGTCGAGCAGGCGGTATGGCTGCCTGGCCTCAAGATCGCCTATCACATGGGCATCGACGGTATTTCGCTGTTCTTCGTGCTGCTGTCCACCATCCTGACGCCGATCTGCGTGGTCGCGAGCTGGACCGCTATTACCAAGCGCGTGAAGGAATACATGATCGCCTTCCTCGTCCTCGAGACGATGATGGTCGGCATGTTCTGCGCGCTCGATTTCGTCATTTTCTACATGTTCTTCGAGGGCGTACTGATCCCGATGTTCCTGATCATCGGAGTGTGGGGCGGCCCGCGGCGCGTCTATGCCGCGTTCAAGTTCTTTCTCTACACGCTTCTCGGCTCGGTGCTGATGCTGCTGGCGATCCTCGCCATCTACTTCAACGACGGCACCACCGATATCGTCGCTGCGCTCAACCACAATTTCGCGCTCCGGGCTACAGACCTGGCTGTGGCTCGCGTTCTTCGCCTCGTTCGCGGTGAAGGTGCCGATGTGGCCGGTCCATACCTGGCTGCCGGATGCCCATGTCGAGGCGCCGACCGCGGGCTCCGTGATTCTCGCCGGCGTGCTGCTTGAAGATGGGCGGTTACGGCTTCCTTCGGTTTTCGCTGCCGATGCTGCCGGACGCCTCGGCGATGTTCGCGCCGCTGGTCTACACGCTCAGCGTTGTCGCCATCATCTACACGTCGCTGGTGGCACTGGCGCAGGAGGACATGAAGAAGCTCATCGCCTATTCGTCCGTGGCGCATATGGGCTTCGTCACCATCGGCATTTTCACCGGCACGCCCGAGGGCATGCAGGGCGCGATGATCCAGATGCTGAGCCACGGCATCGTCTCCGCCGCGTTGTTCCTGTGCGTCGGCGTGGTCTACGACCGGCTGCACACGCGCGAGATCGCCCGCTACGGCGGCCTGGTCCACAACATGCCGAAATACGCGTTCGTCTTCATGGTCTTTATGCTTGGCGGCGGTCGGCCTGCCCGGCACCAGCGGCTTCGTCGGCGAGTTCCTGGCGCTGATCGGCGCTTTCAAGATCAATACCTGGGTCGCGTTCCTGGCAACCAGCGGCCTGATCCTCGGCGCCTGCTACATGCTCTATCTCTATCGCCGGGTCGTGTTCGGCACGATCACGCGCGACGACGTGCGGGCGATGCTCGATTTGAACTGGCGCGAGGTTGTGGTGTTCGCGCCGATGATCGCGATCGTGATCTGGATGGGCATCTATCCGTCGAGCTTCCTCCACCCGATGCAGCCCGCCATCGCGCATATCGTTCAGCATCTCGAAGCGTCGCGGCAGGCGACGCCGCACACCGATCTGGCGGCGCGCTGACCATGCCGATCTACGCTCTCCCCAATCTCCTATCGGCGCTGCCGGAGATTTTCCTGGCGGTGGCCGCGATGGCGCTCTTGATCCTTGGCGTCTTCCAGGGCGAGAGCCGCGCCGCAAAGGAAGTGTCGTGGCTCGGCGTCGCGGTGCTGCTCATCGCGATCTTCATGGTCGGGGCGCAAAACGGCGTGCGTCACGTCACGATGGGCGGCCTGTTCATCACCGACAGCTACAGCATCTTCGCCAAAATACTGGTGCTGATCGGCTCGGCGCTCTCGCTGATCCTATCGATCCGCTACAACGAGCGTCAGAACATCGCGCGGTTCGAGTTCCCGGTGCTGATCCTCCTCAGCACCACCGGCATGCTGATGATGATTTCCGCCAACGACTTGCTGGCGCTCTATGTCGGCCTCGAACTGCAATCGCTGGCGCTTTACATCGTCGCCAGTTTCGATCGTGATAATGCGCGATCGAGCGAAGCGGGACTTAAGTATTTCGTCCTCGGCGCGCTCGCGTCCGGGATGATGCTGTTCGGCATTTCGATGATTTACGGCTTCGCCGGCAGCACCAATTTCGACACGCTGGCGACGCATCTTACGGGTGGCGCGCCGACCTCCGCGGGGCTGGTCATCGGCCTCGTGTTCCTGATCGTCGGCTTGGCCTTCAAAGTGTCGGCCGTGCCGTTCCACATGTGGACGCCCGACGTCTATGAAGGCGCGCCGACACCGGTAACGGCGTTCTTCTCGGTCGCGCCGAAGATTGCGGCGATGGCGTTGTTCGTGCGCGTCATGGTCGGGCCGTTCCATGGCTTGCTGTTTGAGTGGCGTCAGGTGATCTGGGCGATTTCGGTCGCGTCGATGATTCTCGGCGCGCTTGCCGCCATCAATCAGCGCAACATTAAGCGGCTGATGGCCTACAGCTCCATCGGCCATGTCGGGTACGCGCTGATCGGCCTTGCCGCCGGCAACGCCATCGGGGTACGCGGCATTCTGATCTATCTCACGATCTATCTCTTCATGAACGTCGGGACGTTCGCGGTGATTCTGTCGATGCGGCGTCAGGGCAAGATGGTCGAGGGCATTGACGATCTTGCCGGCTTGTCGCGCACCCATCCCGCGATGGCCCTGGCGCTCGGCATCTTCATGTTCTCGCTGGCTGGGATTCCGCCGCTCGCCGGCTTCTTCGCGAAGCTCTATATTTTTATGGCGGCGATCGATTCCGGTCTCAACGTGTTGGCGGTGATCGGCGTCGTCACCAGCGTGATCGGCGCCTTTTACTACATGCGTATCGTCAAGCTGATGTATTTCGACGAACCCTCGGCTGATGCCGCCTTCGACCGCCATGTCGGCGTGGAGATGCAACGCGGTGTTGGCGGTTGCCGCGATCATCATCATGTTCTTCTTCCTCTACCCCTCGCCCATCGTGTCGGGGGCCGAGGCGGCGAGCTTGGCGCTGTTCCCAGGATGACGAGGCTCGCGGAGCTTCCGGGCTTTTCTTCGCTCCTGCATTTCGCCGAGATCGACAGCACCAACGATGAAGCCAAGCGCCGGGCAGCCGCCGGCGCGCCTCATGGACTGGTCGTGTGGGCGGATCGGCAAACCGCTGGCCACGGCCGCCAGGGCAGGGTGTGGCAATCCCCCGCCGGCAATCTCTATTGTTCGATCTTGCTGCGGCCGGCGCGCGGGCCGGCCGAGGTGGCGCAGCTCAGCTTCGCCGCGGCGTTGGCGGCCTGCGATGCACTGCCGGCCGGTCTAGCGCCACGTTGCAAATGGCCGAACGACGTGTTGATCGACGACAAGAAAATCGGCGGCATTCTGCTCGAGTCCGAAGCCGCGGGGACTGGCGTTACGTGGCTCGTAATCGGCTTCGGTATCAACATGGCCTCGCATCCGGCCGATACACAGACCCCGGCGACTTCGCTGGCTGCACTTGGCGTCGCCGCGACGCCGGATTCCGTGCTCACCGATTTGTGTCGGCACTTCGAACGCTGGCACGACACTTGGCGCCGCGACGGGTTCACGCCGCTGCGCGCCGCCTGGCTCGATCGCGCCCACGGGCTGGGCAGTGAAATCCGCGTGCGTTATGGCACGGCCGAGACGCGAGGCCGCTTCGTCGATCTCGACGCGTCGGGCGCTCTCGTGCTCGAGAACGAACGGGGCCTTCACAGCATCAGTGCCGGGATTATTTTTCCAGCAGTCCAATGACCGCGTTCTCTGTAGACGAATCGTGCGTCCTTCAACTACTCGCCCGCTCCTTGTGGAGCGGGCTGCGTGCTCAGGATAAGGAAAAGCTTTACCTCATCCCGAGCGCGGAGCACCGCGATAGCGGTGCGAGCAGTCGAGGGACGCACGAACGATTTTTCGGCGCATATGATGTTTCCCTCTTCCCTCGAGGGAGCCGCGAATTTCAGGGAGAGGCGTCATGCTTCTAGCCATCAATGCCAACAATACCAACACAGTGTTCGCCTTTTGGGACGGCGCGACCCTCAAGGGCAGTTGGCGCACCGCCACCGAGGCGCGCCGTACTGCCGACGAATATGTCGTGTGGTTCGACCACCTTCTGGCGCTCGCGAAGCTGTCGCGTGGAGATATCGACGGCGCGGTGATCGCCAGCGTCGTCCCGGAGGTCAATTTCAATCTCGTCACGCTGTGCCGGAAATACTGCAACACCGATCCGCTGATGATCGGCGAGAAGGGCGTCAAGCTCGGCATCAAGGCACTGGTCGATCGGCCGGAAGAGGTCGGCGCGGATCGCTTGGTCAATACCGTCGCCGCGCACGACCGCTACAAGGGTCCACTGATCGTGGTCGATTTCGGCACCGCGACGACGTTCGACGTGGTCGACGCCAAGGGCAATTACGCCGGCGGGGTGATCGCGCCGGGCATCAACCTGTCGCTCGCGGCGTTGACCTCAGCGGCGGCGAAGCTTCCGGCGATCCGCGTCCGTCGCACCGACAGAGTGATCGGCAAGGACACGGAAAGCTGCATGCAGTCCGGCATTTACTGGGGCTATATCGGCCTGGTGGAGGGGCTGGTCACGCGCATCAAAGCGGAGTTCGGCGCGGCGATGAAGACGGTGGCGACCGGCGGCCTCGCGTCGCTGTTCGAGGGCTCGACGCCGGCGCTCGAAACGGTGGACAGCGCGTTGAATTTGTGGGGACTGCGCCTCATTTACGATCTCAACCGCCCGAAATGACCGACGCCTCCGTTCCTCTGCCCAACCGCCCCGACGAGCTGGTATTTCTGGCGCTCGGCGGCGTCGGCGAGATCGGTATGAATTTGTCGCTCTACGGCTACGCCGGCAAATGGCTGATGATCGATTGCGGCATCACCTTCGCCGACGACACCATGCCGGGCGTCGATGTCGTCATGCCCGACCCCAGCTTCATCGCGGAACGGGCGCGCGATCTGGTCGGGCTGGTCGCGACGCATGCCCACGAAGACCATATCGGCGCCATTCCGCATCTATGGCGGCGTTTCAAATGCCCAGTCTACGCCACGCCATTCACGGCCGCGGTGCTCCGCCTCAAGCTGATCGAGGCGGGGCTGGAGAAAGACGTCAAGATCGTCGAGATTCCGATGTCGGGCCGGTTCACCGTCGGACCGTTCGATCTCGAACTTATCACGCTGACGCATTCCATTCCCGAGCCCAACGCCGTCGTGCTGCGCACGCCGCTGGGCGTGGTGCTTGCATACCGGCGACTGGAAATTCGATCCCGAGCCGCTGATCGGCGAGGTCAGCGACATGGCGGCGCTGCGCCGGCTCGGCGAGGCCGGCGTGCTTGCGATGGTGTGCGATTCCACTAACGCATTGCGGCCGGGCGAGTCAGGCTCCGAGGCCGATGTACGGAAGACGCTGATCGATCTGGTCGGCCGGTGCGAGCAACGGGCGGTGATCGCATGCTTCGCCTCGAATGTCGCGCGCCTCGCCTCCGCGGCGGCGGCGGCGGCGGCGCACGACCGGCACGTAGCGCTGGTCGGACGGTCGCTGTGGCGGATCGAGCATGCCGCGCGCGAGACCGGTTATCTTAAGGGCGTGGCGCCGTTCCTCACCGACGAGGAGGCCGCTTTCCTGCCGCGCGACAAGGTGCTGTTGATTTGCACCGGCAGCCAGGGCGAGCCGCGTTCGGCCTTGGCGCGCATCGCCGACGACGACCACCCGGAGATCGTGCTCGAGGAAGGCGACACGGTGATCTTTTCGTCGCGCATCATCCCGGGGAACGAGCGCGCGATCGGCCGGCTCCAGAACAAGCTCGCCGGACTCGGCGTGGACATAATCACGGAGCATGACGCGCCGGTCCATGTCTCGGGCCATCCGGCCCAGGACGAATTGCTCGCGCATGTACCAGATGGTGCGGCCGACGATCGCGCTGCCGGTCCATGGCGAGACGCGGCACCTGTTGGCGCAGGCACGTCTCGCCGAGCAATGTCAGGTGCCGCAGACGATCGTGACGCGCAATGGCAAGATGGTGAAGCTCGCGCCGGGCCCGGCGCTGCCGATCGGCGAGGTGCCGGTCGGCCGTCTCGTGGTTGACGGCACGCAGCTCATCGCCGCGTCGAGCGAGGCGATCAAGTCACGCCAGCGCCTGGTGTTCAACGGCGCCGCGCTGGCGTCCCTGGTAATGGACAAGAACGGCAAACTGATGGCGCCGCCGCAAGTCACCGTGCCCGGTCTCGGCGATAACGAAACCGACGACCTTGGCGTGCGACTGGCCGAGCGCGTGACGGAGGCGCTTAACCAGTTGACGTCCGCGCGACCGCCGCGAGGACGACGCGGTGCGCGAGGCCGCGCGTTTGGCCTTACGCCGCTCGCTCAAGGCGTGGCATGGCAAGCGGCCGGTGATCGAGATACATTTGGTGAGGATATGAGCTGGGTCGAGGGCATCGTCGTCTATGTGTTGATCTGGTGGGTCGTGATCTTCGCCGTTCTGCCCTTTTGGGTACGGACGCCAAAAAGAAGCGAAATCGTTCCGGGGCAGGCGGAAAGCGCGCCGGTCAAGCCGCGATTGCTGCTGAAGGCCGGCGTGATTAGCGTGGCCTCGGCGGTAATCTGGCTGATTATCTGGACGATTATCCAGTCCGACTGGATCAGTTTCCGGGGGGCATAACGTGGCCGCGACCTATTGCGCGGCGGCACCGGGGCATCCGTTCCACGGGCCATATCACGACACCGAATATGGCTTTCCATCCCGGGACGATTCGGTGCTGTTCGAGCGGCTGGTGCTGGAGATCAACCAGGCCGGCCTGTCCTGGCTGACCATTCTAAAGAAGCGCCAGGCGTTCCGCGAAGCGTTCGACGGCTTCGATATCGACCGAGTTGCGGCCTACAAGGCACGCGACGTGAAGCGCCTCCTGGGCAACGAAGGCATCATCCGCAACCGGCTCAAGGTCGAGGCGGCGATCGAGAACGCCAAGCGGCTCCAAGCGATTCGCGGCGAGCATGGCAGTTTCGCCGCTTGGCTCGACAAAAATCATCCTTTACCCAAAGAGGCTTGGGTAAAGCTTTTCAAACAAAACTTCCGCTTCACCGGTGGCGAGATCGTGAACGAGTTTCTGATGAGCCTGGGTTATTTGCCCGGCGCTCACGAGCCCGATTGCCCAGTCTACGCCAAGATAGCACGGTTGAAACCGCCATGGGCTCCAAAAAGAAATAAGAATTTAGATAGTTAGAGGACAGCCCTAAAGCAAAGAGGCAAGACCAGGCCGGTCTTGCCTCTTTGTAAATCTCGACTGCCGAGCGCTTCCCCCAAGAACGGCGCTCGATCCTCCCCAAACTTGGGCCCTGGTTGGCTCCGAAAAGCCGAAGTCCAGCGCGCGGGAATATACGCGGAGCCATGAGGCCTCGTCACGAAAATTGTGAATAACAGCCTCGCTTTTTTCCGGAATAATACCGGTCGCAGGTAAATTTCTTGTCAGAAATTAGCGGCATGGACAGGGGCGCGCGCCTTTCCTACAGTCCGCCACTGTCTTCACACGAGGTTTCATGCGGCTCTCTAGCTACTTTTTGCCGCTTCTGCGCGAAAATCCCGCGGAAGCACAGATCGTGTCGCACCGGCTGATGCTGCGCGCCGGGATGATCCGGCAATCGAGTGCCGGTATCTATAGCTGGCTGCCGCTCGGCCTGCGCGTCCTCCACAACATCGAGATCATCGTTCGGGCCGAGCAGGACGCCGCGGGCGCCCAGGAATTGCTGATGCCGACCATCCAGCCGGCCGAGCTGTGGCGGGAAAGCGGTCGCTACAACGATTACGGCGAGGAGATGCTGCGGATCCGCGACCGGCACGAGCGCGACATGCTCTACGGCCCGACCAATGAAGAGCTGATCACCGACATTTTCCGGCAGAACATCAAGATCTTACCGCGACTTGCCAAAGAACCTCTACCACATCCAATGGAAATTCCGCGACGAGGTGCGGCCGCGGTTCGGCGTCATGCGCGGGCGCGAGTTCCTGATGAAGGACGCCTATTCCTTCGATCTCGATCTCGCCGCCGCGCGGCGTTCCTACAACAAGATGTTCCTGGCCTATCTTCGCACCTTCGCGCGCATGGGGCTGAAATCGATCCCGATGCGCGCCGACACCGGCCCGATCGGCGGCGATCTGTCCCACGAATTCATCGTCCTCGCCGATACCGGCGAAAGCCAGGTCTATTGCGATAAGGCCTGGCTCGAGACCGACATCCTCTCGAGCGAGGTCGACTATGGCGACGACCTCCAACCCTTCTTCGAGCAATGGACCCGGCTCTATGCCGTCGACCGAGGAAAAGCACGACGCCGCGAATTGTCCGGTGCCGGCCGGCCGGTTGCTCTCGGCGCGCGGCATCGAGGTCGGGCAGATTTTCTTTCTCGGCACCAAATATTCGAAGCCGATGAACGCGGTCGTCGCAGGGCCGAACGGCGAGCAGATCGTGCCGGAAATGGGCTGTTACGGCATCGGCGTGTCGCGCCTGGTCGCCGCCATCATCGAGGCCAGCCATGACGATGCCGGCATCATCTGGCCGGAGAGCGTGGCGCCGTTCCAGGCTGGGCTCGATCAATCTGCGCGCCGGCGATGCCGCCTGCACCGACGCGGCCGACGCGCTCTACCAGACCTTAGCGCAACGCCGGCATCGACACGCTCTATGACGACCGCGCGGAATCGGCCGGCGCCAAATTCGCGGCGATGGATCTTGATCGGCCTGCCGTGGCAGATCGTGATCGGGCCGCGCGGCTTGCAGAAGGGCGTGGTCGAGGTCAAGAACCGCCGCACCGGCCAGCGCGAGGAAATGACCGCCGAGGCGGCGCTCAATCGTCTCAGGGCGGCATCGTGATCTTCGGCCAGTTCGAGCGCATGGTCGCGTTCCGCTATCTGCGGGCGCGGCGGGCGGAAGGCTTCGTCTCGGTCATCGCGATCTTCTCGCTTGCTCGGCATCATGCTCGGCGTCGCGACGCTGATCATCGTGATGTCGGTGATGAACGGGTTCCGCGTCGAATTCGTGAACCACATTCTTGGCATCGAGGGGCATCTGGCGGTGATGTCGACGACCGCGGCCCGCTCGCCGAATTTCGACGCGCTCGATAAGAAAATCCGCGCCGTGCCCGGCGTCGTCGCGGCGCGCCCGCAGGTCGAAGGGCAGGTGCTGGCCAGCACGCGCGATGCCTCGACGGGCGTGCTGGTACGCGGCATGCGCGCCGAGGACATCGAACACCAGCCCTTGCTCGCCAATGCCGTCGATGCCGCCGCTGCTCGCTCAGTTCAAGGATGACGGCGTTATCGTCGGCGTGCGCCTGGCGCAGCGACTCGGCGTCGCGCCCGGTGGGCAAATCACGCATTCTGACGCCCAACGGCAACGCGACCGCGTTCGGCACCATGCCGCGCATCAAGACTTACAAGATCGTCGGCCTATTCGACCTCGGCATGTATCAGTACGACAACAACATGATCCTGATGCCGCTTGCGGCGGCGCAACTCTTTTTCAACACTCGGCGACGGCGTTAGCAGCGTCGAGATTTTCACCCAAGACCCTGACCATCTCGACGCGGTGCGCGCCGCGCTCGGCGGCATCATCGGTCCGTCGGCGCGCATCGTCGATTGGCGCCAGACCCAAGCCAGCTACATCAATGCCATCGAGATCGAGCGCAACGTCATGTTCCTGATCCTGACGCTGATCATCCTGGTGGCGGCCTTCAACATCATTTCCGGCATGATCATGATGGTGAAAGACAAGGGGCGCGATATCGCGATTCTGCGCACCATGGGCGCGACGCGCGGCATGATCCTCCGCATCTTTATCCTATCGGGTGCATCGATCGGCGTGGTCGGCACCTTCCTCGGCTTCGTCATCGGCACCGAGTTCGCCTTACATATCGAGGCGATACGTCAGTTCGTGCAGGACGTAATCGGCGTCAATTTGTTCAATGCCGAGATCTACTTCTTCACGCGGATTCCGGCGCGCGTTTATGCCTCCGACGTGATCACGGTCGTGGCCATGGCGTTTGCGCTGTCGTTCCTCGCGACGCTCTATCCGTCGTGGCGCGCGGCGCGGCTCGATCCGGTGGAAGCGCTGCGCTATGAGTGACGGCGCCGCGGCGCTGGAGTTGCGCCAAGTTACACGGACGTTTCGGCAAGGCGGCAATTCACTCGAGGTGTTGCGCGGCATCAGTTTCAAGATCGAGCCGGGCGAGATCGTCGCGTTGGTCGGACCGTCGGGCGCCGGCAAATCGACCCTGCTGCACCTCGCCGGCTTGTTGGAGCGGCCGGACGGCGGCGAGGTATTGCTCGAACGGACGGCTTGTGGCGGCCTCGGCGACGCCGAGCGCACGGCGCTGCGTCGTAAGCATCTCGGCTTCGTCTATCAGTTCCATCATCTGCTGCCGGAGTTTTCGGCGCTCGAAAACGTCATGCTGCCGCAGATGATCGCGGGTCTCGGGCGGGGCGAGGCGCGCGGCCGTGCCATGGACTTGTTGCGCATGGTCGGGCTTGAGGCCCGCGCGGCGCATCGGCCGGCGCGGCTATCGGGCGGCGAACAGCAGCGTGTGGCCATCGTCCGCGCGCTCGCCAACGCGCCGCGGGTCATGCTGGGCGATGAACCGACCGGCAACCTCGATCAGCACACGGCCGGCGACGTGACGGACGCGCTGCTCCGGATCGTGCGCCAGACCGGCCTTGCGGCGCTGATCGCGACCCACAATCTCGACCTAGCGCGGCGCCTCGATCGCGTGCTTGTGCTGGAGGACGGACTCGTCGTAGAGCGCAGGGTATAACGTCGATTTTCCCGCGATTGTTGTTTTTGTTTTCTACTAAAGAAGGGACGCCGGTAGCCGATGTCCGTCGCCGATTTCGTTCATCTCCACGCCCATTCCGCCTATTCGCTCTCGACCGGCTCCATCAAGGTCAAGGAGCTGACGGCGCTATGCAAACTGCACCGCATGCCGGCGGTGGCGATTACCGATACCGGCAATCTCTTCGGCGCGCTCGAATTCGCAATGGCAGCGCGCGATGACGGGGTGCAGCCGATCGTCGGCTGCGATCTTGCCATCCGCCGCGCCGACCATGACGCGCGGGGCCGGCTCGGCAAGCCGGCGGTTCCGGACCCTGTGGTCTTGTTGGTGCAGGACGAGACCGGCTACCGCAACCTCCTGGCACTGGTCAGCGCGTCTTATCTCGAAAGCGACGGCGCCGAGGCGGCGCAAGTCGATCTCGACAAGCTTGCGGCGCACAGCGACGGACTGATCCTCTTGACCGGCGGGCCGGCGGGTCCGGTTGGGCGGCTGCTGGGCGAGGGCCAGAACGATGGGGCGGCGGCTATGCTGACCAAGCTTGCGGAGATGTTTCCTGGCCGCCTCTACATCGAGCTGATGCGACACGGCATGCCGGAGGAAGACCGAATCGAGACGCCGCTGATCGACCTTGCCTATGCGCACAACCTGCCGCTGGTCGCGACCAACAATGTCTATTTCGACGCGCCGGAATTCTACGAAGCGCATGACGTGCTGTTGTGCATCGCCGACGGCACGACCGTCAGCAACGGCGCGCGGCGTAAGCTGACGCCGCAGCACTATTTCAAGTCGCCGAAGGAAATGCGGGTTCTGTTCGCCGATCTGCCGGAGGCGTGCAACAACACCCTGGTGATCGCGCAGCGTTGCGCCTTCATGCCGGAGCCGCGCGCGCCGATCCTGCCGCCGTTCCCGACCGCGTCGGGCGATGAGAAGGAGACGCTGCGCGCCGAGGCGGCGGCGGGGCTGGAGCGGCGCCTCATCGTTCAGGTCTATACGCCAGAAATGACCGAAGCCGAGCGCGAGGCCGCGTCGAAACCCTATCGCGAGCGGGTCGAGTACGAACTCGACGTGATCGAGAAGATGGGCTTCGCCGGCTATTTCCTGATCGTCGCCGAGTTCATCCAGTGGGCCAAAGCGCAAGGCATTCCGGTCGGGCCGGGACGTGGTTCGGGCGCCGGTTCGGCGGTGGCCTGGTCTCTCACCATCACCGACATCGACCCGTTGCGCTTCGGCCTGGTGTTCGAGCGCTTCCTTAATCCGGAACGCATCTCGATGCCGGATTTCGACGTCGATTTCTGCCAGGACCGTCGCGACGAGGTAATCCGGCACGTCCAGGAGAAATACGGCGCCGACAAGGTGGCGCAGATCATAACCTTTGGCACCTTGCAGGCGCGCGCCGTGCTGCGCGACGTCGGCCGCGTGCTCGAAATGCCGTATGGGCAGGTGGATCGCATTTGCAAGTTGGTGCCGAACAATCCGGCGGCGCCGGTAAAGCTGAACGCCGCGATCGAGGGTGAGCCGCTGTTGCAGCAGATGCGCGACAACGACGAAACCGTAGGCCGGCTCGTGGAGATCGCGACCAAACTCGAGGGCTTGTACCGCCATGCCTCGACCCACGCCGCCGGTGTGGTGATCGGCGACCGGCCCCTGCAAGAATTGGTGCCGCTCTACCGCGATCCGCGCTCGCCGCTGCCGGCGACGCAGTTCAATCTCAAATATGTCGAGACGGCCGGGCTGGTGAAGTTCGATTTCCTCGGCCTTACGACGCTTACCATTCTTGCAGCGCGCTGTCGAGCTGCTTGAAAAAGCGTGGCGATCGCTCTCGACCTCGACCAAACTGCCCCTCGACGACAAGCCGACCTTTGAACTATTGGGGCGCGGCGACACGGTCGGCGTGTTCCAATTTGAAGGCGCGGCGATGCGCGACCTGCATCGCAAGCTCGGCCCAACCAGTTCGAGGATCTGATCGCGATCGTGTCGCTCTATCGGCCCGGCCCGATGGATGACATCCCGCGAATACATCGCGTGCAAGCAAGGCACCAGCAGCCCGACTATCTCCACGCCTCGATCGAGCCATCCTTGGCCAGACCTACGGCGTGATGACCTATCAGGAACAGGTGATGCAGATCGCGCGGGTCATGGGCGGGCTACACGTTCGGCGGCGCCGATCTGCTGCGCCGCGCCATGGGCAAGAAGATCAAGAGCGAGATGGAGGCGCAGCGCAAGCGCTTCATGGACGGCGCGATGGCGAACGGCGTGTCGGCGCAACTGGCGGAAATCATATTCGAGAAGATGGCGAAGTTCGCGGGCTACGGCTTCAATAAGTCGCACGCCGCGCCTTACGCGTTGTTGGCTTACCAGACCGCGTATCTCAAAGCCAATTACCCGGTCGAATATATCGCCGCGTTCATGACCTACTGCATCGGCAATACCGATAAGCTCAACGTTTTCCGACAAGAATGCGACCGGCTCGGCATCAAGCTGTTGCTGCCCGATATCAATAAGCTCGGAGGTCGGCTTCGGCGTCGAGGAAACGCCATCGGGCGCCGCGATCCGCTATGCGCTGGCGGCGGTGAAGGGTGTCGGCGCCGCGGCGATGGGCCAGCTCGTCGCCGAACGAGAGGCCCGCGGTCCGTTCATCGATCTATTCGATTTCGCCGGCCGGCTCGACGTCAAAAGCTTCAACAAGCGGCAGTTCGAAAGTCTTGCCAAGGCCGGCGCGTTCGACGCGCTCAACAAGAACCGCGCGCAGACCTTCGCCGCCGCGGAATTGTTACTGCGCCATGCCGCGAGCGCTACCGAGGAGCGCGTTACCAAACAGGTCAATCTCTTCGGCGACAATGCCGCGTCGCTCGCGGCGGTGCAGGCGTTGCCGGCCGCGACCGATTGGCTGCCGGTCGAAAAACTGCAACAGGAATTCGACGCGATCGGCTTCTATCTGTCGGCCCATCCGCTCGAGGCCTACGGCAAGAGCTTGGAGCGGCTCGGCGTCGTTAAGGCGTCGGAACTCGCGACACGCGTCGCGGCCGGCGGCTCGACGCGCTACAAGATCGCCGGCATCGTCGTCGGCAAGAAGGAGCGCAATTCGGCGCGCGGCAATCGCTTCGCCTTTGTCCAACTCTCCGATCAAAGCGGCATGTTCGAGGTGACGGTGTTCTCCGACGTACTGAGCTCGGCGCGGCCCCATCTCGAATTCCGGGTCGCCGCTGCTGATGACTATCGATGCGCGCGAGGATGGCGACAATTTACGGCTGACCGCGCAGGCGATCGAACCGCTTGACGAGGCGGTCGCGCATGCCGCCGCTGGCCTGCGCATCCGTCTCGACACGACTGACGCGGTGCCGATGCTGGCGAAGTTGATGGGCAAGGAAAGCGGCGGCAAGGGGCGGGTGTCGTTCGTCGTGCCGGTGTCGCCCGCGCGCGAGGTCGAGATCGTGCTACCCGGCGGCTTCAGGATCGGCCCCGGTATCCGAGGCCAGGTCCAGGCCATCCCCGGGGTGCTCGAGGTGCACGATATCTAGACGGACGCGCCGCGCAGGGCCGGAATCGTGCCCTTGCCAAAATCGCCGTACCAATCCTTGAGCCGCTGTACCGACGCGGAGCGGTCGAAGATGGCGGCAAAATGACCGGCGCCCGCGCTTTGGCATTGGGCGATCACTTGCTTCGCGACGGTACCCGGGGTGCCCGCAATGAACTCCTCGTCCCCGATCGAAAATGCGTGCGCCGATGGCGTGTCGAGCACCGCCGGCCGGTTTGGCAGGTTGACGCGCGGGTCGATCTGGATGAATTCGCGGAACATCTTGCGCCGGATCGCCAGCGCCGCCTCCATTTCCTTGTCGTCATCGAGCATCGTCACCTGGCGGCGGATGCAGAGATCGTCCGGCCCGACCTCGCGGCCGGACTTCCTCGCCTCGTCGCGATAGGCATCGAAAATCTCGATCACGGTCGAATGCGGATGGAAGCCCGTGCAGATCTTGGCGCCGCGCCGCGCCGCCTTGCGCGCCGAGGCGACGCTGACCACCGTTACCCATTTCGGCGGCGCCGGTTGCTGCACGCAACGCGGCACGATGCGCAGCTCGTCGAAATTCCAATATTTGCCGTGGTGCGAAATCACCGGGTCGGCGAGCGCGGCATCGACGATCTCCAGCGCCTCGTCATTGCGGGCGCGGGCCTCGTCCGGCGTGATGCCGACATGCGCCATCTCGTTTGGAATGCCGGCGGCGGTGCCGATCTCCAGCCGCCCGCCGGTGAGATGGTCGAGCATGCCGAACTCTTCAACCAACTGCCACGGCGAGTGATAGGGCGGCACCACACCCATGACGCCGAGCCGGATCTTCTTCGTGCGCAGCGCGACGTTGGAGATCAGAAGGTTGGGCGACGGGCGAATAGGCGGCGCCGAAATGATGCTCGCTGAAAAAGATGCCGTCGAAGCCGGCCGGTTCGGCGCTCGCCCACAAATCGAGATAGGAATCGAAATAGCGCTGCGATATGGCGGGATCGAATTTGACATTCATTTCCGGCGGCGTCGGAAAGAACTCGAAGACCCAGGATTTGATCACGGCCGCCTCCCGCAATTTGGTTTGTGTTCCAACTACCATGCCAATTCCGGCGTCGGGAGACAAGGCATGGCACGCCTGCTATGGTCCGGCGCATGAATTTTCTCGATCTCGATTTGGTCCGGCGCGCCAGCTCGAAACCGATCCGTTTCCTTACGTCGTCGTGCCCGGTTTCATCCGGCCGAGCGCGCGCGCCGCTGTTTCGGCGGACTTTCCGCGCATCGACAAAATCGGCAGCTTCCCGGTCGCCACCCTCGATATCGGCGCCACGTTCGGCGCATTTCTCAAACAACTGGAAGGCCCTGAATTTCGCGACGCGATCGCGGCAAAATTCGGCATCGACCTGTCGAGCTCGTCCGACCATGGTGACGGTGCGCGGCCAGGCCGGCGCCCGCGACGGCAAGATCCATGCCGACAGCAAGAGCAAATTAGTAACGGTGTTGATCTACATGAACGAGAGTTGGGAGGCGTCCGGCGGACGGCTGCGCCTGCTGCGCTCGCCCGACAATCTCGACGACATGGTTGCCGAAGTGCCGCCGGATGCGGGCACGCTGCTGGCATTCCTGGTGACGCCGCATTCCTGGCACGGGCACGTGCCGATCTCAGGCCCGCGCCGGGTCATTCAGCTCAATTGGGTCACTGACGACAGCGTGGTGCGGCGTGAGCAGGCGCGTCATCGTGTGTCGGCACGGGTCAAGCGCCTGCTGGCCTTTGCCAAATGACGCACGGCCGGGTAATGATGCACAGGGAACTTCGCTTCGGCGACCGATAAGGGGAGGTTGATATGGCCGACACCGGCACCGTGAAATACGTGCTCGAGGAATCGAAGATTCCGAAAGCCTGGTACAATATCGTCGCCGATTTGCCGTCGCCGCCGGCGCCGGTGCTGCATCCCGGCACATTGCAGCCGATCGGGCCGGGCGATCTCGCGCCGCTGTTCCCGATGGCGCTGATCATGCAGGAGGTCTCGTCCGAGCGGTATATCGACATCCCCGAGCCGGTACGCGAGGTCTATAAGCAATGGCGGCCGTCGCCGCTCTATCGCGCCCGCCGTTTGGAACAGGCGCTCGATACCCCGGCGCGGATTTACTACAAGTACGAGGGCGTTTCGCCGGCCGGCAGCCACAAGCCCAACACCGCGGTGCCGCAGGCCTGGTATAACAAGCAGGAAGGCGTGAAGCGCCTTACTACCGAGACCGGCGCCGGCCAGTGGGGCTCGGCGCTTGCCTTTGCCGGCGCGCTGTTTGGACTCGAAGTTAAAGTCTACATGGTCAAGGTCAGCTTCCAGCAGAAGCCGTACCGCAAGGCACTGATGGAGGCGTGGGGCGCGCAATGCGTCGCGTCGCCCTCGACCGAAACCAACGCCGGTCGCCAGATCCTAAAAGAGCATCCGAACTCGACCGGCAGCCTCGGCATCGCGATCAGCGAGGCGGTCGAAGTCGCGGCGACCCACGACGACACCAAATACTCGCTCGGCTCGGTCCTGAATCACGTGCTGATGCATCAGACAGTGATCGGCCAGGAAGCAATCGCCCAGTTCGACATGGCCGACGATTATCCCGACATCGTCGTTGGCTGCACCGGCGGCGGCAGCAATTTCTCCGGCGTCGCCTTCCCCTTCATCGGCGCGCAACTACGCGGCGGTAAGAAGGTGCGGGCGATCGCCTGCGAACCCTCGGCTTGTCCGAGCCTGACACGCGGCAAGTACGCCTATGATTTCGGCGATACCGGTCATCTGACGCCGCTCGTCAAGATGCACACGCTCGGCTCGACCTTCATCCCGCCGGGCTTCCACGCCGGCGGACTGCGCTATCACGGCATGGCGCCGTTGGTCAGCTTGGTGCAGGAACTGGGACTGATCGAGAGCCGCGCCTATACGCAGACCAAATGCTTCGAGGCGGGCGTACAATTCGCGCGCGCCGAGGGCATTCTACCGGCGCCGGAAGCCAATCACGCCGTCCGCGGTGCGATCGACGAGGCGTTGCGTTGCAAGCGCGAAGGCAAGCGGCAGACCATCCTGTTCAACCTCTGTGGCCACGGCCATTTCGACATGCAGGCGTATATCGATTATTTCGCCGGCAAGCTCGAAGACAGCGCCTATGACGACAAGGAGCTTCGGCGGCGATGGCGCAACTGCCGAAGGTCGCTGCTGAGTAAAGTTGCCGGAATAAATTAGCGGGGGCGGCCGTTATGAGCCGCCCCCGAATCTTTTTATGGTCCCGTTATGCTGACGATCACTGGCCTCACCTATCGCGTCGCGGGGCGCACGCTGCTCGATAATGCATCGGCCCGGATTCCCGACGGCTGGAAGGTTGGCCTCGTCGGCCGCAATGGTACCGGCAAATCGACGTTGCTGGCGTTGATTCTCGGTGACCTTCAGGCCGACGGCGGCACGATCGACGTAAGCGGCGACACGCGCATCGGCATGGTCGCGCAGGAGGCGCCCGGCGGCGACGTCACGCCGATCCAACACGCGCTCAACGCCGAAACCGAGCGCGCCGCCCTGTTGGCCGAAGCCGAAGCGACAAGCGACGTGGCGCGCCTCGCGCATATCCATGACCGGCTTACGGCGATTGGGGCCCATGCCGCTCCGGCTCGGGCCGCCGCGATTCTGGCCGGCCTCGGCTTCGATGAGGATATGCAGCACCGGCCCTTGTCCAGCTTCTCGGGCGGCTGGCGGATGCGCGTCGCGCTTTCGGCGGTGCTGTTCAGCCAGCCGGAGTTGCTGTTGCTCGACGAACCGACCAACCACCTCGACCTCGAGGCGACGGCGTGGCTTGAGGATTACCTAAGGGACTATCCACATACGCTCGTTATCGTCAGCCACGACCGAAGCCTGTTGAACGCGGTACCGGATCATATTCTGCATCTCGACCGGGCGAAGCTCACGCTGTACGCCGGCGGGTATGATGCATTCGCCGAAAGCCGCGCGTTGCGCATGGCCCAAAGCAAGGCCGAGGCGGCGAAACAAGACGCACGGCGCGCCCACATGCAGGCCTTCGTCGATCGGTTCCGCGCGAAGGCGTCGAAGGCGCGACAGGCTCAGAGTCGGCTCAAGATGATCGCGAAAATGGCGCCTGTCGTGGTCATCGAGGACGATCCGACCATCGCGTTCGATTTCCCGGAGCCGCCAGAATTGCGGCCGCCGCTGATCAGCATCGAAAAGGGCTCGGTCGGGTACGAGCCGGGACATCCGGTGCTGCGCAATCTTAATCTGCGCCTCGATCCCGACGACCGCATTGCCTTGCTCGGCGCAAACGGCAATGGCAAGTCGACGCTGGCGAAGCTCCTTGCGGGTCGGATGAATCTCGAAACCGGGCATCAACACCGTTCGCGAAAATTGACGATCGGTTATTTCGCCCAGCACCAGATCGAGGACTTATCGCCGGACGAGACGCCATTCGATCATCTGGCGAAGCTTCTCCCGAATGCTTTGTCGACCGCGATTCGGTCGCGGCTCGGTCATTTCGGCTTTGGCCAGGACAAGGCGTTCGTTCCCGTGAAGTCCCTGTCCGGCGGAGAGCGCGCGCGTCTTAATTTCGCACTGATTACCCATGACGCACCGTCCCTACTGATTTTCGACGAACCGACCAACCATCTGGACATCGACAGCCGCGCGGCACTGGCGACGGCCATCAACGAATTTCCCGGCGCCGTCATCCTAATCAGCCATGATTGGTACTTGCTGGAATTGACCGCCGACCGGTTGTGGCTGGTGGCGGGCGGGACCGTAAAGCCCTACGACGGCGACCTTGAAACCTATCGGCGGTCGATGTTCGATACGAATAAGGCACATGTCAAGCGGGCGCAAACACCTGCCGCGTTGCCGAAAACCGTGAATCGCAAGAGCAGCGAGCCGATGCGCCGCGCCGCGCGTGATGCCGAGAGGCGGCTCAGCCAATACGCGGCGGAAAAGGCAGCGCTTGAGCAACGCCTGGCCGACGCCAACTTGTCCGACGCCGAACGTGTCCAACTTTTGCGTCAGCACAGCGCTGCAGCGGATCGCGTCGCTGCGGCGGAACGGGCCTGGCTTGCCGCGGCGGAGGCGCTCGAAGCGAATGCCGACTAAGGATTCCTGTGAACCATTTTCTAGCTGGTCACTAGCGGATCGGTCCCTAACTTTACAGAGCCTAGACGCTCGGGCTTAATGCCGTCCATGCCGACGACCAACGACATTCGTGCCGCTTTCCTCGATTTTTTCGCGCGCAACGGGCACGAAATCGTGTCGTCGTCGCCGCTGGTGCCGCGCAACGATCCGACATTGCTGTTCACGAATGCCGGCATGGTCCAATTCAAGAACGTCTTCACCGGCGCGGAGAAGCGTCCCTATGTACGCGCTACGACGTCGCAAAAATGCGTTCGTGCCGGGGGTAAGCATAACGACCTCGAGAATGTCGGCTATACCGCGCGGCACCATACGTTTTTCGAAATGCTCGGCAATTTTTCCTTTGGCGATTATTTCAAGGATCGAGCCATCGAGCTGGCGTGGAATTTGGTCACCAAGGAATTCGGTCTGCCGAAGGACCGACTTACCGCGACGGTCTATGCCGAAGACGATGACGCTTTCGCGCTGTGGCGCAAGATTTCCGGCCTGCCGGAGAGCCGCATCGTCCGCATTGGCACCTCCGATAATTTCTGGGCGATGGGCGAGACCGGTCCATGCGGTCCGTGTTCCGAAATCTTCTACGATCACGGCGATCATATCGCCGGCGGCCCGCCGGGAAGCCCCGACGCTGACGGCGACCGGTTCGTCGAAATTTGGAACCTTGTGTTCATGCAGTACGAGCAGGTTACGCGCGACGAGCGCCGTAACCTGCCGCGTCCGTCTATCGACACCGGCATGGGGCTGGAGCGCATCGCCGCGGTGCTCCAGGGCAAGCACGACAATTACGATATCGACATATTTCGCGCGCTGATTCTGGCGTCGGCCGAGGCGTCCGGTGTCCCCGCGGATGGGCCGCACGCGGTGTCGCATCGCGTCATCGCGGATCACCTGCGTGCCTCGTCGTTCCTCATTGCGGATGGCGTGCTGCCGTCGAAGGAGGGTAGGGGCTATGTGCTGCGCCGTATCATGCGGCGTGCCATGCGCCACGCCCATATACTGGGTTGTCGCGAGCCGCTGATGTGGCGGCTGGTGCCGGCGCTGGTCCGGCAGATGGGCGGACATTTCCCTGAACTGGTTCGGGCCGAGCCGCTGATTACGGAGACGCTGAAGCTTGAGGAAACTGGGTTCAAGCAAACGCTGGAACGTGGTCTCAAGCTGCTCGACGAGGAGGACGCGAAGCTTGGTGCCGGCGCGCCGTTTCCCGGCGACGTCGCGTTCAAGCTTTACGACACTTATGGGTTTCCGCTCGATCTGACCGAGGACGTGCTGCGCGGCCGTAACCGCCAGGTCGCGACCGACGGCTTCCAGGCGGCAATGGCGAAACAGCGCAGCGACGCGCGGAAGAGCTGGGTCGGCTCGGGCGAAGCAGCAACCGGGGAACAATGGCTGGTGCTGCGCGACGAGTTGGGCGCAACCGAATTCCTCGGTTATGACACCCACGACGCGGAGGGCGTGATCCAAGCCATCCTCGTCGATGGCAAAAGGGTCGACCGCGTCGAGGCCGGTGCCGAAGCGGCGATCGTCGTTAACCAGACGCCGTTCTACGGCGAGTCCGGCGGCCAAATGGGCGATACCGGAATCATGTTCAGCGCCGGCGGCGCCGAGTTTGCGGTCAAGGACACACAGCGCGAGGCCGGCGATCTGTTCGTTCATCTCGGCAGGCTCGAACGCGGCGCGCTGGAGGAAGGCGACGCGGTGTCGCTGCGCGTCGACGAGACACGGCGCCGGCGGCTTCGCGCCAACCATTCGGTGACGCATTTGCTACACCAGGCATTGCGGCGTCGTCTCGGCGGTCACGTCACCCAGAAGGGCTCGCTGGTTGCGCCCGACCGGATGCGGTTCGATTTCTCGCATCCCGCGTCCGCTCAGCCATGACGATGTCATCGCGATCGAGAACGCGGTCAACGATCGCATCCGCCAGAACGGCGAAGTGACGACGCGGCTGATGACGCCGGCAAAGGCCATCGAGGCCGGCGCCATGGCGCTGTTCGGCGAGAAATACGGCGACGAAGTGCGGGTCGTGGCGATGGGCGAGGACACCGACGAACACGACCACGCGCGCCATTATCTCGGTCGAACTGTGCGGCGGAACGCATGTCGCTCGGACCGGCGACATCGGGTTTTTCAAGATCGTGTCGGAAAGTTCGCTGGCGTCCGGCGTGCGCCGCATCGAGGCGCTGACCGGCGCCGCGGCGGAGGCCTATGTCGATCGCGAGGAGGCGCTGCTACATGAGGCGGCGAATGCGCTCAAGACCTCGACCGCGGAATTGCCCGGCCGGCTCGCGAACCTGCTCGATGAGCGCCGCAAGCTGGAGCGCGAATTGGCCGAGGCGCGCCGCGCGCTTGCCTCGGGCGGCGGTGGCGCCAAGTCGCGGCCTTCGACAAAAGACGTGAACGGCATCAAATTCGCCGGCCGCGCCGTCGCCGATCTGCCGGCCAAAGAACTGAAAAGCCTTGCCGACGACATGAAGCGCGAGATCGGTTCCGGCGTGGTCGCGCTGGTCACCACCGCCGAGGGCAAGGCGTCGCTGGTGGTCGGCGTTACCGAAGACCTGACCAAGCGGTTCAACGCCGTCGATTTGGTAAAGCTCGGCGCCGCGGCGCTTGGCGGCAAAGGCGGCGGCGGCCGGCCCGACATGGCGCAGGCCGGTGGGCCAGACGCAGCGCAAGCCGACGCCGCGCTCGCCGCGGTCGAGCGCGGCATCGCCGACACCGTCGCCTAACTATTTCGCTTCCGGCACGCGTCCTTGGCCCTGGAATTGGACCATCCAGGCCGGGTATTCGGGCCGGAGCTTGCTCACTTCCTCGAGTGCCGCGAGCTCGCTCGCCTCAAGCTTCAATGACGCGGCTGCGATGTTGTCGTCGAGCTGTTCCTGCGTCTTGGCGCCGATGATCACCGACATTACGCCGCTCTTCTGCAAGAGCCACGCGAGGGCGACGCGCGCGACGGAGACGTTGTGCCGCTCGGCGATCGGGCGCATGGCGTCGATCACGTCGAATGTGTGGTTCTTGTCGACCGGCGGAAAGTCGAAGCCCGCTGAGCGCCGCGCGTTGTTCGGACCGGCTTGGTCGCGATTGAACTTGCCGCTGAGCAAGCCGCCAGCGAGGGGGCTCCACACCATCACGCCCATATGCTCCGCCTCGACCAGCGGCACGATCTCGCGCTCCAGGTCGCGCGAGGCGATAGTGTAATAGGCCTGCACGGTTTCGAACCGCGCCCAACCATGCGCCGCCGACAGGCCGAGCGCCTTGGCGATCTGCCAGGCCATCAGATTAGAGCAGCCGATATAGCGCACCAGGCCGCGCTTCACGAGATTGTCGAGCGCGCTCAACGTCTCGTCGAGCGGCGTCACCGCGTCATAGCCGTGGATCTGATAAAGGTCGATATGGTCGGTCTGTAGCCGTTTCAGGCTGCCCTCGACCGCGTCCATGATGTGCCCGCGCGTCAGCCCGATCGCGTTCGGTCCCGGTCCCATCCGGCCGCGGACCTTGGTGGCGATGACGACGTCATGGCGCGCGGCGCCGATATTCTTCAGCGCCTGGCCAAGCTGTTTCTCGGATTCGCCCTCGGAATAGACGTCGGCGGTGTCGAAGAAATTGATGCCGGCGTCGAGCGCCGCCTTCACCATCTCGTCGGAGCCGCGTTGATCGACCTGGCCGACATTCTTGAATCGGCCCTTGCCGCCGAACGTCATGGTGCCGAAGCAAATCTCCGAGACATAAAGGCCGGTGCGGCCAAGCATGTTGTGTTTCATTGACGCCTCCACAAAGTCAGTCGCGCCATCATAAGAGAAAAAAGGGCGGCGCCGAAGCGCCGCCCCCAAGGTTAACGCCGCTCGACGCTAGAGCGACGCGAACACGGACTTGGTTTCGGTATAGAGCTCGATGGCGTTGTGGCTCATCTCGCGGCCCCATCCCGATTGCTTGTAGCCGCCGAACGGCACCGCGGGGTCGACCATGTTGTGGGTGTTGATCCACACCGAACCGGCCTTGATCCGCTTCGCCATCTTGTGGGCGATACCGAAGTTCGAGGTCCAGATGCTCGCCGCCAGGCCGTAGGATGTCGCATTGGCCTCGCGCGCGATCCGGTCGAGATCGTTGTCGTCGAACGGCATGGCGCAGATCACCGGGCCGAAGATTTCCTCGCGCACCACCGACATGCTCGGGTTGGTGTCGGTGAGGATGGTCGGCTGCACGAAGTAGCCGTCATCGCCGATGCGCTTGCCGCCGACCGCGACCTTGGCGCCGTCCTTCTGGCCGGCCGCGATATAGCCGGTGACGCGGGAAAGCTGTTCGTCGGAGACCAGCGGCCCGATCTGCGTCGCCGGGTCGAGGCCGACGCCGACCTTGATGTTCTTCGCCACGCCGGCGACGCCCTCGACCAGTTGGTCGAACACTTTCTTGTGGGCGTAGAGCCGCGAGCCGGCGGTGCAGACCTGTCCCGTGTTGAAGAAGATCGCGTTCGCGGCGCCGGGAATGGCGGTGGCGAGATCGACGTCGGGGAACACCACGACCGGCGACTTGCCGCCGAGCTCCAGCGACACTTTCTTGAGATTGCCGGCGGCGGCCTTCACGATCAGCTTGCCGACTTCGGTCGAGCCGGTGAACGCCACCTTGTCGATGCCGGGATGGGCGGCGATCGCGGCGCCCGCGGTCTCGCCGAGCCCGGGCAGGACATTGATGACGCCCGCCGGGAACTCGGCTTCTTGAATGAGTTGGGCGAGGCGGATCGTCGACAGCGGTGTCTGTTCGGCCGGTTTCAGCACGATAGTGCAACCGGCGGCGAGGGCGGGGGCGATCTTCCACGACGCCATCGCCAGCGGGAAATTCCACGGCACGATCTGGCCGACCACGCCGACCGGCTCGCGCAGCGTATAGACGTGCCACTCGCCGGGGATCGACGGCGTGATGGTCTCGCCGTTGATGCGTTGGCACCAGCCCGCCATGTAGCGCAGCATGTCGACGGTGCCGCCGATATCGATCATGCGCGCGAACGTCACCGGCTTGCCGTTGTCGAGGCTTTCGATCTGCGCCAGTTCCTCGGCATTGTCCTCAACCAAGTCGGCCAGCCTGTTGATCAGCCTGGCGCGCTGCGACGGAATCATCTTCGACCACGGACCGTCCTCGAAGGCACGGCGCGCCGCGTTCACCGCCAAGTCGACGTCGGCGGCGTCGGCGGCCGCGACCTTGGCGACCATCTGGCCCGACGCCGGTTCGAACACGTCGAAGGTCTTGCCCGATTTCGCGTCGACGAACTTGCCGTCGATGAACAATTGATGCTTGCCGTTGAGGAAACTCGCCGCGGCGTTACCGAGCCGCGCCAACGTCGTCGAAACGTCCATGTGTGCCTCCTTAAAGCGTTATATCTTGTTGTATATTACGGTGATCATAGCAGGGCTGTCCGCGCCCCGCCAGCGCCGAAAAAAAATCAGCCGAATTGATAGCCGGAAATAGCTTTACCGACGATTTTGTCGCCGAAAACGTGACGGCCGACGTCGCTCCCGCCGGCGCCCGCCGCGACATGAAGCGGCAATAGATGCTCCTCGCGCGGGTGGCAGAAGCGCGCCCACGGCGCGTTCTCCCATTCGGCGAGCTTGGCGTTGCGCCGTTCCGGGTCGGGGTCGGTCGCCGCCTCGGTCAGCCAGGAATCGAATTCCGCGACCGCGTTGTCGATGTCCTCGCGCTGCACGTACATGGCGCGGAGATTATGGTAGCTCATGCCCGAACCGACGATCAGCACGCCGTCGTCGCGCAACGGCGCCAACGCCTGGCCGAGCTTGATATGCGCGGCGGCGTCGAGGCTCGCCAGCAGGGACAATTGAATCATGGGTATATCGGCGTCGGGATAGATCAGCTTGAACGGCACGAACACGCCGTGATCGAGGCCGCGCTTCGGGTCTTCGCCCGCGCGGTAGCCGGCGCCTGACAAAAGTTCCTCGATCCGTTCCACCACGGCCGGCGAATTGTGCGCGGGATAGGTGAGCTGATAGGTGTGCTCGGGGAAGCCGTAATAATCGAACAGCAGCGTGTGGTTCGGCGCGGTGTTGACGGTCGGGCGCGGCATTTCCCAGTGGCCGGAAATGACCAGGACCGCCTTCGGCTTTTGCTGGAGCGACGCGTCGATGCCTTTGAGGTAGGCGGCGAGCTTGTCCCACATGTCGCGCGGCAGGGGCGGCGACGGCTCCATGAAAAAGCACGGCCCGCCGCCATGCGGAATGTACAAGGTCGGCTGGCGGTTGGTGTCTTTGGTCATGGCCGTCGTTCCTGTGGCACGTTCGCCCTTGTCCTAGCATGAAGCGGCGGCGTGGGACGCGCGCATTTTTTGCGCGCAACGTGGCCTATTTTACCGGGATTGGCTTCGTAATCGGGCGGAATTGGGTTCGTTTTGGCTTCGTTTTTCGGGCGAAAACCGCGGAGCGCCGCCAAAAATTGGGTTCGTTTCGCAAAAATTTGTACTTGAACAACTCACCGGTAATTACGTTC
Organism: uncultured Alphaproteobacteria bacterium; assembly: GCA_963851285.1. GTDB lineage: Bacteria > Pseudomonadota > Alphaproteobacteria > ATCC43930 > CGMCC-115725 > JAATGI01. The sequence continues at coordinate 100,298 of CAWKOL010000013.1, forward strand.
ACTAAATCCCTAAAGGATAGCTAGTACCGGACCATATATAACGCATAATACGTAGTCCGTCAAGGGGCGCGGTTAGGTTAGTCGCGCCGCCATGCCAATACGCCGCGGCCGGTACGCTTGCCGTAAAGCGGCAAGGTCTGCGGCGCCGTCGTGATCTTCATCCGGTCGCCGTCGATGCGAATGAAACGGACCTGTTCCGTGCCGACCCAGGACGGATGCCAGGCGGCATCGACCGTGACAATGAAGCGATCGCCCTCGAGCCGGTACGGGCCGGAATAGGCCAGCATGCTCCGGAACAGAGCACCCGGATCGGTGTTGGCCTGACGCTCGCCGTTCGCCGCCGTGATGATCCCCATCATGCGGCCGTCCGATCCCAGTGAAATAAATCCGGTAGGGGACGCGCCATAGACATCGACGCGCTCGCCATTGTCGTCGAACACGAACTGCATCGACACGAGTTTCCATGTGCCGAGGTGTGGAGATTGCGGGTTTGTCATCGTGCGTCCCTCGACTGCTCGCGGCGCGTTGAGCGCCGCTCCGCGCTCGGGATGAGGATAGGGGGAAACCGGCACGCTAGGGTTAATGCCATGAAAGCTCCCGCCTCATCCCGAGCGCGCAGCCCAGACGAATGTCTGGGCGAGCAGTCGAGGGACGCGGCGCGTGTTTGCTACGCCGCTTTTTTCCGCCACAGACGCTTGGTCGCGATCTCGGCGCCGTCCGACAGCGCCTTGAGCTTCGCCCAGGCGATCAGCGGATGGACGCGGCCGCCGAGCCCGCAATCGGTCGAGGCGATGACGCTGTCGCGCCCGACCAATTCCGCGAATTGGCAGATGCGGTCGGCGACGAGTTCCGGGTCCTCGATCAGATTGGTCGAGTGCGTCACCACGCCCGGCAGGATCTTCTTGCCGGCGGGCAGCTTCACGTCCTTCCAGATTTTCCACTCGTGCTCGTGGCGTACGTTCGCGGCCTCGAACGAGTAGTAGTCGCAATTCACCGCCAGCATCAGATCGACGATATGCTTCATCGGAATGTCGGTGGTGTGCGGGCCGTGCCAGCTTCCCCAGCACAGATGGAAGCGGACCTTGTCGGACGGCAGCCCCTTGATCGCGTGGTTGAGCGCGTCGATCTGCATCCTGGTATAGCGGCGATAGCCCTCGATGCTGGGTTCGTCCTTCTGCTGGTCCCAGTTCTCGCCGATCGCCGGGTCGTCGAGCTGAACGATCAGCCCGGCGTCGACGATCTCCTTGTATTCCTCGTGCAGCGCGTCCGCGCAGGCGTAGAGCAGCTCCTCTTCGGTCTTGTAATGCTCGTTCGGCATGCGCGCGCAGCTCGCCGGGGCGATCGCGTTCATCCACGCGCCCTCGGTGCCGAGCCCGGCCGCCTTGAGGCCGGCCTTGAAATTGTCGATGTCGCGCTTGATCGCCGCCTGCCCCTTGTACGTGATGGGGCCGGTCGCCAAGGGGCTGTGGTTGGTCATGAACTGCTCGGGCAGCGCGCAACCCGAGTGCTGATCCATGTAGGCGTCCTGGAACCGCGTCATGTCCCGGCGATCGGTCCAATTGCCGACGACAAAATCCTTCGGCGCCATCGGCGTCTTCATATGCGCCGACAACGTCGTCGCCCACAGCGAAACGTCTTTCGCCTCGACGCCGCCCAGCCGTTGCACCACATAGGTCCACCAGGCGCCGTAATCGTAGGCCCAGCCCACCGTGTGGCCGACCTCGCCGTCATTGACGAGGTCGATGCCGACGTCCTTCTGGTGTTTCACGACATCGGCCACGGCGTCCTTCATCTCGCGGTCGAACGCGGCCCGGTCGAACGCCTGGCCCAAGGTGCGCTTCTGCGCGACGTCGAGCAGTTTCTGCGGACGCGGCAGACTGCCGACATGCGTGGTGAGAATACGGTCAGCCATCGTGTTTCTCCCTTTGCGGCGCGTCATGCAAGGCGGCGCGCGGCTTGTTATCGCTTCCTTCACCCTATCAAAATGCGAGCGGCACCCGCAAGGATCGGGTCCGGGGATGCGGTGGCGAGACTTTCCCTCTCCGCGTTGCGGAGAGGGCGGGGCCCATCGCGCAGCGATGGGAGGGTGAGGTGGTCACGCCGGACGATCCGCTCTCTCTACACGTTTGACGTTATTACCGAGTCGCGTTATTATTCCGGCGATGATCGAGAGTTTCCGGGACAGACGCACTGCCGCGTTGTTCGAGGGGCGTCTGGTCAAGGGGACCCCCGCCGATCTTTTGGCTCGCGCGCAAAACAAGCTCTTGATGATCGACCAGGCCCGGTCCCTCGACGATCTTCGCGCGCCGCCGTCGAACCGCCTGGAAGCGCTTCGGAAAGATCGGACCGGGCAATATTCGATCCGCGTCAGCGGAAAATGGCGCATCTGTTTCGTCTGGCGCGACGGCAACGCCGAACAGGTTGAATTTTGCGACTATCATTAGGAGGCCGACATGACCATTAAACGCGCCGATCTCGACGCTGGCCGGGTGGATTTCTCGGACATCGTGGACGCCAAGGCACGGCGCCGGCCGCCCGTTCATCCCGGCGAAATCCTGCGCGTCGAATTTCTGGATCCGCTCGGGATCACGGCCTACCGGCTGGCAAAGGATACCGGCGTGCCGGCGACCCGTATCGCCACGATCCTTTCCGGCGATCGCGCGATCACGGCGGACACCGCGCTTCGGCTCGGCCGGTTCTTCAACATGTCGGCGCAATTTTGGCTTGGGTTGCAGGAGCACTATGACCTTGAAGTCGCGCGCCGCGCCTTGGGGCGGCGCCTCGAAACCGAGGTCAAACCGATGACGCCAAAGGCGGCGTAAACGCCGAGGCATTCATCATCCCGAGCCGGTGCCGAAGGCGCCTGTCGAGGGACGCACCGGCGTTCAACCGAATAGTTGAACCGCCAAGACGCCAAGTTCATTTCCGATAGAAACTTCATCGCCACCCCGACGAACCCCCGGACTTGATCCGGGGGCGGGGTCCATTCCTCAAACCCTCAAACGGCACGATGGATACCGGCTTTCGCCGGTATGGCGCGGAGAGAAGCGAAATTCCGTAGGGCGGATGTCAATCCGCCATGCGCGGCGGGCGGGAAGGGAAGGCGGATTTCGCTCCGCTCCATCCGCCGTACGCTTGCCCTTGGCGTTCGCGCCGCGCCTTAACGGATTTTTGAAGGAACGGCCGGAGAATTACAGACATCCCGTACGGACCACAGGAGCAGGAAGTGACTCTGGCGAGATCGTTGAACGTTGTCTTGGGCGCCACGACGGTGGTCGGTTGGCTGTTCCTGGCTGGGCACGCAGTTGGCCCTCATCCCGCTCGTGCGGAAAGTAGTTTTCAGCGGGACATGGAGGAGATGGACGAAGACGAGGACGAGGACCGGATGCGGCGGGAGGACGTTGCGGCTGCGCGACGCCAGGAAATGGAGGAGGAACGGCAACGATATCAAGAGCAGCGCGACGAAGCGCGGTGGCGACTGGACGACGCGCAATCCACGATCGATGACTTAGACCGACAACAAGAGGAACGGGAAACGGATCCCTTTAGGGACCCGGACTGATTTCGGAATTTATCGGCTATTCAGTTCATCATTTTTTCTTTGCCACTCATCCAAAAGCCTTTTGCGTTCCTCCGGTGCTCCGCTCTGTAACCAACGCTCATGTTGTTCTCGGTTGTATTGATCTGTTCGTTTTGAAATCAACCAAATGACGCAGCCAAGTCCTGTCAGGATCAGACCATAATGAATGATTCGGAGGACGGTCTGAACCAGCAAGCCAAGTTGATATTCGAATTCTCCCGGTGACCAACCGGGACCAAATGCAAGTCGGGCCATTTCATGCAATAATATGAGACTGAACAAGACCGCCGGGATTCCGCCTACCCAAAGCACTATCTCTGGCCATCGGTTCTGCCAATATGTGGGCGGGCCTGCGGGTAGGCGAGGTAACGGAAGAACCTTTCGTGGGTAACTCATTACTTAGTCCGATGAAACCTGCGTTACCGAAGTGAGAGACAATTATGCTGTCATCACTGCTAACAAAGCGTGAAAAAACTGACTCCAGTCGCTTTGGTCCGCCCCGGCATCGGCGTGGGAAAGGCTGGGCGGACCTGGTTCCTAATTTAGGGGGATGTTCCGTATGGATGAGGCTTCCACGATTTATCGCAAAATTGCCTTTTCTCTCAGCCCGATAAATACGAAAAAAACGAGATGGAGATGGACGCTCCATCAGAAGATCGTTCCGAACGCTTTCCAAGACGTAATTTTCGGTGAGATTACGGGAACGAGAGAAGACGCAATCGACGCTGCCAAAGCGGCGATAGACAAATTGCTCGGCCCTTGACCTACGCCCGCTTAAGTTTCTTTTTCTCCGTAACGCCTTGGCGCGCGAGGTAGGGACGGAGGTATTGGCCGGTGTAGCTTTCGGGCGTGGCGGCGATGTCCTCGGGCGTGCCTTCGGCGACGACGCGGCCGCCCTTGTCGCCGCCTTCGGGGCCGAGATCGATCAGCCAGTCGGCGGTCTTGATGACTTCGAGATTATGCTCGATCACCACCACCGTGTTGCCCTGATCGACCAGCGTGTGCAGCACCTCCAATAGCTTTTTGACATCCTCGAAATGGAGGCCGGTGGTCGGCTCGTCGAGGATATAGAGCGTCTTGCCGGTGGCGCGGCGCGCTAACTCCTTGGCCAGCTTGACCCGTTGCGCCTCGCCGCCCGACAGCGTGGTCGCGGGCTGGCCGACATGGATGTAGCCGAGTCCGACCTTTTGCAGTGTCACCAGCTTGTCGCGCACCGACGGCACCGCCTTGAAGAAATCGGCGCCTTCGTCGACCGTCATGTCGAGCACGTCGGCGATCGATTTGTCCTTGAACTGCACCTCGAGCGTTTCGCGGTTGTAGCGCTTGCCGTGGCAGACGTCGCATTGGACATAAACGTCGGGCAGGAAGTGCATCTCGATCTTGATGACGCCGTCGCCCTGGCACGCCTCGCAGCGCCCACCCTTGACGTTGAACGAGAAGCGTCCCGGCCCATAGCCGCGCGCCTTTGACTCGGGCAGGCCGGCGAACCAATCGCGGATCGGGGTGAACGCGCCGGTATAGGTCGCGGGGTTGGAGCGCGGGGTGCGGCCGATCGGCGATTGGTCGATATCGACGATCTTGTCGAGATGCTCGGTGCCGAGGATCGTGTCGTGCGGCCCGGGATGCTCGCGCGCGCCGTTGAGGAAGCGCGCGAGCGCCTTGTACAGCGTGTCGACGATCAGGCTCGATTTGCCGCCGCCCGACACGCCGGTGATGCAGGTGAAGGTGCCGAGCGGGAGTGCCACGTCGATGTTCTTGAGGTTGTTGGCGCGCGCACCCTTGATTTCGAGCACCTGGCCGCGATGGCCCCGACGCCGCGTCTGCGGCACCTCGATGCGCCGCCGCCCGGTGAGATATTGCCCGGTGATGCTGGCCGGCGTGTTCAGCACCTTCTCCGGCGTGCCGGCGGCGATGACGTGGCCGCCATGAGCGCCCGCGCCGGGGCCCATGTCGATGAGATAATCGGCGGCGCGGATCGCCTCCTCGTCATGCTCGACCACCAGCACCGAATTGCCGAGATCGCGTAGCCGCTTCAGCGTCGCGAGCAGCCGGTCGTTGTCGCGCTGATGCAGCCCGATCGACGGCTCGTCCAGCACATAGAGCACGCCGGTGAGGCCGGAGCCGATCTGCGAGGCGAGGCGGATGCGCTGGCTCTCGCCGCCGCTGAGCGTGCCGGAATTGCGCGACAGGGTCAGGTATTCGAGGCCGACATTCTCGAGAAAGCCGAGCCGCTCGTTGATCTCCTTCAGGATGCGGCGCGCGATGTCGTTCTGCTTGTCGGTCAGCTTGTCTTCGAGGCCGCCGAACCAGCGCGACGCCTCCGAGATCGAGAATTCGCTGACCTGGCTGACGTCGTGCTTGTCGATCTTGACCGCGAGCGCCTCGGGCTTGAGGCGCTTGCCGTGGCAGGTCTCGCATTCCGCGGTGTTGTGATAGCGCCCCAGCTCCTCGCGCACCCAGGCGCTGTCGGTCTCGCGATAGCGCCGGTCCATGTTGGGGATCACGCCCTCGAACGGCCGGGTCGTGGTGTAGGCGCGGCGGCCGTCGTCGTATTTCATCGGAATCGGCGTCTCGCCCGAGCCGTTGAGGATGGTGTCGCGCATCTTTTCGGGCAGCTCGCGCCACGGCGTCGTCATGCTCTGCTTGAAATGGCGCGCGATGCTGTCGAGCGTCTGGAGATAATATTGCGAGGTCGAATTGGCCCAAGGCGCCACCGCGCCCTCGCGCAACGACAGGCGCTCGTCCGGCACCACCAGCTCGGGATCGAAGAACAGCTTGGTGCCCAGCCCGTCGCAGGTCGGGCAGGCGCCGTAGGGGTTGTTGAAGGAGAACAGCCGCGGCTCGATCTCCGGGATGGTGAAGCCGGAGACCGGGCAGGCGAACTTCGCCGAGAACACGATCTGCTCGTCGCGGTCGGCGTTCTCGGCGATGGCGATGCCGTCGGCGAGCTTCAGCGCGGTCTCGAAACTGTCGGCGAGGCGCTGCTTGACGTTGTCGCGCACCACCAGCCGGTCGACCACCACGGAAATGTCGTGCTTGAGCTTCTTGTCGAGCGCCGGGGCGGCGTCGATCTCGTGCATCTTGCCGTCGATCTTGACGCGTTGAAACCCGCGCTTTTGCAGGTCTTGAAGCTCCTTACGATACTCGCCCTTGCGGCCGCGCACGATCGGCGCCAGCAAATAGAGCCGCGTTCCTTCCGGTAGAGCGAGGACTCGATCCACCATTTGTGAAACCGTCTGGCTTTCGATCGGCAGGCCGGTCGCCGGCGAATAGGGGATGCCGACGCGCGCATAGAGCAGGCGCATATAGTCGTAAATCTCGGTCACGGTGCCGACGGTCGAGCGCGGATTGCGCGACGTGGTCTTCTGCTCGATGGAGATGGCGGGCGACAGGCCCTCGATGGCATCGACATCGGGCTTCTGCATCAGTTCGAGGAACTGGCGCGCGTAAGCCGAGAGGCTCTCCACGTAGCGGCGCTGGCCCTCGGCATAGATGGTGTCGAAGGCGAGCGACGACTTGCCGGAGCCGGAAAGGCCGGTGATCACCACCAGCGCGTCGCGCGGCATCTCGACATCGATGTTCTTCAGATTGTGCTCGCGCGCGCCGCGAACCTTGATGTCCTGCATGCTCGACCGGCTCTATGGAAGAACCATTATATGGTCAGGAGCCTGTGGATAGGCTAGGGCGAAAAGCGCGTCTTTGTGGCCCCAAGACTGTCCCGTCATGGCCGGGCTTGACCCACGGCTGTCCGGTTAAGCGAAACGGGTTGTCCAAGAGGTTTGCCGGACTCGCTTTAGTCGCCTTGCGCGGGCTTGGCCCGCGCATCCACGAATATGTTCGCTTCCTTGTACGCGTTGCGGCTGCCGTAGAAAAAGCAAAAATTCGTGGATGGCCGGGACAAGCCCGGCCAAGGCGGTTGTTTTCGCGCCGAGACGGTACCTTGTGGGCGTCGCCGAATCTAAACCGGACAGCCGTGGGGCAAGCCCGGCCATGACGGTTCATCACGGTTTGAAGCGGTGCGCCTGATAAGCAAAATGGCTGGATTCGGCGGCACCGGCTCTTGCCGACGCCTCCTGCGAAGGCCATCATCGACGCGGGCGGAATACATCCGAATATGAGCGAAAAGCGCAAGCTGGCGGCGATTCTGGCGGCCGACGTGGTCGGCTATAGCCGGCTCGCGGGCGCCGACGAGGAGCGCACGCTGGCCCGGCTGCGGGCGCTGTGGGGCGACCTGCTTGATCCGGCGGTCGCGGCGCATGCCGGCCGCGTGGTGAAGCGCACCGGCGACGGCGCGCTGGTGGAGTTCCGCAGCGTGGTCGACGCCGTGCGCTGCGCCATCGAGGTGCAGAACGGCATGGCCGAGCGCAATGCCGGGGTCCAGACCGATCGCCGCATCGATTTCCGCATCGGCATTCATCTTGGCGACGTGGTCGAGGAGGCCGACGGCGACCTGATGGGCGACGGCGTCAATATCGCGGCGCGGCTCGAAGGCATCGCCAAGCCGGGCGGCATCTGCCTGTCGGAGGACGCCTATCGCCAGGTCCGGTCGCGGATCGATCTCCACGCCACCGACATGGGCGAGCAGCGCCTCAAGAACATCGCGGAGCCGGTGCGCGCCTATTCCGTCGAGCTGGGCCTGCGCGCGCCGCCGCGGCCTACGGCGCCGCCTAAACGCGCGCGCCGCGCGCCGCTGATCGCCGGGATCGTCGTGGTGATCGCGCTCGTCGCGGCGGGCGCTTGGTATTATTTCATCGGCGCCAAGCCCACGGTGACGGTCGCCAATCCGCCGGCGCATCTCTCCATCGTGGTGCTGCCGTTCGTCAATCTCTCCGGCGATCCGCAACAGGATTATTTCGCCGACGGCATCACCGACAATCTGACCATCGAACTGTCGCGCATCCGCAACAGTTTCGTGATCGCGCACAACACAGCTTACACCTATCGCGGCAAGACCATCGACGCGCGGCAGATCGGCTCGGAACTCGGCGTCCGGTACGTCCTCGAAGGCGCGGTACAGCGCGACGGCAACCGCGTCCGCGTCACGGTCCAGTTGGTGGATACCGCCAATAGCGCGGAACTGTGGGCCGACCGGTTCGAGGAGGACATTACCGGCCTGTTCAAGCTGCAGGACGCCATAGTGGCGCGCCTCGCCAACAGTCTTGGCTACGAATTGGTCAAGGCCGAGGCGGTGAAAGGCGCCCACTCCACCAATCCCGACGCGATCGACCTGACGATGCGCGGCTTGGTTCAACTGTCGCAGCCGCCGACGCAGGAGGGGAATCCCCAGGCGCGCTCCTGGTTCGAGCAAGCATTGCAGCGCGACCCGAACGATGCCGATGCGCTGGCGGGCGACGCGATGACTTACCTGTTCGAATACGCTTTCGGCTGGGGGCAGGCCGGCACCGATTACGACGCCAAAATAATCGGTCAGGCCGACCGCGCCATCGCGCTCGCGCCCAACAATGTGCGCGCCTACGCCGCCAAGAGCTTTTATCTCTACATCTCGCACCGGCCGACGGAATCGCTGGGCGCCGCCAATGCCGGGCTGGCGATCGACCCGAATTACGCCTCGCTCTATGCGGCGCGGCGTGGCGCCGAACTGTCGCTTGGCCGCTATGCCGAGGCGAAAGCCGACATCGAACAGGCGATGCGGTTGAGCCCGCGCGATCCCGATATCGGCACCTGGCACATGTACATGGGCGACGCCGAGCTTGGTCCCGGCGATTTCAACGCGGCGATCGCCGAGTACCAGAAGGCCATCGACGCCGGCTACCGCACCTTCATTCCCTATGCCGACATGGCGGCGGCGCTGGCGCTCGCGGGGCGGATGGACGAGGCCAAAGCCGCGCTGGCGCAGGCGCGGCAGCTCAATCCGCAACTCACGCTGAAATGGGAGCAGGCGCACGCGCCCAACATCCCGAACCTGTTCGAGGGACTGCGCGAGGCGGGGCTGCCGGAGGATGACGGGCCGCGTCTCTCCATCGTGGTGCTGCCGTTCCAGAATTTAAGCGGCGATCCCAAGCAGGATTATCTCGCCGACGTATTGACGGACGAGCTGACGACCTACCTGGCGCGCATTCCCGCAAGCTTCGTCATCGCGCGCAACACGGCGTTTACCTACAAGGGCAAGTCGGTCGATGTGAAGCAAATCGGCAAGGATTTGGGCGTTCGCTACGCGCTCGAAGGCTCCGTGCAACCGACCGACAAGCGCATCCGCACCAATGCCCAGCTCATCGACACCGAAACCGGTGCGCACCTCTGGGCGGAGGAATTCGACACCGCCAAGACCGATCTGCTGCAAACCGAGGACGAGATCGTCACGCGCATCGCGCGCACGCTGCAAATCCAGTTGAGCGAAGTAGAGGCAGCCAAAGTCAACCGCGCCGCTGGCAATCCTGATGCCCGAGGCTTGGCGCTGCAATGCGAGGCCGCCCGGTTGAACGCCGGCAGCACGCTCAGCGAACGTGCCGTCGCCGGCTTTCATTTTTGTGAGCAGGCGCTTGAAATCGATCCCAACAATGTCATGGCCCTCGTGAAATCTTGCTAGGGAGTTTGCAACGCGCGTTATTGGCGCGCAGAGTTCGGACCGAAATGCGGACATCGCGCGGGCGACGGGCCTGATCAACAGGGCACTCGCTCGCGAACCGGATAACGCGGAAGCGCATTCCGTTCGTTCGGTCTTGTTACTTGCGGAGCGCCAATTCGACGAAGCGCGTGCCGAGGCGGAACAGGCTATTGCTCTCAATCCGATCCAAATGAGCGCATATCTCGATCTATGCAATTTGGATTTTGCCGAGGGTCAGGCCGAAAAAATAATCGACTGCGTAAAAAGGGCGTTGCGGCTGAGTCCACACGATCCATTCGCGCCATCGTTCTTTTTTGCGCAGGGAGGCGCTCATCTGATGCTCGGACAATATGAGGAAGCCATCGCATCGTTCCGCCGATCCATGGCGGGGAACCCGGGCTATTCCATCGGGGAGGCTTATCTCGCGGCGGCCCTGGCGCTCGCGGGCAAAGATTTCGAGGCGCGCGAGACTCTTGCAACGTATCTCTCGCTGCCCCTCACGAAAACAAAGACGATTGACTCTTTCAAAAGGCAAACGCTTTCAGAAAGCCCCGGATATCTAGCAATGCGTGACCGGCTTTATGAGGGGCTTCGCAAAGCCGGTATGCCGGAGAAATAACAATTGCGTCATGGCCGGGCTTGCCCCACGGCTGTCCGGTTAAGATTCGGCGACGCCCACAAGGTACCGTCTCGGCGCGAAAACAACCGCCTTGGCCGGGCTTGTCCCGGCCATCCACGAATTTTTGCTTTTTCCACGGCAGCCGCAACGCGTACAAGGAAGCGACCATATTTCGTGGATGCGCGGGCCAAGCCCGCGCAAGGCGATTAAGCGAGTCCGGCAAACCTCTTGGACAACCCGTTTCGCTTAACCGGACAGCCGTGGGCTTGACCCGGCCATCCATCCAAATAACTGATTCTCGTCGCGATCGATTGGCCGGGCGATCCGCACGCCAAGTCGATTTTTATCGATGGATGGCCGGGTCACGCCTGGCCATGACGAAGCCGGAACCAAGGCACAAAGTCGCAATTTTCCTGGTGTCTCGGTGCCATGGTGGTTCAATCTTTTTCAAGAGTAAAAAATATCTCGGGGGAACGCATGGCCACTTCGTCGGACGCGACCATTGCCGCGCGGCTCGACCGCTTGCCCAACGCCCGGCCGGTGCGGCGACTGGTGACGCTGATCTCGCTGGGCGGCTGCTTCGAGTTCTACGACATCTTTTTCACCGCCTATGTCGCCCAAGGCTTGGCGAAATCCGGCATCTTTGGCGGCACCGGCGGCATGTTCTTCGGGCTTCAAGGCATCGCCAGCTTCGTCGCGGCGTTGTTCGCCGGCATGTTTGTCGGCACTATCGCCTTCACGCCGTTAAGCGACCGGCTCGGCCGCCGCTCGATCTTCACCTTCGCGCTGCTGTGGTATTCGGTCGCGACGGTGGCGATGGCGTTCCAGCACACGGCGACCGGCCTGTTGCTCTGGCGCTTCATCGCGTCGGTCGGTATCGGCGTCGAGTTCGTCAACAGCGATGCCTACGTCTCGGAATTGGTGCCGAAGGACCGGCGAGGAGCGGCCTTCGCCTACAACCAGTTCGTCATGTTCCTGGCGGTGCCGGTGGTGGCGCTGCTGTCCTATCTCCTGGTGCCGACGACAATCGCGGGTTTCGACGGTTGGCGCGTCGTGGTGTTGATCGGCGCGACCGGCGCGATCTTCATCTGGTGGATCCGGATCGGCTTGCCGGAATCGCCGCGCTGGCTGGCGCAACACGGCCGTACCGCCGAGGCCGACCGTATCATGTCCGATCTCGAGCGCCGCACCGAAGCCGAGACCCGACAAAAGCTACCGCCGCCGCAAACGGTGGCGGGTGAAAGCGAGACGGTCGCCGGCTCCTGGTTCGAAATCTGGCACGAGCCGTATCTCGGCCGCACGGTCATTCTGGTGATCTTCAACCTGTTCCAGACCGTCGGCTATTACGGCTTCGCGAGCTGGGTGCCGCAATTCCTGATTTCCCACGGCATCGATGTCACCCGCTCGCTCCTCTACACCTTCATCATCGCCATCGCGAACCCGATCGGGCCGCTGTTGTTCCTGACGATTTCCGACCGGTTCGAGCGCAAGGCGCAAATCGCGATCGCGGCGCTGTGCATTGCCGTGTTCGGCCTCGCCTTCTCGCAGATGACAGGCGCCGCGGGCATCCTCGTTTTCGGCATCCTGGTGACGCTGTCGAACAATTGGATGTCATTTTCTTTCCATGCCTATCAGACCGAACTTTATCCGACCCGCATCCGCGCTCAGGCGGTCGGCTTCGTCTATTCGTGGAGCCGGTTCAGCGCCATCTTCACGGCCTTCTTCATCGCGTTCGCGCTCGGGCGGTTCGGCACCACCGGCGTGTTCGTGCTGATCGCGGCCTGCATGGCGGTGGTCGCCGTCACGATCGCCGGGTTCGGTCCGCGGGTGACGCGGTTGCGGCTCGAGGAAGTGAATCGCTGATTTTTGGACTTGCAATGGTTCTAGATTTGTTCTCAAATTAACCGAGACAAAAAGGGGAGTTCCGCATGGCCGGAAGCGTCAACAAAGTCATCCTCATCGGCAATGTCGGCCGGGACCCGGAAATCCGTTCGACCAACGACGGCACGCGCATCGCGAACTTCACGCTCGCGACTTCGGAAAACTGGCGCGACAAGGCCTCGGGCGAACGGCGCGAACGGACCGAGTGGCACCGCGTGGTGATCTTCAACGACCGGCTCACCGACGTGGTCGAGAAATACGTGAAAAAGGGCGCCAAGCTCTATATCGAGGGCGCGCTGCAGACCCGCAAATGGACCGATAAAGAGGGACAGGAACGCTACACCACGGAAGTGGTGCTACAGCGCTTCCGCGGCGAACTGACCATGCTCGACAGCCGCGGCGGTGGTGGCGGTGGCGACTATGCCGAGGAAGAGCCGGCGGGCGCCGGCGGCGGGGGCGCAAGCCGTGGCGGCGGCGGGTCGCGCAGCGGGGCCGATCTGGACGACGAAATCCCTTTCTAAGACGCGGAGGAAGGCGACCGCGAAGCAGGCGCGACGATTGGCCGAAATCCGACTTTAGCGAACCGCCCCAAACCACTCTGTTTGAAGAATAAATTTTTCGCGATTTGACGCCGGATTCGCCCCCGATTCGGCGCCTCTTTCGTTGTGTGCAGGCGCGAAAATCACTACATTATGACGACATGACGCCGGTGCCAAAAACCGGCGTTTTTTCCGTCGTTTCGACTCCGATTTCAGGCACCTAACTTGGTCACCAACCCGCCGCCTACCGCGCCGTCCGACGTCACGCCGGTCGCCATCGAGGAGGAGATGCGCCGCTCCTATCTCGATTACGCGATGAGCGTGATCGTGGCGCGTGCATTGCCCGACGTGCGCGACGGGTTGAAGCCGGTGCATCGCCGTATTCTCTATTCGATGTACGAGACCGGCAACGACTGGAGCCACGGCTATCGCAAATGCGCGACGGTGGTGGGCGACGTCATCGGTCACTACCACCCCCACGGCGACGCCGCGATCTACGACGCGCTGGTGCGCATGGCCCAGAACTTTTCGATGGGCCTGACCCTGGTCGACGGCCAGGGCAATTTCGGCTCGATGGACGGCGACGCGCCCGCCGCCTACCGCTATACCGAGGCACGGCTCGCCAGGGTCGCGTCGGCGCTGCTCGACGACATCGACAAGAACACGGTCGATTTCCAGCCCAATTACGACGGCAGCCGGCAAGAGCCGCGTGTGCTGCCGGCGCGCTTCCCGAACATCCTGGTCAATGGCGGCTCCGGCATTGCCGTCGGCATGGCGACCAACATCCCGACCCATAATCTGGGGGAGGTGATCGACGCCTGCTGTGCCTTTCTCGACAACCCCAATATCACCGACGACGAGCTGATGAATCTCATTCCGGGGCCGGATTTTCCCACCGGCGGGATCATCCTGGGGCGCGCCGGCATCCACGCGGCTCATCGGCTCGGTCGCGGCTCGATCATGCTGCGCGGCAAGCATCATATCGAGGAGATCCGCAAGGACCGCGACGCCATCGTCTTCACCGAAATTCCGTATCAGGTAAACAAGTCGAAGCTGGTCGAGCGCATCGCGGAGACGATGCGCGAGAAACTGATCGAGGGCATAGCCGATCTGCGCGACGAAAGCGACCGCGACGGCGTGCGCGTGGTGATCGAGCTGAAGCGCGACGCCATGGCCGATATCGTGGTGAACCAATTGTTCCGCTTCACACCGCTCCAGACCAGTTTTCCCGTCAATGCCGTGGTGCTGAACAACGGCCGGCCGGAAACGATGTCGCTGCGTGAGATCATCGCCGCGTTCCTCGCCTTCCGCGAGGAAGTGGTGACGCGCCGCACCGTCTATCTGCTCGAAAAGGCGCGGGAGCGCGCGCGGATCCTAGTCGGATTGCTGATCGCCGTCGCCAACATCGATCCCATCATCGCGCTGATCCGCGCGGCGCCGGACCCGGCGGTGGCGCGGACCAACCTGATGGCGCGGCCGTGGCCGGCGCGAACCGTGGCGCAGCTAATCGCGCGGGTCGAAGACCGCGAGGGCGGCACCCGGGTCGCGGCCGACGGCACCTATCGGCTTTCCGACGAGCAGGCGCGCGCCATCCTCGATCTGCGCTTGCAACGGCTGACTGGCCTCGAACGGGGCAAGATCGCCGAGGAGTTGGATGCGCTGGTCAAGGAGATCGAGAGCCATCTCGAAATCCTCGGTTCGCGCTCGATGCTGCTGGCGCTGCTCCGCAAGGAGTTCGTCGAGGTCAAAACCCAGTACGCGAAGCCGCGCAAGACCGAGATTCAAGATATCGAATTCGAGACCGACATCGAAGACCTGATCCAGCGCGAGGACATGGTCGTGACGGTCAGTCATACCGGCTACATCAAGCGCGTGCCGCTCTCGACCTATCGCGCGCAGCGCCGCGGCGGCCGCGGCCGCGCCGGCATGGCGACGCACGAGGAAGATTTCGTCACGCAGGTGTTCGTCGCCTCGACCCACGCCCCGATGCTGTTCTTCACCGGCAGCGGCCGCGTCTACAAACTGAAGGTCTATCGCCTGCCCATCGGCACGCCGCAGGCGCGCGGCAAGGCGATGGTCAACCTGCTGCCGAATCTCGCGCCGGGCGAAGGTATCTCCACCGTCATGGTGCTACCCGAGGACGAAACGAGCTGGGACAAGTTCAACGTCGTGTTCGCGACGGCGAATGGCTATGTTCGCCGCAACCAATTGGCGGATTTCGGCAATGTGCGTCAGAGCGGCATTATCGCGATGAAATTCGAGGGCGACGACGCCGACGACCGCATGATCGCGGCGGCGGTGTGCGCGCCGGAGGACGATATTCTGCTGGCCACGCGCGGCGGCCGAACCATCCGCTTCGCGGTCGATGACGTTCGGGTCTTCGCCGGACGCAACTCGGTCGGCGTGCGCGGCGTCAGATTGCTCGGCGACGACCACGTGATCTCGCTTTCGATCCTGAAGCATGTCGAGGCGGAACCCGAAATTCGCAACGCCTATCTAAGCGAGGCGGCGAAGCGCCGTCGCGCGCCGGACGAAGAGGCCGACGCCGAGGCGCCGGACGATGACGAGAGCCAGAGCGCGGCGTCGATCACGGAAGAGCAGTTCGCCGAATTGAACGGGCGCGAGGAGTTTCTGCTGAGCGTCACCGAAAAGGGCTTCGGCGTTCGCAGCTCGGCCTACGACTACCGCATCACCGGGCGCGGCGGGCAGGGCATCGTCAACATGCGGCTGGAAAAGCGCCAGGACGCGATGGTCGCCGTGTTCCCGGTCGGCGCCAACGATCAGATCATTCTCGTCACCGATGGCGGCATGATGATCCGCGTGCCGGTCGGCGATATCCGCATCGCGCGGCGCGGCACCCAGGGCGTCGTCGTGTTCAAGGTGGGCGACGATGAGCATGTCGTCTCGGTCGCGCATTTGGCCGAAAACGAAGAAACCGGCAACGGGCATGACCCGGAAGGGAACGGAAGCGCCGAACCACCGGCAGGAGAACAAATATGACGGAGCGCGTCGGCGTCTATCCCGGAACCTTCGATCCCATCACCAACGGCCATACCGACATCATCTTGCGCGCGACCAAAATCGTCGATCGTCTGGTGATCGGCGTCGCCAAGAATATCGGCAAGGGCCCCCTGTTCACGACGGATGAGCGCGTCGCGATCGTCAAGGAAGAGATCGCGCACATCAACGGCGGCGACGTTCAGAAACGAATCGAGGTCAAGTCATTCGACAATCTGCTGATGCATTTCGCGGTGGAGGAGGGCGCCGCCGTGATCGTGCGCGGCCTGCGCGCGGTGTCGGACTTCGAATATGAATTTCAGATGGCGGGCATGAACAGCCGCCTGAACGCCACGGTCGAGACCGTGTTCCTGATGTCCGCCGACCGTTATCAGTTCATCTCATCGCGCTTCGTCAAGGAGATCGGCCAGCTCGGCGGTGACGTGACGCCGTTCGTCTCGGCGCGGGTGGCCGAACGGATCAAGAAGAAGTTCGCCAAGTAGCCGCCGTTTCATTCTTGGTCTTTCGTCGCCTTGATGGTTGAATTGCCTCAACCACAGGGGAGGATAGGCCATGTCGCATGCGGATCGCGGTCTCGAGGAAGGCAATCCGGAGCAAGTCGGTTTTTCGCGCGAGCGTTTGCAGCGCCTGACGGAACATCTGCGTGGCGAGGTGGAGGCGGGACTGCTGCCCGGTGCGGTGATGCTGATCGCGCGCCACGGCAAGATTGCCTATTACGAGGCGGTTGGCTACCGCGACAAGGCGGCGAAGGCGCCGATGACCAAGGATGCGATTTTCCGCATCTATTCGATGAGCAAGCCGGTCACCTCGGTTGCCGCGATGACGCTGGTCGAGCAGGGCCGGCTGCTGTTGGAGAGTCCGGTGGCGGCCTATATCCCGCAATTCGCGGATGCGAAAGTAGGTGTGCCGCGGCCCGCCATGATGGCCGGCATGCCACCGATCATGGATTTGGCCCCGTGCGGTCGGCCGATGACGGTACAGGATCTGCTCCGCCATACGTCGGGTCTGACCTATGGTTTCTTCGACACGCCCGTCGGCAAGCTCTATCGCGACGCTAATTTCTTCGGCGCCGATCTGGCCAACGCGGATTTCGTCGAGGCGTTGGCAAAGTTGCCGCTCGCGTTTCAGCCGGGCGCGGGCTGGAATTATAGCCATTCGACCGATGTGCTCGGCCGTGTGGTCGAGGTGGTATCGGGCAAATCGCTTTCCGAGTGGGAGCAGGAGCAGATCGTCGGGCCGCTTGGCATGACCGATACGTCGTTTTCCGTTACGGACAAGGCCAAGCAGGGCCGCATTGCGGAGCCGGCGCCGCCCGATCATCTTGTCGGCGGCGCGCCGCCCTACGACCCGCGGCAGGCCTTGAAGGCGCAAATGGGCGGGCAGGGGATGCAATCGACGGCGCTCGATTACGCCCGCTTTCTGCAAATGCTCGTGAACGGCGGGGCGCTCGCCGGCAAGCGCGTGCTTAGCCCGGAGACCGTCGCCTATATGACCTCGGACCATCTGGGTCACGACATCGGGCCAGGTCCGACCTGGTATATTCCGGGTCCGGGCTACAGTTTCGGGCTCGGCTTCGCGGTGCGCCGCACGCAGGGCGAAGCGACCCATGCCGGTTCGGCGGGCAATTTCCATTGGTCCGGCGCGGCCGGCACGTTGTTCTGGTGCGATCCAAAGCGCGACTTTTTCACTGTGTTCATGATCCAAGGCTCGATGCAGCTCTTCCGATTGGAATCGCTGTTGCGGAACATGATCTATGCCGCGCTGACAGAGCCGGAGAAGTGACGCTTCAAGTTCGGAGAAATTGAAGCGTCATGGCCCGCGCAGGCGGGCTAACCACGAATTGCTAGTCCTTCGTGGATGCCCCGGCCAAGCCGGGGCATGACGCGCTATTTGTGTTCCGCCGCCTTCACGCTCTGCCAAGCGGCTTCCAACTCGTCGAGGGACTTGCCGGCGAGCGGCGCCGCGTCCGCTTCCATCGCGCGAAAGCGGCGCTCGAACTTGCGCGAGGCCGTGCGCAGCGCCTGTTCCGGATCGATGTGGAGGTGTCGCGCAAGATTGGCGACCGCGAACAGCACGTCGCCGACCTCGTCCTCGAGCCGCGCCGGGGCGGCGCCTTGCTCAATCTCGTCGCGGAGTTCATCGAGTTCTTCGTCGATTTTGGCGAAGACCGGTGCCGCGTCGGGCCAATCGAATCCGACGCGCGCGGCGCGGTTTTGCAATTTCTCCGCGCGGGTCAGCGCCGGCAAGCCGACGCCCACGCCGTCGAGCACGCTCGACGCGCCGCCGGCCGCGCGTTCTTTCGCCTTCGTTTCTTCCCAGGCGACCGTTTGTGCGTCGGCGCCGTCGATCTTGACGTCACCGAAGACGTGGGGATGGCGGCGCACCATTTTGTCGGAAATCGCGGCGGCGACGTCGGTAAAGGCGAACAGGCCCGCTTCTTCCGCCATGCGCGCATGGAATACGGTCTGGAACAGAAGATCGCCAAGCTCGTCCTTCAGCGCTTCCGGGTTGCCCGCCTCGCACGCCTCCGCGACCTCGTACGCTTCCTCGATCGTGTAGGGCGCGATGGTGCGGAAATTTTGTTCCTTGTCCCACGGGCAGCCGGTCGCGGGATCGCGCAGCCGCGCCATGATCTCGAGGAGACGCTTCATTTCATCCATCGATGACTTTCCTTCGGCGGGAACCTATTCTGCATCACAGAAATTAAGGGATTCGTCCAGATGGAAGTGGCGATTGTCGGCGGCGGCATCGGCGGCTTGACCCTCGGGCTGATGCTTCACCAGGCGGGCATTCCGAGCCGTATCTTCGAGGCGGTGCCGGATATCAAGCCGGTCGGCGTCGGCATCAACGTCCTGCCGCATGCCGGCAAAGAGTTGGGCGCCCTCGGCCTCGAGCCGGCATTGAGCAAGGTCGGGGTACTGACGCAGGAATCCGCGTTCTTCACCCGGTACGGCCAGCTTATCTACCGCGAACCGGCGGGGCGTTTCGCCGGTTACGACTGGCCGCAATATTCGATCCATCGCGGCGACCTGCACCAGGTGCTGCTCGACGCCTATGTCGCGCGCGTTGGCCGCGAGCGGTTCGACACCGGCTGGCGCTGCACCGGCGCAACACAGGATGCCGCCGGCGTGACCGTCATGTTTGAGGATCGCGAGGCACAGCGCGCCGACGTGCTGGTGGCGTGCGACGGCATCCATTCGGTCATCCGCAAGCAGCTTCATCCGGGCGAGGGTGACCCGCTCTATTCCGGCGTCAATATGTGGCGCGGCGTCACGCGTTGGCCGCCGATCCAGACCGGCGCCAGCATGATGCGTATCGGTTGGATCGAGGTCGGCAAGATGGTGGTCTATCCGATCCGCCACAATATCGACGCGGCCGGCAACCAACTCATCAACTGGACGGCGGAGCTTTACACCAAGACGGCGAAGCATCACCGCGACTGGAACAAGCCCGGCTCCTACGACGATTTCTTCTGGGCCTTCAAGGACTGGCATTTCGACTGGTTCGACGCGGCGGAATTCTTGCGGCGGTCGGAGATGGTGCTGGAATATCCGATGGTCGATCAGGAGCCGCTGCCGTTCTGGACGCAAGGCCGGATCACGCTGTTGGGCGATGCCGCGCATCCCATGGTGCCGCGCGGTTCGAACGGCGCCGGGCAGGCGATCGTCGACGGCCGCGTGCTTGCCGACGAGTTGGCGGCGGCGCGCGATCCGCGCGAGGCGCTGGCGAACTACGAAAAGCGCCGGCTCCCGGCGACGGCGGACGTGGTGCTGACCAACCGCAAGAACCCGCCCGACGCGATCTTGCGCGAGGCCTTTGTCCGCAGCGGCGACAAGCCGTTCCGCGACATTTCCGACGTGATCAGCCGCGAGGAGCTGGCGGCGTTGAGCGACAGCTACAAGCGCGTCGCGGGGTATGACAAGGCGACGCTGGGCGGCTAGCGCGCTATCTGGCGGCCGATGATCATGCCGATGCGCCGCACCAGCCCGGCGAAGCCGGTCGGCATGAAATACATCACCAGGATCAGCAGCACGCCATAGATCGCCCACGGCGCCGATTTCGACAGCTCGCCGGCGAAATTCGGCACCAGCAGAATGAAAAGGGCGCCGTAGATGGCGCCCGAAATCGTGGCGAAGCCGCCGACCGCGATGCCCGACGAGCAGCGTGATCGAGAGGAAGAAATCGTAACTGTCGGGCGAGACGAACTGCACCACGATGGCGCTGAGCGCCCCGGCCACGCCGCAGTAAAAGGCGCTGACGCCGAAGGTCGAGGTCTTGATGATCGCGCTGTTGATGCCCATCGCCTCGGCGGCGATCGGCTGGTCGCGGATCGCGATCATGGCGCGGCCGATGCGTCCGCGCAGCAGATTGTACGCGACCAGGAACAGCACCAGCATGATCGCGTAGACGAAAAGATAGAGCCATTGATCCTGGTTGATCGGCAGACCGAACGGCACGTCGGGCTTGTTCAGCACGATGCCGGAAAAGCCGCCGGTCCATTGCTCGAGCGCCTTGTGCTTCAGCACCTGCGGCGTGGTGACGGCGAGCGCGAGCGAGGCGAGGGCGAGATAATGGCCCTGCAAGCCGCAACGCCGGCAGGCCGAAGAAATAGCCGAACACGAGGCAGACCACACCCGCCGGCCAAATCGACGCCCAATAGGGCCAATCGAACGAATTCATCAGGATCGCGGCGATATAGGCGCCGATGGCGTAGAGCGCGCCATGGCCGAGCGAAATCTGGCCATTATAGCCGACCAGCATGTTGAGGCCGATCAGCGCGATGGCATAGACCATCGCGAGGGTGAGCTGGAAAATGATAGAAATTCTGCAGCACGAACGGCAGCGCGAAGCCGACCAGGACGATCGCACGGCGAGCCCGACGGCGCGGCCGCCGGCGATGCGGCGCGGCAGCGCACGGCTTGAATTTGCGCATGGTCCGGCTTGCTCGTCGGTGCCATGCGAACGGCGCCGGCGGCGCATGGGGCACCGCGCGTTGCAGCCCGGCTTCGGTCTTGATCGGTTGCTCGGCCATGGTCAGACCCGCGTTACGACGGTGCGGCCGAACAGAGCCGCTGCGGCCGCACCAGCAGCACGATAACGATGACGATCAGCGCCACCGAGAATTTGAGCTGGGTGCCGATGACATAGGCGCCCAGCACGTTCTCCAGGACGCCGATGATGAAGCCGCCGAGCGCCGCACCCCAGGGATTGTCGAGCCCGCCCAGCACCGCGCCGGCCAAGACTGTAGATCAGCACGCCGCCCATCATGCTGAACTGTCGAGATAGAGGATCGGCGCCACCATCATGCCCGAAACCGCGCCGATCGCCGCCGCCAGGCCCCAGCCCAGCGCCAGCATCCAGCCGACCCGGATGCCGACGAGGCGGCTCGACACCGGGTTCTCGGCGACCGCGCGCATCGCCAGGCCGAGCTTGGTGTAGCGGAAAAACACGAACAGGATCGCGACAATGATGAGCACGATGCCGATCGAGCCGAGCTCGTGGTTCGAGATGTAGTGGTTGTTCCACAGCGGTTCGCGCTGGGAACGGCGAGGGAAAGGTCTTCAACGTGGTGCCGAAGATCCAGCTCGCCGTGCTGTTGACGATGACCAACAGCCCGATGAACACGATGATCAGCGCGATGACCGGCAGATTATGGAACGGCCGTATCACCAGCCGCTCGATCGCGACGCCGGCGGCGAAGGCGAAGACGATGGTCAGGAAGAACGCGCCCCAATAGGGCATGCCGTAATCGATCAGCTCCCACGCGATGTAGGTCGAGAACATCGCCATCTCGCCCTGGGCGAAATTGATGTGGCCGGTCGACTGGTAGATCATCACCAGCGCCAGCGCGAGACCGGCATAGATGCCGCCCGAGGCGATGCCGCTGAAGAGCTGGTGCAGAAGTGCGTCCATGCTCAGGTCCCCATTGAATTTCCCCTCTCCGCCCATTGGGGGGAGAGGGACTATCGCGGAGCGATGGGAGGGTGAGGTGGGCTTGTCACGCGCCGCCCTGGAATCCCCACCTCACCTGACCTCTCCGCCCCAGGGGCGGAGAGGGATTGTTTGCGAACGTGGGATGCCACATCAGCGTCACCCTCAATACCCCAGATACGACCGGCGGATGGTCTCGTCCGCCTTTACCGTTGCCGAATCGCCCGAGATCACGACGCGGCCGGTTTCGACAAGATAGGCATGGTCGGCGAGGTCGAGCGCCAGCGTCGCATTCTGCTCGACGAGCAGCATGCTGACCTTGGTCTGCTGGTTGATGGCGCGCAGCGTGCGGTAGATTTCCTGCACGACCAGCGGCGCCAGGCCGAAGGACGGCTCGTCGAGCAGCAAGCAGCCGCGGCCGCAGCATCAGCGCGCGGCCGATCGCGAGCATCTGCTGCTCGCCGCCGGACAGAGTGCCGGCCTGCTGCGCGCGGCGCTCCTTAAGACGCGGGAACAAGCGTGTAGACGTTGTCGAAATCGCGCGTCCACCTCGGCGGCGGTCGCGGCGCAGATAGGCGCCGAGCCGCAGATTTTCCTCGGCGGTCATGCTGGCGAAGGTGCCGCGTCCGTCGGGCACATGGGCGACGCCGAGCCGCACCACATCCTCGGCGGCGAGATTGTCGATGCGCCGCCCGCCGAAAGAGATTTCGCCGCGCCGCCGGCACAGGCCGCATAGCGCGCGCAGGGTCGTGGTCTTGCCGGCGCCATTGGCGCCGAGGATCGCGGTGATGCCGCCATCCGCCAGCTCGAAATTGAGGCCGTGCAGCACCACCGTGTCGCCGTAGCCGGCGGTGAGGTTCTTGACCGAGAGCAGCGCCGCCATCACGCCGTCCCCAGATAGGCGCGGATCACTTCCGGATGCTGTTGCACATGCGCCGGCGCGCCTTCGGCGATCTTGCGGCCGAAATCGAGCGCCACGACCTTGTCCGAGACGCCCATCACCAGGCTCATGTGATGCTCGACCAGAAGGATGGTGATGCCGAAGCCGTTCGCGAATATCGCGGATCATGCGGCCGAGATCGCCCAGTTCCTCGTGGTTGAGGCCGGCGGCCGGCTCGTCGAGCAGCAGCAGTTTCGGCGACGCGGCCAGCGCGCGGCCGAGCTCGACGCGCTTCTGCAGGCCGAAGGGCAGGGCGGCGACCGGAATCTCCGCCTGGGCCTCGAGCTTCAGAGAACGCGATCAGCTCGTCGCGTGCGCTCGCTCAGCGCGCGCCTCTTCCCGCGCGGCGATCGGCAAAGCGAAAGGCGTTGTCGATGAAGCTGGAGCGGGTCCGGCAATGGCCGCCGACCATGATATTGCGGCGGACCGACATCGAGCGGAACAGCGCTAGGTTCTGAAACGTGCGGCCGATGCCGAGCGGCGCGATCGCGTGCTTCGGCATGCGGATCAGCGAGTTGCCTTCAAAGCGGATGTCGCCCGATTGCACCGGATAGAGCCGCGACAGGCAATTGAACAGCGTCGTCTTGCCGGCGCCGTTGGGTCCGATCAGGCCGCAGATTTCGCCATGGATCGACGTCGAAGCTGACTTGATCGAGCGCGACGATGCCGCCGAAGCTGACGGCGACCCGATCGACTTCGAGCAGCGCCGTCACCGCGCTTCGACCCTAGGCCATGAACGGGTGGGCCGCGTCGGCGGCTCTTTCGTCAAGCGCAACTCCTCCCCCCAAAAAGATAATTTCTTGCCGACTTGGTTATCCGGGCTACCGGCGAAGTCAATTCAATGTCACTTGCTGAGCGCCCGGCATCACCTATTTTGTTATGCGGGAGATCAGATCCCAAACTGCTTCCGGACGCTCGACATGGGCATTGTGGCCGGCGCCGCGGAATGATCGTCCGGCGTCGCGGGTCGAGCGCCGCGCGCGTCGGCGAGCGGCACCATCGCATCCTTTTCGCCGACCGCCAACGTCACCGGCGCTTTGGCGGCGAGCGTAGATCGGGCGGATGTCGGGCGGATCGTCGCCGCCGGCGATGCGCGGATCGGCCGCGAGCCGGAATTTGCCGTTTTCTTGGGCAATGCCCGACGCGGCGGCCGGCGAGGCGGGATCGACCAGGCCGAACTGCCCCGACACTTTGAGATATCGTTCGATAGCTTCGTTCCCGCGTCTCGAACCAGCGCACGGGCGGCCGAGGCGAATTGGCGGCGCCGCGCCAATTCATCGGCGCTCCAATTGACCTTGACGCCGAACGCCAGCACGCCGCGCGACCTTGACGCCGAACCAGCCAGTCGCCAGCATCAGCGCCACCGCGCCGCCAAGCGAATGGCCGACGAGAAACGCTTCCTCCGTCCCGATCAAGGCCGCGACGTCAGCCGCGTAGGTGCCGTAGGCGTAGGGTGCCCGATGAAACGAGCGGCCGTGGCCGCGCAGATCGGGTATGAAGCACCCGCCGCGCCACTCGCGCTCGATAAGCGCCCGCAGTCCATGCCCAGACGTCGCCGTTGGCACCTTGGCCGTGCAGCAAGACCAGCAGCGGGCGACCGTCGCCGAACTTCTGGAAAAAAATTGTCGCGTCGCGCTCCATTTGCCTAGAGTATGCGGCGCCGCTCCCGTGAGAAAGGCTGGCGATAGGAGAACAGTTTGAAGTTCGGAATTTGCTTGGCGGTGTTCGCCGCCATGGTGAGCGCCGGGGCTGGGCGGCGGCGGGAAACGACGTCAGCGGGCGTTGGCTGACTCAGGACGGCAAGGGCGTGATCGCGATCGCGCCATGCGGCAATTCGATTTGCGGCAAGATCGACTGGCTGCAACCGCCGGCCAGTGAGCCGTCCGGGACAGATTCCGCGGGACAAGAACAATCACGATCCCGCGATGCGCCAGCACCCGATCTGCGGCCTCGAAATCATTTATGGCTTCCGCCGGGACGGCGATCCGCAGCATTGGGTGGAAGGCACGATCTACGATCCGGAAAGCGGCGACACCTATCACGCCAACATCACGCTGCAGGACGCAAATCACCTGCGGCTGCGCGGCTATATCGGCATCCCTCTGCTTGGCGAGAGCCAAATCTGGACCCGCGCCAACGACGCAACGTATCCGGCCTGCCGGGCATAGTGGCGTTCACGCACAGTTGAGCGTTATTGTAGTGGCCGGGAAGGGGGAGTGAGCCATATTCCCGGTATGACCGAAACCGCAACGCTATTGGCCCTACTGCGCGAGGCAGCCGAACCGGCTGCCGTGAACGCCATCGAAAAAACGATCGTCGAGGGCAGCGACGCGTCGTTGTGCCGCGTCAACGTGCTCGACTTCGCGAAGCGCGTCGGCGTCACCGACGACCAGGCGATCGCGCGCGTTTCTGCACGCCGCCCGGCTGGGCATTTTCGAGATGCAGTGGAACGTGCTGTGTCCCGGTTGCGGCGCCGTGCTCGATTCCAATGCGACGCTGAAGAGCGTGCAGTCGACGGAATATCATTGCCAGCTTTGCGCCTCCGGCTACGAGCCGAGCCTCGACGAAATGGTCGAGGTCACGTTCACCGTGGACCCGCGCGTCCGTCGGATCGCCGCCCACGATCCTGACAGCATGTCGCCCGCCGATTATTATCAGCAATTGTTCTGGGGCACGTGGGCTGATTTGCCCGAGAATGTCGGCGAGGCGCTCGACCGTATCGAGATCGACGCTATCGAAATGGCGGCCGGCGAAAAAGCGACTATGTCGCTGCAACTGCCCGAACGCTTCTGCATCGTGTTCGAGCCCGTCACTCACGCGGCGCAATTCATCGACGTCAAGGGCGAGCCGACCAAGGAACGCCGTACCCTGTCGATGATCTTCACCAAGCTCAGCACACAGCATTCAACCGTGTCGAGATGCAGCCTGGGCCGTTGCGCTTGTCGTTCGAGAACAAGACCGACCGGCGTCTACTGCCGGGCGTGTGGGTCGCGGATGACGAGTTGCACCACCTCATCGGTAAACGCAAAGCGTTCCTGACGGCGAAGCGGCTGCTCACGAACCAGACGTTTCGCGACCTTTACCGGACCGACGCGCTCGATTCCGACCAGCGGCTCAAGATCACCTGCCTGACGTTCCTGTTCACCGACCTAAAGGGTTCTACCGCGCTCTACGACCGCGTCGGCGACA
Organism: uncultured Alphaproteobacteria bacterium; assembly: GCA_963851285.1. Classification (GTDB taxonomy): domain Bacteria; phylum Pseudomonadota; class Alphaproteobacteria; order ATCC43930; family CGMCC-115725; genus JAATGI01. Next base: position 126,560 of record CAWKOL010000013.1, read on the forward strand.
TCAAGGCTTACGATCTGGTGCGCGCCCATTTCGATCTATTGAACAAGATCGTCGCGGCCGAGGAAGGCGCCGTGGTCAAGACGATCGGCGACGCCGTAATGGCGACGTTCGAAACCTCCGACCGCGCGGTGTCCGCGGCGCTCAAAATGCGGGACGCAATTGGGCACGTCGGCGCGGATGGCGGTAAGGGGCAGGGCGAGGACCTGCTCCTCAAGATCGGCATTCACGAAGGCCCGTGCCTCGCCGTCATGCTCAACGACCGCCAAGACTATTTCGGCCAAACGGTGAATATCGCCGCCCGAGTCCAGGCGCTTGCCGATTCACGCGCCATCCTGGCTACCGGTGCCGTGGTCGAAAAGCCCGAGACGGCGAAGCTGCTCGAAGCCAGCGGCGTCTTGCCGGTCGCCCAACGCCAAGCGCTTCGCGGCGTCACGCACGAGCTGACGCTGTACGAACTGCCTTAGGGAGACGGTTGGTTCAAGCCGGCCGGCACGTGAGCCTGAACCGATTATCGCATAATGTATATTATGAGAAATAATAGATCGTATTTAAGGCCAATGACTTACGGCCTTCCTCAAACGTCGATGACCATCCCGTCATAGGCCGGTTCGACATTGCGGCGGCAATTCGCGGCGCAGCGTTTCGTAATCCAGGCTCTCGTCCATATGCGTGAGGATGCCGCGCTTGGCGCCGCTGCGTTCGATCCATGCCAGCGACTGCGCCAGATGGGAATGCGAAACGTGCGGCTCGCGGCGCAGGCAATCGACCATCCAAACCTCAACGCCGGCCAGCGCGGCGAACGCCGCCGTCGTCCAGCGCGAACACATCGGTCGAATAAGCGAACCGGCCGAACCGCAGCCCCAGCGACGGCGTCCGGCCGTGCGTCTGGATGAACGACGTGACAGCGACGCCAGCGGCTGTCAAACGGCGCCGTCGACCTCATGCGGCTCGATCATCGGCTGGTAGTAATAGCCGGTCGCGTTGGGGTCGCGGATACCGTCGATCGTGTAGCCGAACCGTTCGTGGATCGAGGCGAATGTCTTGGCCGAGCCATAGGCCGGGATTGGCCGGCCCAAAATCCAGCTCGGGACGCGCAAATCGTCGATGCCGTGAATGTGGTCGGCATGCGCATGAGTGATAATGACGGCATCGATCTTCTTGATATCGCACGATAACAACCCCTCGCGCAGATCGGGCGCCGCATCGACAAGAATGGTCTTGCCCGCTTCTTCGACAACGATTCCGGCGCGCCGACGCCGGTTCTTGGGATTGGCGGCGTCGCAGCTGCCCCATTCGCCGCCGATCCGCGGAACGCCCCAGGACGGGCCGCAGCCCAAGACGGTGACTTTCATGCCGCCGCCGGCCGCTTCGCCTTACCGAACAGGCGGAAGAAATTGTCGCTCGTCGCGCGCCCTAACTCTTCAACCGAAACTCCTTTAAGTTCAGCCACTTTTGCCGCGGTATGAACGATAAAGGCGGGCTCGTTGGTCTTGCCGCGCAAGGGTACTGGGGCAAGGTAGGGCGCGTCGGTCTCGATCAGCAGCCGCTCAAGCGGGATTTCCGTGACGATGCCGCGCAATTCCTCGGCATTCTTGAAGGTCACGATGCCGGAAATCGAGATATGGAAGCCGAGCGCCAGAGCGGGTTCGGACAAGGCCCGAGTTGTCGAAAAGCAATGGATGATGCCGGTCGATATGCCCTGCTCTTTCAGGATCGCGACTGTCTCGGCGTCGGCATTGCGGCTGTGCACGATCAGCGGCAAGCCGGTCTCGCGCGCCACGCGGCACTGGGCACGGAACATCTCGGCCTGTCGGTCGCGTGGGCTGTGGTCGTAATGGAAATCGAGTCCAGTCTCGCCGATGCCGATGACCTTTGGATGCGCGGTCAGCTCGGCAAGGCGCGGGATGACGCTGTCGGGCGTCTTTTCGGCCTCGTGCGGATGGATGCCGACCGCGGCCCAAACGTCGGGATCGGCGGCCGCGATGCCGACCACGTCGTCGAGCTCGTCGGCCGTGGTGCCGATCGTCAGCATGGTCGTCACGCCCGCTGCTCGCGCGCGGTCGAGCACGCCCTGCCGCAGCGCGGGCTCAGCAAAATCGATATGGCAATGACTGTCGACGAGCATGCCTAGACGTCAGCGCGGCAACATCGCATTTGTCGCGCCATGCCACGAACCGTGGAACAGCCAGGGCTGACCGAACGGCAACCGAACGACGGCAAGAGGTTCGTCCTCGATTCGCATCGCGTCCAGAATGATGAGATCGGAACGGTTATCCGGCCGCGTAACCAGGGACAGCAAAAGGCCGTCGCCTTCGGGCGCATCGGCCGCCCGTGGCACGAATACCGGCTCTTGCGCCGCGCCGTCGGTCGTGTGCTCGACGCGCCCACCGGTTTCCGCGTCGTAGCGCACGAGGCCGGTGCGAGCGGATGAAAAGCCGTAGCGATAACGCTGCATCGCGAAGCGGTCGTCGATCTCGGGCATGCCGCCGCCGGGACCGTTGGTGAGTGGCCGCACGGATACTTGGCCGGTCGAAAGATCGAAGGTGATACGCGAAAAGGTCCCCGGCTTGAACGGTGTCGCCGGACGGCCGTGAGCTTCCTGGAAGAAGGTGAAAAGGTGGCCCGCATGCGTCGAGCCATCGACATGCACCTTATCGCCTTCGGTGAACGCATTCATGAAATGCGCGATGTGCCCGTCCGGCACGGCGAACCAGCGAATGTCCTTCGTCGTGCCGGTTCGCGGCATGATGCCGAACATCGGATGCAAATCGTTGTCGAACGCGTAGAAGTCGCCGCCCTTAATCATCCGGTCCACGTCGACCGTCAGAGGCCAGACGTGAAAGATAAGATGGTCGCGCGTGACCGCCCAGTCATGCGTCATGCCCGGGTAGGGCAGCGAGAATTCTTCCTCGCGCATCAACTTGCCGCTCTTGTCGATGACGTGGAGCGACATCTCGCCTTCGAAACGCTTTTCCGAGAACTGCCCGTAGCTCCACCATTCCCCCGTGACGGGGTCGGTCTTGGGATGCGCCGTCATCGTCTTGCTGCGCAACTGATTACGGAATTGCGCGAGGTCCTTCGTTTCGAGCGTGATCGGATCGAGCTCATAGGGGATGCTGTCTTCGCGGAGAGCGAACAGCTTGCCGTGATGCACCCACGCCGTCGTGTTTCCCGTGTTGTCGCGATCGGTGCCTTTTGTGACGGCGTCATCGGTGTAGGCATTTCGATAGAGACCGTATAGCCGGCGGCGGTTTTTTCGCTCGAGGAGGAAGCGCTCCGTCTTTACATAGCGCTGAATGAAGTCGACATAGCCGTTCTGAAAGTGAAACGCCGCGACGACACCGTCACCATTGTTCAGGTTATCGTTCGGCAGTGTCGGATAGAGCGTGTCGCCGCCGCAGCGATAGAAGCTGCCGCTCAATACTTTCGGAATATCACCGACCGTTTCGCAGTCGTAGATTTCCGCTTCGAACCGCAGCGGATCGATGGTGGTATGCATATAACTTTGAACAGGGACGAATGGATCGCGTCCGAATCGAACGATAGGTTGGTTCATCTCATTCCCTCGGAATGATGCTGCGAAAAGTCATGTTGTTGTCGCTTCCTCGACATAACGTGGGAAGACGCCCTCGGGCTTCGGCAATTGCGTCCCCGGAGGAAGCGGATGCGCCGACAGCGCGGCGAAATCGCGCTGGCTGGCCGGCACGCCGAGCTGATCCAGCATCTTGCCGGCGGAGGTCGGCATCACCGGCTGAATCAGGATCGCGAGATGGCGGATGACCTCTGCCAACACGTACAGAACGGTGTCGCAACGCGCTGGGTCGCTTTTGCGCAGCGCCCACGGGGCTTGCTCGTCGACATAACGATTGGCGTCGCTGACGACGGCCCAAAGATGGTCGAGCGCGCGGTGATAGGCGGGCACGGCATATTCGGCCCGCAGCTTCGGCAATAATTCCCGCGCCGCGGCCAGCAGGGCGTTGTCCGCGGCGGTGAGCGCGCCGGACTTCGGCACCCTGCCCTCGCAATATCGCTGCACCATCGACAGCACGCGTTGCGCCAGATTGCCGAGATCGTTAGCGAGATCGCCGTTGATGCGGTTGACCATGGCGCGATGCGAGAAATCGCCGTCCGAGCCGAACGGCAATTCGCGCAGCACGAAATAGCGCGTCGCGTCTAGGCCGTATTTGTCGATCAACGCCTTAGGGGTGACGACGTTGCCGAGCGACTTCGACATTTTCTGGCCTTCGTTGGTCCACCAGCCGTGACCGAAGACGCGCTTCGTCACCGGAATTCCGGCGGCCATCAGGAACGCCGGCCAATAGACACAGTGGAACCGTACGATGTCCTTGCCGACCATGTGCAGGCTGCATGGCCAGAATTTCTTGTACTTTTCGCTGTCGATATCGGGGTAGCCGGCACCGGTCAGATAGACGCACAGTGCCTCGATCCAGACATACATCACGTGCTTCGCATCGTTGGGGACCGGAATGCCCCACGAAAAGCTGGTGCGCGAGATCGAAATGTCCTTCAGCCCGGCCTTGACGAAGCTGATCACCTCGTTGCGGCGCGCGGGCGGGCCGATGAAATCGGGATGGGCGTCGTAGAATTCAAGCAGCCGGTCCTGCCACGCCGAGAGGCGGAAGAAATAATTTTCCTCCTCGACCCATTCGACGTCGGCGCCGGTCGGCGCCTTGCCGTTGACCAACTCGCTTTCGTCGTACGGCGCTTCGTCGCGGATCGAATAATAGTAGCCGTATTTGCCGAGATAGAGATCGCCCCGCCCGTTATTGGCGATCTTGTTCCATACGTCGGTGGCGCAGCGTATGTGCCGCTCCTCGGTGGTGCGGACGAAGTCGTGCGTGACGATGCCCAGCAGCGCGTTCATCGCGCGGAAGGTCTGCGAGACCTTGTCGCAGAAGGCCTGCGGCGCGAGGCCTGCGGCCTTGGCCGAGTTCTCGACCTTCTGGCCGTGCTCATCGGTGCCGGTGGTGAACAGCACGTCCTCGCCGTCGAGCCGCCGGAACCGGGTCAGCGCATCGCACGCGATCGTCGTGTAGGCGTGACCGAGATGCGGCGCGTCGTTCACGTAATAGATCGGCGTGGTGACGTAGAATTTCTCGCCGCCGGCCATGTCACTCCTCGATGAGAAAGGGGTCTAGCGGGATGCCTCTTCGAGCGCAAAGAAGGCATTCAACATGACTTGTTTGCGGTCGAGATTGACGGCATCCACCAGGGCAAAGAGATCGACCAATTTTTCCCACACCTCGACCCAGCGATCAAGCGGGCGGCGCGCGAGGAATTTGGGCGGCGGCGCGTCGCCGCGTGCCGCGTCGCGGATGATGCGCGCGAGCCGCGCGGGCAACAGTTCCGCTACCAGGCGAAACGCATCGTCGGCGCCGAAACGGCCGACCTTATCGGCGAAACGGTCAACCGCGCCGCCGTCGAGCGCCGGCAGCTTCTCGAGCAGCGCCGTCAGTTCGCGGTCGAGCGCGATGCCGCCCATGCCGGCGAGATCCAGCGCACGGCCGATACTGCCTTCGGCAAGCTGCGCCAAACCGGCGGCCTCGTCGGCGGTAACGGACGGCAGATGCGTCTTCAGCAGCTCGGCGACGTGGCGGTCGGTCAGCGGCGCCAGCGCCAGATGACGGCAGCGCGATCGGATGGTCGGCAACAGCCGGCCGGGACTGGCGGCGGTGATCAGCAGCAACGCACGCTCGGACGGCTCTTCGAGCACCTTCAGAAGGGCATTGGCGGCATTGCGGTTCATTTCATCCGCGCCGTCCACAATGACGATCCGCCAGCCGCCTTCAGCCGGCGTCAGGTGCAGGAAACCGGCGATCTGACGCACGTCATCGACCACAATCTCGCTGCGGCGACGCTTGCGCTTTGGATCATAAGCTCTTTCGATTAAAAGAAGATCGGCGTGGCCGCCGGACTTAACCCGGCGGAATGCCGGATGCGCCGGATCGACGGCGAGCGATGTCGGCGGCGCGGCGAACAGGCCCTGCCCTTCGCCGCCGTGCGCGAACAAAAACCGTGCGAAGCGGAACGCGAGCGTCGCCTTTCCGATGCCGCGCGGTCCCGTCATCAGCCAGGCGTGCGGCAGTCGTCCGGCACGGTACGCGTCGAGCAGTGCGGCCTCGGCCCGCTCCTGCCCGATCAGGGCCGGGTTGGCGCGAGGCTCCGGCGCGGACGATTCGGCCTCGTCCGACTCGGTCTCGTCGTCGTCGTCGATATCGTCGGCCATACGATGACTGTAGCGCAATCCGCGCCATCGGAAGATGGGAATTGGCTCTGGCAGGCCGGGCTAACGATCCGGTACGCCCGACATATGGTCCGCGATGGCCTTCACGAAGATGCGCCCGAAATCCTTGAGCTTCACGACGCCGACGCCGTTCACCGAGGCGAAAGCGCCGAGGTCGCGCGGACACCGCGCGGCCATGTCGATCAGGGTGCGGTCGGAGAAGATCACGAAGGCCGGCACCTGACGCTCGCGGGCGAGCCGCAGCCGCAGGGCCTTGAGGACCGCCAGGAGCGTGGGATCGCCGCTATCCTGACTGGCGGCGGAATGCTCGCCGACGCGTGCCTTGGCGCGCGATGGCGAGCGTGGCGGATCGACACGATACTCGAACGGCGTTTCGCCCCGAAGCAGCCCCTGCCCTTTTTCCGCGATGGCCAGCCCGCCATGGCCGCGAATGTCGAGGATTAGAAAGCCGCTCGCGACGAGCTGCCGGATAAGCGATTGCCATTCGCTCTTCTTGCGGGTGGCGCCGGTTCCGAAGCTGGTGAGCCGGTGATGCGACCTGGCGAGGACTTTCTCGGTTTCGTGGCCGAGCAGGACATCGACGATATGGGCCGGGCCGAAACGCTCGCCGGTCTGCGCGATGGCCGCGAGGATGAGCCGCGCCGCCGCGGCGCCGTCCGCGCGCGGCGCCCGGTTCAGGCAATTGTCGCAGTTGCCGCAGGGCAAGGCGCTTTCCCCGAAATAGCTCAGCAAAATTTCGCGGCGGCACTGCGCCGTTTCGCAATAGCCGATCAGTGTGTCGAGCCGGCCATGCGCGCGCCGCTTATGCTCGGTCGACGCGTCCTCGTCTTCGATGAACATGCGCCGCATGCGGATATCGCCGAGCCCGAACAACATATGCGCCTCGGCCGGCTGTCCGTCGCGGCCGGCGCGGCCGATTTCCTGGTAGTAGGCTTCGAGGCTGCCCGGCAAATCGGTGTGGAAGACATAGGCGACGTCGGGTTTATCGATGCCCATGCCGAAGGCGATGGTCGCCACCATCGCGACGCCGGGCTCGGACATGAAGCTGTTCTGGTTGGCGTCGCGCGCCTCTTTGCTCATTCCGGCATGATAGACGAGCGCGCGCACGCCGTTCTTTTCCAAGAACGAAGCCGTCTCTTCGGTTTTCTTGCGCGACAGGCAATAGACGATGCCGCTGCGGCCCGGGTGACGCCGTACGAAATCGAGTAGTTGCCGCTTGCCGTCCCGCTTGGCTTCGACGGCGAGCCTAATGTTCGGCCGGTCGAACCCGAGCACGAGTGTCTCGACGCGCTCCGCGAAAAGTCGCGTCGCGATATCGGTGCGGGTGATCTCGTCCGCCGTCGCCGTCAGCGCGATGATCGGGACGTCCGCGAAAATATTGCGCAGCCGCGACAGCGCCTCGTATTCGGGCCGGAACGCCGGCCCCCACTGGGAAATGCAATGCGCCTCGTCGACCGCGATCAGGCGGATATCGAGCCGGGCAAGCGCCCCAAGCATCCGCTCGGTCATCAGCCGCTCGGGCGCGAGATAGAGTAGGCGTGTCTCGCCCGAGACGACCCGGCGCCACGCCGCGATATTGGCGTCGCGGTCGATCGAGGAATTGATGGTATCGGCCGCCACGCCGGCGAAACGCAACGCGGCGACCTGGTCCTGCATCAACGCCACCAGCGGCGATACGACGAGGGTAAGTCCGCCCATGACCAACGCCGGAACTTGATAGCACAGCGATTTTCCCGAACCGGTCGGCATCACGGCCAGAACATGCCGCCCAGCCAACAGCGCCTCCATCGCCTCGGCTTGACCCGGGCGAAAATCGTCGAAGCCGAACACATCCTTGAGGACGCGTCGCTTCGCATCCGGCATGCCGGTCGGTCGGCTCGCTGTCGCTAATTGCATCGCGGGATTTCTATACGCGGTGCGCTATCGAAGAGCCATAGCGACTCGCCCTTCCGCCGCGCAATGGAATTTTTTCTCGTTCGGATCATCGGCCATACAATGACTTTGGCGCAGTCCGCGTACGCGGAAGATGGGAATTGCCTTTGTCGAGGCCGCTTGGTTGGATAACGTGACCAATTAGAGGAAGGCGCGACGACGATGAAGCGAAGCACCGACCGTATCCGCACGACGCATACCGGGAGCCTGCCGCGCCCGGCCGACGTTTTCGCCATCATGCGGACGATCGCCGCCGGCAAGCCCTACGACCGCGACGCCTACGAGGCCGCGCTGACCAAACACGTCGCCGACATCGTCAAGAAACAGGTCGATGCCGGCATCGATGTCGTGAATGACGGCGAGGTCAGCAAGATCAGCTTCCAGCATTATTTGACCGAGCGGCTGGAGGGGTTCGAGGCACGTGTGCCGCCGGGCGGGCTCGGGCCGCCGACCGGCCCGATCGGGCTCGACGGCGAGGACGCGCGGATGTTTCCGGACTATTACGCGGGCGTGCTCAAGAACAATCCATTCACCGACGTCATCCCGGTGGCGCCCCGCGTCTGTGTCGGACCGATCCGCTATGTCGGCCAAAAGCAGATTGCGCGCGACATTGCCAATCTCAAGGCGGCAATGGCGGCCGCCGGCGCCGACGAAGGTTTTCTGCCCGCGTCGGTGCCGGTCCCCGACGCGATGACCAACGAGTATTACAAGAGCGACGAGGAATATTTCACCGCCTATGGCGACGCGATGCGCGTCGAATATCAAGCCATCCTCGATGCCGGGCTTCTGGTGCAGATCGATTTTCCGCGGCTTGTCAGCGGTTGGGACGGACGCAAGGGTAAGACACTCGCCGAATACCGAAAATGGGCGGAGGGGCGGATCGAGCTGTTGAACCATGCGCTGCGCGGCCTGCCCGAGGACCGCGTCCGGTTCCACACCTGCTACGGCGTCAATATCGGGCCGCGGGTGAGCGATCTACAGCTCGAGGCGATCGCCGACCTGATCTTCAACATCAAGGCAGGCGCTTATTCATTCGAAGCCGGCAATCCGCGCCACGAACATGAGTGGCGCGTGCCGGCGAAGGTCAAGGTGCCCGACGGCAAGATCCTGATCCCGGGGATGGTGACGCATTCGAATCCGATGATCGAACATCCGGAAACCGTCGCCGACCGGATCGAGCGCTGGGCCAACGCGGTCGGCCGCGAGAATCTTCTGGTCGGCAACGATTGCGGCTTTCAATCGACAGCGGGCAATACGGAAATACCGATCACGATCGCCTGGGCGAAATTGCGCGCGCTGGGCGAAGGCGCCCGGATCGCCTCGAAGCGGCTATGGGGCTGAGCTAAGCGCGACCCCGAGACGGTCGCGCACGACCGAGAGCACCGCGCGGTGCACGTCGTCGATGGTACGAGAGGCGTCGATGACAACAACGCGCTTCGGTTCTTGCTTGGCGATGGCGAGAAAGCCGCGTCGGACGCGCTTGTGGAAATGGATGTCCTTTTGCTCGAAGCGGGTTTCGTCGCCGCGGCGGGTGGCGGCGCGCGCCAACCCTTCTTCGATGGGCAGGTCAAGTAGCAGCGTCAGATTCGGCATGAGATCGCCCGCGATGAGGCGGTGCAGCGCCGCGAGCGACGCCAGTGGAACGCCGGCGCCGTGACCCTGATACGCGGTCGTGGAATCGGCAAAGCGGTCGCATAACACCCAATCGCCGCGCGAAAGTGCCGGCATGATCGTCTCGGTCAAGTGCGCGCGCCGCGCCGCGACCATGAGCAGCGCTTCGCTGATCCCATCCCAGCGGCCGGGCTCGCCCTTCAGCAGCAACGCGCGGATCAGTTCGGCGGCCGGCGCGCCGCCAGGCTCGCGCGTCGCGATGGTCTCGATGCCGGCGCGGGCCAAATCCGCCGCCAGCAATTTCGCTTGGGTCGATTTACCGGTGCCTTCGCCGCCCTCGAATGTGATGAAGCGGCCGCTCAGCGCTTCTTCTCCCAGATATATTGGGCGATGCCCTCGGCCACGCGCGCCACGGGCCCGAGCTTCGCCACGGATGCCGTCGCGATGAGCGGATAGTCGACAGGTGCGTCGTTGCCAAACTTAACACGAAGATTGCCGACTTTTTCACCGGCCGTCACAGGCGCCTTGATCGGGCCATCGTAGACGGCGGTCACTTTGAGCGGGGCATGCGGTCCACGCGGCACCGTCATGACGATGTCGCGATCCGTCGCAACCGGCACGGTCGGCGTGTCGCCGAGCCAAACGGGAGCCTGGTCGATGGCGACGCCCTTGTGCGCGGCCGTAACGTCGTCGAAGGCGCGAAACGCCCATTCCATCAGCCGGTCCGATTCCTGGTCGCGCGCCTTGATGTTCGGCAAGCCCTCGACCACCAGAATGATGCGCCGGCCGTTGCGGACGGCCGAGCCGATGAGGCCATAACCGGCCTCGTCGGTGTGCCCGGTCTTCACGCCGTCGGCGCCAAGATTTTTGTACAGCAGCGGATTTCGGTTGCCTTGCTTGATGCCGTTGTAGGTGAACTCCTTGATGGACGCCAACGCGTAGATGTCGGGGAAATTGCGGATCAGATCCTCGGACAGCCTCACGAGATCGCGCGGCGACATGTAGTGGTTCGGATCCGGTAGCCCATCGACATCGGCAAAATGGCTGTTGGTCAGGCCGAGCGTCTTCGCCGTCGCGTTCATCTCGTCGACGAAGGCATTGGTGCTTCCCGCCAGGCCTTCGGCCAAGACGACGCATGCATCGTTTCCCGACTGGATCATCACGCCGCGCATCAAATCGCCGACCTTGACCTGCCCCGGATACGGCACGAACATTTTCGAGCCGCCGGTCTTCCAGGCGTCTTCGCTGACGGGGAGTTCGTCATCGAGCTTCGCCTTGCCCGCCTTCAGGTCGAGGCCGACCTGATACATCGTCATGATTTTACTCATCGACGCCGTCGGCAGCCGCATGTCGGCGTTCTTGTCGAGTAGCGTCGCGCCCGAATTATAATCGATCACGATTGCGGCGCGCGCCTCGGTATCGAAGGTCGGCAAGCCATTCGCGTCGGTTCCCGGTCCACCCGGCAAGGCTTGCTGCGCGGCGTGATGCTTGGCAGGTTTGGTCTTCTCCGGCTTGGCGGCCCAGGCAGGCGGCGGCGCGGTCAGCGTCACGGAGACGGCCGCGATGGCGGCGGTGATGCACAGGGATTTGATCAGGGACATGCGCAACTCCACGTCAAGATCGCGCCCGCCGAAAATAAACCGGCCGGCGCGGCCATTCAATCAACCACAATGCGCGCTTGCGCGATCCCGTTCGACATGACGCGGTTGAGCAGTGCATCGGCGTCGTTGACCGAAGCGACCGGCCCAAGCCTTACCCGGAAGATCGGCGCACCGGCGTTGGTGACCCCTGAGACTATATTGACGGGTGACCCGAACGCCGCCAGCAGCGTCGACAGCCGCACCGCATTGTTCTGATCAGCAAACGCGCCCGCTTGAATATAGATCTGCGTCGGATGAACCGGCGCGATCTCAACCTTGGCCGGCAATGGCGGCGGGCTCTCTTCGTCGGAAACCTGCTGCGGCCGCATTGGCGCGGCGTCTGGCTCGCCCGGAAGGTCGTCGATGAGATAAGGCCGGTCGTTCGAGGCGCGCACCGGCCGCGGTGCAGGTAATGGTACGATGGGACGGGATGCGATCGGCGCGTTGTCGGCCACTTTCACGTCCGCCGACCGCGTTGGCCGCGTGAGCGGCTGACTCGCGACGGCAATCGGCGCCGGTTCAGGCCGAGGTTGCGGCTGTGTTAGAGCCGGCGATGGTTGGGGCTCAGGCTTGCCGCGCATCGCTTCGAGCGCACTGACAGGCAAGGTCAGCGGCGCCGAAACGACCTCGGCCACCGCCCGCGAAATACTCGGTGGACCGACCGGACGGCCGGCGGCGGTCGCTACCATCATTGAATCGGGCACGTCGATCTGCACGCGCACCTTGGCGGTCCCGGCTTGCTCGAAGCCAAGCATTTGGGCGGCGCGGCGCGATACATCGATGATGCGGCCGCGCGCGTAGGGCCCACGGTCGTTGACCCGCAGCTTGATCGACCGGCCATTGTCCAGATTGGTGACGCGCACTACCACCGGCATCGGCAGCGTGCGGTGCGCCGCGGTCATTTCGTTCAGATCGAAGATTTCGCCGTCGGCCGTGTAGCGGCCGTGGAACTGTTCGCCATACCACGAGGCAAGGCCGGTCTCGTCGTAGGACCAATCTTCGCGCGGGTAATACCAAACGCCGTCGATCTGATACGGCTTGCCGATCTTGTAATAGCCCTGCTGACCATGGACGGTTCCGGCTGGCGGCGCACTGGCTGTGGGGGACGGCGGATGCCCTCCGCATGCTGCCAACACCAAGGCCGAGACGGCCATGACAACCCCTGTCAGCGACCCCCGTGGCATCTTTTGCGCCTACATCCGTGAAAAAACCCAACCGATAGATGCAAGGCTAGCGGGATTCGTCGCCCTCGGCAAGCAATCCGACAGACGTAGCAAAGGCTTGTGAATTGTTCCAACGAAGCAAGGTGCGGAAGTTCCCGTAAACGAGCAAAACGGGACCGCCGTGCCCCTCGGGCATCAGCAGTGAGGCGCGGAGCGACACTGCAGGAAGGTGCCCGCCGTCGGCGCGCCTGACGCCGAGACGTTCCCATTCCTGTAACGATTTGCCGGTGCTAAGCCCGATCAGGTCGTCCGGCAGACCCGCCGGCACCCGCACGTAGCGGCCCCAGGTTTCGCGATCGCTCCAGCCCAGCTTGGCCAAGTAATTCGCGATCGACGCGAACACGTCGGCGCGGTCGGACCAGATGTCGGGGTGGCCGCTGCCGCGATAACTGACGGCGTAGGCCAGAAAACTCGACGGCATGAACTGGCATTGCCCCATCGCGCCGGCCCACGAGCCGCGCATCCGCGATGGCGGAACGCCATCGCGCTGCACGATGCGCAAAGCAGCGATCAGCTCGCGCGAGAACAATTCGGCGCGTCGGCCGTCATAAGCGAGCGTCGCCAACGACGCGATCACCGGGTACGTGCCCGGGAATTTTCCGAAATCGGTCTCGATACCCCACAGCGCCACGATGAAGCGCGGCTGGACATGGAAGCGCCGGCCCACATGGTCGAGAAGTTCGCGGTCCTCGGCGAGATGCTGGCGCACTCCGGCGCGGCGCTGTTCGGAATTGAGATGTCGCACATAGTCGCTGAAGACGAGCTTCGTCTCGGGTTGCGCATGATCGAGCTCGATGATCCGCGGGATCGGCTCGACACCAGCCATCGCGCTATCGAACGTCGCCGGCGAAATACCCGCGGCCAGCGCCGTGCCGCGAAATTGCGCCCGCCATTGCGCGAAGCCTTGATCCTGCGCGAGCGCCCCCGTGCTGAGGCTCACAAGAAACACAAACACAAAAGCCAATCGCATGCCGCCCTATTGCCACGCGTTTGTTGCACGCGCAATCTTGACGCCAACACGGAATCGCGAAGGGGGAGGATTACGATGGCCAATATTGTTCTGGTTCATGGCGCGTGGCACGGCGGCTGGTGCTATCGCGACACCGCTGCGTTCCTGCGCAAGATGGGTCACACCGTCGCGACGCCAACTCACACGGGCGTCGGCGAGCGCGCCCATCAATCGGACGAGAACGTCACGCTCGAGACTCACATTCGCGACGTGATCGGCTGCATCGAAGCGGAAGAGCTCGACCGGGTGATTTTGGTCGGCCATTCCTATGGCGGGATGGTGATCACCGGCGTCGCCGATCGCATCCCGGAAAAGATCGGGGCCCTCGTCTATCTCGACGCGTTCATTCCGGAGAACGGCGATTTATTGTTCGCGCTCCTCGCCAAGGCGCACGATCCGGAGACGGCGGCACAAATGCGCGCGGGCTTTCTCGCCATGGCGATGGCGAATGGCGGGTTGGTGTCTCCGATCCCGGCGGAGACGTTCAACGTCGCCGAAGCCAACCGCGCCTGGGTCGATCGTCGCTGCGTGCCGCAGGCGCTTGCAACGTTTCAGATGCCGGTGCTGCTCTCAGGCAAAGGCGACACGATTATGAAGCGGCTCTACATCCTGGCGGAGGGATGGGATCCGAGCCCGTTCCGTCATTTCGCCGCGAAGGTGGCAAGCAAGCCGGGCTGGGACGTTATCAAAATCGCATGCGGCCACGACGTCATGGTCGACAAGCCCGAGGAGCTCGCAGCGGCTCTGGCCAAATTGGCCTGAACCGCGTCTGTAGTCGCGAACCAGCGCTACGCGGCGCGCGGCCCAATCAGAATGCCGGGGCTGAGCCCTGGCGCGACAGGCATGGGTGCGGCAGGCTTAGGGGTATGCTTGTCCGGCTGGGTACGCCGCGCGAATTTGAGGATCTGCAGGTCAGGGAGCGGGCCGAACAGGTCGCTCTCGGTGCTGGGGTCGAACGCAGCGAAGTCGATCAGATAATTCATGCCGGTGCTCCCTTAGTATGGATTGAAGGGCCTTTTAGATAAATTTTGTTGATATCTTCTTAAGGCCCGAGATAGGCGCGGCCAGGGCCGGGACCGGCCGCAAATTTTCTTTTCGCGAGCGGCGACGCGGGACTAAGTAGCGAACGATGCGGATGGGTGGCCGAGCGGTTTAAGGCACCGGTCTTGAAAACCGGCGTGGGTGAAAGCTCACCGTGGGTTCGAATCCCACCCCATCCGCCAACTCGGAACAAAGCTGGGCACTCCGCCAGCCGCCGATTGTACGCCGCCTGCGGCGGCCAGTGTCCGCAGCAGGTTGCTCCGCGACCCCATGATCCGGACCTCGCCCTCGGCCACCTCGACCCGCTGGGCGAGCGCGCGGAGGTGGTCGCGGCGGTAGCCGCCGTCCGGCCCGCGGAGCCGCCGGCGAGCAGCGTCCGCGAAGACGCGGAGCTTGGCCGGCGTGATCTCGGCCCCGACCGCCTCCAAGGCGATGGTGGCCCGTTCG
Source organism: uncultured Alphaproteobacteria bacterium (assembly GCA_963851285.1). Taxonomy (GTDB): domain Bacteria; phylum Pseudomonadota; class Alphaproteobacteria; order ATCC43930; family CGMCC-115725; genus JAATGI01. Next base: position 141,728 of record CAWKOL010000013.1, read on the forward strand.
GCGTCTATCTGAGCCTGCGCCTTCAGAGCCCGCAGTTCGGCGATGCGTTCTTTGAGCGACTCATCGCCGATGTCGGCCACGCCGCTCTCGATGGCGTCGTAGAGCCGTTTCAGCCGAGCGTCGGCTTCGGCGGCTTTCTTGCGCAGTTCGGCCGCGTGTGCGGCCCTGCGCTCGGCGCGTTCTTGGCGGCGGTCAAGCACGATCGCCAGAACCTCCTCCAGCCGCTCGGGGTCGAGTAGCCGCTCCTCGAGATGCGAGGCGACCAGATCGTCGAGGCGCTTCATCGGGATCGAGCGGCCCTTGCAGCCGGTGTCTCCCTGCCGGGCGGCGATGGAGCAGGTGTAGTAGCGATAGCGCCCGGATTTGCCGGTGCGGATGGTCATGGCCCCGCCGCAGTCGGCGCAGAAGCAGATGCCGGTGAGCATGGTGGGGCCGCCCACCACCTGAGGCGGCGTGACCTTGGGATTGCGCGATTTGAGGTGTGCCTGAACGGCGTCGAATGTCTCTTGGTCGATCAGCGGCGGAACCGGGACGGCGATGACCTGATCGGTTGGCTTGAGGGCTTTGGTTTTGCCGCGCTTATTGAACTCGTGGCGGCCGATGTAGGTCGGACGGGTCAGCATCCGGTGAACGGCGCCGACGCCCCAGCGTCCGCCGGTGCCCGTGTAGAGCTTGCGCTCATTTAGGTGCTTGGCGATTGCCTTCACGCCCATGCGACCGGATGTGCCGTCGCCCTCCAACGAGAGCTTGAACGCAAGCCGCACCGTGTCGGCGTGAAGCGGATCAATCTCCAGCTTCTTTTTGACCTTGGCGCCACGCTTTTCCGCGTCGACCACGCGATAGCCGATCGGGGGGAGGGAGCCGTTCCAGAAACCCTGACGGGCGTTCTCCTTCAAGGCCCTGAGCGTGTGCTTCGCGTTCTCCTTGGACTGGTACTCGTCGAACAGCGCCATGATCTGGCGCATCATGACGTGCATCGGATCATCGCCCAATTCCTGGGTCATGGAGACGAGCCGAACGCCGTTCTTGGCGAGCTTCCTGACGTAGAACTCAAGCTCGAAGTGGTCGCGGAAGAAGCGGCTGAACGAGTGAACGATCACCAATTCGAAGGCGGAGGGGCTGGCCGTGCCCGCCTCCATCATCTTCTGGAACTCGGGACGGCGGTCATTGGTGGCGGACGCGCCGGGCTCCACATAGGTCTCGACGAGCTGATAGCCGCGCGCGGCGCAATACGCTTCGCCTTGCTTGCGCTGGTCGGGGATCGACACGTCATGCTCGGCCTGACGCGCGGTCGAGACGCGCAGGTAGAGGGCCGCGCGAAGAGGAACGGCGGCGCTCATGCCGCTCTCAACGCCTTCTGGACGGCCTTCGGGTTGCGGCCGATGACGAGGAGATAGGCGCGTGTCGGACCCTCGGGCACGCGGCGGCCCTGTTCCCAATGTCGCAGCGTGTTGATGCTGAACCCGAACCGCCCGGCGAACTCCTGCTGTGTCATGTCCAGCTTGGCCCGGATTGCCTTAACGTCGATATCCTCGGGGATGTGGACGCCGTAGCGGCTGGCGTCCACTGTTCCCTCCGCGAAGGCGAGGGCCTCCTCCAGGCCGCGCCGGATGCTCTCGGCCACCTTGCTCGTCATCGTGTCCTCCTCCTGACGAGGGCTGATCGCGACATCAGACATGCTACCCAATGGACGATCACAAGCAAGGGTATTAGTGATCCAATGCACGAGTCATGGTCCGACTACGGCGACCCGAACAGCTTGTCGAGGATGTCGCCGAACCACGCGTCGAACACGTCCACCTCGCGCTCTGTGACGGGTACCCGCTCGGGCCAGTCGTCCACCACCCGCCAGCCGAAAAGGTCGTGCTTCACCGGCCGCCCCGGCCTGCGTTCCGGCGTCCGGGCGTAGTCGTAGAGATCATCGGGCATCGCGGCGCTATTGAAGCGGCGCGCTCGGCGGTTGGCGCGCGAACGGTTCATCCGAGATGAGATGGTTGGCTCTGGACCGCAGGGGAATAATCGCGGGCCGTCATGCATGGAAACGGCGTTCGCCGGGTACAAATGGGATGGGAAGGCGCCAGCCTTGACGGTGTGGCCCCGGTCCGGCACCTCGACGGCAAGGGCGTGAGGCGATGGCTACAGACCGAGCCCCCGGCTTCGCCCGAAGGTCCAATCGATCCCGCCGCCGGGCATCGCGACCCCCGTGACCTGCCGTCCCAGCCGCTGCTCAAGCACCGGCTGCCAAGGCACAAGGCTAAAGCCGCGACCATCGTCGATCATAACGAACTTGCCGCTGCCGAGATTGGTCATGCCGACCAGCGTTCCGGAGACGTAGTTTCCTGCCTCCGCCGGCTTGAAGGTCAGACCGCGGGCCTTCGCCATCTCTGGCCCAACGCGCGCGATTTCCTGCTGCTCCAGCCGGGACAGCAGGTCCTTGGGTGCGCGGAGGCCGCCCTCTGGCGTTCGGGAGGCGAAACCCTGATCGACGAGACTGTCTTTGCGCCGCTCCAGCGCTCGGCTCACTTCCGACCCGAACCCGGCCTGGGTCAGGGGTGTCCGATTGGGCGAGGCCAGCTCGCGGTCGAGCCAGGTCGCGCCGTCGCTGGTGATCTGCTTGTCCAGATCGTAGGCGGACAGAACGCGAAGATTCATCCTCCGGCTCTGCGCGGTGTCATAGGCGGCGGCTCGGGCCTCGTAATCGGCTGGGATCGACCAACGGTCCGCGTCCAGCCGTTCGACCACACCGGCCCGGCGCAGCGCCTCCAGCCGACGGACATGACTCTCGATGTAGCCGTCATAGTCGCCGCCTGGCAACCGGATATGGCCCGCCTCGGCGATCGCCCGGTGCTCGCTCGGGCGATAGACGCCGTGTTCGTCGCCATCGCGGCGATGTTGCGATCCGATGCGCGCAGTCCGGCCGGTGCCCGGCCGAGCTCGACGATCGACCCGATCGGCGCGTCCTCAGCCACGGCCTTGTCGCCGAGTGCCACATGATGCGTCCGGCCATCGACCCCGTCCACGATCAGCGCCACCCGGTCGCCCAGCTCGTCGGTCAGCCGCTTGCCGATCACCCGCCCGATGACTGGCCGCTGCTCTCCTCGCCGTGGAGCACATATTCGCCCATGCCGCGCTCAAGGCCCCGGTCGGTCAGCGCCCGGTTGATCGCCTTCACGATGTCGCCGCGCTCGCCCAGCGCCCGCATCGTCGGCTCCAGCTTCTCGGAGACCGTCCAGACGCCGGGTTCGACTTCCTGGGCGAGACCGAAGCGCTGGAGCGTCTGCAACCGGCCGACCCTGAGCGTCCGGTCGAAATCGACGCGGATCTGACCCGCTTCGGGGCGCAGGTCGAGCACCTGCTCCGGCGCCTCCTCCATCATGGCGCGATCGATGCGGGTGAAACGCTCGGCCGTGATCTCCGCCCGCAGCTTCTCGCGCAGCTCCAAATCGGTTTCCGGCCCCAGCTCCAGGGTCGCTCGCTCCTGGGCGCGCAGGCGCACGCCGTCGGTGATGTAGTCCTGGGCGATGATCAGGTCTTTGCCGAGATCATCCTTGCCCCGGATGACGACGTGGCTGTGCGGATGGCCCGTGTTGTGGTGGTCGACCGCCACCCAATCGAGCTTGGTGCCGAGATCGTCCTCCATCTGGGCCATCACGTCGCGGGTGAAGCCGCGCAGATCCGACAGGCGGTCGCCGTCCTCCGGCGCGACGATGAACGCGGAACTGATGCCGGTCACCCTCGCCGCGCTCGAGGAAGGCGCGTCCGTCTTCCTGATCGCGCTCCGGGCCGTAGAGTTGACCGCGCTCGCCGTCGCGGGTCGTACCGTCGCGCTGAAGGTAGCGCAGATGGGCGCCGGCCGCCCCGCTCCTGACCCGATGCCGGACAATCCGGGCCTTCACAACGACCCGCCGCTGTCGCTGGCCGGGGCTCCGCTCCGCCGCCTGCCGCTTCAGCCGGTCGGCGGCGGCCTGGCCCCGCCCGATCCGCGAGCACTTTCCCTTCCGGGGCCGCGCCGCCACGCCGCTTGCCGCCGCTGAATCTGGGAACGGGTCAGCGGGCCGCCGTTGGCCTTGGCCGCCGCCTTCATCACCTGGGCGACGAATGACTGTGACCGGCGGGCACTCGGGCCACCCCGGTCGCGGATACGACCCGTGCGGGGGCGGAAGTTGGAAGCGTCGTCCTGGCTCATAGGCGAGAGATCGAACCGCCCCCGTCGCCGGACAAGGCCAAACCAGGCGCCGTCGTACAAACGAGTGCAAAAACAAACGCTTGGCATGGGCAGAGCCAGCCGCCCCGCCCACCTCAGGCCAGAAACCAGTGTGCAGACAAGGGCTTACCGGGAAACGCGAGTTTTCCTTTAATCTTGCCCTCATCTTCTTCTTCGCCTTTCCTACGCTGTACTATCCTATACTACGATCTCTGAACATAACTGCAAATTCCCCGAGCCCCCCGAATGGGCGGCGCCGACGCCGCGACGACCTGCCATCCTACGCAACGAGGGTGCCTAACCCGTGCCGCTATCACGCGTCTTGGTGTTCGGCGGCATCTATATCTCGCCGGCTTTGATCCAGGCCTGTGCCGCGGCGGGCATCACCATCGTGCTGCTGGATCGGGCCGGGCGGTTCCAGGCGCGCATCGAAGGGCCGGTGACCGGCAACGTGCTGCTGCGGCGCGCGCAATATCGGGCCTCCGACAAGCCGGACGACATCGTGCGCGGCATCGTCTCGGGCAAGATCGCCAACCAGCGCGCGGTGCTGCATGCGGGCGCTGCGCGACTATGGCGAGGAACTATGCCGCCGAGCGGCAAGCAGGCGATCGACGACCGTGGTCGAGCGGCTCGGCCGGATTCTGCGCCGCGTCGAGCTTTCCGACGAGGGATCGATGCTCTGCGCGGCGCGGAAGGCGAGGCGGCCAGCTCTATTTCGGCGTGTTCGACGAACTGATCCGCTCGCCGGATCCGGCGATGCGCTTTCGCGGGCCGATCGCGCCGCCCGCCGCTCGATCCGGTCAACGCGCTGCTGTCCTTCCTTTACACGCTCCTGACCCATGATTGCCGCAGTGCCGCGGAAAGCGTCGGACTCGATCCGGCGGTCGGCTTCCTGCACCGCGATCGGCCCGGCCGGCCGAGCCTGGCGCTCGATCTGATGGAGGAGTTGCGGCCGGTCTTCGCCGACCGGCTGGCGCTGTCGCTCATCAACCGCCGGCAGATCGCGCGCGAGGGATTTCGAAACGCGCGACGGCGGCGCCGTGCTGCTGACCGACGACGGCCGCAAGACGGTGCTGACCGCCTGGCAGGAGCGCAAGAAGGAAGAGCGGCGCCATCCTTTCCTCGACGAGATGGCGCCGCTCGGGCTGGTGCCCTATCTGCAGGCGCAGCTGCTGGCGCGCCATCTGCGCGGCGATCTCGACGCCTATCCGCCATGGTTCTGGAAATAGGCGGCGCGCGATGCTGGTTCTGGTCGACCTATGATGTGAGGACGACCGAGGCCGGCGGCGCGGCACGGCTGCGGCGGGTCGCCAAAGCCTGCCGCGACTACGGCCAGCGCGTGCAGTTCTCGGTGTTCGAGATCGAGGTCGATCCGGCCCAATGGACCGTGCTGAAGGCCCGGCTCGAAGGCGATCATCGAGCCGCGAACACGACAGCTTGCGCTATTATTATCTCGGCTCCAACTGGCAACGCCGGGTCGAGCATGTGGGCGCCAAGCCGGCCGCCGACCTCGACGGACCGCTGATCGTCTGAGCGCGAGCCGGATGTCGGAACAATGGGCGCGAACCTGAAGCGTGCCGCAAAATGCTGGCAGCGGTTCGCACCGAGTCAGGCTCGTTGAAATCGTTCATTGAATTGCCGAGCCGCCGACGTCTGCGAAAGTCGAGAGGCGTCCAATCGCCAGCGCTTCGCGCTGGACACACGCCTTTTCTCCTCAGAGACAAAGGCTTAGAGCAAAGGGGACGTCGCCCCCCGCGCGGGGGCGTGGATCGAAACTTCGTAACTGCGCTGAATCACATGCCGCCGATCTAGTCGCCCCCCGCGCGGGGGCGTGGATCGAAACGTTGATCGCTGGTCATGTCATCCGGCCTGGCCGCCGTCGCCCCCCCGCGGGGGCGTGGATCGAAACACCACCTGAGCGGCGGTGTGCCGTGACCGGTACTAAGTCGCTCTCCCCGCGGGGGCGTGGATCGAAACACCGGCACCGTGACGGTGATGACGCTCGCCCCGAGGTCGCCCCCCGCGCGGGGGCGTGGATCGAAACCTCTCTGAGCCTTGCGATCTCCGCGCCGATCGCAGGTCGCTCCCCGCGCGGGGGCGTGGATCGAAACCGTGGATACAGAGCATACCAGCCCCTGAATAGCTCGTCGCCCCCCCCGCGGGGGCGTGGATCGAAACCAGCGTGTTGGCTGCGGAGCGCGGCGACGCGGCGACGTCGCCCCCCGTGCGGGGGCGTGGATCGAAACCTCAACGTCGTGGATTCGTGGCGCCTGGCCTGCGGTCGCTCCCCCCGGCGGGGGCGTGGATCGAAACGGCCATTGGGTTGCTCCGTGGTAATTAGAGCATGATCCTTTCAAGCCGAAGCGTATCCTGAGTTGGCGAGATAGTTGGCGCATTCGTTGGGAGTGAAGTTGTCGAGGAGTGCGCCGATGCGCTCGCCAGGTGGTCTCGATGGTTCGTCGGTCGGCTTTGCGCAGCAGGGTCTTGAGCTTTGCGAAGACCTGCTCGATCGGGTTGAGGTCGGGCGAGTAGGGCGGCAGGAAGAAGAGCTTGGCGCCGGCGGCGCGGATGGCGCGGCGGACGGCTTGGCCTTTGTGGCTGCCGAGATTGTCCATGATGACGATGTCGCCGGGCTTGAGCGTCGGGACGAGGAACTGCTCGACATAGGCGCGGAAGCTCTCGCCGTTGATCGGCCCGTCGAAGACGCAGGGCGCATCGATCCGGTCGCAGCGCAAGGGCCGCCAGGAAGGTGAGCGTCTGCCAACGGCCGTGCGGCGCCTTGGCGACGAGCCGCTGGCCGCGCAGCGCAGCGGCCGTGGCGTGCGGGTCATGTTGGTCTTGGCCCAGGTCTCGTCGATGAAGACCAGGCGGGCTGGATCAAGCCTGCCCTGATACTGCTGCCAGCGCGCCGCCGCCGGGCCACGTCGGGCCGATCCTGCTCGCTGGCGTGCAGGCTTTTTTTTGAAGCTGATGCCCTCGTGCTCGAAGAAGCGCCAGACCGCGTCGTAGCTCGCCTTGATCCCGCGCTCGGCCAGCTCGGCCACCAGCGCCCGCAAGCGTCAGGTCCGGCTTCTCGGCGATCCGCGCCAGCAGCCAGTCCCGCTCGCCCGCCAGCGCAGAGCGGCCGCCGCCCGCCCATCGGCTTGGCCGCCGCACTGCCCGTCGCTCGAAGCGCTGCGACCACTTCACAACGCTGGCGACGCTCACCCCAAACTGCGCCGCCGCCGCCCGGCAGCTCTCGCCCGCCGCAACCGCCGCAACCACCCGATCGCGAAGATCCAACGAATAGGGTCGTGCCATCGATGCTGGCCTCCAACCCCAGCCAGCATCTTGAATCAGAAACCCAATCCTTGGGAATCCCCTTCAGCAATTCAGCCTACAAGGATCGCGCTCTAGGTGCCGCGTAGCTCTCCTCCCCGCAACCACTACGTTCATAGGGCCATAGCGTAGACATAGTTCTCATCATCGTCGGTCGCGGCCCGCCATCCTACCGCTTCTGCGCCATGAAGCGCTGCGCTATCCGAATGCCGCCGACGTTACGATCGATGGTGATTTTCAGCGGCCTTGAACGGGTTGAGCACTGTCGCGCCCAGACCGGCAACGTCGCGGTCATTGCGCGTTACCAGCGTCAGGCCATTGGTCACCGCGGTCGCCGCGAGCAGGCCATCGATAGCCGGCACGGGTCTGATGGCGCTCATACGACCCCATTGATCAGACACGGCGTTGTCGACGCCGAGCACGCGTCCATCAAACGCGGCCTCTACCTCCCGCAGCCAACGTTCGAGCGCCGCTGCCTTGGCGGCATCCCGAGGGCGTGCAAGCTCAACGCCCTTTCGGATTTCGCCCAGGACGAGCGTACTCAGAAAGAGGTCCTCATCAGCGATAGACGCATACCAGGCGGACACATGTGCGTCGCAACGAGCGCCTTTCCGGACCTCGGAAATGATGTTGGTGTCGATCAGATAGCTCACAGATTGACTTCACGTCCGGGATCGGCGCTGCGATCGAGGTCGATCCCGTCGAGTGGCGCGGACGCGAGTAGCGCCTTCAGGCTCACCTTGGGCGGTTCGACAAAGCGCTGCTGAAGAAGCCTGCGCGCCTCGATCTGGCGCGATGGATCGGACAAGGCCGAAGCAACACGGCGGACAAGGCTCGCATCCTCCTTGCGCACATTGACCTCGACCCGAACGAAACCTCGCCGCTGCATTTGCGCGCGGTAAGTCGCGAGAGATGATTTGGCTTTGCGGTTCATTCTTTTACGGCCTGTCTAATTTCCGGAAACTATACCGGAAAACAAAAAAAGGCGCAAGCGGGCGCGGGCGACTATAGGGCTATGGCGTAGATATAGTGCTCATCATCGTCGGTCGCGGCCCGCCAAATCTACGCTGGAGCGCGCTGCCCCATCCGATGACGACCGTCGGCGATCCTGGGTCGCTTGCGCGACTGACAACGCTGCGTCAACCAGCAAATCCGGTTGGTGTCACCAGGCGGGAACCACGCCATCCATTCCACCAAGTATTTCCGAGCAGGAATGGTCACGTATTCGCGCACGTCGCGGCTCGCTGGCAGCACCATATATCCGGTCGTCAAGTCGCCGAGGAGCAAAGACGCATCACGAGGGCGTAGCCGCCAACGTAGTGCAATTAGCACGCATAACGCGGAGTCTAATTTATCCTGGTCCGCCTTCCGCGGCTGGGCAATTCTCCCGGCGGTGCGGCACCATTCCGCCAGCTCCTCGCAACCAAGCGCGCGGGATTCTCGCACAGCAGCCTCTGACACGCGGACCCAATCAGCCATACGAAACGTCTTCGTACGATCCGGGTTGTATCTGGGCGCGCTCAGCCGTCCGAAGAAACCCTTGTCCAGCGACGCCAGCGCTAGAGCGGGAAAGACCTCAATCAAATAGAGGCCATTGGTTGCTACCCGAGCCTGCTCCGGACTCTCCTCGGCTCCCAGCACTGTCAGGAAACGCCAGATTGGCGAGGCGTCACAGAACATGCCCTGCCTCCCGCGATTGGAGGGCTGGACGCCTCCGCCAAGCCAGCTGATAAGGGAAGCGGCCACGCGTTCCACCGGCCGCATACTGGTCAGATTGGGAACCACTGTCGGCTGATCCAGCGCGATAAGCGTTGCGCCGCTTTTGGAGCGAGTTTCCTGGATGAAAGTGAGCGCCTGATCGAAGGACACCGGCTGCGGAGCTATGGAACCGGGCTGGGTGGCCGTCCTCGATGCCGACGGCGCAGATGGCTCCGGGAGCCTTTGGGTTATCCGTCCACGCAGAATCAAAGCCGATGTAAATATCCATGTCTCGCTCCCGTAGGCGATCATAGGGCTATAGCGTAGACATAGTGCTCATCATCATCGAGCATGGCCCGCCAAACGCCAATGCATGTTATGCGCGGCAAGCCGCCCGCGAGTCGCAAGGACGACTGGGTCTTGTTAGCTACAAATCGCGCCGAGTTGCTTCATCTGCGCGAGAACGTCGACGACACCCCAAATCTCGGCGACCCGCTCGTCGGCAAACCTAAAGATGAAAATCTCGTTGTAGCTGACCGATTTGCCGGGCGGCGCAAGACCCATATAGTCGCCGCGGTGCGTGCCTGTCACCGTCTGCCTGCCGACGACCCTGTCGTCCTCCGCGATCAGATCGTCGACCGCAACGTGAAGGTCAGGAAACGCCCGATGGAGGGCCATCATAACTTCTTGAGTGCTTGCGGCCCGGTCGCGCCGAAGGGCACCGGAGCGTGAAATAACAGACCTGGCGCAACAAACTCGTCGATTGTCTTGTCGATCAGCGCGACGTCGGGCTCAGCGTGACTTGGGGTCATTTGTTCCCGTCTCGCGAATTGCCGCATCAAAGGGGGCATTCCCAATTCCTAATGTGTTGCAAGAATGTCGCATATGTCACTGATTTCCGAAGTGGGCTGCCATGCACGATTGAAATATCTATAGTTTAGCTGATAATAGCGTCATACACGCTTACGTGGGGTCACAGCTTACGTGGGGTCACACATGAGAAAAGCTTTAATCGCCACGGTCGCGGTCGCCGCGGCTGTATTTTCGACGGGCGCTGTTGCCCAAACAACGTGGTGGAATGGGCCCGAGGTGGGCATCCAGGGCGGCTACGGATGGGGCACGTCATCCGGGTCTATCGCGGGCGCTCCCGCCGGCACGCCGAGCTACAGTTTCTCGCCCAGCGGCGGGATGGGCGGCGCCCATGTGGGCTACAATTGGCAGATGGGCACGTTCGTGCTGGGCCTGGAGGGCGATGCCGAAGGCGGTGAAGTCGGCGGTTTGCAGCGCAATACCTTCGCCGGCGGCAGCTATGGCGTCAGTTCGAGCATGGATTTCGACGCCTCGATCCGCGGCAAAGTCGGCTTTACCTTCGACCGTGTCCTGGTTTATGGCACCGGCGGTGTCGAGTTTGGCGACGTTACCACGCATTACCATACGCCGATCGGCGGACCCTTGGTCGGTTCGTCGAGCGATATTCGCACCGGTTGGACGGCTGGCGGCGGTGTTGATTACGCCTTCACCCCGAACTGGGAAGGCAATATCGAATACCGGTACGCCGATCTGGGCAGCCAGAACACCACGCTGACCGGCGCGGCAGCCGGTTTTGTCGGGCACAACGAATTCAACTACAACATGATCCGCGTTGGGTTGACCTACCGCTTCGCGCCGCCACCGCCGCCGCCGCCGATGGCCCCGATGCCGGCCGCGGCGCCGATGGCCCCGCCGCCGCCGATGGCGCGGACCTTCCTCGTGTTCTTCGACTTCGACCGCTACAACCTGACGCCCGACGCGCGCCGGGTGATCGAGGCGGCGGCCGGCGTCTACAAGGCCGGCGGTCATGCCCGGCTGGACGTCTCGGGCTATACCGACCTTGCCGGCACGCAAGCCTACAATCTGCGCCTGTCGCAGCGTCGCGCCGACGCGGTCTCGGGCTATCTGATGAAGCAGGGCGTGCCGAAGACGGCGATGGACGTAAAGTGGTTCGGCAAGGAGCATCCGCGGGTTCCGACCGCGGACGGCGTGCGCGAGCCGCAGAACCGCCGTGTCGAAATCATGATGCCGTAAGCATCGCCCCGTTCGGCGATCGTTGAAGGGCCGGTCCAACGACCGGCCCTTTCATTTTGCTCTACGCCGCTTCGTGCACGATTTTGCCGCCGACCATGGTCATCGTCGGACGCACCGCCCGGATCGCTTCGTCCGGCACGGCGGCGGCATCGAATAGGTCACGGTCGAGTACGACCAAATCCGCGAGCTTGCCTGGCTCGATTGAACCGAGCACATGTTCCTCGCGCATGAACCAGCCGTTCGCCGCCGTATAGAGCCGCACCGCCTGCTCGCGGCTGATGGTCTGTCCCTCGTTCACCAGAATGCCGGCGGCGTTCTTCCCCGTGACCATGTAGTAGATCATGTTCCACGGGTTTAGCGTCGAGATCTGCGCGGAATCCGATCCGGCTCCGGCCTTGATGCCGCTTTCGATGATGGTGCGGTAGGGCGGTCCACCGCGCTTCGATCCCGAAAGATAGCGGAATCCATGCAGCGCGAGGCCGACGCCAAGCGCTTTTGCCGCGGCGAGATTCTCCGCGGTCAGTTCCGGCACGTGCGCAATCGACCAGCGCAAGTCGGCGATCGGAATCGTCTCGTTGATTTTGCGGAAGCTTTCGACGGTGAAAGTGTCTTCGCGCGACGACAGCGTGTGCTGCTGGAAGGGCCAGCCGTGTTCGGCAACGAGTTTCAACGCCGCCACGTAGTTCAATGGGAACTCGCCCTTGAACAGCGGCCATTGGGTCACGAACTCACCGATGCCGCTGATGCGCACCATGTCGTCGCCGAAACCCGGATAGGAATTGAGCACGCGCTGCGCGATCAGCGAGACCTGCGGTTCCTTGTCCATGCTGAGATAGAAAATACGCAGCCGCGTCGAAATCTTGCCTTCGCGGTGCAGCGCCAAGAGCGCGTCATGCATCGAGAACGGATCGTCGCTGGCAAGCGTATTCATTTGCACGGACTCTTGTGTACCGGGTGTACCCGGGATCACGAACGCGCCCATGTCGACGTTGGTGGTGACGCCCATGCTCGCCGAGTACGCCATGGCGTCGACCGCGCCTTGCTTCCGGTCCGCGACGGTCTGGATCGCGCGCATTGCGTCGAGCGCGCCGAGCGAGGCCGGACCGGCCGCGATCAACCCGGCGTCGCTCACCGCGATGTTTTTGTCGGCGAAGAAATGCCGCGCCGGCGTGTTGACGGCGGCGGGGCCAAAGAATTGCTGATAGACGATCGCGGGATGATCCGGCGCCGCCTTGTCGAGCTCGGCCAGGGTCGGCAGGCGCTTTTCCGCGAATTGCTCCGGCACCCAGCCGCCCATCGAACTGATCCACGCGCCGGCCGGCACGGTCTTGGTCCGGGCCGCGATCGCCGCTTGGACGTCGGCGATCGAGCCGGCGCTTTCAAGCCGCGTGTCATGGCCCGGCCGTTGGCTCAGCAAGACGAAGTGATTGTGATTGTCGATGAGGCCCGGAATGACGGTCCGGCCTTTCAGATCGATGGTTCGGCCGGCGGAAGGGACGGCGTTACCGACCGTCGCGAATTTGCCGTCACGGATCGCGACGGCGGACACGATGGAATTGTTCGCGTCCATCGTATGAATCTTGCCGTTCACGAGGGTAATGTCCGACGGTGGCCCGTCGCTCATCGTATTGCCGTTCTTCGCCGGCGGTTCGGCCGCTTGCGCGCGTGCTACCGGCATTGCGCCCAGCGCCAGCACCGAGGCCATCAACGCCTTCAACCCGTCGCGCCGTCCCAGCATGTTCGCCTCCCTCGTTCTGGATGCGGGCAGTATAACCCCATCGCGACAAGCAATGGTTGGCGGATATGGATAAGATCGGCTTGAGCGCAATTTTCGAGGTGGGGAAATCGCATGAAAATCGGGTTGTTCGACCATGTGGAGAATACGGATCGTCCCTTAGGCACGATCTATGATGAGCGGCTGCGCTTTGCCGCGGCGGCGGACGCGGCCGGTTTCTATTGCCTCCACGTCGCCGAGCATCATGCGTCACCGCTGAACATGGTCCCCGCGCCCAGCGTTTATCTCGCCGCCGTCGCGCGCGAGACCCGGCATATCCGGCTCGGACCGCTCGTCTATTTGCTGCCGCTGTATTCGCCGCTGCGGCTTCTCGAAGAGATCGCGATGCTTGATCACCTTTCGGGCGGACGCCTGGAGATCGGCATCGGCCGCGGCGTCTCGCCGTACGAAGTCGGGTACCACAATGTCGACCACGACAAATCGCGCGAAATCTTCATCGATTCCTATCGCTGCATCATGGCTGGCATGAGCGGCGGCGACATGCTGACCTATGACGGCGCGTATCATCATTACCGCAACGTGCCGATTGTGCTGCATCCCTTGCAGCGCCCTCATCCACCATTCTGGTACGGCTCGTCGAACACGACCGGCGCGAGTTGGGCCGGCGACAACGGGATGCATTTCGTCGCCAACGGGCCGGTCGCGCTCGCCAACACCAATATCGCCGCGTTCAAGGCGGCGTTGGGGAAGCGTGGCAGGCCGCTGACGCCGAAGCCCGAATTTCCCGGCGGAACGGCCGTGGGCGTGCTGCGCTATATCGTCGTCGCCGAGACTGACGCCGACGCGGCGCGTATCGCTCAACCGGCGCTCGAAGCACATCTTGCCTCGCTCAATTGGCTGCGGGTGAAGCACGGCGATACCGGTCTGACCGGCCGTGCGAAGGTGCCCGCCGGCGCGACCTATGACGACTTGGTTCGGGACGGCACCGCCATTGTCGGCACGCCCGACACGGTAACGCGCGCCGTGACGGAACAAGCGGCGCTCGGCGTCAATTACTTGGTGGCCTACATGTTCATGGGCGGCATGGCGTTGACCGACGCGCTGCGGTCGCTGCGCCTGTTCGCGACCGACGTGATGCCAAAGCTCGCCCCGCTATGACGTGCCTTGCTGCTCGGTCAGGAGCCGCGCTGCATTGGCATTGAAATTAGCGGAACCCGCGAGGCCGGAGCCGCCGTCGACATTGAGCACCACGCCGGTGATCCATTCCGCCACCGGCGAGCACAGGAACAGCGCCGCCTGTGCGATATCGTCGACCGTGCCCATGCGGCCGAGGGGGATATTGCTGAGGCGTTGTCCCGGATCGGCGCCGCCGAGCCGCTTAATCCCTTCCGTGCCGGCGATCGGTCCGGGCACAATACTGTTGACGCGAATTCCGTGCTGTCCCCATTCCAGTGCCAGGTTCTGCATCATACGGTCGATGCCGGCCTTCGCCGCGCCGACATGGAGTTGAAACGCATACGGCATGTGCGCCATACCGGCGGAAATGAAGATGATCGAGCCCTTGGTCTGCACGAGTTGGTCGAACGTAAGACGCGCGGCGTTGAACGAGCCCAAGAGGTCGATGTCGATCACGGTCTTGAACCCGTTGGGCGACAGCTTGTCCGCCGGCACCAGGAAATTGCCGGCGGCGCCGCAGACGAGAATGTCGATCGGGCCAAGCGTATCGCGGCATTGGGCAAAGGCGGCATTGAGCTCCTCAGGCTTGCGCACATCGGCGGCGCGGGCCGAGACCTTGGCGCCGAGCGCTTCCAATTCCTTGGAGGCGCCATCGAGCCGCTCCTGCTTGCGGCCGCAAATAGCGATGTTGGCGCCGAACGCGGCGAAGCCCTTGGCGATGCCGAGATTGATGCCGCTCCCACCGCCGGTGACGAACACGGTCTTGCCCTTATAAAGCCCGGCCGGAAAGAATTTCTGCGCATCCATGCCCGCCCCCTTCGTAGGGGACAAGCTTAGCACGACTTAGCTGGAGCGGCGCGACAGCGCGTCGGCGGCGACCGCGGTCAGGATGATCGCGCCCTGGATGATCGCCTGGTAGTACGGATTCACCTCGAGCAAGTTGAAGCCGTTACGGATGAACTCGAGAAAAAAGATGCCGAGCACCGTACGCCAGATCGCGCCGCGCCCGCCTTGAATGCTGGTGCCGCCGACCACCACCGCGGCGATCGCCGGAAACAGCACATCAGCGAGACCGTCGCCCGCGATTGCGGTGCCGGTCCGTGAGATAAGCACTGCGCCGGCCACGCCCGCGGCAAAGCCGCTGAAGGCAAAGGCGCCGATACGCAGAGCGCGCACGTTGATGCCGGAGAGACGCGCCGCCTCGGGATTGCCGCCGGCCGCGAACAGCCAGCGGCCGAGCTTGGTGCGCGACAGGATGAAGCCGCAGATCAGCGCGAAGGCGACAAAGATCCAGATGAAATAATCGATGCCCAGGAACTTGCCGTTGCCAAGCTCGCCGAAGGACGGTTCCGCTATATAGAGCTGAAAGCCGTTCGTGACTTCCGTGCCGATGCCGACCACCATGAGGCTCGACGCCAGCGTCGCGATGAAGGAATTGACGCGCAGATAAGTTACGGCAAGGCCGTTGAAAATGCCGATCAGAAGCCCGGCGACCACACCCATCGCCAGCGCCGGTGCATTGCCCAATTCCGGTTGAAGTTTCGCGGCGACGATTCCGGCCAAAACATAGATCGCGCCTGAGCACAGATCGAACTCGGCGACGATCAGCAGGATGGTGAACGCAATCGCGACGATGCCGTAGATCGAACCGGATTCGAGTGTGTTGAGCAGATTGATCCAGGTTACGAAATGGTCGGCGGTCGCCGACAAGATGATCAGCAGCAGGACGAACGACACAACAATGGCGTAGTTCCGCAGCACCTCGAAGACGGTGCCGACCGACAGGCCGGGCCGCGTACCGGTTTCCATCCGGCTCATGCCGCCTTCCCTTCGCCGGTCTCGCCGAAAGCGGCACGCATGACGTTCTCCTCGTTGGTTTGGTCACCGGGCAATTCCGCGACGATGCGGCCGTTCCGCACCACCAGCACGCGATGCGCGAGGCCCAGCACCTCTTCGATCTCGCTCGATATCAGCAGCACGCCGAGCCCTTGGCTGGCCAGCCGGTGAAGCAGCTCGTAGATGGCGCGCTTGGCGCCGACATCGATGCCGCGCGTCGGTTCGTCGGCGAGTAGCACCTTCGGCGTCTTGACCAGCCACTTGGCGATTGCCGCCTTTTGCTGGTTGCCACCCGACAGGCCGGACACCGGCATGGTCATGCTCGGCACGCGGGCGTCGACGCTGTCCAAAACCGCGCCGACGCGCGTGCGTTCTCGCGCGGCATTCAAAATGCCGTGCCAGGAAACCTCCGTGAGATGGGCGAGGCTGACATTCTCGCGCACCGGCCGCATCATCACGAGGCCCTGATCCTTGCGGCTCTCAGGTAGCATGGCGAGGCCGTGGCGAATGCCGGTGCGCGGATCGCGGCCGTGCACGACCTTGCCCTCGACTTCGACCGTCCCCGCGGCCGAATCCGCGCCGAACACGGCCCGCGCGATCTCGGTGCGGCCGCTGCCGACCAAACCGGCCAAGCCGACGATCTCGCCAGCGCGAATGTCGAAGGAAATGTCGCTGAACGCCGGAAGCCGCGTCAGGCCGCGCACCGACAGGATCACGGGCGCGTTCGCCGGAGGCATCTGGCGGACCGGAAACACCAGCTCCATCGCGCGGCCGAGCATCGCGGTCACGAGACTGTCGATCGTCTCGCCCTTCGCCGGCACGGTTTTGACATGCCGCCCGTCCTTCAGCACGGTGATCGTGTCGCACAGCGCCAACACGTCGGCGAGCACGTGAGACACGTAGATGATTGTGACGCCGTCGTTACGCAGCTCGCGGGTGATTTGGAGCAGCCGATCCGCTTCGGTGCGTGTCAGCGCTGCGGTCGGCTCATCCATGACGATGAGGCGCGCATTTCTGACCAACGCCCGCAAAATCTCGACCTTTTGCGCCTCGGCGACGCGCAGCGTCTCGACCCGCGCCGACGGCGGCGGGACGAAGCCGATTCGTGCTGCCAACTCCTTGAAGCGCGCAAGTTGGGCCGCGCGATTGATAACCCCGTTCTCGCCCTGCTCGACCCCGAGAAAAACGTTGTCGATGACCGACAATGCCGGCACCAACGCCAGTTCCTGATGGATCAGGGCAATGCCCTCGCGGATCGCGTCGCGGGGATTGCGGAAGGCAACCGTACGGCCGTTGACCCGGATTTCGCCGTCGTCCGCCAATACCGCGCCCGCGACGATCTTACCCAGCGTGGATTTGCCCGCACCGTTCTCGCCCACGAGGGCATGAATCTCGCCCGCGGCGACGGTGACGGACACGTCGTCGAGCGCTTGCGCGCCGCCGTACCGTTTGATGACGCCGCGAAGTTCGATGCCGACAGAGGAACCGGCGGCGGCCCGTTGAGGGTCGCCGCCGGCGGTAACGTCAGTCACGATTTAGCTGTCCGAACGCGAACGTCCACTTTACCATTGTGGCGTGAATTTCGCCATATTGGCCGCCGTAATCGGGGTGTTTCCGGTGGGCGAAAACAGTTCGCAGACCTCGACATCGGGATGCGGAATCGGTTGATGGCGTGCGGCTAGGATCGCATATTCCGCCGAGGTGCGCGCTTCGGTGACCGGCATTAGGCAAGTCGAACCGAACATCGCCCCCGCCTCCATCAATCCCTTCCCTTGCTTGCTAATGGCGCCGCCGGTCACAAGCACGTCTTTTCCGGGCTTCTTGCCGAGATCCTTCAGACCGTCGATCACGCCGAATGCGCCGAGGTCGCCGTCGCTTGCGATGACATCGACGTTGGGATGCACCTGCACCAGGCTCTTAGTGAGGGTCCGCGCGGTATTCGGGTCGAAGTTGTTGGCCCCCTCCGCGACGATATGAATGTTCGGGTAGTCCTTCTTCACCGTCTGCTCGAAGAACTTGCGCGAGATGGCGGCGAAGTCGAAAGCTAACGGACCATACGTATAGATTATGTTGCAGGGGTGGGCATGCTTCGCCTCGCAGGCATCATGCACCAAGTGTGCGGCCGCGATGCCGCTGTAATTCGCCGGCTCGACCACCGAAGCCGAGAGACCCTTGATCTGCCGCTTCGCGATGTCGGCATTTGGACCGAGCGGCACACCGAACGCGACGACCGGAATATGCGCTTTAAGCGCCTTCTCGGCGCAGGACATGATCGGCGGGCCCGCAACCGCCTTCAAGGCAAAGGCGTCGAACTTGCGGGAGGCGATGGCGTCGTTGCAGTTGGCCAGCTCCTTCTGCACGCTGTTGTTGCTGTCGAATACGACAAATTTGGCCGAGCCGTCCTCCTTCGCCACGTCCATGAAACTGTTGATGATCATCTGTTCGACTGGGTTTGACTGAATCGCGACGAACAGCGCCACCGTCACCGGCTTCTTGTCGGCGGCAACCGCGGGCCCCGACGCCATCAATCCCCCGACCGCGCCCAATATGGCAGCGGCGGCACCAAGCCTAAAGGTGAGCCTCATTGCGTACTCCCTCTCTCGTCTCTTGCTGTGAATTTGGGAAACTTGTCCGCCGTTGCGGCGACTTCGTTATATTTACCCGGAAATACCTAACGGTCGGGTAGAGACCCGTCAACGAAGGAAGTCCCGGTAAAACATAAATCGGGAAAATTTCCTGATCGGGCCCCTCCCCTCGCGTCATTGCGCGAGATTAAGTAGGATCGACGCAAGTTAAAGCGGTGTTAGCCGCATCAAATTTTTGGGAGGCGCATGCATCCATCGCATTTCGCCGTGACGACGCCGGATAAGCCGGCGATCATAATTTCTTCGACAGGCGAAATAACCACGTTTCGACAACTGAACGACCGCGCCATGCGGGGCGCGCAGATGCTGCGCGGCTTCGGCCTCACGACCGGCGACCATATAGCTTTCATGCTGGAGAACCGGTCCGCGTTTCACGAAGTCTATTGGGCCGGGCAACGCGCTGGCCTCTACGTCACGCCGATCAGCACGCGGCTCACCACCGGCGAAATTGACTACATCCTGCGCGACAGCGGCGCCAAGCTATTCATCAGCTCGATAGCGATGGCCGACATCGTTGCGAAACTATCGCTGCCGCCGGGCGTGCCGTGCCTGATGCTGGACGGCGTCGTGCCAGGGTTCGAATCCTTCGAACGTGTCGTCGCGCGCTATCCGGCCGTGCCGATCGTCGATCCGGCCTGCGGCGGCTCGATGCTTTATTCGTCGGGCACGACCGGCCGACCCAAGGGCGTTAAGCGCGCCACCATCAAAGACGAGCCGTTCGACGCGCCCAACCGTTACTCGGTCCTGACGCAAAAGCTTTATGGCTACGATCCGGACACGATCTATCTGTCGCCCGCGCCGCTTTATCACGCGGCGCCACTGGGCTTTACCTCCAGCGTGCTGAGCTGGGGCGGCACCGTCGTGGTGATGGAGAAATTCGACGCTGAGCAGGCGCTGGCCCTGATCAAGCGTTATCGCATCACGCATAGCCAATGGGTTCCGACCATGTTCGTGCGGCTGTTGCGGCTGCCGGACGATGTGAAGCGCAAATACGACCTCTCGACTCATCGCTGCGCAGTCCATGCCGCGGCGCCCTGCCCGGTCGAGATCAAACGCCAGATGATCGAATGGTGGGGCCCGATCCTCTACGAATATTACGCCGGCAGCGAAGGCAACGGCTTCGCCGTTATTAATTCGCAGGAATGGTTGGCGCATCCCGGCTCGGTCGGCCGCGCCATCCTGGGCGAGCTGCGCATCCTCGACGAAGACGGTCGGCAACCGCCGCCTGGCGTCGAGGGCGGCATCTATTTCGCCAACGGGCCGAAATTCGAATATCACAACGACCCGGCCAAGACCGCGGGCGCTTACAGTACCCAAGGTTGGTCCACGCTGGGCGATGTCGGCTATGTGGACGACGACGGCTGGCTCTATCTCACCGACCGCAAGGCCTACATGATCATCTCGGGCGGCGTGAACATCTATCCGCAAGAGGCGGAGAACGTGCTGACCGCCCATCCGAAGGTGGTCGACGTCGCGGTGTTCGGCGTGCCGAACGAGGAGTTCGGCGAGGAGGTGAAAGCGGTGGTGCAGCCGGTGGACATGGCGCAAGCGGGTTCGGCGCTTGCCGCCGAACTCATCGCCTATTGCCGCGAGCGTCTGGCCGACGTCAAATGTCCGCGCTCGATCGATTTCGACCCCGAACTGCCGCGGCATCCGAACGGCAAGCTCTATAAGCGCATTCTACGCGACCGGTATTGGCAGGGCCGCGCCTCGAAGATCATCTGAAAGGAAACACCATGGGCGAAGCATATATCGTGGCGGCGACGCGGACGGCGGGCGGGAAGCGCGGCGGTCTGGTTTCGGGCTGGCATCCGGCCGATCTCGCCGGCGAGGTGCTGAACGGCTTGCTCGACCGATCCGGCACGGACCCGGCGCTGGTCGAGGACGTGATCATGGGCTGCGTCATCCAGGCCGGTGAGCAATCGCTCAACATCGCGCGCGGCGCGGTGATGTCGTCGAAACTGCCGCTGTCTTGTCCCGGCACGTCGGTTGACCGGCAATGCGGTTCGTCGCAACAGGCGCTGCATTTCGCCGCGGCCACGGTGATGTCGGGCGCGATGGACGTGGTGATCGCCGCCGGCGTCGAGAGCATGAGCCGCGTGCCGATGGGCCTGTCCTCGGTCGCATTGAAGGACCACGGCACCGCCAAGGGCCCGCGCCAGGAGGCGCGTTGGCCCGGGATCGTGTTCAGCCAGTTCACCGGCGCCGAACTCCTGGCGGAGAAGCACCAGCTAACCAAGGACCAACTCGACGAGTACGCTTATAACAGCCACAAGAAGGCGGCGGCCGCGACCAAGGCAGGAAAGTTCGAAGGGGAAATCCTGTCGATCGACGTGACCCTGCCCGATGGCACCAAGAAGCGGCACACCGTCGATGAGGGCATCCGCTTCGACGCGAGCCTCGACGCAATCAAGAGTGTGAAGCTCTTGAAGGAAGGCGGTCGCATTACCGCGGCGACGTCGAGCCAGATTTGCGACGGCGCCGCCGCGCTGCTGATCGCGAACGAGCGCGGCTTGATGGCGCTCGGCGCCGAGCCACTGGCCCGCATACATCACATGACGGCAACGGGCGGCGATCCGGTTATCATGCTCGAAGAGCCGCTGTTCGCCACCGAGCGTGCGCTCAAGAAAAGCGGTATGAAGATCGACGATATCGATCTCTATGAAGTCAACGAGGCGTTCGCGCCCGTGCCGATCGCGTGGCTGCGCCATACCGACGCCGATCCGGCGAAACTCAACGTCAATGGCGGCGCCATCGCGCTCGGTCATCCGCTCGGCGGGACTGGCGCGAAACTGATGACGACGCTGATCCATGCGTTGAAGGACCGCGGCAGGCGCTACGGCCTCCAGACCATGTGCGAAGGCGGCGGCATGGCCAACGTCACGATCGTCGAGCGGCTTTAGCCCTTCTTCCCCGCGTAGGGGTTGTCGCCCTTGCGCAGCATCATGCGGATCGGCACGGCGGGAAGATCGAACTTCTCGCGCAGCAGATTGACCAGGTAACGCCGGTACGAAGCTGGCAACTCGCCCGGCTTCGACGCGAACAGCGCGAAGGTCGGCGGATGGATGTTGGCCTGCGCGATGTAGCGCAGCTTCAGGCGCCGCCCCGCCACCAAAGGCGGCGGATGACGCTCCTGCACGGATGCGAGCCAGCGGTTGAGGATCGGCGTCGAGATTCGTTTGCCCCAGGCTTGATGTGTGGCGAGCACCGCCGGCATGAGCTTGTCGATCCCGGCACCGTTCAAACCCGACAATGTCACTACACGTAACCCCTTTAACTGCGGCAGGGAAAACTCAACGCGCTCGCGCAGATGTTCGAGCGTCTTGCGTCGATCCTCGACCAGGTCCCATTTGGTGGCGGCGAGAACCAAGCCCCGCCCTTCTTTCTCGACCAATTCGGCAATGGCGAGGTCTTGCTTTTCGAGGGGCTGCGTCGCGTCGACCACCAGCACCACGATCTCGGCGAAGCGGATCGCGCTCAGCGTCTCGTGCACCGATAGTTCCTCGATCCGGGCCTCGATGCGGCTCTTTCGCCGCATGCCCGCGGTATCGACCAGGCGCACCGCATGGCCACGCCACGTCCACCGGATCGCGATCGCGTCGTGCGTGATGCCCGGTTCCGGGCCGGTCACCATCCGGTCGCCACCGACGAGTCGATTGATCAGCGTGGATTTGCCGACATTAGGCCGTCCGACGATCGCCAGACGCAGCGGCGCGCTGTCGTCGGGCTCAGCCGGTATCGTTGTCGATCAACGGCGCCAGCGCCGCAAACAACTCGGCCATGCCCTCGCCATGCTCGGCGGAAATCGGCACCGGCTCGCCGAGGCCGAGCGCGAACGCCTCACCCGCCTCGGCCATGCTGCGCATGTTCTCCGCTTTGTTGGCGACGAGAATGACGGGCTGCTTGGCGCGCCGCAGCCGGTCGGCGAAATACCGGTCGAGCGGCGTGACGCCGGCGCGAGCGTCGATCAGGAACAGGATCGCGTCGGCGTCGTCGAGCGCCAGCGCCGTTTGGCGCTGCATGCGTTCCTCGATGCTGCCGGGCGCGGCATCGTCAAGGCCCGCCGTGTCGATGACGCGGAAACCGCAGATCGCCAAGGCTGGCGTTGCCCTCGCGTCGGTCGCGCGTCGAGCCCGGCGCGTCGTCGACCAGTGCTAACGAGCGCCCAACCAGCCGGTTGAACAGAGTCGATTTGCCGACGTTGGGCCGGCCGACGATGGCGACGGTAACGGGCATGGCGGCATCGTTCGCGCCTGACCTAGCGCAGCGCGATCAGTCGCGCTTCGTAGGTCATGACATAAAGCGTATTGTTCGCGACCACGCGGATCGACAAACACGCCGTACGGAAAATCGATCGTACCCAGTGCCTTGCCCGTGTAGGGCGACACGGAGAACGCGACGCCATCCGACGAAATCACGATCAGCCGGTCGCCGGCCAGGATCGGGCCGGCCCATTTGATCGGGTCGCGTTTTTTCTCGGGATTGTCGTAGCGCGGCAGTTGCGTGGCCCAACGCACGCGTCCGTCTTTCCATGTCATGCACAGCAGCCTGACGTCGTTGCTCAAGACATAGACGTAATCGCCCGCGACCCAGGGCCCTTGCGTGCCGCCGATATCCTGCTCCCAAACGCGGTCGCCGGTGCGTAAATCGATCGCCACCATGCGGCCGCTATGGCTGACCGCAAACACCCTGCCGCGGTCGATCACCGGGCGGCCATGAATATCAGCGAGCGAGCTCAACGCGCCCATCGGCTGCGAGGTCGCCAGATTGTCCGATCCATTCGGGATGGCCGTTCTCGATCCGCAGTGCGTAAATCTCGCCGGAGGAATAGGCGGCAACCACGGTATCGCCCGCGACCGCCGGCGCCGGCGTGCCAAGGATGTCGGCGCCTTCGGGCAGGCCGGTATGAAGTCCAGAGCTGATGCCCATCGGCGGCGTCGAGCGCGACGAGTTGATTGTTGACGTTAACGGCCAGGACGCGGCCGTCGATCACGGTCGGCGAGCCGTGAAACGGCACCTCGGTCGCGTGACTTCCAAATCTGGCGCCCGGTCGCCGCGTCGAGCGCGAAGACGATGCCGTATCCGGTCATGACATAGAGGCGATCGTTGTAATAGGCGACGCCGCCGCCGAACGCGTCGTCTCGATCTCGCTTTTCGGCTTGGTTTCGAATTTCCACACTTGGCTGCCGTTGGCCGCGTTCAGGGCGTATACAACATCCTCGCCGTCGAGCGCATAGACGCGGCCATTGGCGACGACCGGCTGCGAGGTGATGCGGGTGTAGCGGGAATCGCCTTCGCCAACATCGACGCCGCCAGATCTGCTTGCAGTTGCCCAGGCAGCGCCAGATGTTGCATCGCGTGATCGGGGAAGCCGCCGGCATCCGGCCACTCGTTGTTCGGCTCCGGACGCGGCAACTTTACTGCCTGCGTACGCAAGGTAGGATCGGGCTCGACGGTACGATCGGCTACTCAGGACGTCGATGCGTTTGCCCGGAATCGGCGGCTTTTCATCGCGGCCGAAAATCGAATCGGTCCAATCCGACATGGTGTCGCCGACACCGCCGCTGCACCCGCTCACGAACAGCGCCAATCCGGCGAACAACAGCAGCACAGTCCCCTTCACGGCATCATACTCCCAATATTCATTGCGCCAGCGCCGCCACCATTTCGGCGGCGCGGGTGCGCATGCCCTGGGGCGCTGTCCGATCGTCGGCCAGACGCTGATAATTGGCGCGTGCCGCTTTCTTGTCGCCCATCTTGAGCTGAGCCAGCGCGGTCAATTCGAGCGGCACTCGGCTGCCATGGCCCGTCGGCGGTCGTCAACGGCCGCAAGCGCGCGACAATCTGCCCGGTATCGCCATGAGCAAGACCATCCTGCGCCGCCAGGATCGTGGCAAGGTCGCGGAACACGGAATCGACCGAAGCGTCCCCCGCGATCGCCTCATAGCGGGCGGTCGCGCCCGAGAGATCGCCGTTACGCTCCAGGATCGCCGCTTCCTCGAAGCGAGCAAGCACGGCGCGCCGCCCAGAATCCTGCGCCAGCGGCGCGAACGCGGCGTTCGCCTCCTTGAGCTTGTCGCGATGCAGCAGGTCGAGCGCGAACTGGTAACGTTCGCCTTCCTCGGCACGCAAACGCGCGTCATATTGCCGCCAGCCGACGAAAAGACCGGTCGCGACGATCACCAACCCGACAAAACCAATGACATAGATGCCGTAGCGCTTCCAAAGCTTCGCGAAATTTTCGCGCCGTAGCTCTTCATCGATTTCCTTAAAAATATCGCTCACGCGTTACTCCGGAACCCCGCCTCGCAAGCTGTGGCTATCATAGAGTTTGGGCGGGCGCGACATAAACTTGCGACACGCGGGCGGGCCGGACCGGATCTCGCGGGGCACTGGACCTGCGGCGAAAAATGGGGAAAATCGGTTTTGTCAAAAGGGGGAGCCGGGATACCGAGCATCCGATGGCAGCGATTGTCCGCTTAAGCGAGATCAGGCGCCGGGCCAAGCCGACTTTTTTCAGTCGCGGCGAGCTCAATCTCCTGCTGTCGCTCTACAGCCGTCAGGTTATGCGCGGTCAGTGGCGCGACTACGCCATCGGCCTTCAAGAGGGGAAGGCGCTGTTCGCCGTGTTCCGCAACAGCGACGAAGCAGCACTCTTCACCGTCACTAAATCCGGGCCGCAGGGCGATCGGAGCGCCGCCGAGTTCACGCTGTTGGCCGGGCGCTTGCCGCTGGCGCGGAGCGCCTTCCTCGGCGATATCATCGCCGGCCTAACGCATCGTTTGCGCGGCCATGCAAAGCTGGTCGATGAAGGCGGGCGCTAAGACCGTCTCTGCCCGGTTTCTTTTTCTCGCTATTGTGTTGCTATGGCGCGCGGCCCCGGCCGCCGCTGCGGGCTGTTCGCCCGCGGTCGCCGATATGCCGCATCCGCTGCAACTGGCCGCCGCCGTCGCCCCGGCCACGGTCGATCTGAGATTTCGTCGGACATGCCAGTTTCGCGATCCGCAGTCCCGGCGGCGTCAGCATCGTCACCGACTATAACGATTTCATCCGGCCCGATTTCACGCCGGACATCGCGACGATGAACCACGCGCATCCGACGCATTACAGCGACGACCCCGATCCCAGAATCAAGCTGATCCTGCGCGGCTGGAACACGGGGAACGGCATCCCGCACTTCGACCTGAAATGGGGCGACGTGCATATCCGCAACGTCTCCACCAATATTCGCGACTACAATTACGGAACGGAATTCGGTGGAAACTCGATCTTCATTTTCGAAATCGCCGACCTCTGCATCGCCCATCTCTCGCATCTTCACCACACGCTCACACCGGAACATTTGGCGGAAATGGGCGAAATCGACGTGCTGATCGCACCCGTCGACGGTGCCTACACGCTCGGTCAGCGCGACATGATGGAGGTGATCGACCAGGTCAAGGCGCCGTTGACGATTCCGATGCATTATTTCACGCCCCGCGTGCTCGAGCATTTTTTGAACCTGGTCGGCAATCGCTATCCGGTGAAGAAAATCGACGGTTCAAGCGTAACCCTGTCGCGGGCAATGCTGCCCAAGACGCCGACCATCCTGGTGCTCCCGCCGGAACACCCCGGCTAGGCTGCCGTCTTTCCGCGCTTGCCAGGCGGCCCGACACGCCTCAATAAGAACGTTCTCGCGCTCTTCGCCTTTATTTCGCCTTGTTCTCTTTGGATTTGTCTTGCAGCGCGGCGCCCACGATGCGGCGATCGACTTGGCGCGCGTGGCCTAAGGCGTCGGCTGTTGGAGCATCCCGAGTAGCTTCGTGAAGACCGATTATCGCACGTCAGGCTCATCCGGATTCCGCGCCGGGATCAATTCCGCGATGCTCCTATATCGGCTCCGCCTGGGAACGCTTGCCGGAATCATTGTCGCGGTGGTCGATTTCAGCCGCCGCCGTGCGGTTTGGATCACGGCCGGCTTGCTGTTGCTGACCGTCATCGGCGGCATCGTCGCCGTCCATGGTCTGCGCGTCGACACGGACATCGACAAACTCATGTCACCCGACCTGCAATGGCGGGAGCGCGAAGCCGAGATGGAGCGCGCCTTCCCGCAGAATGTCGATCTGCTCGTGGTGGTGGTCGACGGCGACACGCCCGACCGCGCGGAGGATGCCAGCGCCGCGCTGGCGACCTATCTCGGCGGCGAGAAGAATATTTTCAAAACCGTGCGGCGCGCCGGGTCAGGTGAATTCTTCGAGCGCGAGGGGTTGCTGTTCTTGTCGGCCCACGTAGTCGAGCAAGTCACGGGCCAGATCATCGCGGCGCAGCCATTGCTGGGTACGCTGGCGGCCGATCCTAGTTTGCGCGGCGTCTTCAGCGCGCTGGACCTGGCGGCTCAAGGTGTGCTGCATAATGTCACTCCGGCCGATGCTCAACTCGACGCGACGTTCAACGCGGTCGCCGACGCCACCGAGGCGGCGCTCGGCAATCGTTATGCACCGCTCTCCTGGCAACACCTGCTTAGCGGGCGGCAGCCGACGTCACGCGAGTTGCGCCGCTTCATTCTTACCAAGCCCCGGCTCGATTTCGCCAAGTTGCAACCCGGCAGGCAAGCGGCGGCGGCGGTTCACGCCGCGGCACATGAGCTTGGTCTCACGCCCGATCGCGGCGTGCGTGTACGCGTCACGGGCCCGGTCGCGTTGTCCGACGCCGAGTTCGCGACGCTGAAACGCGGCGCCGGCGTTTCCGGCGCGCTGTCGGTGGGCTTGCTGCTGTTTTGGCTGATCCTGGGTTTGCGGTCGATCCGTATCGTTACCGCCATCGTGGTGACGCTGCTGGTCGGGCTAGTGGCGTGCGCCGATTTCGCCGTGCTCGTCGTGGGCGCGCTTAATCCGATATCGATCGCCTTCGCGGTGCTCTTCATCGGCATCGCCGTCGATTTCGGCATTCAGTTCAGCCTGCGCTACCGCGACGAGCGCTATCGGTTCGATGATTTTTCTGTTGCCTTGCAGCGCACGGCGCGCGGAATCGGTCGCGCGTTGGCGATCGCGGCCGCCGCGACAGCGGTCGGGTTTTTGTCGTTCGTGCCGACCGACTATACCGGCGTCGCCGATCTCGGCCTGATCGCCGGCTTCGGAATGGTGATTGCGCTCGTTCTAAACCTGACGCTGCTGCCGGCCTTGCTCAGCCTGTTGCGGCCGAGCGGCGAGCCCCACCCCATCGGCTTCGGCCCGGCGGTGCCCGTGGGCCGTTTCCTGGCCGAACGGCGCTGGTGGGTGCTTGGCATCACCGCTGCGGTGGCGATCGGCGCCGCGATCGTGGCCCCGCGCATCAATTTCGATTTCAACCCACTGCATTTGCAGAACCAGCGCGAGGAAGCGGTCTCGACGCTCAAGGATCTGATGGGCGACTCCGACACCACGCCCTACACGATCGACGTCATGACGCCGTCGCCGGCCGCCGCCGCTGCCCTCGCGCATAAGATCGCGGCGCTGCCCGAGGTCGCCCGCACCGTCACCGTCAACAGCTTCATTCCGGACGGCCAGAAGGAAAAGCTGGCGATCATCGACGATGCTCTACAGCTTCTCGGGCCGACCCTGTCTCCTGCCACGGTCAAGCTAAAGCCGACACAAGACGAGATCGTCGCGGCGATCGACAAAACTCGCGTCGACATTCAGAAGGTGGCGGCCACCGGCGATCTCGCCGCGCAGCGCCTCGCGTTCGACCTTGGCATGGCAATGGACCGCGGCGCTGCCGTCTTACCGCATCTTCAGGCCAACCTTGCCTCTGGGATGAACCAGCGGCTCAACGAACTGCGCCTCGCCTTGAGCGCCAGGCCCGTGACCTACGATTCCTTGCCGGCAGATCTCAAGCGCGATTGGGTAACGCCCGGCGGCCAGGCCCGCATCGAGGTTTATCCGAGCGGCGACGCGCGCGACAATGACGTGCTGCACGCATTTACCGCCGCGGTGCGCGCGATCGCGCCGGACGCCACGGGCTCGCCGGTATCGATTCAGGAATCCGCCCACACAGTGATGCATGCCTTCATCACCGCCGCCATCGTCGCTGTTGCGGCGATCGCGCTGTTGCTAGCGCTCATCCTGCGCCGGTTCGTCGACGTGCTTCTCGTATTGGCACCGCTGCTCCTCGCCGGATTGCTGACGCTCGCGACCAGCGTGCTTGCCGGATTGCCGCTCAACT
The DNA here is from genome assembly GCA_963851285.1 of uncultured Alphaproteobacteria bacterium. GTDB lineage: Bacteria > Pseudomonadota > Alphaproteobacteria > ATCC43930 > CGMCC-115725 > JAATGI01. Next base: position 170,583 of record CAWKOL010000013.1, read on the forward strand.
TCGCCAACATTATCGCGTTGCCGCTGTTGCTGGGCGTCGGGGTCGCGTTCGATATCTATTTTGTCATGCGATGGCGCGATGGTCAGCACGAGCTTCTCGGCTCCAGCACGGCGCGCGCCATTCTGTTCAGCGCGCTGACCACCGGCACCGCCTTCGGCAGCCTGGCTTTGTCGCCGCACCCGGGTACGTCCGAGATGGGGCGCCTCTTGATCCTGGCGTTGCTCTACACGCTGATCTGCACGTTCTTTGTGTTACCCGCCTTATTGGCGGCGATCAGGCCCGGCCCCGACACTAGCGCCCGCCTGTGAGGAGATGACCGCCCGGCCCGACGCGCAACCGTTGCCCGCGCCACGCGACGGTTCGCGTGAGATAGCTGCTCACATAGACCCAGAACGACAGTGCGTCGCGCAGCGGCAATAACCAGATCGGCGTCGCGCGCAGGCCGAGCCGCGCGTCGATCAGGCGTGCCGACAGGTAACGGCAGATGGCGGTGCAAACCAGCATCGCCACGGCGGAGGCGCGGAATTCCGATAGGAGATTGGCGAGCACCCCAAGCGCCAGCGGATGAGTGACGAACGTGCCGAAAAAACCCGCCGGCATCAGTGAGCGGATGGTCAGCGCCCAGCGCCGCTCCTGAGTCAGCAACGCCCCCAGGCTCGGCTCTGACACCACGGTGTCGACCAGGTAAGGCACGAGATAGACCCGTTGCCCCAGGTGCCGAACTGCCTCGCCCAACGCGTGATCGTCGGCGAGTCGATCGGCAATCGTGGCAAAGCCGCCGATCGCGTCGAGCGTTGTGCGTCGCATCGCGATCGTGGCGCCGAAGCAGCCGTCGCCGACGCCGACGACCGAGCCGAGGATCGCCTGGGGCAAAAAGCCGTGATCGATGTAAAGCGCGGCCACACGGGACCACAGACCCTTGGCCGGCCGCCCGCGATAGAGGCACGTCGCCAACCCGACTCCGGGCGGCGCCAGCGCTCCGACAACGGCGGCTAGATAATCATGCCCCACGCGGATGTCGGCGTCGGCCATGACAAGAATCTCATGTCGCGCGGCCGGCAGCATGCCCGCAAGATTGGCGACTTTGCGATTGCCGGCGGCCGGCCAATCGGGCTGGACGACCAGCTCGATCGCAATCTTGGGAAATTCGCGCTGAAGCCGCTTGACCAACTCAATAGCGGGATCGCGCGGATTCTGGACGCCGAAAACGAGTTGAAATTCAGGGTAGCGCTGCCGGCAGAACGATCGGAGATTTTCATACAGTTCCGGATCGTCGCCGCATAACGGCTTCAGGACCGTCACCGGCGGCCGTTCGGCGGCGGTAGACGCGCGCCGCCGCGTAAACAGGCGCACAACGAGCGCTGTTACAAGCAAATAGAGAGTCCCCGCCGCCGCGCAGGCGAGCAGCGCATTGGTCAACAGCAGGTCGAACGAATCCGACATCGCGTTTGCGGCAGGCCTCCCCTCTTTGGTGCCCGGTCACACATTCAACGCGGCGACCGGTTATGATACTCCCAACCGCAAAATTGCTGTTGCATTTCGCGGGCAGCATTGTCAACAATTTCCTGATAAAGTAGCGCGTCTCAAATGTCCTACTTAAGGATACCTAATTTGAAGCGATCCTTTTTTGCGATATTATTGGCTTCTTTCCTTGTTTTATCGGGGGGAACCGTGTACGCGGCGACGCCCAGCGACACGGACGATCCGCTCAAATCGATGAACCGGGCTTTTTTCGATTTCGACCTGTTTCTGGACCGCATTCTGCTTAAACCCGTCGCTCAGGTTTACGTGGCGGTGATCCCCGAACCCGGTCGTAACGCGATCCGCCATGTGCTCGACAACATGAACGAGCCGATCGTGTTCGCGAATAACATGCTTCAGGGCGAGTTCCATCGCGCCGACATCACGGTCGGGCGCTTCCTGCTGAACAGCACATTTGGCCTCGCCGGGATTTTCGACTGGGCGAGCCAAAGCGGCCTGCCGAAGCAGAACGGCGATTTCGGTCAAACCCTGTATGTCTGGGGCTTTCCGTCGGGGCCGTATTTGTTCTTACCTCTGCTCGGTCCCTCCAATCCGCGTGACGCGATCGGCTATGCCGTCGACAGCGAGGCCGATCCCATCGGTTATGCGTTCTGGTACGCGGGAGGGTTGCGTTGGGCGGCGTTTACGCGTTTCGGCGTCGACACGGTGGACCAGCGGTCGCGCCAACTCGATACGCTGGATGAGCTGCAGAAGAACGCCATCGATTTCTATGCGGAGGTTCGCAGCTTGGCGCGTCAGCGCCGTGCGATTCAACTGCGCCACGGCGAGCCGGGACCGTTACCCAAGCTCGATATGACGGACCCGGCGCCAACGTCGCCGGCGAAGTAATCAGCCCTCGCCAGCCGCCTTTTTGCGGAGCGCCTCGACCAGCGCCTGCGGACCGCCGTGATCGAGCACCGACGTGAATTCCGAGCGTCGCGTCGCTAGTTCGCTGATCGTACCGCTGAGATAGACGTCCTCGATACGCCAGCGGCTGCCATCAGGCCGCATGAGATAGTCGAGTTGAACCGGATCGTCGCCGCGTCGCACGAACTTGGTATGAACGATGGCGCCCTCGCCGGTCTGCGTAACATCAGGGCTGACCTCAAACGCGGCGCCGTTGTCGTGCGTGAAGCGGGTCGCGTACGTCGCGGCGCTGTAAGCGCCAAACGCTGTCACGAGTTCGGCTTGTTGCTCCGGTGACAGGGTTAGCCAGCGAGGCCCCACCGCCAACCGCGTCATGCGCGGCAAATCGAACGCGGTCTTGATCGCCCCTTGGAGTTGGTCGCGCCGTCCGGCGAAGCCCAGGCTTGCTCCGTCCTTCATGGTCGTGGTCAGCCGGTCGTAGAAGGTACGGATTGTATCGACGGCTTCCGCCGCGGGCGCCGATGCCGCCCGTGTGCGCGCGATGGGAAAGGCCAGAATCGTCGTGGCGAGTCCCAGTTGCATTACCTGACGTCGCGAGATCATAGTCCCACCAATTCCTTCCCGCCTGCGTATCCCCTCATATGGGGGGCGATGAACGCATTGCTACGCAAAAAAATAATACGCAGCGGCGGCACAGATCGTGCCCCGACAACGTTACACCGTCGCGTATAGTCCCGATTTCGCAGACAAGCCAAACACTAGAATGGTGCCGTCTGTCCGGCTCGGTCGTTCAGTGTATAATTGATTTCAGGAGGTTGAGAATGCGGGTGATTTTGGCCCAACCCCGCGGTTTTTGCGCCGGGGTCGAACGCGCCATCGAGATCGTCGAGAAGGCGCTCGATAAATATGGGCCGCCGATTTATGTCCGGCACGAGATCGTCCATAACCGCCATGTGGTCGAGCGGCTCCGGGCCAAGGGCGCCGTATTCGTCGACCATCTGCACGAGATTCCGCGTGGCAGCGTCACTATTTTCAGCGCGCACGGTGTCGCCAGTGCCGTCGAGGACGAGGCCGCGACTCGCGAACTGCCCGTGATCGACGCGACCTGTCCCCTTGTCTCGAAAGTGCATAGCGAAGGCCAACGCTACGCCAACCAAGACCGCGAGATCATCCTGGTCGGCCATGAGGGCCACCCGGAGATCGAGGGCACGATGGGCCGCATCACGGGCAAGGTGCACCTGATCTCGATGGCCGCCGAAGTCGCGGCCTTGCAGGTGAACAACCCGGAGAAACTGGCCTATATCACACAGACGACGCTTAGCGTCGACGACACGCGGGCGGTGATCGACGCGTTGCGCGAGCGCTTCCCCAGTATTGTCGGGCCCGACACCAAGGATATTTGCTACGCCACTCAGAACCGTCAGCGTGCGGTGCGCGAACTGGCGCAGCATGCCGACGTCGTGTTGGTGGTCGGCGCCGCGAACAGCTCGAACTCGAACCGGCTGCGTGAAATCGCCGCGGAGCAAGGGGTCGCCGCCCATCTGATCGCCGATGCCGATGCGCTCCAACCGGAATGGCTCGACGGCGTGGAAACGGTTGGTATCACCGCCGGCGCGTCGGCCCCCGAAGAGTTGGTTCAGGCGCTAATCGAGCGGTTGCGTGAACTGGGCGCGGTCGAGGTTCGAATCGCTTGCCGGCATCGTTGAGAACGTCCGCTTCCGCATGCCGCGGGAGCTTGCGGAGGCCTGAGCGCGTTCTTATGTTGCCGTGACGGGAGATCGCTGGTGGGTGTTCCTTTACATCAGATTGTGCGGGTCGGCGCGTACGTGATGAAGCAGCGCCTCAGGGGCGTCGAGCGCTATCCCCTGGTGCTGATGCTGGAGCCGCTGTTCCGCTGCAATCTGGCCTGTGCCGGCTGCGGCAAGATCGATTATCCCGACGCGATCCTGAACAAGCGACTGTCGGTCGCGGAATGTCTCCAAGCGGTCGACGAGTGTGGCGCGCCGGTGGTTTCGATCCCGGGCGGCGAGCCTCTGCTCCACCGCGAGATCAAGGAAATCGTCGAGGGCATCATCGCGCGGAAGAAGTTCGTCTATCTCTGCACGAACGCGCTGCTGCTGGAGAAAAAACTCGACCTGTTTACGCCGTCGCCGTTTCTGACCTTCTCGGTCCATCTCGATGGACTCGAGGAAGAACACGATCATTCGGTTAGCCAGAAGGGCGTGTTCCAGCGCGCAGTCAAGGCGATAAAATTGGCAAAAACCAAAGGCTTCCAAGTCAATCTTAACGCGACGATCTTCGACAACATGAAGGCGGAGCGGATTGCGGCGTTCCTCGATTACGCGACCGACGAGCTCGATGTCGACGGTGTCACCATCTCGCCCGGCTATGCCTATGAGCGCGCGCCCGACCAGGAGCATTTCTTGTCGCGGCAAAAGACCAAGGAACTGTTCCGCGACGTGTTTCGCCGCGCCGCAGGCCGGAAGTGGCGCTTGAGCCAGTCGGCGCTGTTCTTCGACTTCCTCGCCGGCAATCAGGAATATCACTGCACCCCGTGGGGCAATCCGACCCGCAACGTGTTCGGTTGGCAGCGCCCGTGCTATCTCCTCGGCGAAGGCTACGCCCAAAGCTTCGCCGAACTGATGGCGATACCGAGTGGGACAAGTACGGCACCGGCAATTACGAAAAGTGCGCCAATTGCATGGTGCATTGCGGCTACGAGCCGACCGCGGCCGATGATGCGGTGCGTCACCCGCTGAAGGCGCTGATGGTCAAGCTGCGCGGCATCCGCACCGATGGCCCGATGGCGCCGGAAATCGCGCTCGACAAACAACGTCCGGCCGAGTTCGTGTTCTCGCGCCACGTCGAGGACGCGATGGCAACGATCGCCCACGAACGCGCCGTCGCCCCGGGCCGCCCCACCGCCGCGGAATTCAACCCATCTTCGTCATGCCCCGGGCTTGACCCGGGCATCCATCATTATGGATGGACCCGCGGGTCAAGCCCGCGGGTGACGGATTATTTTTTTGTTTCCAGCCAGGTTTGAATCCGGCCCATCGCGGTTTTGATCTGGTCGAGGCTCGCCGCGTAGGAAAAGCGGACATAGCCGTTGCCGTACTCGCCGAAGCTGGCGCCAGACACCGTTGCGATGCCGGCCTCGTCGAGCAGCCGCGATTGGAACGTGCGCGAGTCCATGCCGGTGCGTTCGATGTTCGGGAAGGCATAGAACGCGCCGCCCGGATTGGCGCAACGCATGCCCGGCAGTTTGTTGAGCGCCGGGACGATGTAGGCGCGGCGCTCGGCGAACGCCTTCACCATCGCGTCGACCGGCGCGCGCGGCCCTTGCAGCGCGGCGATACCGGCGAATTGCGTCGCGGCATTGACGCAGGAATGGTCGTTGATCGCGAGCCGTTCGGCATAGGGAAACAGCGCCTCCGGCCACACGCCATAGCCGAGCCGCCAGCCGGTCATCGCATAGGTCTTGCTCCAGCCGTCGAGCAGGATCACGCGGTCGGCGATCTCGGGATAGGTCAGCAGGCTGACATGTTTCTGCCCGTCATAGAGCATCTCGCCGTAGATCTCGTCCGAGAGGATGGTGACGTGCGGCTGGCCTGTGAGGCCGGCGACGAGCTTGTCCATCTCCGCTTTCGGCACGACGCCGCCGGTCGGATTGGCTGGGCTGTTGACGATCAGGAGGCGCGTGCGCGGCGTGATCAGCGCTAGCACTTCTTCGGCGGAAAACGAAAACCCCTTGCTCTCGTGCAGCGCCATCGGCACCGGTTTGGCACCGGAGAAACGGATGACGCTTTCGTAAATCGGGAAGCCGGGGTTCGGATAGATGATTTCGGCGCCGGGCTCGCCGAACATCAGCATGGCGAAGAACATCGTCACCTTGCCGCCCGGCACGACCAGCACGCGTTCGGGCGAGACAGCGACGCCGTGGCGGCGATGCAGGTCGGCGGCCACGGCCTCGCGCAGCGGCAGAATGCCGTTCGCGGGGGTGTAGCCATGATGGCCGTCGACAAGCGCCTTCTGCGCCGCCGCGACCATGTGCGGCGCCGTGGTGAAGTCGGGCTGGCCGATGCCGAGGTTGATAATGTCGCGGCCCTGGCGTTGCAGCGCGGCGGCGCGCGCCAACACCTCGAACGCGGATTCGGTGCCAAGCTGTTTCATCCGCCCGGCCAAATGGAACTGCGCGGCAGACATTTTCTTTGGCGCTTCCTCGGGAAAATTGGGGCGAGTGACCGGATTCGAACCGGCGACATCTAGAATCACAATCTAGCGCTCTAACCAACTGAGCTACACCCGCCGCCAGGGCCGCTCCACTACGCCTTGCGCTCCCCCGCGTCAAGGAAGCTAATGTCCGTACATGAGCGCGCTCGACAACGCCTTGCTGACGCCGGCGGAGATGGCAGCGGTGGATCGCGCCAGCGTCGCCGCCGGTGTGCCGGAGATCGTGCTGATGGAGCATGCCGGCAAGGCGGTGGCGGACGAAATACGCCGGCGCTGGCCGCATCCACGGGCCGTCGCGGTGCTATGCGGGCCGGGCAACAATGGCGGCGACGGATTTGTCGCCGCACGTCATCTCGCGGCAGCCGGGTGGCCGGTGCGGCTCGGCCTGCTCGGCGAGCGGGGAAAGCTCAAGGGTGCCGCCGCGCACCATGCCGGCTTGTGGCAGGGAAAGACCGAGCCGGCCACGCCTGCGCTGCTCGTCGGCGCGGAGCTCGTCATCGTCGCGCTGTTCGGCGCCGGCCTGGCGAGACCGATCGAGGGCGAAGCCGCGCGCATCATCGACGCGATGAATGCGTCGGGTCTCCCCGTGGTCGCTGTCGATATTCCGAGCGGCGTTGACGGCGCGACCGGGGCGGTGCTCGGCGCGGCGCCGCGCGCCATGCTGACCGTCACCTTCTTCCGCAAGAAGCCCGGGCATCTGCTCATGCCTGGCCGGGCGCAATGTGGCGACATCGTTGTCGCCGATATCGGCATGCCGCCCGGCGTGCTGACAGAGGCCGCGACATTCGAGAACGGCCCCGCGTTGTGGCTCGACGCGTTTCCCTGGCCGAAGCTTGAGGGCCACAAATACGCGCGCGGCCATGTCTTGATCGCGGGCGGCGCGCGCATGACCGGCGCCGCGCGTCTCAGCGCGCGCGCGGCGGCGCGGGTCGGCGCCGGCCTCGTCACGCTGGCTGCACCGCGCGCGGCATGGCCAGTCTATGCGGCATCGCTCCAGGGAACCATCGTCGTGCCGGACGCGTTCGCCTCATTGCTGAAGGATGAGCGGCGGAACGCCATGCTGATCGGGCCGGGAGCGGGAATAAACGACGCGACGCGCCGCAATGCGCTCGCCGCGCTCAAGACCAAACGCGCCGTCGTGCTCGACGCCGACGCGCTCACCGTGTTTGCTGGCAAGACGAAGGCGCTGTTCGCCGCGATCAAGGGCGCGACGGTGTTGACGCCGCACGAAGGCGAGTTTGCACGCCAGTTCAAACTTACGGGCGACAAGCTCGCCCGCGCCCGCGCTGCCGCGAAACAAAGCGGCGCCACCATCCTGCTCAAGGGTCCCGATACCGTCGTGGCATCGCCCGATGGCCGCGCGGCCATCAACGCCAATGCGCCACCCGATCTGGCCACCGCCGGTAGCGGCGATGTGCTGTCGGGCATGGTCGCGGGGCTTCTGGCGCAAGGGTTGGATGCTTTTCGCGCAGCGAACGCGGCGGTCTGGCTCCACGGCGAGGCGGCGCGCGAATTCGGCCCAGGCCTGGTGGCCGAAGACATTATCGAATGCCTGCCCGGCGCGTTGCGGCGGTTAAAATCCGCTGCTCGCCCCTCGTCCTGACGCATGTTTATCGGTAATCTCCACGCTATGAGCGAACGCACTGGCTTCATCGACGGCATGGTCGATCGCACCCTCGACAATTTGCGATCGCTACGCTGGGCCTGGCGCGACATCGCTTCGCGCGGCCGCATCAGCAGTGCCGCGCCAAAGCCCGAATTGCCACGCGACGATTTGGATCGCCTGAGGCAACAATTGCGCGACTGCCTCGACGCCAAGGGCGGCGCCGTCGCCGCGCGGGCTCGCGCCGCCGATCTCGGCCGCACCTATCTGGCGCTCAACGCCGTCGGCCGCGAGCGCTTCCTGACGCTGCTGGCGAGCGAATTCGATATCGACCGGGGCACCGTCGATATTCTGGTGCAGCGCCTATTGATGGCGGAGCGCGACGAGCGGCCGCCGATCGAGAAGGCGCTGCGCGACGCGCTCGAGCCACCGCGCCTCAAGCTGCTGACGCAGTTCAACGGCCTGCCCGAGGGCGTCAAATTCCTCGTCGATCTGCGTGCGGAATTGATGGAGCTGGCGTCCGGCAATCCGGTGCTCGCCAGCCTCGAGAGCGACCTCAAGCATTTGCTCGCGAGCTGGTTCGATGTCGGCTTCCTCGAACTGCGCCGCATCACCTGGGATTCGCCGGCGGCGCTGCTGGAGCGCTTGGCGCGTTACGAGGCGGTGCATCCGGTGCGCGCCTGGTCCGACATGAAGAACCGGCTCGATCTCGACCGGCGCTGCTTCGCCTATTTCCATCCGCGCATGCCGGACGAACCGCTGATCTTCGTCGAGATCGCGCTGGTCAAGGGCATGGCCGGCGACGTCCAGGCGCTGCTCGACAAGAACGCGCCGCTGGGCGATCCCGACGCCGCCGACACCGCGATCTTCTATTCGATCTCCAATTGCCAAAAGGGCCTCTCCGGCATCAGCTTCGGCGATTTCCTGATCAAGCGCGTCGCCGACCGGCTCCATCAGGAACTGCCGCATCTCAAGACATTCGCGACGTTATCGCCGATCCCCGGCTTCCGGCCGTGGCTTGAGCGCCGCATCACTGGCGGTGAGAAATTGCTGACCGACACCGAGCGCGCGGCCTTGCCCGAGGCGGTGCGCGGCGAGACGCTCGACAAGATCCTGGCGCGGCCGCGCTGGCAGGAAGATTCGGAACTGACCGACGCGCTCAAGCCGCCGCTGACGCGGCTATGCGCGACCTATCTCCTAACGGAGAAACGCGCCAAGACCGGCACCGCGGCGGATTCCGTCGCGCATTTCCATCTCACCAACGGCGCGCGCATGGAGCAGCTCAATTGGTTGGCCGACACCTCGACCAACGGGCTGAAGCAATCGTGCGGCATGATGATCAACTATCTCTACCGGCTCTCGGAGATTGAACAGAATCACGAGGCCTATGTCAGCGAGCACCAGATCACGGCGTCGCCGACGATTCAGCGGCTCGCCAAGGGCTAGGCGCTACAACTCTCGCGCCATATAGACCGTGCCCTTAAGCGGGTTGTGGTAATAGGCCGGCACCTCGACGAAACCCAATCCCCGATAAAGCGTCAGCGCCGGCACCAGCCAATCCCCGGTATCAAGCAGCATGCGGCGATACCCGGCGGCGCGCGCCTCATCCAACAGCCGGTCGCATAGCAATCGTCCGGCGCCGTGCTTGCGCCATTCGGGTGCGATATAGAGCCGCTTCATCTCGCACACACCGTCGCCGAAGGGCCGATACGCGACCGTGCCGATCGCCTGCCCTTCGATCCGGGCCAGCAGCACCACGCCGGCCGGCCGCGCATATTTCCCCGGCAGGGACGCGAGTTCGTCGTCGACCCCCTGAAAGCTCAGATCGATGCCGAGCCCATCGATATAGGAGCGGAACAGCGCCAACACCGTGTCACCGTCTTGGGGCCAGCGCGCCTCGGCGACAACCACGCTGCTCATTCTTCGGGCGGTACCGGGCGCGGCTTACGGTCGGGTCCGAGCGCCACGAAGGTGAACAAGCCCTCGGTCACTTTGATCGACTGGTCCTTGCCCCAGCGCCGCGCCCAGCTCTCAATCTTCACCGTGAGCGAGGTACGGCCCACCCGAACGATCTCGCCATAGCAGCTCACCTCGTCGCCGACGAAGATCGGCTGGTGGAAGGTCATGGCGGTGATGGCGACGGTCGCGCACCGACCCTTGACCCGCCGCGCCGCGATCGATCCGCCCGCGAGATCCATCTGCGACAGCACCCAGCCGCCGAAAATGTCGCCCGACTGGTTGGCGTCGTGCGGCATCGGAAAGGCGCGTAGCGCCGGCTCGTAGCTCGGCGGATGATCGGGTGGGGGCGGCTCGGCCATGAACGGTTCTAGCGATTTTTCCGTCGGAACTTAACCATGTTATTTTTTTCAATGACACGAGTCCTCGATATGATACAATTTTAAATTGAAAAACAAATAACTTGTTCGCGGGCATTGATTAACGTTTTGGTTTCAGAGGGGTGCCCAATGTCGCCAACAGCTCCTTTCCATGCAGGCTATGCTCGAACATGTGGCCCGGGAAGCTGCAACCAGCGGTTACACACTTATCGCGACACTGGCGGCTGGCGCCGCCGAAGCCGCCCGGCAGGAGTTGCACGCGAGGGAACCTGAGCGCGGGCCGTCCCCGGCCCATCCAAAGGACCGTATCGCGGTCACCGTCTAGTAAATCTCAAGATCAGGACTACCAAATATTGCGGCCTAATCTGAGGCGGCCTACCGTATCCTGCTTGTCGCGGTAATGACGCTTCCCGTATAGTCCGGGGCATGCCCGACCTTTTCGACAATCTCGCCCGCAAGGCCCCCAGCGGCTATTCGGCCAAGGACATCGAGGTCCTAGAGGGGCTCGAACCGGTCCGCCGCCGGCCTGGGATGTATATCGGCGGCACCGACGAGCGCGCGCTGCACCATCTCGCCGCCGAGGTGCTCGACAACGCCATGGACGAGGCGGTGGCCGGCCATGCCAGCCGCATCGAGGTCGAACTGCACAAAGACGGCTCGCTGCTGGTTCGCGACAATGGCCGCGGCATCCCGGTCGACGCCCATCCAAAATTTCCGAAGCAGTCGGCGCTCGAAATCGTCCTCACCATGTTGCATTCGGGCGGCAAATTCGGCGGCGACGCCTACAAGACCTCGGGCGGACTGCACGGTGTCGGCGTTTCCGTGGTCAACGCGTTATCCGACAAGCTTTCCGTCGAGGTGGCGATCGATCGCAAGATCTGGACCCAAGAGTATGCGCGCGGTAAGCCGACGACGAAGCTTAAGGACGGCGGCGCGGCGTCGAACCGGCGCGGCACCACGATCCGCTTTCATCCCGATCCGCAGATTTTCGGCGACCATCAGTTCAAAGCGGCGACGGTCTATCGCCTCGCCCGCTCCAAGGCCTATCTATTCCGCGGCGTCGAGATCCGTTGGTGGTGCGATCCCGCGGTGTCGCGGCCCGACGACGTGCCGCAGGAAGAGCGGCTTAAATTCCCCGGCGGCCTCGCCGACTATCTCGCCTCGATTCTTGCGGACCGCGAGACGTTGACACCGCAACCGTTTGTCGGCGAGCACGATTTCGGCAAGGAGGGCCGCGTCGAGTGGGCAATCGCCTGGCCCGCCGATGGCGACAGTTTCTCATCATCATACTGTAATACGATCCCGACGCCGGAAGGCGGCACGCATGAAAGCGGTCTGCGGTCGGCATTGACCCGCGCACTCAAAGCCTACGGCGAGCTGGTCAACAACCGGCGCGCAGCGCAGATCACGGCCGAGGACGTGATGCAGGGCGCGGTGGTGCTGCTGTCGCTGTTCATCCGCGATCCCCAATTCCAAGGCCAGACCAAGGAAAGGCTCGCGTCCGGCGAGGCGCTGCGTCTCGTCGACGGCGCGCTCAAGGATCATTTCGACCATTATCTCTCGGGCGATCCGGCCGCGGCGCGGGCGCTACTCGATGAAGTGATCGAACGCGCCGAAGACCGGCTCCGCAAGCGTCAGCAGAAGGACCTCGAGCGCAAGAGCGCGACCCGCAAACTACGCCTGCCCGGCAAGCTCGCCGACTGCGCGCGCTCCTCCGCCGAGGGGACCGAGATTTTCCTGGTCGAAGGCGACAGCGCCGGCGGCTCGGCCAAACAGGCGCGCGACCGCGACACGCAGGCGATCCTGCCGTTGCGCGGCAAGATCCTCAATGTCGCGTCCGCCAGCGCCGACAAGCTGCGGCAGAACCAGGAGATCGCGGATCTGATCCAGGCGCTCGGCTGCGGCTCGGGCGAGCGCTATCAGGACGACAAGTTGCGCTACGAGCGCGTCGTCATCATGACCGACGCCGACGTCGACGGCGCGCATATCGCTTCGCTACTGATGACCTTCTTCTTCCGCGAGATGCCGAAGCTGGTCGAAAACGGCAAGCTCTATCTCGCGGTGCCGCCGCTCTATCGCCTCGCGCAAGGCGCCACTGTGGTCTATGCGCGCGACGACGCGCATCGCGCCGAATTGACGAAGACGGTGCTAACCGGCAAGGCCAAGATTGAGGTCAGCCGCTTCAAAGGCCTGGGCGAAATGCCGTCGGCGCAGTTGCGCGACACGACCATGCACCCGGCGAGGCGCGTGTCTGGAGCGAGTCACCCTGCCCCTGCCCGAGGACCGCTCCAACGTCAAGAAGACGGCGCAATTGGTCGAAAGTCTGATGGGCCGCAGGCCCGAGCTACGCTACGAGTTCATCCAAGCCCGCGCCGCGTTCGTCAAAGAACTGGACGTTTAGCGAGCGTTCCGATCATCCTTCGGTTACTTCTTCCGGACCAGCTTGCCCGCACGCTGGCCGCCAGCAGAGCCGACCCGTCCGATCGCCGACATGATCTTGTCGGCGTCCGCCGGTGTCGCTGGATTGTAGACCACCATGCTGAGGTCCGGTCGGCCGTCGACGGCGAATGCCGAATATTCGAAAGCGAGCTCGCCGAGTATCGGGTGCCGGATGTGCTTCACGGCCTCGCCATGAGCGCGGATATCGCCGTCGCGCCACATCGCCTTGAACTCGGGACTCAGCCGGCACAGCTCGTCGACGAGCGGTTCCACGTCTGCCCCTGCGCGCGCCGCATCCACCCTGAACGCACCCACCACGAAACGCGCCACGCTTTCCCAGTCATACTGCACGGCGCGGGATCGGGGATCGAGGAAGGTGAGCCGTAGGATATTACGGCCCTTCGGCGGCAGCGCTCCATAGTCGGTTAGCATCGTGGTCGCCGCCCGGTTCCATGCCACGACATCCCACGTCGCGGTCCTGATCAGCGCGGGGGTCGGCTCCAGCGCGTCGAGCACGCGTTGCAGCCGCGGCGTGACGCCGTCGTTTTTCCGGTAGCGCGCATCCGGTGGGCGGCCGAGGCCGAGCAGGAAGAAGTGCTCGCGCTCGGCATCCGTCAGCATCAGGGCGCGGGCGATCCGGTCGAGCACGTCGGCCGACGGAGCGCCGCCGCGGCCTTGTTCGAGCCACGTGTACCAAGTCGGGCTAATATTGGCGCGCTGCGCCACTTCCTCGCGGCGCAAGCCAGACGTTCGGCGACGTTCCGGGGGAAAGCCAAACGCGGCCGGATCGAGCTTCGCGCGGCGATCCTTGAGATAGGCTCCGAGCAGGGTCTCTGGTGCTGCGTGCTCGCTCATCCTGTTACCAATTATACTAGGATAAACTAACTACTTTACCAGAATAAGCCAAGCGCCGACATTTGTCCTCAGCAAAACCTGGAGACATCGCATGCGCGTTTTCCTTACTGGAGCCACTGGCTGGGTCGGTTCCGCTGTCGTGAAGGAATTGATCGGCGCCGGCCATCGGGTGCTCGGCCTTACCCGTTCGGAAGCGGGAGCGGCGGCCTTGGCGGCCATGGGCGCCGACATCCATCGTGGAACACTGAGCGACCTCGACAGCCTCACGAGCGGCGCCGCGCAAGCGGACGCGGTGATCCACACCGCCTACAACCACGACTTCTCGAAATTCGCCGAGAACTGCGCGGAAGACCGTCGCGCCATCGAAACGCTCGGCGCCGTGCTCGCCGGCTCCGAGCGCCCGCTGCTCGTGACATCGGGCGTGACGCACGTCGCGGGCGGACGCGCCGCGACCGAGAAGGATCCGCCCCTGCCCGTCTCCGCTTCCTATCCGCGCGCCTCGGAAGCGACCACCATGGCATTGGCGGCGCAAGGCGTGCGTGCCGCCGTTGTTCGCCTGCCGCCGTCGGTGCATGGTCATGGCGACCATGGCTTCGTGCCACGTCTTATTGCCATCGCGCGCGAGAAGGGCGTTTCCGCCTATGTCGGCGAGGGCCGCAACCGGTGGCCCGCGGTGCATCGGCTCGACGCGGCGCGTGTCTTCCGGCTCGCGCTCGAACACGGTGCCAACGGCGGCCCCTTCCACGCGATCGCCGAAGAAGGCGTGCCGATGAGGCGGATTGCCGAGGTAATCGGTCGCTGCCTGAACCTACCGGTCGTCGCCAAATCGCCGAACGAGGCGGCCCAGCATTTCGGTTGGTTCGCCTTGTTCGCGGGCCTCGACGTCCCAACGTCGAGCGAGGCGACCCGGGCTCGTCTCGGCTGGCAGCCCGAACAGCTTGGACTTCTCGCCGACATCGATCACCCGGCCTATTTCGCCCAATAGCGAGTGGGAGGACGGGCGCGATGCGGTTATCTTCTGGTCTGGTCTTTCTTCTTCGGCAGTGATGCGGCGAAATCGACGCCGCGCGCTACCCATTTCTTAAGGGCGGCGTCGGTGCGATAGCCGTCGGGATCGACCCGGATGAAGCCGGTCATCACCATCGCGCCCATCTTCGCTAGGTGGGCGTGGGGCTCCTTCGCCGCGTCGCCCGTTGCGTCGGGCCCGACCCGGATCAGCATGCCGCCCTTGCCGCTGACCGAGCAGGCCATGTTGCCGCCGACCATGAAGCTGAGGCCGCCCATCATCTTCTTTTCGACGACATGGCGGCGCCCACTCAGAACGCGGCGGACCCGCTCGGCCGTCTTTTCGTCATACGCCATTCAGGATTTCTGCCAGGCGCTCGAAACTGGTGCGCCAACCGGCATTGATGCCCTCGCCGCCGTCGGACACGACGATGCCGGCATGACGGAGCGTGATGCGCGTGCCGCCCTCGATCGGCTCCAACAGGTACGTGACGGTGCTCACCGGGCCTGGACCGCCGCGCCACGTGTGGACCAGTTTCCGCGGCGGATCGACCTCGAGATATTCGCCTTCGAGGGCATAAGCCTGACCGCGCGCGACACCAGTGGTGCGCCAACGGCCGCCGACGCGGACGTCGCCGCGCCATTCGCGCGTGTCGAACACGCCCGGGCGAACCCACCAATCGACGATGTCGCGCGATGTCAGCGCCTGAAATACCCGCGCCGGCGGGGCCGCGATTTCGACGCTTGCCACGACGTTGCCGTCTACCAGATCGGCGATGGCGCGTGCACCGGCTTTTATTACGCTCATTTTGCCTCCAGGTTACGCTTTAGGATGGTCAGGCTCGATTGCCAGAACGAACGGTAGCCCTCGAGCCAACCGGCGATGCTTTGCAACGGCATCGGATTGACGGCATAGACGCGTTCCCGCCCTTGTGGCGTGTCTATGACCAGACGGGCCTCGCGCAATACCCGAAGATGCTTTGAAATCGCGGGCCGGCTCGACGCGAAATCGGCCGCCAGCGCGCCGGCATTGGCCGGCCCGGCGCGCAGCCGATCGAGGATCGCGCGCCGCGTCGGATCGGCGATGGCGCGGAAGATGTGATTGGCGGATTGAGCGCGGGCCATATTGGGTAACCATGTTGTTACGCGTTATGGCCCGCTTTGTCAAGCCGACTAGTTGCTGCCCGGAAACTTCTCGACATAGACTTGGCCGGTACGGCCAAAGTAAAGCGCGCGCCTGCCGGCGATGCAGACTTGGTATCCGACGCAGCCTGCTTTCATGATCCGGCGCAGGAACTCGAGGTAGGTGATGGCGCCGGCTTGCACCGCGCGAAGCGCCGCCACGATCTCCGCCTCGTTGAAATCGCGGGCGATGTGTTGGCCGTTGAATTTGCTCGGATCGAGCTCCTCGACTTCGACATGAGAGCTGCCATCCGGCATGTAGTAGGTCTTTTCGTGACGATAGAGGTCGCAATGATATCCCTCGGCGCCCGCCGCGATCAGCTTGCCCACCACGCTTGGGAAATTCATCGTTTCGGCAATTGAGCCAACGCTCGCTTCGCGGAATACCGCGATCAGGTTCTGGTTCATGTCACTCTCCTTTGTTTGAAGTCTTCACGGCATCGAGCAGCGCGCGCAAGTCACGGCGCAGCGTCGCCAAATCGGTTGATGTGAGTCTCGCCGCCAGCGCCTCGTGCCCCGCGCGTGCGGTCTTGGTGAGACGAGCCAACGTGTCGTGTCCCGCCTTCGTCAGGATCAGATGCGGCGACGCTTTGTGGTCCGGGTTGTCGGCATAGGCAGCGAGCCCTTCCTCCGACAGTAAGTCCGCGACGCGCTGGACAGCTTGGCGGGTCAGGCCGAGACGGCGCGCGATCTGCGGTACCGACAAAGGCGGCTCGCCGGACGCGGCGCTCAGCACCTGCCAGCGCGCCTGGGTCTGGCCCACGGTCGCGGCGATCGCGTCGCCTCCCGCGCGCAGCCGTCCCGCAAGCTCGTAGATATCGGCGACAATCAGGGGAATTTGCGCGGCTGTCTCAGGGCGTGTCTTTGTCATGCGCACTTTATGTCATATTGACAATATATGGTCAATATGAATTCGGCCCTTCTCTTCTGGCCTTTTGTTTGGCGAACGCGCCGCCCTCGCTCGACCGCTCCGTAAGCAACAATTCTCTCCCCACGGGCGATTAAATCCGCTCTATGATCGGCGCCGCTGTCAGCCCCGCTTTCCTGTCCCGATGCCAAACGCCATCATTCTCATCGTTTTCTTCCTGACCTATCTGGGTCTGGCGGCTGGACGGTTGCCGTGGTTTAGGGTCGATCGGACCGGCATCGCGCTTTTGGGCGCGATTGCCCTTTTGGGTACCGAGACCGTCACCATCGACGATATCAGCGGCAGCATCGACATTTCGACGCTCGTCCTTCTGTTCGCGCTGATGATCATTTCGGCGCAATTCCTGTCGGCCGGCTTTTACGATATGTGCGCCGACTGGATCACGGCGAAACATAGCGGTCCGCTGTCGCTACTGGCGCTGACCGTCGGGGTGTGCGGCGCGCTGACCGCCCTCCTCGCCAACGACATCGTCGTGTTCGCGATGGCGCCGCTCTTGATCGCCGGCGCCCGAGCGCGCGGCTACGATCCGAAGCCAATCCTTATTGGCCTTGTCACGGCCGCCAACACCGGCTCGGCGGCGACGCTGATCTCGAGCCCGCAGAACATCTATCTCGGCCAGATCGGCAATCTCAGTTTCCATAATTTTCTCGGCGCCTGCGCGGTACCCGCGATGGTCGGGCTGCTTATCGTGTTCGGCGTGATTTGGTTCCAATGGCGCGACCGCGTCATGGACCCGGCGCCGGCGTTGATCCCTGACATGCCCGACGTGCCGCGGCATCCGTTCGATCGCAACCAGACCATCAAGGCGCTGGTGGCGCTGGTCGCGCTTTTGATCTTGTTCACCACGTCGCTGCCGCGCGAGGTTGGCGGGCTGGTCATCGCCGCGCTGCTTCTGGCCAGCCGCAAAATCACCAGCCGCACCATGATCGCGGCGGTGGACTGGCCGTTGCTGCTCTTGTTCCTGAGTCTGTTCGCGGTGACGGGTGCCTTGGCGCAGTCGGGGCTCGCCTATCAGTTCGTCGCCTCGCTCGGCGATGCCGGTCTGTTGCCCGACCACCTCAACGTGCTGGCGCCGCTGACGCTGCTGATGAGTAACGTGTTCGGCAACGTGCCGTCGGTGATCGTGCTGCTGCAGATCTGGCCCAACCCACCGGAGGGTGCGTTCTACGGCATGGCGTTGCTGTTTTCGTTCGCCGGCAATTTCCTGTTGCTCGGCAGCTTTGCCAATCTCATCGTCGCGGAGCGTGCGACGCAATTCGGCGTGCATTTGAGTTTCCGCGAATACGCCCGCGCCGGTATCCCCATCACCATCCTGTCGATGCTGTTCGGCATGTTGTGGCTGCACTGGACCGGCTGGCTGCACTGGTCCGCGCCGGCGTTCGTGGAATGACCGCGATGGCCGTGCTGCCGACGCTCGACATCGCAGTGCGGCCAGAGTGGATCGACTATAACGGCCACACCAATATGGCCTATTACGTCGTCATGTTCGACAAGGCGACGGACGTGCTGTTCGACGCCATCGGCTGCGGCCAAGCCCATCGCCGCGACACCGGCTTTTCCATGTACGCCATGGAGAGCCACGTCACCTACGCGCGCGAGACCAAGCTCGGCGACCGGCTCGCCATTACGTGCCGCCTGATCGACGCCGACGCCAAGCGGTTCCACTTCTTTTGCCGCATGGCGATGGCGGATAGCGACGAGCAGGTCGCGACCTTCGAGATGCTGGCGCTGCATGTCGATCTCGCCGGACCGCGCGCGGCCCCGTTTCCGGCCGCAATCCAAGAGCGCCTCGACGCAATGTTGGCGGAGCATCGCGCGCTGCCGCTCCCTCCGGAGGTCGGCCGGAAGGTCGGCATGAAGCGGTGAGGCTCGTGTTGCATTGCCGCGTTCCTCCCTCCCCCTCGATGGGGAAGGGAAGAAATGCCGAGCGGCAGCGAAGCATTTCAGGTGAGGGTGAGGGTGATGCCGATGCAGGTGTAGCGATCACCCCCACCCGCTCGCGGCCTACGGCAGCTCGCGACCTCCCCCAACAAGGAGGAGGGTTTCTCATTGCGATTTTGCTGCGCTTGTTATGCGTCTCCGCCGCGCAGGCGAGTCCGCTGTGCGTCGCGCCGGCACGCCACCAGGAAAGTCTCGTATCCGTCAACAGCTTCGCGGAAAACCCGGCGCCGCAACCGATCGCGCCGGGCCGCGGCCGCTGCGGCTGGGGCATCGGCCTTGCGCTGAACGGCGCCGACACCGGCACTGCTTTCATCGTTGCCAACCGACGCGAGATCGCCACCAGCCTGCATGTCGTCGACAAAGGCTGCCGCGGCCGGCGCCAATTCACCTTCAGCCACGGTTATGACCTCGGCCACGCCCTCAGCACCGAGACCGCGACGGTGGTAGCGCGCGGCGATTACTGCGCGAAGCTGGCGGGGGGGCGTCACGATTACGGCGGCGACTGGGCGATCGCGGTGCTCGACCGCGATCCGTTGACGGTGGAGCCGCCGGTAAGCGCGGCGGAGACGATGCCGCTCGAGCCTGCCGCGGACTGGCACATGGACGACGGCCGCTACTATTTGCTCGGCTACGGCATGTCGTTTCACGGCGGGGCCGTGCCCTATCGCTCGGCGCAATGCTGGCTCGGCGAGCGGTTCGGCGACGGCGCGATCGAGCACGATTGCGACGCGGGCCATCGCGGCTCCGGCGCGCCGATCGTGACCGAGGATACACACGGCGCTTGCAGGGTGGTGGCGATGCATGACGGCGAGATCGCGGACGTGCCGGGCCGGCCGGCCTATCGCGCCGGCGTCAACGCCAATGTCGCGGTGCTGGCGAGCGGCTTTGGCGCTACGGCACGCCTGGTCGCGCGCGAGCTCGACGAAGGCCTCAACGCGGACGAGATCGCCGCCGACCTCGCCCGCCACCCCGGACGGTGACGGTCCAGAACGGCCGTCCCGCGCTTGCGCGGTGACGGCCTTGCTGTATAGTCCGCCGCCTCCTTGCCGGCATTGGGCCGGCTTGGCCCGATCCGCTGACAGTTTAGGCGTAAAGCCTCGACCAGCACCGGGCCGCGAACAGCCATAGGGAGCTGAACGCTTTGCCGTTATACGAAACCGTGTTTATTGCGCGTCAGGACATTTCCGGCCCGCAAGTCGATACGCTCGCCGATCAGTTCACCACCATCGTCACCGAGCAAGGCGGCGAGGTGAAGAAGCGTGAGAGCTGGGGCCTGCGCAACCTCGCCTTCCGCATCAAGAAGAATCGCAAAGGTCATTACGTGATGTTCAATCTCGACGCGCCGCCCGCGGCGGTCGCCGAGATGGAGCGCAACATGCGCCTCAACGAGGACGTTTTGCGCTACCTCACGGTTCGGGTCCAGGCGCTGGAGGAAGGCCCGTCGGCCATGCTACAGCGCGGCCGCGGTGAGGACCGCGACCGGGATCGCGACCGCGGCGGTTACGGCGATCGTGGCTATGGCGACCGCGGTGGCTACGGCGACCGGGATCGCGACCGCGGCCCGCGCCGCGACCGCGATGCCGAACCGATAGCGGCGGTAGCGCCCGAAGGAGTTGAGCGATGAGCGACACCGGCTATTCCGATCGCGACCGCGGTGATCGCGGCGACCGTGGCGGCTTCGGCGGCGACGACCGCGGCGGCGGTTTCGGCGGGCGCGGGGGCAGCGGCGGACGCCGGCCGTTCTTCCGGCGGCGCAAATCCTGCCCCTTCTCCGGCCCGAACGCGCCGAAGATCGACTACAAGGATGTGAAACTGCTGCAGCGCTACGTTTCCGAGCGCGGCAAGATCGTGCCAAGCCGTATCACCGCGGTGTCGGCCACGAAGCAGCGGGAATTGGCGCAAGCGATCAAGCGGGCGCGCTTTCTCGGTCTCCTGCCCTATTCGATACAATAGGGGACGGCGATGATCGAACTCATCCTGTTGGAGCGCGTCGAAAACCTGGGCCAGATGGGCCAGGTGGTGAAGGTTCGTCCCGGCTACGCGCGCAATTTCTTACTGCCGCAGAAAAAAGCGCTGCGCGCCACCAAGGACAATCTGGCTTATTTCGACAAACAGCGCGCGCAACTCGAGGCGCAGAACCTGGAACGCAAGGGCGAGGCCGAACAAGTCTCGACCAAGCTCGACGGCCTCCACGTCGTCATCATCCGCCAAGCCGGCGAGAGCGGACAGCTCTACGGCTCGGTTTCGGCACGCGACATCGCCGATGCGGTAACCTCGGCCGGTTTTACGGTAGGACGCAGCCAAATCGTGCTCGACCGCCCAATCAAGAGTCTCGGCCTGCACAAAACACGCGTTGTGCTGCATCCCGAGGTCTCGGTCACGGTAACCGCCAACATCGCGCAATCGCCGGAAGAAGCGGAAATGCAGAAGCAAGGCGTCGATCCGCTGAGCCTCGCCCGCGCCGCCGCCGAGCGCGAAGCGGCCGAGGCTGAAGCCGAAACGGAAGCCGAGGCCGTCGACGAACCGGCCCCGGAGGCCGCGACCGAGAAATAGCGGCGCCGCGGCTGGAACCAACCCGTCCCCATATTGTCGTTAATGGGAGATAGGATAATCAAATAGCGGTTGCGGGAGGCTGCGGTGCGGTTTCTCTCTTTGCCAGACGACACTCGAGTGCCGGTTCTGGGCCTGGGTACGTGGGGTTTGGGCGAGCCTCACACGAGCGGCGCCGATGTCGTCGCCGCGTTACAGCTCGGCCTCGAGCTCGGCATGACGCTGATCGATACCGCCGAAATGTACGGCGACGGCGGCGCCGAGGAAGTCGTCGGCGAGGCGGTGAAGGGCCGTCGCAACGACGTCTTCATCGTCAGTAAGGTCTATCCCCACAATGCCGGCCGGAAGAAAATGGCCGCCGCTTGCGAGCGCAGCCTAAAGCGGCTCGGCACCGACCGGATCGATCTTTATCTGCTGCATTGGCGGGAAGACGTGCCGCTGCTCGAAACCATCGAAGGCTTCGAGACGTTGCGCGCCGCCGGCAAGATCCGCCGCTGGGGCGTCAGTAATTTCGACGTCGACGACATGGAAGAGCTATGGCGCCTTCCCGGCGGCAAGGCCTGCGCCCTCAATCAGGTACTCTACAATTTGATGCGGCGCGGAATCGAGGCGGGATTGCTGCCATGGTGCCGCGAGATGAATGTTCCGATCATGGCCTATTCGCCGATCGAGCAAGGCAAGCTACTGGCCAATCGCACCCTCCAGGAAATCGCGGCGGCGCGCGGTGTCAGCCCGGCCCGGATCGCGCTCGCCTGGTTGTTGCGCCAAGACGGCCTCATCGTTATCCCCAAGGCGGCCGACACGAACCACGTCCGCGACAATCGCGCCGCGCTTGATTTCACCTTTTCCCCGCCCGAGCTCGCCGCGCTCGACCGTGCCTTCCCCCGCCCGCGCAAACGGGGGCGATTGGAAATGATCTAATCAGGGCCTTGTTTTGCGGCCCTTCCTTGTCGGATAGTGCGGGGTAAGACCGATCCAGGGGAAGGCAATGTTGCTTGGCTTGTTGCTGCGCCATCTCATCATCAAGGGCACGTTGCGGGTGATCGACCCGCAAGGCACGACGCATAGTTTCTCCGGCGACATCGCCGGCCCGACCATCACCATAAGGCTGCACGACCCGAAGCTCGAGCGGCGGCTGTTCTTCAATCCACGCCTCTATCTCGGCGAGGCGTACATGGACGGCACCCTGACCATCGAGGACGCCGATGCTTTCGATTTTCTCATGTTCATCGGCGAGAACCAGGCGATAGCGCCGCCGTCGATCGTGACGCCGTTCTATGCCGGCTTCGGCCACATGCTGCGCGTGTTCCACCAATACAATCCGGTCGGCCAGTCACAGAAAAACGTCGCCCATCACTACGATCTGTCCGAAACCCTCTACGATCTCTTCCTCGATAACGACCGGCAATATTCCTGCGCCTATTGGCCCGCGCTCGATATTTCGCTCGAAGAGGCGCAGGCCAACAAGAAGCGCCATCTCGCGTCGAAATTATTACTGAGGTCCGGCCAGAAGGTGCTCGATATCGGCTGCGGCTGGGGCGGGCTCGCGATCTATCTGGCGAAGGAAGCCGGACGTTTCGGTGACCGGCCTGACCCTGTCGATCGAGCAGCTTAAGGTCGCGGAGCGGCGTGCGGCGGCGGCCGGGGTCGCCGACCGGGTGAAATTCGTACTGCGCGATTATCGCGAGGAGACCGGCGTTTACGATCGCATCGTGTCGGTCGGTATGTTCGAGCATGTGGGCGTGCCGCATTACAAGGCGTTCTTCCGCAAGGTGAAGGGACTACTGCCGGACGACGGTGTTGCCCTGCTCCACTCCATCGGCCGCATGGATGGGCCGGCGACCACCAATCCGTGGCTGCGCAAATACATTTTCCCCGGCGGCTACTCGCCGTCGCTGTCGGAAGTCGTCCCGGTGGTCGAAAAAGTCGGCATGTGGGTTACCGATATCGAGATTCTGCGTCTGCACTACGCCGAGACTCTGCATCAGTGGCGTGCGCGCTTCGCCGCCAACCGCGATCGCGTAAAGACGTTGTACGACGAGCGCTTCTGCCGGATGTGGGAATTCTATCTTGCGGGGTCGGAGGTGGCATTCCGTTGGGGCGGCCATCTTAATTTCCAGATGCAGCTCGCGAAACGAGTCGATGCCGTGCCGATGACGCGGGACTACATGATCGACTGGGAACGCAGCCACGTTCCGCCGCTGGTGGAACGGGTTGAGCGCGCCGCCTGATCCCTGTCCCCGATATCCCCGCTGTTAACGAGTCCGGCTGAGTCGGATTTAACCTGACGCTCGCCGCCGTCGCTTGATAACATCGTTGTCATGGTGGACGCCGCGCCTTCGAACGTCACGCCGCTTCGCGACAGTGACGCGATTTACCGCTCCCCGCCTCAAAATATCGAGGCCGAGCAAGCGCTGCTGGGCGCGATCCTCGTCAATAACGAGGCATATCGCCGAGTCGCCGAATTTTTGCTGCCGGAGCATTTCGCCGAGCCGGTGCATCAGCGCGTTTTCGCGCGCGATCCGCGACGCTGATCGAGCGGGCGCAAATCGCCAATCCGGTTACGCTCAAGAACATGTTCGATCAGGACGGGGCGCTCGCGCGAGATCGGCGGCGCGCAATATCTGGCGCGACTTGCCGCGTCGGTCGTCACCATCATCAATGCCGACGATTACGGGCGGCAGATCTACGATCTGCATCTTGCGCCGCCAACTCATCACGATCGGCGAGGACGTGGTCAACGACGCCTATGCCTACGATCTCGAGCGCGAGGCGCAGGCGCAGATCGAGACGGCGGAAAAGAAGCTGTTCGACCTCGCGACGCTGGGTGAGTACGACAGCGGCTTTCAGCCGTTCAACCACGCGCTTAAGGACGCGATCGACGTGGCCGAAGCCGCATTCCAGAAGAGCGGCAAGACCATCGGCGTCGCGCACCGGCTTCGCCGACCTCGACAAGAATCTCGGCGGACTCCATCCCTCCGACCTTGTCGTGCTCGCGGGCCGTCCCTCGATGGGCAAGACCGCGCTCGCCACTAACATCGCCTTCAACGCCGCGCGCGCCTACCGCGCCGGCAAGGCGGCCGACGGCCGCACCATTGCCGAGGACGGCGCTGTCGTCGGCTTCTTCTCTCTCGAAATGTCGGCCGAGCAATTGGCGACCCGCGTGCTATCCGAACAATCCGGCGTGTCGTCCGACCGCATCCGACGCGGCGAAGTCTCGGGCGCGGATTTCGACAAATTCGTCCGCGCCAGTCTCGATCTCGCCGAGGTGCCGCTCTATATCGACGACACGCCGGCGCTGTCCATCACCGGCCTCCGCACGCGGGCGCGACGGCTACAGCGCACGCACGGCCTGCATTTGATCGTGATCGACTATCTCCAATTGCTGCGCGGCAGCGGCGACGGGCCGGGCAGCGAGAATCGCGTGCAGGAAGTGTCGGAAATCACCCGCGGCCTCAAGGCGCTGGCAAAGGAACTGAACGTGCCGGTGCTGGCGCTGTCGCAACTGTCGCGTCAGGTCGAATCCCGCGAGGACAAGCGGCCGATGCTGTCGGATTTGCGGGAATCGGGCTCGATCGAGCAGGATTCCGACGTCGTCATGTTCATTTTCCGCGAGGAATATTACCTCAGCCGCGGTCAGCCGGCGCAACGGCCGGAAGAAGCCAACGACAAATTCAACGAGCGCTACGAGCGCTGGCACAAGCGGCTCGAAGAAGTGCATGACACGGCCGAGCTGTTGATCGCCAAGCAGCGCCACGGCCCAATCAATAACATCACCCTGCGCTTCGATAGCAACACCACGCGCTTCGATAACTACGTGCGTGGCGACCGCCACGCCGAAGAGCGGTTTTGAGCGCCCGCCCCAATTCCATCCTCGAAATCGATCTCGACGCCGTCGCCGCCAATTGGCGGCGCTTGCGCGCGCTGCTGAAGCGCGGCTGCGAGGCGGCCGCGGTGGTCAAGGCCGATGCCTACGGGGTCGGCATGGTCCAGGTCGCGCCGCGCCTCCGGCGCGCCGGCTGCCGCTTGTTTTTTGTCGCCGATGCTGGCGAGGGCTTGGCGCTGCGGCGCCTCGTGCCCGACGCGCGCATTGCGATCCTCAACGGCTTCGAGGCCGGCGCCGGCGCGGGACTTCGCGCGCGGCCGATTGATTCCGGTGCTGAACCACCTCGGCCAGATAAGGGACTGGCGCAAAGCCGGGCGCGGCGGACCGGCGATCCTTCATGTCGACACGGGGATGGCGCGGCTCGGCGTGCCGCCGGACGAAGCGGCGCGCCTCGTGGCCGAACCGTCGCTGCTCGATGGCGTTACCGTCGCCGGGGTGATGAGTCACCTCACCACCGCATGGAACCGAGCCGCGAAAATGAACCGGACGCAGCTTGACGCCTTTCGCGTCCTGCTCAAGAGTTTGCCGCCCGCGCCCGCCAGCCTGGCGTCCAGCTCGGGAATTTATCTAGGGCCCGCCTACCATTTCGATTTCGTCCGTCCCGGCGCCGCACTCTACGGCGCAAATCCCCTGCCGGGGCACGTTAATCCAATGAAACAAACAATTAAACTTAAAGCAAAAATTCTTCAGGTTCGTGATCTCGATAAAGGCCAAACCGTGGGTTACGACGGCACCTTCCGCATGCCGCGCCAAGGCCGGGTCGCGACCCTGGCGATGGGTTATGCCGACGGTTGGCTGCGGGCGGCAAGCAACCGCGCCAGTGTCGGCATTGGCGGAAAACGCGCGCCGATCGTCGGCCGCATTTCGATGGACCTGATCACGGTCGACGTAACCGGCATCAACCCGAACGCTGGCCCGGCCGGGCGCCTATGCCGATCTGCTCGATGAAAACTATGGCGTCGACGACTTCGCCAAGGACGCCGGCACCATCGCCTATGAGGTGCTGACGCAGTTGGGCGGCAAGCACCATCGGGTCTATCGCGGCGGCGCCCATGCTTGATTTCCTTGCCAGCATCGGCCGCATCTTCATTCATTTCCTGCAAGCGACGGGCAGGCTCGCGCTCTTCACGATTATCGGCGTCAGCCACTGCTTCCGGCCGCCCTTCTATCCCCGCCTGATCGGCCGCCAGCTCATCGATATGGGCTTCTACTCGTTGCCGGTCGTTGGCTTGACGGCGTTGTTCACCGGCATGGTGCTGGCGCTACAGGCCCATACCGGGTTCAGCTTCGCCGCCGAAACGGGCGTCGCCATTATCGTCGTGCTTTCCGTGACGCGCGAGCTCGGGCCGGTGATCGCCGGCCTCATGGTCGCCGGACGCATCGGCGCCGCGATCGCGGCCGAGATCGGCACAATGCGCGTCACGGACCAAATCGACGCGCTCTCGACGCTGTCGACCAACCCCTACAAATATCTCGTCGTGCCGCGGCTGATCGCGGGCACCATTGCCCTGCCCTGCCTCGTGTTCGTCGCCGACGTCATCGGCGTATTCGGCGGCTTTCTGGTCGGCACCTATTCGCTCGATTACAATCCCAGCAGCTTTCTCAGCGTGATGTGGGACAATCTCTCGACCGACGACGTCGTATCGGGCCTGGTCAAGTCCGCGGTGTTTGGCTTCATCGTCGCGCTGATGGGCTGCTATCATGGTTACCATTCCAAGGGCGGCGCGCAGGGCGTCGGCGCCGCCACAACCTACGCCGTGGTATCCGCTTCGATCATGATCCTGCTGTCCGACTACCTTTTGACGGCGATTTTCTTTTCGTCATGAGTGGCAAGGTCAAAATCGCCGTCCGCGGCCTTAAGAAATCGTTCGGCCCCAAGGTCGTGCTCGACGGCGTCGATTTCGATGTCAACGAGCGCGAGAGCCTCGTCATCATCGGCGGGTCAGGCACCGGCAAGTCGGTGACGGTGAAGTGTATCCTCGGCTTGATGACGCCGGATGCCGGGTCGATCCTGATCGACGGGGTCGAGGCCACGAAATTGTCGGGCGGCGAGCGGTTCAAGCTGCTGCGGAAGTTCGGCATGCTGTTTCAGGGCGCGGCGTTGTTCGATTCGCTCCCGGTCTGGGAAAACGTCGCCTTCGGCCTGATCCAGGGCCACGGCATGGCGCGCGCGCGGGCCAAGGAAATCGCGATACAGAAGCTCGGCGCCGTCGGCCTTGGACCGGAGGTAGCGATGCTCAGCCCGTCGGAATTGTCCGGCGGCATGCAGAAGCGCGTCGGCCTGGCCCGCGCTATTGCGGCAGAGCCGGAAATCATCATTTTCGATGAGCCCACAACGGGTCTCGATCCGATCATGGCGGACGTCATCAACGACCTCATCATCAAATGCGTGAAGGATCTGGGCGTGACGGCGATCTCGATCACGCATGACATGGCCTCGACTCGTAAGATCGCCGACCGCGTCGCCATGATTTACAAAGGGCGAATCATCTGGTCGGATACCGCCGACCGCATCGACCATTCCGGCAATGAATTCGTTGAGCAATTCATTCATGGCAACGCGGAAGGTCCGATCAAAATGGAGATAAGGGCGCTGTAGATGGCTCGCGCGCAGTCACGTTTCGTCTGTCAGCAATGCGGCGCCGTCTACCCGAAATGGGCCGGGCGCTGTGAAGCGTGCGGTGGCTGGAACAGCCTCGTCGAGGAAGCGGTGCAGGCGAGCGTCCCCAAAGGCCTCGGCGCCGGCAAGGCAAAAAAACTGGACCTGGCAAGCCTCGGCGGCGCGAGCGGGCAGCTTGCGCGCCGCACCACGGGCATCGCCGAGTTCGACCGTGTTTGCGGCGGCGGCCTGGTACCCGGCTCGGCACTGCTGATCGGCGGCGACCCCGGCATCGGCAAATCGACACTGCTATTGCAGATCGTCGCGGCGCTGGCGACGTCGGGCCTCGATTGCCTCTACGTCTCAGGTGAGGAATCGCTCGACCAGGTGCGGCTGCGCGCCGCCCGTCTTGGCGTCACCGGCGCGCCGGTGCAGCTAGCGGCGGCGACGAGCGTGCGTGACATCGCGGTCACCCTCGATCATGCCGGCGGGCCGAAGATCGTGGTGATCGATTCCATCCAGACCGCCTACATCGACAATATCGACGCCGCACCCGGCACGGTGAGCCAGGTCCGCGCCTCTGCGCAGGAGCTGATCCGTCTGGCCAAGACGCGCGGTTTCACGGTGTTCCTCGTCGGCCACGTTACCAAGGAAGGGATGATCGCTGGTCCGCGCGTGTTGGAGCACATGGTCGACACCGTGCTCTATTTCGAAGGCGACCGCGGCCATCAGTTCCGTATCCTCCGTGCCGTCAAGAACCGCTACGGTCCGACGGACGAGATCGGCGTGTTCGAAATGACCGATCGCGGGCTCGCGGAAGTCGCCAACCCATCGGCGCTGTTCCTGGCGCAGCGGCAAGGCCCGGTCAGCGGAATCGCCGTGTTCGCCGGCATGGAAGGCACCCGCCCCGTCCTGGTCGAAATCGAGGCACTGATCGCCCCCTCGTCCTTGGGCACGCCGCGCCGCGCCGTGGTCGGCTGGGACGGCAACCGCCTCGCGATGCTCCTCGCCGTGCTGGAGGCGCGCTGCGGCGTCGCGGTCGGCGCGCGCGACGTTTATCTCAACATCGCCGGCGGCCTCCGTATCAACGAGCCTGCGGCGGACCTCGCCGCGGCGGCGGCGCTGCTTTCGGCGCTGTCGCACGAACCGGTCGCCGACAAGACGGTGATCTTCGGCGAGATCGGCCTTTCGGGCGAGATCCGTCCAGTGGGCCAAGCCGAGGCACGGCTGCGGGAAGCGGCGAAGCTCGGCTTTCTCAACGCGTACACGCCGCCGCGCCACGGCGGCGACACTGTTTTGCGCGTCGCCGAAGTCCGGCATGTGCGCCAATTGGTCGAGCGATTCATGGAAAACACGGATAGTGGAGGGATCGTGATGCCGGTCCGACGGCAAGCCAGATGAATACGCTCGACATCGCCGTCGTTTTGATCGTGCTGTTCTCGGCGGGCTTCGCCTATATGCGGGGGTTCGTGCGCGAGCTGTTGGCCATCGTAGCGTGGCTCGGCGCCGGCCTCATCACCTTCTACGGCTATATTTACGTCGTACCCTTCGCCGAACGGTTCCTGCCCAAGGGGCCGATCGCCAACATCGCGGCCGGCGCGGCGGTGTTTTTGGTGGCGCTGATCGTCCTGTCGATCATCACGGGCAGCGTCTCGAAGCGCGTGTCGCAAAGCGGTATGTCCTCGTTCGACCGGTTGTTCGGCTTGCTGTTCGGGATTGTGCGCGGCGCGGTGCTGGTGTCGCTCGGTTTCATCGCGCTCAATTGGTACTTCCCTGACAAGTCCGAACCGAAATGGGTCACCGAGGCCCGCAGCCGTCCATTCCTGCAAGCCGGCGCGGATATTCTCGAATCCTTGGTGCCGGCGAAATGGCGCGAGCAGGCGAAGACGACGGTCGCGCATGAGCCGACACCGGCGCCGAGCACGCCATCGTCCGCGGCCGACGCCGCGGCCCGCGCGCTCTCCTCGCCCAAGCCAAGCACGGCGCCGGCCAATCCGGCACCGTCTTACAAGCCCCAAGACCGCGCCGACATGGACCGGCTGATCAACCAGCAGCAACAAGGTCAGCAGCCGTGACCGCGGCCGCTGCAAATGGGACGGGCAATGCCCATATCGGGAGTGGCGGAACCATGGTCACCACCAATCCCTTCGATGACGATCGGCTGCATGAAGAATGTGGCGTGTTCGGCGTTTATGGCCATCCGGAACCCGCCGCACTGGTGGCGCTCGGCCTCCATGCCCTCCAGCATCGCGGGCAACAGGCGGCGGGCATCGTCAGCTATGACGGCGAACAGTTCCATGCGCATCGCGCCCTGGGGCAGGTCGGCGAGAATTTCAGCGCCAAGGAAGTGATTCAGCGCCTGACCGGCAAGGCGGCCATCGGTCATGTCCGTTATGCCACCACGGGCGAAGTCGCGCTGCGCAACGTTCAACCGCTATTCGCCGATTTCGAATTCGGCGGACTGGCCATTTGTCACAACGGAAATCTGACGAATTCGTACCACCTTCGCCGCCAATTGGTGCGGCGCGGCAGCCTGTTTCAGTCGACCTCGGACACCGAGGTCATCGTCCATCTCATCGCGACCAGCCTGAAGGACAACGTCGAGGACCGCGTCATCGACGCGTTGCGCCAGGTCGAAGGCGCCTATTCGCTCGCCGCCCTCACGCAGCACGGTTTGATCGGCGTGCGCGATCCCTTGGGTGTGCGGCCGTTGGTGCTGGGCCGGTTGGGCGATGCCTGGATCCTGTCGTCGGAAACCTGTGCGCTCGACATTATCGGCGCCACCTTCGAGCGCGACGTCGAGGCGGGCGAGTTGATCCTGATCGACGATCACGGCGTCCACAGCCGTAAGCCCTTCGATCCCGAACGCAAGCGGCTCTGCGTCTTCGAATATATCTACTTCGCGCGGCCCGACAGCATCGTCGACGGCATCAGCGTTTATGAGACGCGAAAGCGCATCGGCGCCGAGCTCGCGCGCGAAAGCCATATCGCTGCCGACCTAGTTATTCCCGTGCCGGATTCCGGGGTGCCCGCGGCGATCGGCTACGCCGCCGAGTGCGGCCTGCCCTTCGAGCTCGGCATCATCCGCAACCACTATGTCGGCCGCACCTTTATCGAGCCGACGGATCAAATCCGCCATCTCGGCGTCAAGCTCAAGCACAACGTCAACAAGAGCCAGATCGCCGGCAAACGGGTCATCCTGGTCGACGATTCGATCGTGCGCGGCACCACCTCGATGAAGATCGTCGAGATGTTCCGCCATGCCGGCGCCGCCGAAGTGCATATGCGCATCTCGAGCCCGCCGACCAGTCATTCCTGCTTCTACGGCATCGCGACGCCGGAGCGGCAGGATCTGCTCGCCTCCCATATGACCGTAGACGAAATCGCCAAACATATCGGCGTGGACTCGCTGGCGTTCGTTTCGATCGACGGGCTGTACCGCGCGATGGGCGAAATGCGGCGCGATCCGGCGGCGCCGAAATTTTGCGACGCCTGCTTCACCGGCGACTATCCGATCCCGCTCATCGACCACGAGGCCGGCAAGGTCTCGACCCAATTGTCGCTCCTGACCGAAACGGCGTGACGCCGGATTGTCTTTCGTGCGGCCTTCGAGACGCGATGCTGCGCATCGCTCCTCAGGCTGAGGACCAATTTCAATGCCATCAAATTATTTCCTCATGCTGAGGAAACCGCGAAGCGGCCGTCTCGAAGCACGCACGATCGTCATGCAACCGCGATGACCAGGAAACTTCAAAACAAACTCGCTCTGATCACCGGCGCGACGCGCGGCATCGGCGCGGCGGTCGCCAAGCGCTTTGCGGCGGAGGGCGCACTCGTCATCCTGGTCGGGCGGACGCAAGGCGCACTCGAGGAACTCGACGACGAGATCGGCGAGGCAGGCGGCAAAGCGACCCTGGTTCCGCTCGATCTACGGAAATTCGACGATATCGACCGTATGGGGCTCGGCCTGCACGAGCGCTTCGGCAAGCTCGACATCGTCATTGGCAACGCCGGCGTACTGCCGCATCTCGCGCCGACCAGCCATCTGGATCCGACCATCTGGCAAGAAATCATTGACGTGAACTTGACGGCTAACTGGCGACTGATCCGCTCGCTCGATCCGCTGCTGCGCCGGTCGGATGCCGGGCGCGCGATCTTCACGACCTGCGCGGCCGGGCGGGACGCAGGGGCCTTTTGGAATGCTTACGCGGCAACGAAAGCCGGCCTCGAGGCATTGGTCCGTTCCTACGCCGTCGAGATCTCCAATACGCCGATCCGGGCCAATCTGGTCGATCCGGGCCCGGTCCACACCAAGCTACGCAACAACGCCTTTCCCGGCGAGGACAAGACGCGCTTGCGCCGCCCCGAGGACGTGACAGACGTGTTCGTTGCCGCAGCCTCATCCGATTGCACTCGCACCGGTGAAATCTTCGTAATCTAGCCACTGCGACGTTACGTGCTATGGTTCCTCAAAATAAGTTTTGAGGAAACGTCATGGCCGTAATGCCGGATTCCGCTGCGGTCCCTTACGATCCGCGGGGCCAGGCGCGGAAGCACCGCCGCCTGTTAGGCTCCGCGCTCTCCGGCTCCGCGATCGAGTGGTACGATTTCGGGCTCTACGGCCTGCTTGCGCCTATCATCTTCAACAAGATTTTCTTCGCCGCAACTATGTCGCCATGGGTGAAGAACATCTTCGTCATGGTGATCTTCGGCATCGGCTTTTTCGGCCGCCCGGTGGGCGGACTGATCTTCGCGCATTTCGGCGACAAGATCGGGCGCAAGCCGATGATGGTCGTCACCATGTCGCTGATTGGTGTCGCGAGCACGTTGATCGGCTGCATTCCGAGTTACGCCCAGATCGGCATCGGCGCGCCGATCCTCCTGACGTTGTTGCGTTTCATCCAAGGCTGCGCGCTCGGCGGTGAGTCGACCGGCGCGCCAATCCTGACCATGGAGAGCGCGCCCCAGGGACGCCGCGGCCTGTTCGCATCGATCGCGCAGATGGGCGCGGCCGGCGGCGCCATCCTGTCGTCGCTGGCGGTGCAGGCGGTGTTGCATCTGTCGCCCGACCAGCTCTTGGCCTGGGGCTGGCGCCTGCCCTACCTCGCCAGCATCATCATCGTCGGCATCGGGCTTTACATTCGCGTCAAGGTCGATGAATCGCCGGCCTTCGTGAAGCGCGCCGCCGAGGCTGGCGTATCGCGCATTCCGCTGTTCGACGTGTTGCGCCACGCGCCGAAGGCGGCGCTGATCGTGTTTTTCTGCGCCCTCTCGGAATCGAGCATCGCCTTTCTCCCTGGCGTGTACGGGTTGCAATACGGCACCCAGACGCTCCATATCCCGGCGCTCCTCATGATTCAGGGCGGCCTGGCCGGCGTCGTGGTCTGCCTGTTTCTCGGTCCGACCATGGGGTGGCTGTCCGATAAGATCGGGCGGCGGCCGCTGATGCTGGCGGGGTTTATCCTCGCCATAATCCACATCGCCTTTGTCTTTTTTGCGCTGCTCGAAACGCGCAACCCGTATTTGATCATGCTGGCGAGCGCACTGTCCCCCGCGATCCTGACGCCGCTGACGCTGTGCGTCGAAGGCAGCTTCTATGCCGAACTGTTCGAGGATGCGCGGCTGCGTTACTCCGGCAATACCCTGGGCCGGCAGTTCGGCACGGCGTTCGGCGGTGGCCTGATCCCGACCATCGCCACCAGTATGGTCGCGGCGATGGGCGGCAGCCTCTTGGGCATCAAGGCTTATTTCTGCTTCCTGGCGTGCATGGCGATCGCGGCGGTGTTGTTTGCGCCAGAAACCAAGGACCGAAAGGTCTAGTTCAAGGTTATCGGTGATCAGTTATCAGTTGCCATCGGGCGAACTGAGGACTGAGGACTGAGGACTGAAAACCGACAGCTACTTCGGCGACCCCAATTCCACCTTTGCCTGGGCCATCGCCTTCTCGAGTTCCGTCGTGATGCGGTGGCGGTCGACGCCTTTCGCCGCCAGATCGGCGACGAGCTTGGCGATGACATGCTCTTCGCCGTCCTTACCAAGCTCCGCCGCGACAACCGAGGCGGCGTAGGCATCGGCGGCCGCGCCCGATTTTCCAAGCACGCCGGCGGCCCAATGGCCCGCGATCTTGTTGCGCCGTGATTTCACTTTGAACGCAAATTCCTGATCGTTCTGGTATTTGCGCTCGAAACTCTGTTCGCGTTCGTCGAAACCGCTCATAAAGGACCCCTTTCGCCGGCTTCGTATAACGCAAGACCTCACGATGTGCACTCTGATCCTGCTGCGCCGTCCGGGCCATGACTGGCCGGTAATCGTCGGTGCCAACCGCGATGAGATGAAAGCGCGGCCGTGGCGCGCGCCGGCGCGGCATTGGCCCGACCGGCCGGAGGTTGTGGCCGGGCTCGACGAACTGGCGGGCGGTTCGTGGCTCGGCATCAACGATCACGGCGTGGTCGCCGGCGTTCTCAACCGGCATGGCTCGCTCGGCCCGGCGCCGGGTCAACGTTCGCGCGGCGAATTGGTGCTCGAGGCGCTCGATCATGCCGACGCAGTCGATGCCGCGTCGGCGCTCGCCGCGATCGATCCCCATGCCTACCGTACCTTCAACATGATCGTCGCCGATTCCCGCGACGCGTTCTGGTTGGGCCACGCCGACGACAGCGGCAAGACGCCGGTCGAAGCGCGCCCGGTGAAGAACGGCTTGTCGATGATCGCCTCGGGCGAGATAGACGATGCCGAAATGCCACGGCTTGGCCGCTTTCGACCGCGTTTTCTCGCGGCGCCGGTACCTGATCCGGCGGCCGGCGATTGGTCGGCCTGGGAAAGCCTGTTGAGCGAGGATGGCGGCGGACCCGACCAGGCCCTGCGGTTCGACACCGACCGCGGCTTCGCCACGGTGTCGAGCGCGCTGATCGCCATACCGTCGCATGACAAGCCCGAACTGGAGCCGCGGTTCCGCTTTCGCGGCTATTTTCCAATTGTGACGCCGTGGACCGATTTGTCCCTGTGAGCGATTGTTTCCCCCGACCCCGCTTGCTATAGAGTGACCTTAACCGTCGAGCGGAGGTGGGCCGGCCATGACTCGTCGTAAGCAAATCTACGAAGGCAAGGCCAAGGTTCTGTTCGAGGGTCCCGAACCCGGCACGATCGTCCAATATTTCAAGGACGACGCGACCGCCTTCAACAATCAGAAGCGCGGCACCATCACCGGCAAGGGCGTGCTGAACAACCGCATCAGCGAATTCCTGATGATGCGTATCGCCGACATCGGCGTGCCGACGCATTTCGTGCGCCGCCTCAATATGCGCGAGCAACTGGTTCGCGCGGTTGAGATCATTCCGCTCGAGATCGTGGTGCGCAACGTCGTCGCCGGCTCTCTCGCAAAGCGCCTCGGCATGGAAGAAGGCGCGCCGCTCGCGCGCTCCATCGTCGAATATTATTTCAAGAACGATGCGCTCGGCGATCCGATGGTGTCGGAGGAGCACATCACGGCGTTCTCCTGGGCGACGACGCATGAGCTCGACGAGATCATGCAGATGGCGCTCCGCATCAACGATTTCCTCAGCGGCCTGTTCGTCGGCATCGGCATCCGCCTGGTCGATTTCAAGCTGGAATTCGGCCGGCTCTACGACAAGGGCGAAAGCCGCATCGTACTGGCCGACGAGATCAGCCCGGACAATTGCCGCTTGTGGGATTCGAAAACCAACGAAAAGCTCGACAAGGACCGGTTCCGGCGCGACCTCGGCCATGTCGAGGAAGCCTATCAAGAAGTGGCGCGGCGGCTCGGTATTCTGCCCGAGTCCGGGCCTGTCGATATCCGCGCCACCGATACGATGCAATGAAAGCTCGCGTTCATGTCATGCCCAAGCCGGGCGTGCTCGATCCGCAGGGCAAGGCCGTGGCGCAAGCCTTGGCATCGTTGGGATTTGCTGGTCTCGGCGAGGTGCGCCAGGGCAAGGTCATCGATCTGGAACTGACCGAGACCGACCCGGCGCGCGCGCGCGACGTCGTGGATCAGATGTGCCGCAAACTGTTGGCCAACACCGTGGTTGAGAGCTATCGGATCGACATCGAAAGCTGACGGTGCCATGGAGTATCTGCGCCGCGACTATCCCTTGGCCCGACACCGCGCCGCGACCGGCTAGGCGCGACTCGGGAGTACGCGCTTGATTGCTTCGCCGCCGGACGCTATCTGAACCCATCCTTCTCCCGCGAGAGCGCCACGGCGATGCAAGCCGCCATCATCATTTTCCCCGGCTCCAATCGCGAGCAGGATGTTTATGACGCGCTGCATCGCGCCACCGGCAAGCCGCCGCGCAAAATCTGGCATCGAGATACCGAACTGCCGAAGCTCGACCTGATCGTCATTCCGGGCGGTTTTTCCTATGGCGATTACCTGCGCTGCGGCGCCATGGCCGCCCATTCGCCGATCATGCGCGAGGTCGCGGTGCGCGCACAGGCCGGAACGCCGGTACTTGGCATCTGCAACGGCTTTCAGATTTTGACCGAGGCACATTTATTGCCAGGCGTGTTGCTCGTGAACCGGACGCTCAAATTCCACTGCAAGGACATTCATCTTCGCGTCGAGACCAGCGAGAGCCCGTTTACACGCGGTTACAACGCGGGCCAAGTGATCCGCGTGCCGGTCGCACATCACGACGGCAATTACTTCGCCGACAACGACACGTTGGACCGGCTCGAGGGCGATGGCCGTGTCGCCTTCCGCTATTGCGACGACGCCGGCGCCCTGACCGACGAAGCCAATCACAACGGCTCGATCCGAAACATCGCCGGCATTTTCGACGAGCGCCGCCGCGTCCTGGGCTTGATGCCGCATCCCGGAGGACGCAACCGACGCGTTGCTCGGCAACACTGACGGCATCGGGTTCTTCAAGGGCATGGCGGAGGCCCTCGATTGACCAACAGCGCCGAGATCGTCGCGCAGCATGGCCTGACCCCGGAGGAATACGAGCGCGCTGTCAAAATCATGGGGCGCGAGCCAAACCTGACCGAGCTCGGCATCTTCTCGGTGATGTGGAGCGAGCATTGCTCCTACAAGTCGTCGCGAAAATGGCTGCGCGGCCTGCCGACCAGCGGGCCGCGCGTGATCTGCGGGCCGGGCGAGAATGCCGGCGTGGTCGATATCGGCGACGGCCAGGCCGTCGATCTTCAAGATGGAATCCCACAACCATCCATCCTTCATCGAGCCCTATCAGGGCGCCGCGACCGGCGTCGGCGGCATCCTGCGCGACGTCTTCACCATGGGCGCGCGGCCGATCGCCAATCTCAACGCGCTGCGCTTCGGCGCGCCCGATCATCCCAAGACCCGGCATCTCGTCGCGGGCGTCGTCGCCGGCATCGGCGGCTATGGCAATTGCGTCGGCGTGCCGACGGTCGGCGGCGAGTGCAATTTCCATCCGCGCTATGACGGCAACATTCTGGTCAACGCGATGACGGTCGGCGTCGCGCGCGCCGACAAGATTTTCTATTCGGCGGCCGCGGGCGTCGGCAATCCGGTGATCTATGTCGGCGCCAAGACCGGGCGCGACGGCATCCACGGCGCGACCATGGCCTCCGCCGAGTTCAGCGAGGATTCCGAGGCAAAGCGCCCGACGGTTCAGGTCGGCGATCCTTTCACCGAGAAATTATTGATCGAGGCGTGTCTCGAATTGATGGCGGGCGATGCCATCGTCGCGATCCAGGACATGGGCGCGGCCGGGCTTACCTCCTCGTCGGTCGAGATGGCCGGCAAGGGCGGGCTTGGCATCGAGCTCGATCTCGACCGCGTGCCGATGCGCGAGACCGGCATGACCGCCTACGAGATCATGCTCTCCGAAAGCCAGGAGCGCATGCTGATGATCCTCAAGCCCGAGCGCGAGGCCGAGGCGCGGCGCGTGTTCGAGAAATGGGAGCTGGATTTCGCCGCCATCGGCCGCGTCACCGATACCGGCCGGCTTGGTGCTCCGCATGAACGGCAAGGTCGAGGCCGACATGCCGGTCGGGCCGCTGGTGACGGAGGCGCCGCTTTACGACCGGCCGCTATGTCGCCACGCAACGCCGCGCGCCGACATCACCGACGCGCCGGCGACGCCGATCTTCGATGCGCTGAAGAAGCTGCTCGCCTGCCCCGATCTCGCCTCGAAGCGCTGGATTTGGGAACAGTACGATCATCTCGTCATGGGCCACACCGTGCAGCGCCCCGGCGGCGACGCCGCGGTCGTGCTGGTGGAGAGCGGCGCGCGCAAGGCGCTGGCGCTGACGACCGACTGCACGCCGCGCTATTGCGAGGCCGATCCGCGCACCGGCGGCATGCAGGCGGTGGCGGAAAGCTGGCGCAATCTCACCGCCGTCGGCGCCCTGCCCCTCGCCGTCACCGACAATCTCAATTTCGGCAATCCCGAGAAGCCCGAGATCATGGGGCAGTTCGTCGGCTGCGTCGAAGGCATGGGCGAGGCGTGCCGCGCGCTCGACTACCCGATCGTGTCGGGCAATGTCTCGCTCTACAACGAGACCAACGGCAAGGGCATCCTGCCGACCCCCGCCATCGGCGGCGTCGGGCTGATCGACGAACGCGGCGAAGTCCGTGTCGCTGGCCCTGAAACGCGAGGGCAATGCGCTGATCCTGATCGGCGATACGCGCGGCCATCTCGGCTGTTCGCTCTATCTGCGCGAGTTGTTCGGCCGCGAGGACGGCGCGCCGCCGCCGGTCGATCTCGCCGCCGAGCGCCGCAACGGCGATTTCGTCCGTGCCGAGATCGCGGCCGGCCGCGTCGCCGCCTGCCACGATCTCTCCGACGGCGGGCTGCTGGTCGCGGTCGCGGAGATGGCGATGGCGGGCAATCTGCGGCGCCACCATCGACGCGCCGACCCGCCTGCCCCGCCACGCCTATTTTTTCGGCGAGGATCAGGCCCGCTACCTGATCGAGACGCGCCGATCCCGACGCGCTGCTGACCGCCGCCCGCGCCGCCGGCATTCCGGCCTATTGGCTCGGCGCCGTAACCGGCCATCAATTGACAGTGACCGGGGCCGGTGCCATATCGGTTGGGGAACTTAAGCGCATCAACGAATCCTGGTTTCCCGCCTATATGGCGGCCCCCTGAGGACGATTTTCATGGCTTTGGACGCGGCAACGATCGAACGGCTCATCAAGGAGGGCCTGCCCGGCGCGCAAGTCACCGTCGAGGATTTGCGCGGCGACGGCGACCATTACGCCGCGCTGGTCGTATCATCCGCCTTCAAGGGCAAGAGCCGCATTCAGCAACATCAAATGGTCTATCGCGCGCTGGGCGGCCATGTCGGCAATGCGCTCCATGCGCTTGCGCTTCAGACCGCCGCCCCGCAAGATTGATCCGATTCCGCCGAAAGGACCCGCCATGACCACCGCCACCAACGCGCCCGCCTTCGACCGCATCAAGGAAAATATCGACCAGAATCAGGTCACGCTGTTCATGAAGGGCACGCCGGTATTTCCGCAATGCGGCTTCTCGGCGGCGGTGGTGCAGATCCTCACGCAGATGGGCGTGAAGTTCAAAGGCGTCGACGTGCTGGCCGATCCTGAAATCCGCCAGGGCATCAAGGAATTTTCCCAGTGGCCGACCATTCCGCAACTCTATGTGAAGGGCGAGTTCGTCGGCGGCTGCGACATCATCCGCGAAATGTACGAAGCGGGCGAGCTGCAGGACCTGCTCAAGGAAAAGGGCATCGCGACGCGGGGCTAAGTTCCGCTACTTCTTCGCGTCTTCCGTCGCCGCATCGGCGCCCTTGATACGCTGGGCGAGCGCCGCTTCCAGAAACCGGTCGATGTCGCCGTCGAGCACCGCGCTCGGGTTGCCGGTTTCGACGCCGGTGCGCAGATCTTTCACCATCTGATAGGGCTGCAGCACGTAGGACCGGATCTGGTGGCCCCAGCCGATATCGGTCTTGTTGGCGTTCATCGCCGCGGTCGCGGCCTCTTGCTTCTGTAGTTCGATTTCGTAGAGCCGCGCCTTGAGCATCGCCATGGCGTGGGCGCGGTTCTGGTGCTGCGAGCGCTCGCTCTGGCACGCCACCACCACCGGGTCCGATCGCCGGCGGCTGATAGGTCAGGCGAACGGCGCTGTCGGTCTTGTTGACATGCTGGCCGCCGGCGCCCGACGAGCGATAGGTGTCGGTGCGGAGATACTTGTCCTCGATGACGATCTCGATCTTGTCGTCGACCACGGGATAGACCCAGACCGAGGCGAAGCTGGTCTGGCGCCGGGCGTTGGCGTCGAACGGCGAAATCCGCACCAGGCGATGCACGCCGCTTTCGGTCTTGAGCCAGCCATAGGCGTTCTCACCGAGGACGCGGATGGTCGCGGATTTGAGGCCGGCGCCCTCGCCCGCGCTTTCTTCGATCCATTCCACCTTGTAGTCGTGCGCCTCGGCCCAGCGCGCATACATGCGCAGCAGCATCTCGGCCCAATCCTGCGCCTCGGTGCCGCCGGCGCCGGAATGGACCTCAAGATAGGCGTCGTTGCCGTCGGCCTCGCCCGACAAGCAGGCTTTCGAGTTCGCGCTTCGCCGCCTCGTCGCGCAGCTTGGCGAGATTGGCCTCGGCCTCGGTCAGAATGGTCTGGTCGCCCTCGGCCTCGCGCCATTTCGATCAGGCCGAGCGCGTCGTGCAGCTCGTTCTCGATCTTGCGGTAGCCGCCGATGCCGCGCTCGAGCCGCGACTTCTCGCGCATCAGCGCCTGGGCACGCTGCGAGTCGTTCCACAGATCGGGCGATTCGGTGAGGGCCTTCAGTTCGTCGAGGCGCTTGACGGACTTGTCCCAGTCAAAGATGCCTCCTCAGCAAGCCGAGCGACTTGCCGATCTGGTCCGCCATTGCTTCGATTTCAGCACGCATGATGCGCTCTTTTAGTACAGCCCGCCGGTGCCGGTCGAGGGTGCCGCTTGGCGGCGGCCAGGCGTCGATCTGTTGCACCGGCACGCGGCAGCGCCGTTCTCGCTCGGGTTCGGCTGCCTCGCTGGTCGACGGCAGCATGCTCCATGTCGTCGGCGCCGACCGGCGCCATCGAGGCGGCGTCTTCGTCGTCGATGAAGTGCTGCGGCTCGGTTGTCGCCGCTGCTGGCCTCGACCGTGGGCTGGGTACCCGGCTTGAAGGCTTCGAGGATCACGCTTCTTGTCGCCGGGATAAGGCAGCTCGCCGGTCGTGGTGATCGACGCGCACCAGCATCAGGCCCGGCGGAATGCGGAACGGGATCGGCGGCTTGTCCTTGAGGGCGTCGCCCATGAACTCCTTGAAGACCGGCAGCGCGACGCTGGCGCCGGTCTCGTGCCCGCCGAGCGTGCGCGGATTGTCGAAACCGACGAACACGCCGGCCACCAGGTCGGGCGAGAAACCGACGAACCAGGTGTCCTTCGAATCGTTGGTGGTGCCGGTCTTGCCCGCGATCGGCCGACCCAGCGACGCGACGGCATGGCCGGTGCCATACTGCACCACGCCCTGCAGTCACCGACACGATCTGATAGTCGCTTTGCGGATCGACGATCTGCTTGCGGATCGTCGGGCAATTCCGGCGGCGCCTGACCGTGATAGTCGATGTTTCGCAGTCCGCGCAGTTGCGCTGGTCGGCGCGATAGATGGTCGATGCCGTTGCGGTCCTGCACCCGGTCGATCAGCGTCGGCGAGACTTCCTTGCCGCCATTGTCGAGCATGGCGTAGGCGGTGGTGAGGCGCAGCGGCGTGGTCTCGCCCGCGCCCAGCACCATCGAATAAACATGCGGCATATGGTCCATGATGCCGAAGCTTTCGAGCGAATGGGCCACCGCGTCGAGTCCGATCGTCTCGCCGAGCCGCGCGGTGATGAGATTGCGCGACTGCTCGACCCCGACCCGCAGCGTCAGCAGCCCGTAAAATTTGTGCGTGTAGTTGCTGGGCGTCCATTTCGGCAGGCCCGGCCCCTGGTCGATGACGACGGGCTCGTCCATCAATTCGGCTCGACGGCGTCAAGCCCGTGCTGGAACGCGGCGATATAGACGAACGGCTTGATCGCCGAGCCGATCTGGCGATAGGCCTGGGTGGCGCGGTCGAACTGGCTGATCTCGTAGGAGAAGCCGCCCGAGATCGCCAGCACGCGGCCGGTATGCGGGTCCATCACCACAATCGCGCCCGAAACTTCGGGAATTTGCTCCAGCGCGAAATCGTCACCACCTTTCGCGGCGGCGCCCGACCAGCACGACATCGCCGGCCTCGATCACCTCGCTGGCGCGGCGCGGCACCGGGCCGACGCCCCGTTGTCGTGATCAAGCTCCTTGCGCGCCCATTTCATCTCCGCCATCGGGATGATGCCCTTGCCGCCGTCGACAAAGCCGATCCGCGCGCCGTCGGCCTCGGTGGCGAGGACAGTAGGCAAGCTTCCAGCCCGGCGACGTCGGCGCCCGGAACGGCCGGCACTTTCGACAGTTTCACCTGCCACTCGCTGCTTGGATCGATATGCTGCCACCGGCCCGCGCCAGCCGTGGCGCCGGTCATAAGAAATCAGCCCGTCGCGCAGCGCCTTGCTCGCCTCTTGCCTGTAGCTTCGGATCGAGGCTGGTACGTACCGTCAGGCCGCCTTGATACAGCGCCTTTTCGCCATAGCGCGCGACCAGCGTCCGGCGCACCTCCTCGGCGAAATACGGCGCCTTTGCCGTGTCCGAGACGCTGCGCTTCACGACCGTCAGCGGTTCGGCCTTGGCGGCCGATTGCCTGCGCCTGGGTGATGAAGCCGTCATCGGCCATGCGGTCGATCACCCAGTCGCGGCGATCCTTGGCGGCTTGCGGATAGCGGTCCGGATTGTAGCTGCTCGGCGCTTTCGGCAAGGCGGCGAGGAAGGCCGCTTCGGCGACGTCGAGCTGATCGAGCGGCTTGTTGAAATAGGTCAGTGCCGCGGCGGCGACGCCGTACGACCCGCGGCCAAGATAGATTTCGTTGAGGTAGAGCTCGAGGATGCGTTGCTTCGACAGCACCTGCTCCATGCGCAAGGCGACCAGTGCTTCCTTGATCTTGCGCTTCAGCGACATCTCGTTGCCGAGCAGGAAGTTCTTCGCCACCTGCTGGGTGATGGTCGAAGCGCCGATCGGCCGGCGGTTCTCGCGCAGCCGCGCCACGTCGGTAAACGCGGCGCGCGCCATCGACAGGAAATTGACGCCGGGATGCGGATAGAAATCCTTGTCCTCGGCGGCGACGAAGGCGTTGGTCAACGAGCTGCGACATCGCCTTCACGGGCACGAAGATGCGCTTCTCGGTGGCGTATTGCGCCAGAAGCCGGCCGTCGCCGGCATAAACCGAGGACACGATCGGCGGCTGGTAATTGGCGAGCTGCTTATAGTCCGGCAGATCGCGGCCGAAATACCAGACGGTGATGCCGGCGAGGCCTGCGGCCGACAATGACGCCAAGAATAACAACGAGAAAAGAGCAGTCGGACAATATGCATCGGATGTTGGGGGGCTGCGATGCCTAGGCCGTTTCGGGGCGAAGAGTGGCGTCCTTTTGCGGCGCCTTCAAGGCGCTAATGGTCCTCGCGGGCTAAATTAGTTGTCAGGCCGTCACCCGTTATACGAGCCGCCCGACCAATCCGATCACCTTCCCGAAAAACATTTCCGCCGCCCGGGCGGGCGGCGGAATGTCGCCATGACAGATCGTCAGATACAGTAGGTCTTCAGCGGTTCGAAGCCGTTGAACCCAACCGAGGCATAGGTCGAGGTATAGGCGCCGGTCGACATGATCCGGACCTTGTCCCCGACCTTCAGTGCGAGCGGCAGCTTGTACTCGGTCTTCTCGTAGAGAATGTCCGCGCTGTCGCATGTCGGGCCGGCAATGATCACCGAACCGGTCGGCCCGCCGTCGGCCGGCGTCTCGATCCGGTACTTGATGCTCTCGTCCATGGTCTCGGCGAGGCCGTTGAACTTGCCGACATCGAGATAGACCCAGCGCTTACCGTCGCCCAGGCCCTTATCGGCGATGAGCACGACTTCGCTTTCGATCACCCCGGCGTCGCCGACGATCGACCGCCCGGCTCGACCACGATCTCGGGCAGGTCGTTGCCGAAATGCCGGGTGATCGCCGCCATCACGGCGTTGCAATACCGCTCCACGCCGGGCACGTCGCCGCGGTAATGGGCCGGGAAAGCCGCCGCCGATATTGACCATCTTGAGGTTGATATCGGTCTCGGCCAACAGCGAGAACATCCGCGCCGCGCGGCCGATAGCGCCGTCCCATTGGTCGACTTTGGTCTGCTGCGAGCCGACATGGAACGACACGCCGTACGGATCGAGGCCGGCGGCCTTTGCTTGGCGCAGCAGGTCGACGGCCATTTCGGGCGAGCAGCCGAACTTACGCGACAACGGCCATTCGGCCCCGTCGCTGTCGACCAGGATGCGGCAGAACACGCGCGCGCCGGGCGCAACGCGGGCGAGCTTCTCCAATTCGGCCACGCTGTCGAAGGCATAGAGCCGCACGCCCTGCTCGATAGGCATAGGCGATGTCGCGCTTCCTTTTTGATCGTGTTGCCGAAGGAGATGCGGTCCGCCTTGACCCCCAGATGCAGGCACAGA
Source organism: uncultured Alphaproteobacteria bacterium (assembly GCA_963851285.1). Taxonomy (GTDB): domain Bacteria; phylum Pseudomonadota; class Alphaproteobacteria; order ATCC43930; family CGMCC-115725; genus JAATGI01. The sequence goes on from CAWKOL010000013.1 coordinate 215,088, forward strand.
TCGATCTCGCCGCGGCTCGCGACGTCGAAGCTGGAGCCCATCCGGTCCAGCATCGCCAGGATCTCGCGGGCGGGATTGGCCTTGATCGCGTAGAACACCCTGGCCAGCGGCAGATAGTGCCGCAGCAGCTTGTAGGCGTCGGCCACGACTTCGAGATCGACTACCAGGCATGGCGTCGCCGGATGCTGTTCGGCGAGGAAGCGCACGGTCTTTTCGGTGATGCCGCCTCGGCGCACGGCGCGCTTGCGGCGCGGCCGGACGGTCGGAATGTCAGGCGCGCCGGCCGAGCGCGCGGGTTCCATCGGCGGGGACAACGCGCCCGCCTGCGGAATGCCCAAGAGCGTTCGTCAACGTCGTTACAGTACGGGAACGCGGCGACCGCGACCGCGGACGCCCGGGTTGAACCGATCCCCGATGAAATACTCGGAGACGTCAGGCCAGGGCGTTGCGGCCCTGCGCAGGAAAGCAACCATATCGACCTCCCTCTCGGGACCGGCCCACGATGACCGGTTCTGCCAAAAAGGACGCGTTACGTCGTTGCATAACCACGATGGGCCATAGGCACGTGCGAGTGCGTCGCGAGGCGCGATAAATAATCGTTTGATTCCAAGACGCAAGAAAAAATTCACATGCGGCTGAATTTTTTTGTGAAGAGTGCCTCTAGAGTCACGCTCGTGCGCCTCGAGCGGACTCCGGCTCAGGCCGCGGAGGCCTGCCGCGGACGATCTTGCGGTCGATTCGAGGCGACGCCGCTCTCGATGAAGTCGCGCAGCGGACGCCGCACGCGGGTGAACGCCGCGCGTAGCTCGACGAGGGCGTAGAGGCAGCCCTCGCCGTCATCGGACTTGGCGGCGCTTTCGATGCGACGCGCCAGCTCGCTGACGACGCTGGCGCCGACGCTGCCGGCCGTACTGACCAGGTTATGCGCCTCGCGGCCGCGCCGTGTAGATCGCCGCCTTGCAGCAACTCGTCGATCGAGGCAATGCCGTCGGCCACCGCGCCGAGCAGGGTCTTGAACAGTTCGCCGAAATCCGACCCGACACTGGCCCGCAAGGCTTCCAGGGCCAGCATGTCGATCTCGGCATTGTCGGACATCGCGATCAGCCGACGGAACGTCTCGGCTCGGCTCGGCTGCAGCTTGCCGCCGAGATCGGCCAGCTTCTGCTAGCAGCGCCGCCGGGCTCAACGGCTTCGATAGATAATCGTCCATGCCCGGCATCGAGATATTGCTGGCGGGCGCCGACCATGGCATGGGCGGTCAGCGCGATGATCGGGATGTTGCAGGCCGGCGGCCGGCAACGCGCGGATCAGGCCGGTGGCCTGGACGCCGTCCATGACCGGCATCTGAATGTCCATCAGCACGACCTCGAACGACCCGCGCGCGCACCGCGGCGACCGCTTCCTCGCCGTTATTGGCGATCTCGACGGCATGGCCCGCCTTGCAGATGATGGCGCGCGCGACCTGCTGATTGATCTTGTTGTCCTCGGCCAGAAGCACGCGGAGCGGCCGCGCCGCCTGCTGGCCCCGCAGGGCGCGACCGTGGCCGGTTCCGCCGGCGCCTCGGTGCCGAACACCCGGGCAAGGCATTCGAACAGCACTTGCTGACGCAGCGGCTTGGTCAGCACCGCGTCGATGCGCGCCGTTGCGGCGTGATCGGCGTCGGCGTGATCCATCGCGGACGACACGAGCACGAGCTTGATGTCGGCGCCCCATGGCATGGTCCGGATGCGTTGGGCCAGATTGATGCCGGACATGTCGGGCATCATCTGGTCGAGAAGGACCAGATCGATCTTTTCGCCGCGGGCGTGGCCGCGCTCCAGCGCGGCGACCGCGAAGAAGGCGTCGGCAACCGCCTCGGCCTGCATGCCGATGCTGTTGAGCTGGCCGGTCATGATGCGGCGGTTCATCTCGATATCGTCGACCACCAGCGCCTTCATGCCCATCAATTGGGCCGGCGCCGCCTTGGCGAGCTTCGGCGCCGCGTTGGCGGCGACCGCAAGCGGGCACCTCGAACCAGAACTTGCTGCCGACGCCGAGCTTGCTCTCGACGCCGATGCGCCCGCCCATCAGCTCGACCAGCTCGCGGCAGATGGCCAGGCCGAGACCGGTGCCGCCGAACCGGCGCGTCACCGAACTGTCGGCCTGGGTGAATTTCTGGAACACGGCTGGCGCACAGCTTCCGGCGCCATGCCGATGCCGGTGTCGGCGACTTCGAACCGCACCAGCGGCGTGCCTTCGGCGGGCGACGTCTCCGCCAGCGCGACGTCGACCGCGACGCTGCCCTGCTCGGTGAATTTGATCGCGTTGCCGACAAGATTGAGCAGAATCTGCCGCAGCCGGGTCGGATCGCCGTGGAAGCTCTGCCGCAAGCGCCGGCGAAATGAAGACGCCGAGCTCGACGTTCTTCTCGTTCGCCTTGCCGGACATCAGCCCGACGGCGTTCTCGACCATTTCGACCAGCTCGAAATCGATCATTTCCAGCTCGACGCGGTGCGCCTCGAGCTTGGAGATGTCGAGAATATCGTTGATCACGTTCAGCAGCGCGTCGGCACTGGCGCGGACCGCCTCGGCGTACTCGCGTTGCTCGGCGTTGAGGCGCGTATCCAGCAGCAGCCCGATCATGCCGATCACGCCGTTCATCGGCGTGCGGATCTCGTGGCTCATATTGGCGAGGAATTCCGACTTCGCCCGGTTCGCCTGTTCGGCGTCGAACTTGGCCTTCGCCAGTTCCAACTCGCGGCGGCGCTGATCGGTGATGTCGACATAGATGGTGGTAAAGCCGCCGCTGGGATGCAGCGTGCGGGTGATCTCGAGCAGACGTCCGCTCGGATGGCCCCACTCGACCTTCTGCGCCGGCGTCTTGCGCACGCGCTCCAGCCATTCCCGCGCCACTTCCTCGGGGGCTCCCGGCCCGTGATCGCCTTTCGAGGCGCTGTAGCGAACGAATTTTTCCAGCGGATCGCCGACCTTCAACTTGTCCGACGGCAATCCCATCAAATCGAAAAAGGCGCTGTTGGCGGCGCGCACGACCAAGTCCGCGTCGGTCACGCTGATGCCGATCGGCAGCTTGTCGATGAGTTCGTGCAGAAGACGCGTCGCCTCGGTTTCGCGTTGCTCCGCCGCGGCCCGCTTCTCGCTTTGCGCTTCGAGCTGCTGGCCAAGCCGCGCCACCTGTTGCGCCAGGGCGAAAACGTCCTGATCGCTCACGGCGGCGCCGGCCGGCGCGGACGCCGCGCCCGGATTCGAATCTGCAAGCGGCGACATTCTTTTTCCTTCCAGAGGCACTTTTGGTTAAGACGCGTTATCCAAAGAATACGCGCCAAAGTTAACGAAACCGTAAAAACAGGTGCCTGCGTATGGAGGGAAGCATTCGCCGGTCGGTTGGTCGGCGCTCGGGACCGGCTAAGGCAACCGTCGCCACAGAAGATGCCGCGCGGTGCCGATATCGCCCAGTTGATAGATGGCGGCGCCGCGGATCATGAAGCGGAATTGGTCGAACGGTGCCGCCGTGAGCCGCGCGACGAATTGTGGGTCTCCGGCGCCGGCCGTGACGTGCGGGCCGTATTTCGGGCCGCTCGAATTTTTCAGGAAATGTTCGACATACGCGATCGTCCAGTCGATCGTCGCGCTGCGTGGTGTGTCGACGAACGCCGCCGCGGTGCTGCCGTGACGGATGAACGGCATGACGGCGGCGACAATATCGTGTTGCAGCGCCGCAAGCGCGGGTGTGGTCTGCGCCGAAATTCCGGTCGCGTTCACCAGGCCGACCGGACTGTCGAAGAGTCCGGTCGCGGTCAGTTCCATGCCCTCCGGCGGGGTCTGCCGGAACACGTTGGCAACGGCGTCCTCGACCGCCGGCAGATCGGCACGACGCACATAGCACTGGAGCAGCGTCATGTGCGGAACGTGGGTCGCATCGAGCGCGAAGCCGCCGGATGACATCCGCAACAGTTGACGATTGAGCGCTTTCGCCCCTGCCACCATGGTGGCGTCGGGTAACAGCAGCACGTCGATCGCGATGAGCCCGTCCGCCGTCGCCGCCGGCGTCACGCCGCTATCGCTCCACAGCGTCGCCAGCGCCAGCGCTACGCAAATCGCCAGTCTTCGCATCGCCCGAGAATGGCGCGGGTTCGTGACGGATTTGCGACGCTTACAGCTCCTTCGCCGCCGTCAGCACATCGTCGGCGTGGCCCGGTACCTTGACCTTGTGCCAGATGTTGCGGATCACGCCCTTGCCGTCGATCAGGAACGTGGCGCGCTCCATGCCCATGAACTTGCGGCCCATGAAGCTCTTCTCGACCCACACGCCGTAAGCCTTGGCGGTGGTCAGCTCCTTATCCGAGCCGAGCGTGAACGGCAGCTCGTACTTCTTCTTGAACTTGTCGTGAGAGGCGACGGTGTCCTTGGACACGCCAATGACCACCGCGTCGGCCTTTTTGTATTGCGAGGCTGCGTCGCGGAACTGGCACGCTTCCTTGGTGCAACCAGGCGTATCGTCGCGCGGATAGAAATAGAGCACCACGTTCTTGCCCTTTAGCTTCGATAGGCTGACTGTCCCGTTGCCGTCACTCGGCAGGCTGAAATCCGGTGCCTTGTCGCCCACTTTGAGTGCCATCAGTCTCCCCTCCCGGCGATGTCGCGATAGCGCGCGACGGCGCGCGCCGCTTTGTCATCCATATCTCGCTTGAGGGCGGCGAAGTCAACCGCGCCCGCTGCGCCCGCCATCAGTGACAGGAGCGACGGCGGCGCTTCGCTCTCGTCGATCTCCTGATCGAGCGTCGTGAGTTTCAGCATCTGTTGCACATTGTGCCAAAGCCGCAGCGCGCCAGTCAGGTCGGCGGCCGCGTCCGGCGCCAGCACGCCCGCTTTCGTCAGCCCTTCCAGCGCCGTCATCGTGTTCGGGCTGAGCACGTCCGGCCGGGCCTTCGCCTCGCGCAGTTGCAGGTATTGCGCCGACGAATTCGATATCGACCAGCCCGCCGCGACGGTGCTTCACGTTCCAAAAACTTGTGCCGCGATGCGTTTCGGCGATCTTGTCGCGCATCGCGGCGACATCGGCACGGAGCGCTCGCGGGATCGCGCGGCGCGACAAGCGTGGCGCGGATATTGTCCGCAACCGCGCCGCCGAAGCTCCTGCGGCCCGGCGACGACGCGGGCGCGCGTCAACGCCATGTGCTCCCACGTCCAAGCCGCCTCGGCGTGATAGCGGCGGAACGCGTCGAGGCTCGTCGCGAGCGGCCCGGCATTACCGGAGGGCCGCAAGCCGCATATCGACCTCGTAGAGATTGCCCTCGCGCGTCATCGCGGTCAGCGCCGTGATCAGCCGCTGCGACAGCCGCGCGTAATAGGTCGGCGCCGGCAGCGGATGAGCGCCGTTCGACGCGGCGACCCCAGACGGCACGTCGTAGACCAGAATCAGATCGAGATCGGACGTCGCCGACATTTCGCGGCCGCCGAGCTTGCCGAGACCCAGCACCGCGATGCGCGCCGCCCGGCACCGTGCCGTGCGCTGCGCGCAAAATAGGTCGCGATGCGCGGCAACAAGCCCGGAGATCGCGGCCTCGGCGGTAGCAGCGAACGCCCTGCCCGCGCCTTCGCCGTCGATCCGCCCGCGCAGCAACGCCACGCCGATGCGGAACTTGCGGTCGCCGACCCAGCGCCGCGCCCGTTCGTACAATTCCTCCTCGTCGCGCGGTTCGCCGAGCGCGCGGTCAATGTCAGCGAGCAGCGCGCGGCGCGGTCGCTCGTGGGCGCCGTCTCGTCGGCCGAAGCAGCGCCTCGACCAGCATCGGATATTGGGTAAGTTGATTTGCCATGCGCGACGCTGACGCTCATGATTTCGGCGATCAGCTCGATCCGTTCGGGATTGCGATAGAACAGCGACAGGAGCTGCACGCCCGCCGGCAGACTGGCGAGGAAATGATCGAACCGGCGCAACGCCGCGTCAGGCGCCGGTGCGCGCCCGAAGGTTGCAAGCAGTACCGGCACCAGTTCGGTCAGCAATTCTCGCGCGCGTTGGCTGCGCATCGCGCGATAACGGCCGTGATGCCAGCTCCGAACCATCGCCGCCACGGCGGGCGCGTCGGCGAACCCCATGCGCGTCAGGGTGGCCAGCGTCTCGGGATCGTCCTCGTGGCCGGTGAAGACGAGATTGCCCTGGGACGACAGCGAGGGCGACTTCCTCGAAGAGATGCGCGTAATGGCGCTCGACGATGCCGAGCTGGCGCAGCAGCGCGGCGGCAAAGGCTTCGCGTATCGGGATAGCCGGCGAACACCGCGATCCGGCGCAGCCCGTCGGCGTCCGTCGGCAAGGAATGGGTTTGCGCGTCGTCGGTCATTTGCAGCCGATGTTCGATGCCGCGCAGGAAACGATAGGCCTCGGTCATCTCCCCGCGCGGTCTCGGGCGCGATGCGTCCCGCTTGCGCCAAGGCCGCGAGCGCGGCGACCGTGGCGCTCGCGCGCACCTCCGGGATGCGCCCGCCCCAGATCAGCTGCTGTGTCTGGGCGAAGAACTCGATTTCGCGGATGCCGCCGCGGCCGAGCTTCACATTATGGCCGGCGACCCCGATCTTGCCGCCGCCGCGATGCGCGTCGATCTGGCGCTTGATCGAATGAATATCCTGGATCGCGGCGAAATCGAGGTTACGTCGCCAGAGATAGGGGCCAAGCTCGTTCAGGAACACGCGGCCCGCCGCGCGGTCGCCCGCTACCGGTCGGGCCTTGATCAACGCCGCGCGCTCCCAGTTCTGGCCCGCGCTTTCGTAATAGGTCAGCGCCGCTTGGGTCGACATCGCGGCCGGGGTCGAGCCGGGATCGGGCCGCAATCGTAGGTCGACGCGGAAGACATAGCCGTCGCCGGTACGGTCGGCAAGGACGCGGACCAAATCTTGCGCCAAGCGCGAGTAGAATTGGGACGCGCTATGACGGCCGCGATAGTCGACGCGCTCGCCATCGTAGAGGCAGATCAGGTCGACATCGCTCGAATAGTTAAGCTCGCGCGCGCCGAGCTTGCCGAGGGCCAGAACAAAAAACCCGCAATCGCGGTCGGGCAAATCCGGATGCGGTAAATGAATAACCCCGGTCCCTGCCGCGTTACCCAACAGATGACGCAAGCCGGCTTCCAACGCCGCCTCGGCGAATGCGCTCAATGCGCCCGTTACCCGCTCCAGCGGCCACCATTGCGCCAAATCGGCGATCGCGACCATCAGCCGCGACGCGCCGACGCGACCACGCGCAAGCGTTGCATCAACGCGGGCCGGTCCGGGCACGAGTTCGAGTTCTTGATTGAGGCCGTGCATAATCTCGGCGAAAGTGCGATCCGGTCCGTCCGTCGCCAGGCTCAGGATCACGCCCGGCTCGGCAACGCAGATTTGGCTAAGGAAGGGACTATTGCCGAAAATCGCGGCCAGAAGCTGCTTACCCGCGTCGCCCGCCGCCAGCGCCCGCATGTCGTTCGCCGCGGCGTCGTCGGCCATGGCGTCCGCTGCCTCGCGCCAATGGGCGAAGCCGAGCTCCGCCAGCCGTGGCACGGCCGGCGCGGGCAACGCGCGATAGGCGCCGGTCGGCAGGGGCGGCAGCGTCATTGACCGGCTCTCCTGACAGCAGGGCGAGGTTGCGCGGCGGCGGCGGGCGGGTCAAGCTGCCGCGCATGTTTTGGCGCAGCGCCATCAAGATTGCGGAATGGGCGGGCGGCATCCTGGCCGGCGTCCTTCTGGTCGCCGGCGGCGCCGCTTGGCTGCTGTCGCACGGCCCGCTGTCGCTGGACTGGCTGGCGCCCTATGTCGCCACCACATTTTCGCAATCCCAACGGGGCATGACGGCCCAGGTCGATCACACCTTTATCAGCCTCGGCGACGGACCGAGCCTTGAGATCATCGCGCGCGGCCTGCATCTGAAGCGCACGGAAGGCGGTGCCGAGCTGGCCTTGCCTCAGGTGTCGCTGTCGTTGTCCCCGCAGGCGGCCCTGCTCGGCAAGATTGCGCCGACCCGCATCGCGCTCCATGGCGCACGCCTCAACCTCTTGAGATCGGCCGACGGTTCATTCCATTTAGGCCTCGCCGGCGAACGGATCGGCAGCAACGACTGGGCGGAGAACGCTGCTCCAAGAATTGTCGCATCCGCCTGATCACAAAGGCGCGTTCGGCTATTTAAGCGAGGTTCGCGTTACCGATGCCGCGTTGACGGTCGACGACCGCAAGCTCGGCGTCACCTGGGACGCGCAACATCTCGCTGTCACATTGCAGCGGGGCACCGACGGCTTCACCGGCAAGCTCACCATGACCATCGAGCGCGGCGGCGCGCCGGCGGTGCTTGAAGGCGCCTTCGAATATGCCGCCGCGCCGCACCGGTTGCGCACGGCGATGAGCTTCCAGAATTTGCGCCCGTCGCTTTACGCCGCGGCCGCACCGGCGCTGGCCCCGTTCGCGGCCTTCGATCTGCCGCTCGGCGGCCAGATCAGCATGACGTTCGACGCCGAGACGCGGCACGTCACCGATTTCTGGTGCGACCTGCAATTGGGCCAGGGCCGCATCGTCAACGACCGGCTCGCCGGCGGCGAATTGAAGATCGTCCGCGGCACGTTGCGCGCCCTCTTCGATCCCGAAGAGCCAACGGCTCGATCTCGAACGCTTCCACGCCGAGCTCAATGCGCCGAACGGGCCGAAACTCGATTTCGCCGGCGGCCGTCTTTCAATTCGATCCGTTAGCGACGACACCGCTCGATTTCACCGGGCACGGCGAGATTCACGGCGTCACGATGGCGGATTTGGATCAGTTGTGGCCGGAGCACGCCGCGTTTCATGCCCGCGAGTGGATCATGAAGCATCTATTGCAGGGTACGGTCTCGCGCGGCGACGTTTCGATCGCGGGAACGGTGCTGCTCGGCTCGTCCGAGGGATTGGTGGCGAAGCTCAGCAAGGTCGAGGGCGACCTCGCCTACAAAGACGTCTCGATTCAATATTTTCCGCCGCTGGCGCCGGTGCAGGACATAGCGGGCACGGCGCAGTTCAACCGCGCCGAGTTCGACCTCTTTCCGAACGGTGGCGTCTCGCGCGACGTCAAGGTCACCGGCGGCAAGGTCGGTGCTGACGAAGCTCGACACGGACAATGAGGAAGCGACCATCGACGTGAAGATGGCCGGGCCGCTCATGCACCGTGCTCGACGAGCTCAACCTGAAGCCGTTGCGCTATGCCAAGGCGCTCGGCATCGAGCCCGCGAACGTCAAGGGCACGGCCACCGGCGCGTTGCATTTCCATTTGCCGATGAAGAAAGACCTACGCCTGTCGATGGTCGACTATTCAGCTCGCGGGAATGCTCGAGGGATCGCCATCGACAAGATTTTGTTCGACCGCAATCTCACCGCCGACACGCTACGCATCGCGGTGGATCGCGGCGGCGTCGATCTCGACGGCGACGCGAAGCTCGATGGCGTGCCCGTCGGGCTCGATTGGAAAGAGAGTTTCGCCGGCGCGGCCATCCGGACCAAGTATCGGCTCCAGGGGCGTGTTCGACGACACCGCGCGTCACCGGCTCGGCATCGATTGGCTGCCGGACATGGTGTCCGGGACCGGTCGGCGTCGATCTCACCTTCATCCGGCACCGCAACGATTTCGCGGAGTTCCGACGCGACGCTCGACCTCACCAAGTGCGACGCTTGACGATCGACAGGCTCGGCTGGACGAAGAAGCCGGGCAGTGCCAGCCACCGCCCATCTCAATATTGAATCGCCGCAACGATCTTCTCGACCCGGATCACGGGCTTGAACATTCACGGCGGCGGGCTCGACGTCCGACCTCGACGTCACGCTCCTCGGCGGCGATACCGGCGCCAAAATCGACGCACGTCAACATCTACCGACTTTCGGTGGGCCAAACCGACGTCTCCGGCACGATCGCGCGGCGCCCGGAAGGCGGGTGGTCGGTGCAGATTCACGGTCCGAGCTTCGACGCGACCCGCCTGATGGACGACATGCAAAAGGCAACGCCGAGCGCCGACCGCGAGCCGCCGCTCGCGCTCGAAGCGCGGCTCGGTCAGATGGTCGTTGTCGCCGGGCCGCGCCGTCCGCGACGTCAACGCCAAGCTGTATAGCGACGGCATTCACTGGCAGACGGCGCAGATCGACGCGGCGCCGGCGTCCGGAAAGAAGCTGACGCTGCGGTTCGGCGGCGCAACCGGCGACGGCAATTTCCGCCTCACCAGCGACGATCTCGGCGCGCGTGCTGAAGCTGCTCGATATTTCCGAGCAAGGTTCGCGGCGGCACTGTAACCGTGACCGCGCATGCCGAAGACCTCGACGGCCGCCGCACGCTCAACGGCAAGATCGACGGCACCAATTATCGCGTGGTCGACGCGCCCGCCTTCGCCCAGCTCTTGTCGCTGGCGTCGTTCACCGGGCCGGCCTCGCTGGTGAACGGCCAGCGGCATTCCCTTCAACCGCATGCAGGGCGATTTCGTCCTCGACAACGGCACCGTCGACTCTACGCAACGCGCGCGCCTACGGCGAGGCGATCGGCATCAACGCCAGCGGCGAGTTCGATTACCGCCACAACACCCTCGATATGAGCGGCACCATCGTTCCGGCCTATCTGCTGAACAGCCTGTCTGAGCAATATCCCCGGCATCGACTTTTTATTGGGCGGCAAGGGCCAGGGCATCTTCGCCGCCAAATTCCGCGTCGCCGGCTCGGCCGCCGATCCCGGCATTTCGGTCAATCCGCTGAGCGCGTTCGCGCCCGGTTTCCTACGCGGCCTATTCCTGTTTGACGCCGGCAATCCGACCCAGGACAACGCCAAGCGGGACGTGCCGCCGAAAGGCGGCTGATCAGGCTGGCTTCACGAGGGCGTGACGTTTCTTTCCAGCCGAAATCTTGATCACGCCGTCGTTGTTAACATCGCCGGGACCGAGCTTCCGCGTTTCGTCGCTCACCGTCTCGTCGTTGACCCGCGCCCCGTTGCCGCGCACGAGACGCCGCGCTTCCCCAAGACTGGACGCGAGGCCGGCCTGATGCAGCAGATTGATGACCGGCACGCCTTGGTCCAGCGCCGCCCGCGCGATGGTGATGACGGGCAAGTCGCCGCCGATACCGCCCTCGGCAAAAACGCGGCGCGCGGTTTCGGCCGCGGCTTCCGCGGCCTCCGCGCCGCGGCATAGCGTCGTTGTTTCGGTGGCAAGCACTTCCTTGGCCCGGTTGATCGCCGCGTCCGTGCCGGCTTCGAGCCCTGCGATCTCGTCGAGCGGCAGATCGGTGAACAGACGGAGGAAGCGTCCGACATCGGCGTCGTCGACATTACGCCAGAATTGCCAGTAGTCGTACGGCGATAGGCGCTCGGCGTTGAGCCACACCGCGCCCGCCGCGGTCTTCCCCATTTTGGCGCCGGACGCCGTCGTCAGCAGTTGCGCGGTCAAGCCATAGAGGGAGCGGGCGTCGATGCGGCGGCCCAGCTCGACGCCGCACACGATATTGCCCCACTGGTCCGAGCCGCCCATCTGCACCGCGCAATCGTGCCGCCGCGACAGTTCGAGGAAAGTCGTAGGCCTGAAGAACCATGTAGTTGAATTCGAGAAAGCTCAGCGGCTGCTCGCGGTCGAGCCGCAGCTTCACGCTGTCGAAGCTCAGCATGCGGTTGACCGAGAAATGCCGGCCGACCTCGCGCAGGAACGGAATGTATTGCAGCGCGTCGAGCCAATCGGCGTTGTCCGCCATGATCGCGTCGCTCGGCCCGTCGCCGAATTTGAGAAACCGCGCGAACACGCGCTGGATGCTCGCCTTGTTGCGCGCTATCTCGTCCTTGCTCAAAAGCTGGCGCGACGCGTCCTTGCCCGACGGATCGCCGATCTGAGAGGTGCCGCCGCCCATCAGCACGATCGGCTTGTTGCCGGCGCGTTGCCAGTGCCGCAGCATCATGATCGAAATTAGGTGGCCGACGTGCAGGGAATCGGCGGTACAGTCGTAACCGACATACGCCGTCAAAGGCCCGGCCGCGAGCCGCGCGTCGAGCCCGTCACGGTCGGTGCAATCCTGGATATAGCCGCGCTCGTAGACGGTGTGCAGGAAGGGGGATTTCGGATGCGCCATCGCGTTTCGTCTAGCATGAAGCGGCGGGAAGTCGCCAGTCCATGAGCGCGCGCCTGCATCGCGCCATCGGGCTGATGAGCGGCACGTCGCTCGACGGCATCGACGTCGCCATGATCGAAACCGACGGCCAGGTCCATGTCGCGACGGGGCCGGCGCTCACCCTGCCCTATGACGAAAGTTTGCGCGCCGGCATCCGCGGCGTGCTCGGAGGTAAGGGCGATGTCGCCGCCGCCGATTGGTCGCTGACGATGGCCCTCGGCGACGCCGTCGCGCGGCTGTGTCGGGACCATCACATCGACGGCGTCGATGTCATCGGTTGCCACGGCCACACCATCCTGCATCGGCCCCAATCGGGTTACACGTGGCAGATCGGCAACGGCAAGCTGCTGGCCGAGCTCACCCATACCGACGTGGTGTGTGACTTCCGTTCCGCCGATGTCGCCGCCGGCGGCGAAGGCGCGCCGCTGGCGCCGCTCTATCATGCCGCGCTCGCGGCGGACCTGCCAAAACCGCTCGCGGTGCTGAATATCGGCGGCGTTGCCAACGTGACTTGGATCGGCGACGCGCCTGACGAGCTTCTCGCCTTCGATACCGGCCCCGGCAACGCGCTCATCGACGATTGGCTCTTGCGCCACACCGGCAAACCGCTCGATGCCGACGGCGCGCTTGCGCGCCAAGGCAACGTCGACGAGGCCGCCGTGGCCGCGTTTCTCGCCCATCCCTACTTTTTCCGAACGCCGCCGAAATCGCTCGATCGCGACGATTTCGCCGCCGTGGTTCCGAACAATCTGTCGGCCGCCGACGGCGCAGCGACGCTGACGGCCATGACGGTCGCCGCCGTGCGAAGCGCCACCGACCATTTCCCGGCGCCGGCCAACCGTTGGCTCGTGACCGGCGGCGGACGGCATAATCAGGCTCTGATGGCGGGCTTGAAACGGATGCTCGGCGCCGATGTCGCGCCGGTCGAAGCCGCGGGGTGGAACGGCGATGCGCTCGAGGCGCAGGCTTTCGCCTATCTCGCCGTGCGATCGTTGGCGGGCCTGCCGTTGAGCCTGCCCGCCACGACTGGCGTCGCCCACCCGATGACGGGCGGGCGACTCTTCCGCGCCGCCTGAAACAACCGGCGCGGTTCTCGTTCATCATTCAGGGGTGATGGTGACCGCCACCACCGCCGTGACCGCCACCACCATGGCCACCGCCGGGATGGAAGCCACCACCGTGACCGCCGCCGGGATGGAACGTGCCGGCATGATGAACCCCGCCGGCATGGAATGTGCCGGCGTGATGGACACCGCCGTGGAAGGTGCCTCGGCCGCCGGCGCCCGCATGGAAGGCCCGGCTACCGGGCCCGCCGCCGTGGAAGCCATAGTGGCCGCCATAGCCGGCATGACCCCAATGGCCGCCGCCGCCATGACGCCAGCCACCGCCGCGCCAACCGCCGCCGGCCCAGCCGTGGCCGTACCAACCGAACGCCGGGCCCCAGCCGCCGGCGACAAAGAACACGCCGCCGCCCAGGCCCCAGCCGACATTGTACCAACCCCACAAGGGAGGCGCGATGTACCAGGCCGGACCCCAGCCCCAGCCGATGCCAATGCCGAGCGGACCGAGGCCGAAATAGACCGGCGGGAAGAAGACCGGCGGATAGGCTGCCCACGGCCACGGGCCATAGACGACGGCGGGATTGTAATAGGGCGCGTAAACCACATCCGGCGCGGCCGGTGCGATCACGACGTTCGGGCCGTCGTTCTGGACGATGATCTTGTCGTTCGACTGTAGGTTGTTCGACTTTTCGGCCTGGTGACGCAGGAATTGGACCTGCGCCAGGACATCGTCCTGCTGATTGTCGAAGGCGGCGCCGATCGACGAGGTCCAGTTCGGGTCCTTCAGCATCATGTCGACGACCTGCGGAAATTGAACGATCGCCTTCACGCTCGGATCCCAGTTTTTCCGCTTCAAGGCATTGAGCAGCGCGTCACCCTTGAGCTGAGCATTGCCAGCTTGCTGCAACCAGGCCTGCGCCTGCGCTACCTGATCCTGATACGTCGACGCCATCAGGATGTTCATCAGCAATTTGTCCGGATATAGCGCGATCGGCGCCAGTATCTGGTCGAGTTGCTGTTGGGTGTAATTGCCCTTGGTATTCGGGTTAAGCGCTTGCGGTGCGATCGTACCCGGTGCGGGCGGAGCATTGTCCTGTGCCGACGCCATCGTCATCGGAACCACCAGCAGTAGTGGCATCAGCCAAGCTACCGCCTGACGCCCGATCTTCATTGTGTTTTCTCCATGCGGGTTGGGGGGCAGTGAATTAAGCCTAGCAAACGAATTTGACAAAGCAACGGCTCTGCCTAGATAAGAGGGTATGCTTGATTCGGTCGTAACATCCCCAAATGAGGGTGTCACCTTGACGGAGAACGCGGCGCGCCGCGTTGCGTTCCTGCGCGTCCAGGAAAATACGCCGGACGCCTTTCTTCGCCTGGCGGTGTCCGGCGGCGGCTGTTCCGGATTTCAATACGGTTTCAGCTTCGACGATTCTCGTACCGGCGACGACGTCGCCTTCGACCGCGACGGGATCACGCTGGTCATCGACAACGTGTCGCTGGAATTGGTGAAGGGCGCCGAGATCGACTTCGTCGAAGACATGATGGGCGCTTCGTTTCAGGTGCGGAACCCGAATGCCGCGAGCTCGTGCGGCTGCGGCAACTCCTTCTCGATCGGCTGAGGCGCCTTGAAGGTCGCGACCTGGAACGTCAATTCGATCAAGGTCCGGCTTCCGCTATTGCTCAACTGGCTCGACGACGCCAAGCCGGACGTGCTGTGCCTGCAAGAGATCAAATGCCTCGCCGCCGACTTTCCGCTGATGGAGCTGCGCGGCCACGGCTACCACGCCGAAATCGTCGGCCAGAAGAGCTATAACGGCGTCGCCATCCTGTCGAAGGAACCGGCGCACGACGTCATCGCGGCGCTGCCCCGCGACGGCGCCGACGGCCAAGCGCGCTATCTCGAGGCGACATTCGGCGCGGTCCGGGTGGCCTCGATCTATCTGCCGAACGGCAACCCGGTCGATACCGACAAGTTCACCTATAAGCTTGCCTGGCTGGCGCGGCTTGGGGCGCATGCCGCCGACTTGCTGAAAGCGGAGCGGCCGTTCGTGCTCGCCGGCGACTACAACGTGATCCCCGAACCCGAGGACGTGTACGATCCGCTTGCGTGGCGCAACGACGCGTTGTTCCGGACCGAGACGCGGCGGGCGTTTCGCGGCCTGGTCAATCTCGGCCTCACCGACGCGTTCCGCGCACTCCACGCGGAGCCGCACCGCTACAGTTTCTGGGATTATCAGGCCGGACGCTGGCAGCGCGACGAGGGTTTGCGGATCGACCATCTGCTGCTGTCGCCGCATGCTGCCGATCGGCTCACCGCCGCCGATATCGACAAGGCGCCGCGGGGCAAGGACAAGGCCTCGGACCACACGCCGGTCTGGTGCGAAATCGGCTGACCGTTCCTATTGCCGCGCGATGCCCGACCGACCGCCCCGCAGCACGTATTTCTGGATTTTCCCGGTCGCGGTTTTCGGCAGGTCTTTCACGAACGAGAACCATTGCGGCACCTTGAAATGCGCGAGATGGTCCCGCGCGAACTGCCGCAGCTCCGGCTCGGTCGCGGTCTTGCCGGGGCGGAGCACGACGAAGGCATGTGGCGCCTCGCCCCATTTCTCGTGCGGCATGCCGACGACGGAGACCTCCTGCACCGCCTCGTGGCGTAGCAGGACGCCCTCGACCTCGACCGACGAGATGTTTTCTCCGCCGCTGATGATGATGTCCTTGAAGCGGTCGCGGATCTCGGCAAACCCGTCGGGATGAACCACCGCCGCGTCACCGGTATGGAACCAGCCGTCGCGGATCGCCTGGGCCGTCGCCTCCGGATCGTCGAAATAGCCTTTCATCACGACATTGCCGCGCACGCATATCTCGCCCAGCGTATTACCGTCGTGCGGGACCTCGATGCCGGCATCATCCGTCACCCGGATCTCGCCCGAGCTGACCAGTTCCACACCCTGCCGCGCCTTCACGACCGCGCGGTCGCCCGGCGACAATTGCCGATGTTCGGGCCGCTCCTCGCAGATCAGGATGAAGGGCGCGGTCTCCGTCAGGCCATAGACATGGGTGATCTGCCAGCCGAGGCCGCTTTCGACCAGCTCGATGGTTGCCGCGGCCGGCGGCGCGCCCGCCGTCATCAAACGCACCGGCTTGCCCGCGGCGGCCGCGCGCAGCGTCTCGGGCGCATTGGCAATGCCGATCAGAACGGTCGGCGCGGCGCATAACGCGGTAACGCCCTCGCTACCGACCAAATCGAAGACCGCGGCGGCCTCGACCTTGCGCACGCAGATATGGGCGGCGCCGCGCGCGGTCACCGTCCAGACGAAAGTCCAGCCATTGGCGTGGAACATCGGCAGCGTCCAGAGATAGCGGTCCCCTGGCCCCATCGGGAAATGCGCCAGCGTGCCGAGCACGTTCATATAGGCGTTGCGATGGGTGATCATCACGCCCTTCGGTCGGGCCGTCGTACCGCTGGTGTAATTGATCGTGATGAGATCATCCTCGTCGATCGCGACCGGGGCGAACGACGCGGGGTTCGCGCCGATCAGCGCCTTGTAGTCGAGCCAGCCGGCCTTCGCGCCTTCCAGCGCGACGAACTGCTCCACCCCTGCCAGTTCGGCGCGGATGCCGTCGACGGCATCGAGATAGTCGCCGTGCACGCACACGATGCGCGCGCCGGAATGGTTGACGATGTAGGTGAAATCCTGCGGCGTCAGGCGGTAATTGATCGGCACCAGCACGGCGCCGATCTGCGGCACGGCATAGAAGGATTCAAGCTGGGCGTGGGTGTTGGGCGCGATGTAGGCGACGCGGTCGCCCGGCTTGACCCTCAGCTTTTGCAGCGCCGCCGACCAGCGGTCGCACCGCGCGAAGAATTCGGCGTAGCTGTAGCGCGACATGCCGTCGACCACCGCCTCGCGTCCGGCATAGAGTTGTCGGCCGCGGCGCGCGAAATCCAACGGTGTCAGCGGCGTTTTCATGGGGCGCTTCCTCTCGTTTCTCCCATCGCCATTCCAGCGAAAGCGGGGCGCGGAGACAAGCGCGTCGTCCTTGCGGCGACTCGCGTTAGAATTTGGTACCGTAGCGCAAGATGAAATTGTCGGGCTCGGCGCCCGTGCCGTGCACGCCCGGCGCCACACCCTGATCGATCGCGAACATCAAGCTGTCCTGCGTATCGAGGCGATAGCCGAGTTCGAACGCGCCGTGAAACATCAAGGGTGCTTCGTCGATGCGGCGGCCGTCGGTGCCGCCCAGCCCCGGATCGAAACTGCTCGCCAAACCGAAATTGCCGAACAGCGCCTTGTCCGAAAACAGGTTCCAGGTCAGCCCGCCATAGGCGCGGTTGGTCCCGGAAATCGGGTCGAAGCCGATGCCGAACTGCGGCCGCGGCGAGAACATGAAGCGGAACACCGAATTGTTCGGCGAGGTCATCGAAATCTCGAGATCGCGCGTCGTGCCGATCGCCGTGTTGCTCATGCGCAGCGCATCGTCGAGCAGGAAACTCATGTGGAAGGGCGAGCCGGCGCTGGCGCCGAGCAAGTTGCCGGTGTTGCTGTCGAGCGTCAGCGTCAGTCCCGCGCCAGCGCCGCCCGGCTGCATCTGGGCGCGCGCCATCGGCACGAGCGCGACGCAAAACGCCGCGACCGCCGCCACCGCGATGGCCAAGCTGGATAGACCGAACGCCCTCATCCGCACCGATGCCTCTGTCTTTAGACATTTAGCGTCGGGGCCCCCGCGAAACAACAGATTGCCGTGACTCGTTAGCGCTCTGTAGAGACTGGGCTTGCCGGCGGATAGGCGTGGAGGCGCCCGGCCAAGTCACGGACCCGCCATCGGCCCGGCCCATCGCCCGGCGCCGCGTGGCTCGGCGTCAACGGCACCTTGCCGTAGCCGCCGGGAATGTCGAGCACGTAGCTCGGCTGACACAAGCCGGAGACGCGGCCGCGCAACTGTTGCGTCAGGGCCACGCCGTCGGCGATGTCGAGCCGGAAACGGCTCGTGCCGCGGGCCAGATCGGGGTGGTGCAGGTAATACGGCTTGATCCGGTTCGCGACCATCGTGCGAAACAGGTCTTCGAGCGCCGCCGCGTCGTGGTTAACGCCTTTGAGCAGGACGGTCTGCCCGATCAGCGGAATGCCGGCCCGGGTCAGTCGCCGGATGGCCGCGCGCTGCGGCGCGCCGAACTCGTTGGCGTGGTTGGCGTGGACGGCGAGCCAGAGCGCCTTGTCGGTTTCCAGGGCGCCGATCAGTTTCGCCGTGACGCGACGCGGCGCCGCCATCGGCACCCGACTATGAATGCGGATCACGGCGACATGGTCGATGGCGCCGAGCGCGCCGAGCAAATCCTTGAGCCGGCGCCGCGACAACAGAAGCGGATCGCCGCCGGTGAGGATCACCTCCCAAATATCTGTGTTTGAACGAATATAATTGAGCGCGGTTTCGAGCTCGCCGGGCGTCAGCGTGGCGTTCCCCGGCCCGACCGTCTCGCGCCGGAAACAGAAGCGGCAATAGACCGCGCACGCGGACAACGGCATCAGCAGCACACGGTCGGGGTAGCGGTGGACGATGCCTTTGACGGGCGAATGGGCGCCATCGCCGATCGGGTCGGCCAACTCCCCAGGCGCGTCCCGCAGCTCGTCCGCCCGCGGCAGATATTGCCGGGCCACCGGATCGTCCGCGTCGTCGCGGTCGATCAGGGCCGCGATGTCGGCCGTGACCGCGACGGCATAGCGCGCCGCGACCGCGTCGATGTCGTCTTGAGCCGAGGGGGAAAGCAAGCCGGCGGCGATGAGATCGCCGCCGCTGCGCATCGTGTCGGAGGTCATGCGGGCTTAGCTAGCGCCGCCCGGCCTCCGGTACAAGGGAAAGCCGCGCCCGGCGCTACATCATCCCCATGCCCATCATGCTGCCGCCGACAATGGCGCCGACGATGGCGGCGATCACGATGAACACGATGATGACCGCGACGACCAACGCGATCAGGTAGCCGATGACTTTGCCGGTCGGCACGTTCATCACCGGGGCGATGCCGGTGTAATAGAGATAGATGCCGTAGATCGCGGCCAGCAGGCTCAAGATGCTGAGCTGCGGAATGATATGGAATACGCCGCCGACCCAGGCCGCGGTCGAGCCGTAGGCGACCAGCTTGAGCCCGCTTTCCATGTTGTCGGTGCCGCCGAACATCGGCGCCAGCTTGGCGGCGATGAAACCGACGACATAAACGCCGACCAGGCCGAGCACGTAGCTGACGATCGCCAGCAGCAGCGCCCCGCCGAAGCCGAAATGATAGAAAATCATCGTTCCCAGTAACGTCGCGATCGGCGGGATGGCGGAGAGCGGCGCGATATAGCCCTGATACAGCGAAGCCACGCTGCTCGGTTCCGCGGCGATCGTCGGCCATTCGGCCGCCGGCGACAGAAGCATGTTCTTGGCGCGCGATACGATATCCATGTTTCCCCCTTCGGCTCTGACCGATACGTTCGTCAGCCTAAGGCAAATGGTAGCATTCTCGGCCGGACGTTGCGAGGCGGGTCGAACCCCAAGTCGCACCGAAACGGCCATGCGTCCCTCGACTGCTCGCCGGCTAGCGCCGGCTCCGCGCTCGGGATGAGGACCAATGTAAAGCTCCCCTCATCCCGAGCACGCAGCCCGAACGCAGTGAGGGCGAGTAGTCGAGGGACGCACGGTAATAAAAAGCGCCTAAGCGCCCAGTCGCGCCAGCGCCGCGCCGACCCGGGCCAGCGCCGCTTCCTTTTCCACCTGCCGCTCGCGCTGTTCCTCGATCGCCTCGGGCTTCGCCTTCGCCATGAACTGCGCATTGCCGAGCTTCTGGGCGATCTTGCCCAGTTCGATTTCGATCACGCCCTTTTCCTTGGACAGCCGCGCCCGCTCCTGGTCGAGATCGATTGCGCTGGCAGCGTCGAGAAACAGTTCGGCGCCCGCGACGCCGATCTGGATCATCTTCGCGCCGGGCTCCGCGAACCTGACGCCCGTGAGCCGCGCGAGCCGCCTGATCTGATCCAGGTGGCGCTCGACCCAACCACGCTGTTGCGCTTGCACCCTCGCATAAGCGGGCAGTTCGGCCGCGCCGGGAATATTCATTTCGGCGCGCACCTCGCGGATTTTCGTAATCAGCGCGACCACCCACTCCATCTCCGCGACGGCGTCACGGTCGATCGCAAACGAATAGGCTGGCCAGCGCTGTGTCATCAGCAGTCCGCCGCGCGACCCGGTCCATTCGTGCCACAGCACCTCGGTGACGTAGGGCATGATCGGATGAAGCAGATGCGCGGCTTGCGCCACCACCCACGCCGTCGTGGCGCGCGTCTCGGCTTTCGCCGTCTCGTCGGTCCCGGTCAGGATCGGCTTGCTGAACTCAACGTACCAATCGCAGAACGTGCCCCAGGTGAAATGATAGAGCGCGTCCGCCGCCTCGTTGAACTTGAACGTGTCGAGTGCCGCGCCGACCGTCGCCGCCGTTTCGGCTAGGGCGCCGACGATCCAGCGGTTCACGGTCATGGTGCACGCCGCCGGATCGAAACCCGCGACGAGCTTGCATTCGTTCATTTCGGCGTAGCGCGCCGCGTTCCACAGCTTGGTGACGAAATTGCGATAGCCCTCGACGCGGCTCTCGTTGAGCTTGATGTCGCGGCCCTGCGCCGCCAGCGCCGTCAGCGTGAAGCGCAGCGCATCGGTGCCGAATTTGTCGATCAGCACCAAGGGGTCGATGATGTTGCCCTTCGACTTCGACATTTTCTGGCCGCGCTCGTCGCGCACCAGCGCGTGGATGTAGACGGTGCGGAACGGCACGTCGTCCATGAACTTCATGCCCATCATCATCATCCGCGCGACCCAGAAGAAGATGATGTCGAAGCCCGTGACCAGCACGTCGCCCGGGTAATAGCGCTTGAGCTCGGGAGTTTCGTCCGGCCAGCCCAAGGTCGAAAACGGCCACAGCGCCGACGAGAACCAGGTGTCGAGCACGTCCTCGTCGCGCCGCAGCGTGACGCTGGCACCGGCCTGCGCTTGCGCCTCGGCTTCGCTTTCAGCGACGTGGATCGCGCCGTCCGGCCCATACCAAGCCGGGATCTGATGCCCCCACCAGAGCTGGCGCGAGATGCACCAGGGTTGGATGTTGCGCATCCAGTTGAAGAACGTGTTCTCCCAGCTCTTCGGCACGAAGACGGTATCGCCCTGCTCCACCGCCGCGATCGGCGCCTTCGCCAGGGTCGCCGCGTCGACGAACCATTGGTCCGACAGATACGGCTCCAGCACCGCGCCCGAGCGGTCGCCGTGCGGCACTTGCAGCGTATGCGGTTCGATCTTCTCGACCAGGCCGAGCGCCTCGAGGTCGGCGACGATCGTCTTGCGCGCGTCGAACCGGTCCAGGCCGCGATAAGCGTGGGGCGCGTTGTCGTTGAGCCGCGCGTCGCGGTCGAACATATTGATCTGCGGGAGGTTGTGCCGTTTGCCGACCTCGAAATCGTTGAAGTCGTGCGCCGGCGTGATCTTCACCGCGCCGCTGCCGGTGGTCGGATCGGCGTAATCGTCGGCGACGATCGGGATGCGCCGCCCCACGAACGGCAGCACGATATACTTGCCGACAAGGTGCTTGTACCGTTCGTCGTCGGGGTGCACCGCGATGCCGGTATCGCCGAGCATGGTCTCGGGCCGCGTCGTCGCGACGACAATATGTTCGCCGGAACCTTCGACGGGATAACGGAAATACCAAAGCGAGCCTTTGGTTTCGACATTCTCCACTTCGAGATCGGAAATGCCGGTGTGCAGGACCGGATCCCAATTCACCAGCCGCTTGTCGCGATAAATCAGGCCTTCGCGATAAAGCTGGACGAAGACACGGCGCACCGCGGCCGACAGGCCGTCGTCCATGGTGAAGCGCTCGCGGCTCCAATCGGGCGACGCGCCGAGCGCGCGGAGCTGCCGCGTGATGGTGCTGCCCGATTGCTCTTTCCATTGCCACACCCGCTCGACGAATTTCGCGCGGCCGAGTTTGTGGCGTGAGCTTTGTTCCTGGGCCAGCTCGCGCTCCACCACCATCTGCGTCGCGATGCCGGCATGGTCGGTGCCGGGCTGCCACAACGCGTCGCGGCCCTGCATGCGGCGCCAGCGGATCAGTATGTCCTGCAACGTGAAGGTCAGGGCGTGGCCCATGTGCAAGCTGCCCGTGACGTTGGGCGGCGGCATCATGATCGTGTAGGGTTTCGCCGCGCGGTCGTGCGCGGCGAACACGCCGGACTCCTCCCAGCGTTTATAGATTTCCGCCTCCACATCGGCGGCACGGTACGTCTTATCGAGCATGGGCTAAATCTAGGGGCCTAATTGAGAATTCGTCGTCGGCCGGGGCATCCACGACTAAGTTTGCGCGAGCGGCGCGCCGGAACAACCAAAAATTCGTGGATGGGCCGCCTAAAGCGGGCCAAGGCGGTGATGAGACGGCAGAACGCGCTTACCGCTCCTGCGCCTCGCGGACGAGGCGGGCGATTTCGTCGCGGACCATGCGCTCGACCAGCCGCGGCAAATTGGCGTCGAGCCATTCCTTCATGTGCGGACGCAGCAGCTCGCGGACCATGTCCTCGAGCGTACGGCCGACATCGCCCAGCGGCAATTCGGTTTGACGCGTGGCCTGACCGATGCCGGCGAGCCTGGTCAGAGTCGCAACCGACGTGGCGAGCGACGCTTCCGCCGCTGAACGCGGTTCGCGCTGTTCGCGCGGTTCCGGGCTCGGTACCGCCTTGAACGGCGGCGGCCGATTGAGGCGGCCGGCGCTGCTTTGCGGCGGGGGCGGCGCCGGCGGCAGCGTTTCGGCCGCGCGATGCACCAGATCCTCGTCGTCGACACGTTCGGTCAGATCGAGAATCGCCTCTTGCACCGGCGGGTTGCGGGACCCTTTTGGCGGGGCCACGCCAGGCGGCAAGGGCGGAAGAGACCGGCCGGCAGGTTCGATTCCCGCGACTCGGTTGCCGGCGGCAGGCCCACGAGTCTCGACGACGGAGGCCGGCGGACGGCCGTTATCCTCGACGATAATGCGGCGAATGGAGGCCAGAATCTCCTCCATCGACGGTTCGGTTGGATTGCGCACTTCCGCCATTCGGGCGCCTCGGCGTTGCTATCGAAAGAGTACGGGAAACGCCGTGCGATTTCCAGTCGCGCTGCCGCGCGATATGCGGCGCGGCGCGCTCAATGAGACTTGTCGGAGCCGTTATCCTCGGCGGCCGAGCCGGAGCCGAAGCCCAGCCACTTGTCGCGCACGGCCTGATAATGCTCGTTGACGTCGTAGAGCTTGACCTTGAGGTTCAGGTCCGCCGCGGTCAGGCGCCCGGTTTGCTGCGCCAGATTGAACTCGGCGAGCGCGAGATCGTGCTGCGTCGAAACGAGCTGAACCCGCGTCGAGAACAAGGTCTGTTCGGTAATCAGCACTTGAAGAATGGTGACGGTGCCGACCCGCTGTTCCGCCTGGCTGCCGCGGAACGCGACGTCGGCCGCGTTGACGCTTTCGGTCAGCGCCTTCACTTGCGCGCGGTCGGAAGCGATCGTCTCCCATGCCTGGGTCGCACCCTGCACCGCCGCGCGGCGCGCATCGTCCGTGACGCCTTGCAATTGGCCGACGGTTTGGATGGCTTGACGCGTCTGGGAATAGACCGCGCCGCCTTCATAGAGCGGCATGGTCATGCGCGCCTCGACCGAGGCATTGACCGTGTCGGAATTGGGAAACGCGACGTCGTTGAGCCGCTGATAGTCGCCAACGATCGACAGCGTCGGCAGCAACTGCCCGCGGATCACCTTGACCTGATCTCGCTGCGCGTCCTCCGCCAACAGCGCGGCGATGACGTTCGGATTTTTGGTGGCAGCCAGATTCAAGGCTTCCCCGCGTGTCGCCGGGAGAATCGGCCGTGTCTTCGTCGCCGTCAGCTTCTCCGGAAGATGGCCGACCGCGCGCTCATATTCGGCGCGGCTGACTTGCAGATTGCCTTCCGCTTGGTTGCGGCTGGCGATGGCGCTGGCGTATTGCGCCTCGGCCTGCGCCACGTCGGTGCGGGTCAGCGTGCCCACCCTGAACTGAGCCTGCGTCGATTGCAGTTGCGTCCGCAGAACCTGCTCGTTGCTGATCGCCAATTCCAGGGTCGCCTGATCGCGCACCACATCAAGATAAGCCTGTATAACGCTGAAAAATATGGATTCTTCTGTTACCTGCAGTTTCGCCCGCTCGGATTCGACGGTCTTTTCCGCGACCGCGGTCTGCGCGATCGTGCGACCGCCGCGATAGAGCGGCTGGGTGATGTTTACGTCGATCGTGTTGGGCGTGACGTTGTTGAGCGCCGGAAAGCTCGACGGGATCGACAACGGGATGTACGGCTTGGTGCAAGGGGTCAGTGGGGCGCAGCCCGGATTGGCTAACGCGTAGGTTATCGTCGGCTCGTAGGGCGAGTTGGTGCTCCGTTCGGCCCCCGCCGCCCCCGTGAATTGGATCGACGGCCGCCAATTGGCCAGCGCTTGCGGGACATTTTCATCGACCGCCCGCAAATGCGCCCGCTCGGAGAGAAGCTGGGGGTTGGTGTCGTAAGCTTCGGAAAGCGCGTCTTGCAACGTTTCGGCCCGCGCCACGCCTGCCATCGCCGTCAAGGCGACCCCAAGCGCCAACAACTTCACCCCAAAAACGGCACGCATCGGCGTCAAACGCTCCTCAAAAAACAAAACTCGGCGCCGGCGCGAAGCCCGGCAACAACGGCGCGGCCGCATCGAACAGCGTCCGACGCGACAACACGCCATGAACGCGGGTCATCAACGCGGCGCGACCCATTCCCACGCCGGATTTGACCACAGCAACCAGCCGGCCATTATCCGTGAGTTGCTCGGCGACAGCGTCGGGTATCGCCGCGACCGCGCCCTCGAGCACGATGACGTCGTAGGGCCCTCCCGCCGCATGACCTTGCGCCAAGGGTCCCTCGACAATGTCGGCATGAAGCACGCCGAGCTCGGCAAGCCGAGCCCGCGCCTGGCGCGCCAGCGCCGGATCCTCTTCGACCGCGACCACGCTCGCGGCAATCCGCGCGAGGACGGCGGTTCCGTAGCCGCTCGCGCAGCCGATATCCAAGACCTTATCGGTGTCGCGGATCTTGGCCGCGGCCAACAGCCGCGCGAGGATCATCGGCTCCAGCAGCGAGCGGCCGTTGCCCAGCGGCAGATCGTCGTCCAGATAGGCGGTGTCGTGGAACGCGACCGGCACGAAGCGCTCGCGCGGCACCATCAGAAATGCGTCGAGCACCGCCTGGTCGGCCACCTTGTTGGTGCGCAACTGGCTCTCGACCATGTTGATGCGTGCCGCGGCGAAATCCATGACCCCGTGGGCCGCCTTCCCATTTATCTTTGCGACTGAAATATTTTCCGCCCGCTTTATAAGAGGGTAGCAGCGCGATGACAATGCCGGATCGCCGCGCCAGCCGCTCATGCGGCGCATACCCTGCCCTGTCCATCCAGCTTTTCCGCCACATTTGGCCGGCCGCCGTCGCGACACCATATCTTTAAGCGGGAACCGCCATGGGGGCATTGCCATGAAGTCCGTCGTCGTCACCGGCGCGTCGAGCGGCATCGGCTGGGGTTGCGTCAAGGTTCTGATCGCGGCCGGCTTCCATGTCTTCGGCAGCGTCCGCAAGCACGCCGACGCCGATCGGCTGGCGCGCGAATTCGGCGCCGATTTCACGCCGCTGCTGTTCGACATCACCGATGAAGCCGCGGTCGCGGCGGGCGCGACGCAGGTAGCGGATATGCTTGGCGGCGAAACGCTGGCCGGGCTGGTCAACAATGCCGGCGTCGCGGTGCCCGGCCCGTTGCTCTACCTCCAGATCGACGACTTCAAGCGCCAGATCGAGATCAACCTCACCGGCCAGTTGATCGTGACGCAGGCATTCCTGCCGCTGCTCGGCGCCGACCGGACGCGCAAGGGCTCGCCCGGCCGCATTGTCATGATCTCGTCGGTCGGCGGCCGGAACGCCATGCCGTTCGTCGGTCCTTACAGCGCGTCCAAATTCGCGCTTGAGGGCCTGTCGGAATCGCTCCGTCGCGAGCTCATGTTGTTCGGCATCGACGTGATCGTGATCGCGCCGGGCGCGGTAGCGACGCCGATCTGGGACAAGGCCGATGCCGTCGACACCACGCCGTTCGCCAACACGCCCTACGCGGCGCCGCTCGACAAGATAAAGAGCTACATGATCGCCAATGGCCGGAAAGGCTTGCCGCCGGAACGGATCGGCGAGACGGTGAAGGCCGCGCTTACGGCCGCAAAGCCCAAGACGCGCTACACGGTCACGCCGGAGCCGCTACAGAATTTCATGGTCAACAATCTGCCGAGACGGCTCGTGGATAGGATGATTGGCAAGCGGCTCGGCCTAACGCCGGCGAATAGATGATGTCACCCCTGCGAAAGCAGGGGTCCATCGCCGCGCGTCGGCGCGGCATGAACTCTTGCGGCTCGCAGACGCTCGCCCGATGGATTCCCGCGTTCGCGGGAATGACGAATCAAGGGACAGGCCGGGCCATCTAATTCAGCCGCACATAATCGTAGTCGACCGGCAGTTCGTTGACGCCGCGATCGGGCGGCGCGATCCAGCCCGCGATCCTGCCCGGTTCGGTGACGCGTTGCATCAGGCTCTTGACGAAGGCGCGGTCGCTCTCGCTCGGCAGCCATCGCGGCAGGCCGGCGTGCATAGACGTCGTCGCGGAACGAGGCTGCCCGCGGGATCGACCGGCTGATCGGCCCAAAGCGCCGGTGCCGCGACGGAAGCGCGGGCTCGGCAGCGTCAGCTCATCCTTGTATCCGGCGGCCGCGATGAAGCCGTTCCACCGCCGCACGCCGACCGCGCATTCGTGGACATAGGCGTTGCCGCACCGCCTCGTTCATCGCGTTGCGCAGCGGCATCTCTTCGCGCGCGACGCCGCCCTTGCCGTCGGGCCGCTCCAGCGTCATCGCGCCGTCGCGGCAGAGATGATCGTCGAACTTTGCCTCGTCCGGGCGGCCTTTGACGCCCGGCGCGAAATAGCTCGCGGCGTTCGACGAACTCTCGGCGCCGAACAGGTCGAGCGAGGACGAGAACCAGAAATTGAGATAGCGCTGGATCGTCGGCAGGTCGATCGCGCCCGCCGCGCGCACTTTGTCCGGCTCCTCGCCGACTTCCTTCATCACGTCGAGCGTGCGGCGGATGATGCGGGCGACGCCGCTGTCGCCGACGAACATGTGATGGCCTTCTTCGGTCAGCATGAAGCGCGTGGTGCGCGCCAGCGGATCGAAGCCGCTTTCGGCGAAGCTCTTGAGCTGAAACTTGCCGTCGCGGTCGGTGAAGAAGGTGAACATGAAAAAGCTGAGCCAATCCGCGATCGGCTCGTTGAAGGTGGTGAGGATGCGCGGCTTGTCGGCGTCGCCGGAATGGCGCTCCAGCAACGCCTCCGCTTCCTCGCGCCCGTCGCGGCCGAAATAGGCGTGGAGCAGATAGACCATCGCCCACAGGTGACGGCCCTCCTCGACATTGACCTGGAACAGGTTGCGCAGATCGTAGAGCGACGGCGCGGTATGGCCGAGCAGGCGCTGCTGCTCCACCGATGCCGGCTCGGTGTCGCCTTGCGTCACGATCAGGCGGCGCAGCGTCGAGCGCAACTCGCCCGGCACTTGCTGCCACACCGGCTTGCCGAATTCGTCGCCGAAGCCGATGCGCCGGTCCGGCTCCTGCTCTGCCAGGAAAATGCCCCAGCGATAGTCCGGCATTTTGACATGGCCGAAGGTCGCCCAGCCGGCGCGGTCGACCGAGATCGCGGTGCGCAGATAGGGCTCGCTCGCGAGGAAGTCGCTCGGCCCCATCTCGCGCCACCAATCGAGGAAGCGCGGCTGCCAATGTTCCAAGCGCGCGCTGCAGCGTCTTGTTGCCGCCGAGATCGACGTTGTTGGGAATCCGTTCGAGATAATCGATGGCCATCAGACGCGCTACCCAGCTCGCGTTGCTTGCCCTCTCCACCCATCGGGGGGGAGAGGGAGGGGCCCATCGCGCAGCGATAGGAGGGTGAGGTG
The DNA here is from genome assembly GCA_963851285.1 of uncultured Alphaproteobacteria bacterium. Lineage (GTDB taxonomy): Bacteria > Pseudomonadota > Alphaproteobacteria > ATCC43930 > CGMCC-115725 > JAATGI01. Next base: position 243,331 of record CAWKOL010000013.1, read on the forward strand.
GGCTTGACTCGGCGATTCCCCCACCTCACCCTGCCCTCTCCGCCCCCAAGGGCGGAGAGGGAAATGGAGGTTGGCGGCTGACGCATCACACTCTCTCCCAATCGAATTTCGGTTTCGTCCCGGTGCCGAACAGTTTCAGCGCGCCTTGCGCGCCGGTCGCGTTCGGCCGGTTGAAGATCCAGTTCTGCCACGCCGAGAGCCGCGCGAAGATGCGCGTCGCCATCGTCTCCGGGCCGGCGAAGCGCAGGCTGGCCTCGAGCCCGGTCAGCGCGTCGGGCGACAGGCTGGCCCGCTCCTCGACGGCGAGGCGGATTTCGTCGTCCCAATCGAGCTCGTCCGGCGTCGCCGTGACGAGGCCCAATTCCAGCGCGGCCTCGGCGTCGAGCGACTTGCCGACTTGCGCCGCGATCGTTTCGACCGGCGCGGCTTCGCCGGCGAAACGGTTGGCGAGGCGCGAGAGGCCATTGGCCATCGGATAAAGGCCGAAATTCATGCTGCGAGACGGTGATACTGGCGTCGGCGCGCTCCCAACCTCGCCCGCCTGCGGGGGAGGGAGGCGACGCGAAGCGTCGCGGGTGGGAGCTGCAGCATATACGTCCGATCCGCCGCGAGCGCCAATTCCAGCAGCGTGCCGGCGAAGCACGAGCCCGGCTCGACGATGGCGAACAGGCTGCGCGCGGACATGTCGAGGCGCGACAACGTGCGGCGCAGCAGGCCGATCGTCTCGCGCACCAGCCAATGATTTTGGTGCGCCAGCATATACGCATCGATGTCGAGCACGGTTTGCGCCGCGCCTCGCGTCTTCAACAGGATCGTGCCGATTTCAAGTTCGTTGAGCCGCAGCAACAGGATCGCGTCGTCGAGCTCGCGCGCCATCGCCAGCGGCCACCACGCCGCGCCTTGCTCTAACGAGCCAGCCTTGTCCGGCGCCATTACGGTGATGGTCGCGGTGCGCGCCGCGCGGTCGATCGCGACCGCGACATGGTCATAGCGATAACCGTCCGCGTCGATTTCGCGCCGCAACGGCGTCAGCGCGATGCCGTTGTCGCCGCGCGGCTTCGCCAGCGCCGTGCGCGCGTTCCTTCACCAGCGCGGCGAAAGCGGTTCGGCGGCGCGATGTGGTCCACCAGCTTCCATTCGCATGCGCGGTCGGCGCGCACACCTTCCGCCGTGGTGCAGAACAGGTCGGCAAGGTCGCGCCGCACCTTGCGCTTGTCGATGAGGCGCGTCAGCCCGCCGGTGCCCGGCAGCACGCCGAGCAGCGGCACTTCCGGCAGGCTCACCGTGGTGGAGCGATCGTCGACCATCGCGATCTCGTCGCAGGCGAGCGCCAACTCATAACCGCCGCCGGCGCAGGCGCCGTTGATCGCGGCGAGGAACTTCAGCCCCGAATGCGCGCTCGAATCCTCGATGCCGTTGCGCGTCTCGTTGGTGAATTTGCAGAAATTGACTTTGAACGCGTGCGGCGACGTCGCAAGCATGTAGATGTTGGCGCCGGCGCTGAAGACACGCTCGCGCGCGCTGGTGATAACGACCGCGCCGACCTCCGGATGCTCGAACCGGATGCGGTTCAGCGCGTCGTAGAGCTCGATATCGACGCCGAGATCGTAGGAATTGAGCTTGAGCTGATAGCCCGGCACGATGCCGCCGTCTTCCGCGACATGGAGCGACAAGGTCGCGACCGCGCCGTCATAGGCGACGCGCCAATGTTTGTAGCGCGACGGTTCGGTGTCGAAGGTGATCATCGTGCCGTCCGTACCGCGGCCTTGAGCCGCTTGAGGCTCGCCGCCACCGTTCCGCCCGAGGTATCCACCCGCGCGTCGGCCTTGGCATAGAGCGCTTCGCGGCCGTCGAGGATGCGGCGCAGATCGGCCATCGCCTCGTCGTTGCCGGCCATCGGCCGCAGATCGCTTTGCGCCACGACGCGGCTCATATGCTCCTCCGGCGCCGCCGTCAGCCAGATCGTGTGACACGCGGTCAGCAGCAGATCGTAGGTGCCGGCCTCGGACACGATGCTGCCGCCGGTCGCGATCACCGCGCGGTCGTGGCTCTCCAGCACCGTCTCCAGCGCGCGCCGTTCATAGCGGCGATAGGCCGCTTGCCCGTAGAGATCGAAAATCTCGGCGAGGCTGGCGCCGGCGACGCGCTCGATCTCGCGATCGAGCTCGACGAACGGCACCCGCAGCTCGCGCGCCAGCATCGCGCCGAGCGTCGATTTGCCGGCGCCGCGCAGTCCGATCAACGCGATGCGCTTGCCGCGCTCGCGCGCCGCGGCGCCGCCGAACAACGTGCTCAGCGTCTGCCGCGCCTCGGCCAGTTCCGCCGGCTTCAGGCGCCGCAGCGTCTCGACCAGCAATGTCAGTTCCGGCTGATCCGGGCGCGTCGCGCACCAGCTCGTCCGCGGAAAGATTCATCGCCTGTGCGATCTGACGCAGCAGCAAGATGGAGATATTGCCTTGCCCGCTTTCGAGCTGGGCGATGTAGCGTTCGGAGACACCGGAATCGCGCGCCAGCAGCTTGCGCGTCATGCCGCGCCGGGCCCGGGCTTCGCGCACCCGATCGCCGACCCGCCGCAGATAACCGGCATCGCCGACATCGCCTTCCCGCTCGCGCAGCGCCAAACTCACTTCGACATTCTCCTGAATGGCAATATAATACTTTATAATACTTTCCTGTACCATAACATGCATTATAATGCTAGCAACGAATAGGGGTGTCCTCTCTCTTTTCCCTCACCTGCTTGCAGGGGAGGGTTAGGGTAGGTGCTAATGAGGAGGAATGCCTCGGAGAGCAGTGTGAATGTCTGAAGCAAAGATTCCCGAATTGCCGCGCCGCTACAACGCGGCGGTCGATCTGATCGAACGTAACCTGACCGGCGCGCGTGCCAACAAAGTTGCGTTCCGCGACGACAAGGAGGCCATCACCTATGCCGAGCTGGCGGTGCGTGTCGACCGCGCCGCCAATGCCCTGCTCGGCCTCGGCCTCCAACCGGAACAGCGCGTCATCCTGTGCCTGCTCGACACGATCGATTTCCCGGTCGCGTTCCTCGGCGCGATCAAGGCCGGCATCGTGCCGGTGCCGATCAACACCATGATGACGCCCCAGGATTACGACTACATCCTGCGCGACAGCCGTGCCCGCGCGCTCATCGTCTCCGACGCGCTGCTGCCGAAATTCCAGAAAATCCGCGATGGCCAGCCGCATTTGCGGCACGTCATCGTATCCGGTGGAGACCGTTCACCCTTTCGCGCCCTGGTCGACGCGGCACCGGCGCAGGCAGCGGTGGCCGACACGACGCCCGACGATGTCTGTCTTTGGCTTTATTCCTCCGGCTCGACCGGAACGCCGAAAGGCGTGGTACATCTGCATGCCCATCCGATCCTCACGGCCGAGCTGTTCGCCAAGCCGGTTCTGGGCATCGCGGAAAGCGACACGGTGTATTCGGTGGCGAAACTGTTTTTTGCCTATGGGCTCGGCAATTCCCTGACTTTCCCCATGGCGGCCGGCGCCACCGCGATCCTCAACCCGGAACGCCCGACACCGGCCATCGCCGCGAATATTTTGCGCACGCACAAGCCCACGATCTTTTACGCCGTGCCGACATTCTATGCCGCGATGCTGGCGGCAAACGACTTGCCGGCGCCGCATGAGGTCGCGTTGCGCCGCTGCGCCTCCGCGGGCGAGGCATTGCCGGAGCAGATCGGCGTCAAATGGCGCGAGCGGTTCGGCGTCGACATCATCGACGGCATCGGCTCGACCGAGATGCTGCACATGTTCCTGTCCAACCGGCCCGGCGACGTACGCTACGGCACGACCGGAAAACCGCTGTCGGGCTATCGCCTCCGCCTGGTCGATGACGACGGCGGTCTCGTGCCTGACGGCGAGATCGGCGAATTGCAGGTGAACGGTCCGACTTCGGCGCCCTATTACTGGAATAACCGCGAGCGCAGCCGCCACACCTTCATTGGCGCGTGGACGCGCAGCGGCGACAAATATCGCGTCGACGCCGACGGCTACTATGTCTACTGCGGCCGCACCGACGACATGCTGAAGGTCGGCGGCATTTATGTGTCGCCTTTTGAAGTGGAGGGAGCGCTCGCCAGCCATGACGCCGTGCTCGAATGCGCGGTGGTCGGCGCCGAGGACGAGGCGAAACTGATCAAGCCCAAGGCGTTCGTCGTGGTGAAGCAAGGCCACAAGCCGTCGCCGGCTTTGGCGGCCGCATTGCAGGACCACGTGAAATCCAAGCTCGCGCCCTACAAATATCCGCGCTGGATCGAGTTCGTCGACGACATGCCCAAAACCGCGACGGGCAAAATCCAGCGATTCAAACTGAGACAATCGAATTAACATAATTGGGGAGGGGAAAAATCATGACCGGACATTCTCGACGCAGCGTCCTTCGGGGCCTTGCGGCCACCGCCGCCGCGACCGGCTTCGTGCGGCCGCGCGTATCGATCGGGCAGACGGCGAAGCTGAAGCTCGGCCTGATGCTGCCGTACAGCGGCACCTATGCCGCGCTCGGCCGCAACATCGACGAGGCGCTGCGCCTCGCCATCGCGCAGCAGGGCGGCAAGCTCGGCGGCCGCGATATCGACTACGTCACGCTCGACGACGAATCCGATCCGCCCAAAGGCGCCGAGCGCGCCAGCAAGCTGGTGAACGGCGACAAGGTCGACATTCTGATCGGCACCGTTCATTCCGGCGTTGCCGCGGGCATGGTGAAAGTGGCGCACGACACCGGCGTGTTGCTGATCATCCCGAACGCGGGACTCGAGGCGGCGACCGGACCGCTCTGCGCGCCCAACATCTTCCGCACCTCGTTCAGCAACTGGCAGCCGGCCTACGCCATGGGCAAGGTCGCCGCGGGACGCGGTTGGAAGCGCGCGGTGGTGATCTCGTGGGATTATGCCGCGGGCAAAGAGTCGAACGGCGGCTTCGCCGACGCTTTTACCGGGGGCGGCGGCAAGATCGAAAAGGAACTGTACCTGCCTTTCCCCAAGGTCGAATTCCAACCGCTGCTGACCGAGATCGCGTCGATCAAGCCCGACGTGGTCTATGCCTTTTTCGCGGGCGGCGGCGCGGTCAAGTTCGTCAGGGACTATGCCGCTGCCGGATTGCCGAAGACGGTGCCGCTGGTCGGGCCGGGCTTCCTCACCGACGGCACGCTGCAAGCACAAGGCGACGCGGCGCAGGGTCTCGAAACCGCGCTGCATTATGCCGACAGCCTCGATTTGCCGCGCGACAAGGAATTCCGCGCCGCGTTCAAGCAAGCCGCCAAACGCGACGCCGATGTTTACGCGGTCCAAGGCTACGACACAGGCCAACTCCTGGTCGCCGGCCTCGGCGCGGTGAAGGGCGACGCGGGCGCCAAGCCGGCGCTGATCGCGGCGTGGGAAAAGGCCGAAATAAATTCACCGCGCGGCAAGTTCACGCTGTCGAAGGCGCACAACCCGATCCAGGATTTCTATCTGCGCAAGGTCGCGGGGCTCGAGAACAAGTATGTCTCGGTCGCGGTGAAGGCGCTCGCCGATCCCGCGCACGGCTGCAAGATGGCGCGATGAAGATGGTTCGCCGGGTATTGCTGATCGTCGGCATTCTCGCCGTGGTCGTCGGCTTGGTCTGGGTTGGACAGGGGACCGGCTATTTCCCCTATCCGAAAACCAGTTTCATGATCGATCAAATGCCCTGGGCCTACCGGGGCGGCGTGCTGGCGGTTATCGGCGTGATTGCGATTTTCGTGTCGCGCCGCATCTGATCGCGGGGCGATGTCCGACAGCGTCATCTTTTTCCTGATTCAGATGCTGAACGGGGTCCAATACGGACTGCTGCTGTTCCTGGTGGCGAGCGGGCTGACGCTGATCTTCGGCATCATGGGGATCATCAATCTCGCCCATGGCAGCTTCTACATGATCGGCGCCTATCTCGCGTTCGTGTTCGCCGATCTGACCGGCAATCTGTGGCTGGCGCTGCTGATTGCGGTGCCGCTGTCGTTTCTGTTCGGGCTCGCCCTCGAGACGCTGCTGTTCCGCTTTCTCTACAACCGCGACCATCTTTATCAGGTGCTGCTTACCTACGGCTTGATCCTGGTGTTCGAGGAATTGCGCAGCCTCACGGTCGGCAACGACGTACATGGCGTGCCGGTGCCGCGCATGCTCGATTTTTCGATCCCGCTGACGCCGACTCTGTCCTACCCGGCATACCGGCTCGCGTTGTCGGCGAGTTGCCTCGTCGTCACCGCCCTGCTCTATCTTCTGATTCAGAAGACCAAGCTCGGCATGGCGATCCGCGCCGGCTCGTTCAACCGCGAGATGGTGCAAGCGCTCGGCATCGATATCGGCTTGATCTATCGCCTGGTATTCGCGATCGGCGTCACCCTCGCCGCGTTCGCCGGCATGTTGGCGGCGCCGACCACGTCCGTATTCCCGGGGATGGGCAGCCAGATCCTGATCGTCTGTTTCGTCACCGTGGTGATCGGCGGCATCGGCTCGATCAAGGGCGCGTTTCTCGGCGCCATGCTGATCGGGCTGGTCGATACGTTCGGCGCGGTCTACGCGCCGCGATTTTCCGGCATGCTGGTTTACGCGCTAATGGCCGCGGTCCTGATCTGGCGCCCGGCCGGCTTGTTCGGCCGCGCCGCCATGCGATGAATTTCTCCACCGCTGTCCGCCCCAAGCCTAACCCTCCCCCGCAGGCGGGGGAGGGAAGACAACGCGAAGCGTTGGCGGGTGGAGGCTGGCGCGATGCGATTTCCCCCAAATGAAAACCGAAGGCCGAACCGTTCTTGTTGCCGTCGCGCTCGTCGTCCTCGCGCTCCTGCCGCTGGTCGCGGGCAAATACGGGCTCGACCTCGCCGCACAGATCATGATCACCGCGATCTTCGCCATGAGCCTCGATCTGCTGGTCGGCTACGCCGGCATGGTCAGTCTCGGCCACGCCACCTTTTTCGGCGTCGGCGCCTACGCGCTCTATCTCATGTCGCCGGATTACGGTGCCGCCAATCTGTTCCTGTCGCTGCCGGTGGCAGTCGCGGCGGCGGCCTTGGCGGCGCTGCTCATCGGTTTGTTGGTGCTGCGTTCGTCGGGCGTCTATTTCATCATGGTGACGCTGGCGTTCGGCGAGATGTTCTATTACTACGCCGCCGGCGCGCGCTGGCTCGGCGGCTCCGACGGCGCCTACATTTATCAGCGGCCGCTCGCCGGCCCGCTCGATCTCGGCAAGGGCCACGCCTATTACTATGTCGTGCTGATCGCGGCGGCGGCGGCCTATATCCTGCTTCGCGTCATCTTGCGCGCGCCGTTCGGCCGCGCGCTGCGCGGCATTCGCGACAACGAGCATCGCATGCGTTCGCTCGGCTTCGCGACCCCGCGCTACAAACTGTTGGCCTTCGTCATCGCCGGCGCGCTCGCCGGGCTCGCCGGTTACCTCAGCGCCGCGCAATTCGGTGTGGTCAATCCCGAACTGTTCGGCTGGCGCCTGTCGGGCAGCGTCTTGATGATGGTGATTCTCGGCGGCATGGGCACGCTGGAGGGCGCGATCCTGGGCGCCGTCGTCCTCACCCTGCTCGAGATATTCCTCGGCGATTTGACGACGCACTGGCTCTTGCCGCTGGGCCTGATCATCGTCGCCGCGGTGCTGCTGCTGCCGCGAGGCCTAACCGATCCGGCGGCGTTGTGGCGGTTCATGCGCGAGCGCCGCCGTGCCTGACCCGATCTTGCGGGCCGAGCGGATCGGCAAAAGTTTCGGCGGCCTCGTCGCCGTGCGTGAAATCTCGCTCGACCTGGCGCCGACCGGGATTCATGCCGTCATCGGTCCCAACGGCGCCGGCAAGACCACGCTCATCAATCTTCTGTCGGGCGATCTCATGCCGACCGCGGGCCGCGTTTTTTTTCACGGCGTCGAGATCGAGGGCCATGCGCTCGACCGCATCGCGCGGCTCGGCGTCGCGCGCGTTTATCAGCGCACCAATATTTTTCCGCGCATCTCCGTGTTCGAGAATTGCCGCCTCGCGGCGCAGGCGCGGCGACAGCCCGGCATCAGATTGTTCCGGCCAGCGCACGCCTACCCCGACATCGATGCGGCGGCGGGGTCCGCGATGACGCTTGCCGGCATCGACGCGCGCTCGTCGAGCCGTGCCGCCGATCTCTCCCACGGCGAACAGCGCCAGCTCGAACTGGCGATGGCGCTGGCGACGGAGCCGCACGTCTTGCTGCTCGACGAGCCGCTTGCCGGCATGGGACCGGAGGAAGCCGCCCGCATTGCCGACTTGATCGCGCGTCTCGGCACCGAGCGCGCGGTCCTGTTGGTGGAACACGACATGGACACTGTGTTCGACATCGCGGCGACCGTCACCGTGATGGTCGACGGCGCGGTCCTGGCGAGCGGCGCGGCGGCCGCGATCCGCGCCGATCCCGCGGTGCAAGCCGCCTATCTCGGCGCGGCGGCATGAACGGCACGGCTCTGATCGAGGCGACCGGCCTCCACACCTATTACGGCGCGAGCCACGTATTGCACGGCATCGACCTGACCGTGCGCCGCGGCGAGACTGTGGCGCTGCTCGGCCGCAACGGCATGGGCAAGACGACGCTGCTGCGGTCGCTGTTGGGCCTGACGCCACCGCGCCGGGGCGCCGTGTGCATCGCCGGCGCCGACATGACCGGGGCACGCCCCGACCGGATCGCCCGGGCCGGCATCGCCTACGTGCCGGAAGGGCGCGGCATTTTCCCGACGCTGACGGTGCGCGAGAATTTGTTGCTGGCGGCGCGGCCGGGCGCATGGACGGTCGATCGCGTGCTCTCCGCGTTCCCACGCCTGGCGCAACGGCTCGATCACGGCGGCGGCCAGATTTCGGGCGGCGAGCAGCAAATGCTGGCGATCGGCCGCGCGCTCGTCACCAACCCCGCCTGCATCCTGATCGACGAGGCCACGGAGGGCTTGGCGCCGCTGGTCGCGCGCGACATTTGGACGACGATCGCGACAATCCGCGGCGAAGGCATCGCCACCATCGTCGTGGACCGCAACCTCGCGGCCTTGTCCGCGATCGCCGATCGCACCGTCATTCTGGCCAAAGGCATGACGGTGTTCGCGGGCACGCCCGCCGAGCTCGCGGCACAGCCCGAACTCAAACACCGGCATCTCGGCGTATGAGCGGCGATTTCGTCACGGCCGGCGGACATCGGCTCGAGCTACGAAGCATCGCGGGCGACGAGGCGCTTCCTACCCTGATCTTCCTGCATGAAGGGTTAGGCTCGGTCGCGATGTGGCGCGATTTTCCCGACCGGGTCGCCGCCGCAACCGGCGCCCCTGCCCTGGTCTACTCGCGCCACGGCTACGGCAAATCCGAGCCGCTTCGGGGCGACCGCGCCGTCGATTACATGCATGTCGAGGCGCTGACGGTACTTCCCGCTCTGCGCGCCGCGCTCAACCTCGACGACGTGGTTCTGGTCGGGCACAGCGACGGCGCGTCGATCGCGCTGATCCATGCCGGCGCGGGCAAATGGCCGGTGCGCGGCCTGATCCTGGAAGCGCCGCATGTCTTCGTCGAAGACGTCACCGTCGCCAGCATCGAAGCGGCGAAGCGAGCGTTCGAGACCGGCGATCTGCCGAAGCGGCTCGCGCGCTACCATGACGATGTAGAGGGCGCGTTCTGGGGCTGGAACAAAATCTGGCTCGACCCGGCATTCCGCGCCTGGAACATCGCGAATGAAACGCGCGGCGTGCGCTGTCCGGTCCTTGCCATCCAGGGCGCCGATGACGAATACGGCACCCTCGCCCAGCTCGACGCCCTGGCGCGCGATATCGCCGGGCCGTTCGAACGGCTCGTCCTGCCCGATTGCAGGCATTCGCCGCATCGCGACCAACCGGAGGCGACCTTGGCGGCCATCGCGCGATGGTGGCACAATCCGGCCAACAAATTACGTTGAGGGAGGATGCGATGCGGTTTCCGGTCCTGATCGGCGCGTTGGCTTTGTGGGCATTGGCGGCGGCACCGTCATTCGCGCAGAAGCATTACGATCCCGGCGTCACCGACACCTCGATCAAGATCGGCCAGACCGCACCGCTTTCCGGCCCGTTCTCCGTCTCTGGCAACGTCGCCAAGGCGCAGATCACCTTTTTCAAGATGATCAACGACCAAGGCGGCGTGAACGGCCGCAAGATCGACTTCATCGTCTATGACGACGGCTACAATCCGGCGCGCACCGTCGAGCAGACCCGCAAGCTGATCGAGCAGGATCGTGTCTTCATCGATTTCGGCTCGACCGGCACGCCGACCAATCTGGCCGTCCGCAAATATCTCAACGCGCAGAAAGTGCCGCAGCTCTTCCTCGTTTCCGGCGCGCCGCAATTCAACGACCCGAAGAATTTTCCGTGGAGCATCCCCGGCGCCGGCAACTACGTCACCGAGGGCCGCATCGACGCGCAGTACATCCTCAAGAACCTGCCCGACGCGAAAATCGCGGTGCTGTATCAGAACGGCGATCTCGGCGGCAGTTTCCTGAAGGGTCTGCGCCAGCAGCTCGGCGACAAGGCCGACAAGATGATCTTGTCGCAGATCAGCTTCGAGCCGACCGACCCGACCGTGGATTCCCAGGTCATCAGCCTGGCGCAGACTCATGCAACGCTGTTCGTCGACTACGCGCTGCCGAAGATCGTGGCGCAGGCGCTGCGCAAGGCGCTCGATCTCGGCTGGCACCCGGCGCACATCGTCCCCGCGATCTCCGCCATTCCCGAGGCCGCGTTCAAGCCGGTCGGCTACGAGAACGCGGTCGGCACCATCTCGCTCACCGCGCTCAAGGACCCCACCGACAAGGCGCAATGGGGCAATTCGCCCGACTTTCAGGCTTTCCGGGCGTGGATGGAGAAATACAACACCTCAAGCCCAGACCCGACCTCGGTGCTGAACTCGGTCGCGTTCGGTAGCGCCAACTTGCTGATCGACGTGTTGAAAGGCTGCGGCGACGATTTGACCCGCGCCAACGTCATCAAGGTGGCGGGACAACTTGACGTGCATGTGCCGATGTTCCTGCCCGGCATCCGCTTCCACATCACGCCGGACAATTACGACGCGTTCCGCCAGGCGCAGATCGCGCGCTTCGACGGCAAGAAGATGGTGCCGATCGGCCAGCTCATTTCGGTGGAGTGAGCCGCCCCGGTCAGCGCGCCGCGATTACCGCCGCGCCGGGCACCGTCACCGCGCCCCATACCCCGCCGCCGGCGAGCCACGCCGGCACGGCGCGGCGCAGCGGCGGCATCGTCGCCCACAGGCTTAGCGCCACGATCAGCGGCGGCACGAGAGCAGGCTCGGCGATCGGCCAATGGAACGACGGCCCGCGTGCGTCGCCGAGCAAATTCAACGCGACGAGCGCGGCGTATCCCGACACCACCGCGGCAAGCGCGGTCCATCCCGGCATGTCGCCGCCGAGCGCCGCGATCAGCATCAGCACCGCCAACAGCACCCACAGGAAGACTAGCGCCACCGCGGACAATCCCTGCGTCAGGCCGTTGCCCGCCGCGTCGCTGTCGTTGAGCGTCGTCAGCCACGACAATTGGATCAACCACACCAGCAGGATGAGCGCGGTCAGGACTGGCGCGCGATCAGCGCGCCGGTCGACGATCTGGCGGGAACCCCGATTTGCGGTAGAGTGAGGGAGCCGAACCGGCTGGTCAATCCGCGCGGAGAAATCGATGGTTGCGATCACACCCAACGCCAAGAATCATGCGGGCCTCGCGCCGCTGATGTCGCGCTTCGTCCACATCGCCGACATGCCGTGGGAAAAGACCAAATTCTCGGGCGTCGAGACCAAGACCCTGCTGCTCGACAAGGCGACCGGCCTACTGACCGTGCTGCTGCGGATGGCGCCGGGCGCGAAGCTGCCGGACCATGAGCACGTGCTGATCGAGCAAACCTACATGCTCGAAGGCCGCCTCGTCAATCGCGACGGCGAATGCGGCGCCGGCAATTATGTCTGGCGCCCGGCGGGCAGCCGCCATGAGGCCTGGTGCCCCGACGGCGGGCTGATGATCGCGATGTTCCAGGTGCCGAACCGCTTCCATCAAGCCGACGGCGCGACCACCGACATGCTTGGCCAGGATTGGACCGCGACGTGGGGAACGGCCGTTAAACAGGCGGCGGAATAGCGATGTTCGAATACCGCCGGTTCGATGCGCCGCTCGGCGCGGAGATCGTCGGGCTCGATCTGTCGCGGCCGCTCGACGACGCGACCTTCGCCAAGGTGCGCGCGGCGTTTCTCGCGAGCGATGGCGTGCTCGTGTTCCGCGATCAGCACATCACGCCGGAGCAGCACATCGATTTCAGCCGCCGCTTCGGGCCGTTGATGATTCACGTCTTGAAGCAATATCTGTTGCCGGGCCATCCCGAGATTCTGATCGTCTCGAACGTGATCGAGAACGGCAAGCCGGTCGGGCTCGGTGACGCCGGGCGCTATTGGCATTCCGATCTCTCCTATGTCGCGCAGCCGAGCCTCGGCTCGCTGTTGCACGCGCAAGAACTCCCGCCCGAGGGCGGCGACACCTCCTTCGCCAACCTGTACGCGGCGTACGACGCGCTGCCCGACGACATCAAGCGCCGCATCGAGGGCCGGCGCGCGGTCCACGCCTACGGCAACATCTATGACCGGCTGACGGCGCAAGGCTCGGAGTGGCGGCCGCCCCTGACCGCGGCGCAGCGCGCGGAGGTCGAGGAAGTCGACCATCCCACCGTGCGCACCCACCCGGAGACCGGCCGCAAGGCGCTGTTCGTCAACGAAGGCTTCACCGAGCGCGTTCGCGACATGCCCGACGGCGAGAGCCGCGAATTATTGCAATACCTTTTCGCGCACAGCACCGAAGACCGCTTCCGCTATCGCCACCGCTGGCGCGACCGCGACCTCGTGTTCTGGGACAATCGCTGCGCGATCCACCTCGCGCATGGCTGCCCGCCCGAGCTGCGGCGTCACATGCACCGAACCACGGTTCAAGGCGACGTGCCGCGGTAGCTCGCCGTCTTCCAACTAATCCCTCTCCTCCCTTTAGGGAGGAGAGGTTAGGTGAGGTGGGCAATTTTCACCGCCGTACTATGTCGACCACCTCACCCTCCCACGCCTCCGGCGTGGGCCCCTCCCTCTCCCCATAGCGGAGAGGGAAAACGGCGTCACTTTGCGCGAGCCATCCGAATCGGGTTGATCTGGCCCTGCGGCGACAGGCCGCCATAGCCCTCGACCAGATCGAGGTCGATGATCATCGCGAGGCCGAGATGCGCGAAATCGTGGTCGCGCTCGACTTGCGCCATCGCGTCATAGACCTTCTTCCGCGCGGCCTCGCTTGAATCGATATGCGCGCGGCCCTGGAACATGTAGGTCGCCTTGGCGTCTTCGTCGCGATACATCAGCGCGACCTTCGGATTCTTCTGGATCGATTTAATCATCTTGCCGTTGCCGTTCCGCACCCAGATCGCGAGCTGCGTGTCGCTGTACGCCTGGGTCGAGCCGCGGAACGTCAGGTTCGGCTGACCGCTCTCGTCGACATAAGTGATCATGATCGGATGCCGCTCTTTCAGCGCGTTGTCGATGCGCTGTTTGAGATCGTCCGGCAGCTTGACCTCGGTCGCGGGGCGCGGATTGCCGGGCACGCCTTGCTGTTGCAGCAGGTTGATCTTGCCGTTCGCGGCATGCACGGTCAGCACGATCTTGGCTTCATTCGGCAGCGTGCCGACTGCCTGCACCGCGCCGGCCTTATCCTCGGGCACGGCCCAGTTGGCCTCGGCGTAATTGCCGCCCTTAAAGCGCGCGACGATGTCGGCCTTGCCCTTCTGATTGACGTTGAGCGACTGGAAGCCGACGTCATCGGCCAGGAGATCGGCGGCGAGCGCACCGGTCTTGATGCTCGACAGGAACTTCGCGACGGTTTCGGTCTGTTGCGACATGAGATTCACCCTTGATTGACAAAGCCGGAAATGAATTGCGCGGCGAGCTCGGGATTGTCGAGCGGCGCCAGATGGCCCGCGCCCGGAATCAGCGCGACCGCCGCACGGCCGGCGATCTCGTGCCCGAAATGCTCGGCATAGGACGGCGACAACACCTTGTCCTCGTTGCCCCACACGATCAGCGTGTCGGCGCGGACGCGATGGAGGCGCCGGATCAGCCGCGTGTCGCCGAGCGGCCATAGGATGCGCGCGCTCGATTCGAGCGCCCGCGTCATCACGATGGTCCATTCGCCGGGATCGGTGCCGTCGGGCGGCGCGGTGAAGGCGTTGTAGGTGTCGGGATTCTTGCACAGGATCGACGGCTGCATCCCGGGACGCTGCGCCCAGATGTCGCTCGGCGGGCTGTCGGCGTCGTAGAGGCCGAACGGCGCGACCAGCACCAGCCGCCGCACGAAGCCCGGCGCGATCGCCGCGACCTCGGCCGCCAGCGAGCCGCCGACCGACACGCCGATCAGATCGATCGGGGCTTCGGCGCCCGCCGCTTCGAGCAGATCCAGCGTCGCCGCGATCCAATCGAGATGGGAATCGAGCACGTCATGCCCCTCGCCACCCGGAAAGCCGGGTAGCGACGGCGCGACGACGCGGCGCGTCTCGGCGAGCTTGTCGAGGAATTTAGGCCAGCGCGGCAGGCCGGCGACCCCGGCGAGGAAATAGAGCGGCTTGCCGTCGCCCTTCTCCCACACTCGGCACGGCCGGTCGTTGACCTCGACGAAACGTTCGGCAACCTCACTCATTCGGCGGCCCGCACACCACCACCCTGCCCTCCCCCATAAACGGGGGAGGGTTGGGAGGGGGCTCCCGGCACCGCGCGCGCCTGGGTCGGCAGCGGCTTCGGCCACCAGCGGTCTTCCCATTTGTCATCGAACAGATTCTTTAGCTGCGGCGTGACCTTCTGCGCGAACAGGCGCGAATTTTCGTTGGTCACTTCCTTGCTCATATTGCCGAACTGCAACAGCAGCATGAGATGGCCGACATTGAGGTCGAGTGCGACCTCCTTGAGCTTGTCCGCGACCTCGTCGGGCGAGCCGATGATGACATAGCCCTTGTCGATCATGTCCTCGAAGGTCGGGTTCTGTAGGCCCGCTGCCGGCCGGCCGCTCTTGTCCTTGCCGGTGCCCGCCGCCTGCTGCGCCATCGACACGATATTGGCACGCATCGTCGCCTCGGTAACGTAACCGGGCGGCGTCGCGTATCGCGGATCGACATGGAGGCAGCGGTTGAAGAAATACTCCGCCGGTTCGCGATAGAGCTTCAGCGCCTCGGCGCGCGTGTTGGCGACGCCGACGAATTGCAGGAACGCGGCGCGGTACGGGTTGCGGTCCTTGCCGAGCTTGTCCATCTCGGCCCAGAAGCCGCGCATCGTCTTCTGACCGAGCTGGTAGCCGAAATAGGACAGATACGCGTAGACGTAATCCATTTCGGCGCACCACTGCCACGTCTCGACCGAGCCGCCGCCCGGAATCCAGATCGGGGGCCGCGGCTTCTGCACCGGCTGCGGCCAGATGTTGATGTAGCGCTGCTGGTTGTAGCGGCCGTTGAAGCTGAACGTGTCCTCGCGCGTCCAGGCCTGCACCACGAGATCGTGCGCCTCGCGATACCGCGCGCGGAGCTGGCTCGGGTTCATGCCGTAGCAATAGGACGTGTCCCACGGCGTGCCGACCGGGAAGCCGGCGATCAGCCGCCCACCCGAGATACAGTCGATCATCGCCATTTCCTCGGCGACGCGGGTCGGCGGGTTATAGAGCGCCAGCGAATTGCCCATGATGCAGATCGCTGCGTTCGAGGTGCGGCGCGCCAGCGACGACGCGATCAGGTTCGGCGATGGCATCAGCCCGTAGCCGTTGGAATGATGCTCGTTGACGCAGATGGCGTCGAAGCCCTGCATGTCCGCGAATTCGAGCTCGTCCATGAACTCGTTGTACATCTGGTTCGCCAACGCGGGATCGAACAAGTCGCGCGGGATATCGACCCAGACCGACGGATATTTCTCGCGGAAATCGTCCGGCAGCTTGGTGTAGGGCATGAGGTGGAACCAGCAGAACTTCATGACGCTTCTCCCACAGCATTCTTGCGGGCTAGTCTAAGAGAAGTGATGTCGTGCCGCTAGCGCTTTGGCGGCAATAACATGGGGAGGACAAATGCCCTATCGTGTCGTCGTCGCCGACGTGCCGGTCAGTTTCACCACCTTCGACAAGGCACTGACCGATACCGGGTTCGAGATCGTGCGCCTGCCGCCGGACGCGCGGGCCTGGAGCCCTGCGCTGATCCGCGACTATGTCCGCGACGCGCAGGCGCTGGTCGGCATGTTCGCGCACCTGAAACTGCCGCGCGAGGTGCTGGCGGCGGGCGAGAAATTGCGCGTGGTGGTGTCTCCGGTGATCGGCACCGAACATATCGACGTCGCCGCCGCGACCGAGCTCGGCATCGCGGTCGGTTACGGCGCCACGCCGGAGAATTATCTCGGCGTCGCCGAGGCGGTCGTCATGGAGATGGCGATCCTGCGCAAGAATTTTGCGGCGAAGCAGGACGCCGTGCGCGGCGGCGGCTGGCGCGTGCCGCATCCCGGCCACATGATCCGCAACAGCACGGTCGGCATTGTCGGCTTCGGCAATCTCGGGCGCGGCGTGGCACGGCGCCTCGCGGGATGGGAATGCACCCTGCTCGCGACCGACCCTTATATCGACCCCGCAGTCGGGCCGCCGCTCAACACAAAACTCATGCCGCTCGATACGCTGCTGCGCGAGTCCGATTTCGTCGTGCTGGCGGTGACGCTGACGGCGGAGACGCGGCATATGATCGGGCCGCCGCAATTGGCGCTGATGAGGCCGAGCGCGTTCCTGCTGAATCCCGCGCGCGGCGGCGTGGTCGACGAGCCGGCGTTGGAGGACGCGCTCGCGGCTGGCCGCATCGCGGGCGCGGCGCTCGACACCTGGGAACAGGAGCCGCCGCCGGCCGATTTTCCGCTGCGTCGCAACGACAAGGTGCTGGTCAGCGGCCACAATGTCGGCCATTCCGAGGCCGCCTACGCCAGCCTGCCCGTGGCGGCCATCGAAAACACGGTGCGCGGCCTTGAGGGCCGGCCGCCCTTGCATCTGCGCAATCCCGAGGTGCTGGAGAAATGGCGCGCCCGCCTGGCGCGCCTCAGCGTCAACAGCGGCTAATGCCGTTCATAAATCTTTTATAGTCAGATAGTTAATGAATCATCGTTGCCTTTTCTCCGAGCCGTTTCCGCGATGACGGAGTCGGTCGATTTGGTTGTCGTCGGCGCCGGCGTGGTCGGCTTGGCGGTCGCGCGCGCCATCGCCCTGCGCGGCCGCGAGGTGCTGGTGCTGGAGAGCGAGAGCGCCATCGGCACGCAGACCAGCTCGCGCAACAGCGGCGTCATCCACGCCGGCCTCTATTACCGACCGGGCAGCCTCAAGGCGCGACTTTGCGTCGCCGGGCGCGAACTTCTTTACGCCTACGCGGCGGCGCGCGGCGTGGCGCATCGCAACTGCGGCAAGCTGGTGGTGGCGACAAACGAGACGCAGGTCGCCGCGCTATATGCGCTTAAGGCCAACGCCGAGCAAAATGGCGTCACGGGTATCCGCGTGTTGACGCTGGCCGAGGCACGCGCGATCGAGCCGCAAGTCGCTTGCGCCGCCGCGCTCGACGTCCGCGTGACCGGCATCGTCGATCAACACGATTACATGCTCGCGTTGCTCGGCGACGCCGAGGCCGCGGGTGCCACCTTGGTGCTGCGCGCGCCCCTCATGGGCGGCGCGGTGACGGCGGACGGTTTCACCCTCGATGTCGGCGGCGAAGCGCCGTCGCAAATCGCGTGCCGCGCGCTGATCAACGCCGCCGGGCTCGGCGCGCAGGCGCTCGCTCACGGCTTACGCGGACTCGATCCCGGTACCGTGCCGGGGCAGGTCTTGGCCAAGGGCAATTATTTCAGCCTCACCGGCAAGGCGCCGTTCAGCCGCCTCGTCTATCCGCTGCCGGTGCCCGGTTCCTCGGGTCTTCACGCCGGGCTCGATCTCGCCGGCCGCCAGCGTTTCGGGCCAGACATCGAATGGATCGATCATATCGACTACCGCGTCGATCCCGCCCGCGAGCCGCTATTCGCCGCGGCGATCCGCCGTTATTGGCCCGCCCTGCCCGACCGCGCGCTCCAGCCCGATTATGCCGGCGTGCGCCCGAAGCTGGCGCACGCCAGCCCGCACGACAGCGACTTCGTGGTGCAGACCGAACGCGAGCATCGCGTAAGCGGCCTCATCAATCTCTACGGGATTGAGTCGCCAGGCCTGACCTCGTCGCTGGCGCTTGCCGATTATGTCGCTGACCAATTGGGGAGCTGACCGCGGCCCCCTCCCCAACCCTCCCCCGCAGGCGGGGAGAGAAGAAATGCGCAGCATTTCGGGTGGGGGCTTCAACCGGCGACGGTATAGCCCTTCACCGCTTCGACCGCGCGCCGCCATCCCGCGTAAAGCTGGTCGCGCCGCGCGGCATCCACCGCCGGCTCAAAGCGGCGGTCCAGCGCCCACCTGGCGCCGAAATCGCCGGGCGTCGCGCACAGGCCAGCCCCCGTCGCCGCCAATCGCGCGGCACCGAACGCGGTCGCCTCGTTGAGCGCGGGCCGCTCGACCGGCACGCCGAGCATGTCGGCGAGGAATTGCAGCATCCAGTCGTTGCGCGCCATGCCGCCATCGACGCGGATCGCGGCTGGATTCATGCCGCTGTCGGCTTCGAACGCGCCAAGCAGGTCGCGGGTCTGGTAGCACACCGCTTCGAGCGCCGCGCGCACGAGATCGCCGCCCGATGTGTCGCGCGTCAGGCCGAATAGCGCGCCGCGCGCCTCCGGCATCCAGTGCGGCGCGCCAAGGCCGGTGAAGGCCGGCACCAGATAGAGTCCATTCGGCGCCCGCGACGCCGCGATGTCCGCCGACGCCGCGGCATCGCTGAGCACTTTCAGCCCGTCGCGGAGCCACTGAATCGCGGCGCCCGCGATGAAGATCGACCCTTCGAGCGCATAGCTGGTCTCGCCGCCGAGCCGGTAGGCGACGGTCGTGAGCAGCCGGTGCTGCGACGCGCGCGCCTCGACGCCGATATTCATCAGGGCGAAACAGCCGGTGCCGTAGGTGCTCTTGATCGTGCCCGGCGCGAAGCAACCCTGCCCCACCATCGCCGCCTGCTGGTCGCCGGCCATACCGGTAATGGCGATTGGCGCGCTAAGCAGTTCCGCGTCGGCCGTGCCGAACGCACCGGCATTGTCGCGCACCTCGGGCAGCATCGCGCCCGGCACGCGGAATAGATCGAGCAGCTCGTCGTCCCAACGCTGCGCGTGGATATCGTAGAGCAACGTGCGCGAGGCGTTGGTCGCGTCGGTGGCGTGCATCTTGCCGCCGGTCAACCGGAACAACAGGAATAAATCGATCGTGCCGAAGCACAACTCGCCGCGCTCGGCGCGCGCCCGCGCCTGGGGCACGTTGTCCAACAGCCACGCCAGCTTGGTCGCGGAGAAATACGGATCGATCAGCAGCCCGGTCTTGGCCGCGATCGTCGCTTCGGCGCCGTCGCGTTGCAGCGCGCGGCATTGCTCCGCGGTGCGCCGGTCCTGCCACACGATGGCGCGGTGCACCGGCCGGCCGGTGGCGCGCTCCCACAGCACCGTGGTTTCGCGTTGGTTGGCGATGCCGATGGCGGCGATGTCGCGCGCCGACACGCCGGCCTTTGCCATCGCCTCGCGGCACACCGCGACCGTATCGCGCCAAATGTCCTCGGCGTCGTGCTCGACCCAACCGTGCCGCGGATAATGCTGCGGCAGCTCTTTTTGCGCCGTCGCCACGACGCGCCCGTCCTCGCCGAACAGCAGCGCGCGGCTCGACGTCGTGCCCTGGTCGATGGCGAGGATATGGTGGGGCATAGCCCAACCCTACGCGAAATTGCATGCCGGCGAAAATGGGCGCAAATTCGGCTCGGGGTCGGACAAGGGGGGAGCCATGAGACTGCATCGTATTCTGGCGTTGGCCGCGTTCGGCGTCGCGGCGATCGCAAATATCCATGCCGCGTCGGCGCAAGGGCTGATCACGACGCATCGCGTCTCGGCGGCGCTCGCGAACGAGGCGGTCGGCATGGCGGTCGCCGCCTGCGCCGCGAAAGGCTATGCCGTCAGCGCCGTTCTCGTCGATTGGGACGGCGTGCGCGAGGCGGTGCTGCGCGGCGACCGGGCCGGCATCCATACCGTCACCGCGGCGCGGGACAAGGCCTACACCGCCGTCAGCCTCAAGTCCGACACCAGCGCCGTCGAGGCGCGGTTCAAAACCACGCCCGCGCCCAGCGTGTTGGTCAAGACGCCGCATCTCGTTCTGTCGGCGGGCGGTATCGTCCTGAAGATCGGGGACGAGGTGATCGGCGGCATCGGCGTCAGCGGCGCGCCGGGCGGTGAGAAAGACGAGGCCTGCGCCCACGCCGGGTTCGACGCGATCAAGGATCGGTTGAAGTAACGCCCCGCTTCGGCAACAAATAACGGCATGGCGAAGAAGGCAACGGCGCCGACCAAGACCGACAAGCCGCATTACCACGGCCACCGCGACCGGCTGCGCGACGAGCTCTTGCAGGCCGGGCCGGAAGCGCTTGCCGATTACGAGGTGCTGGAGTTCCTGCTGTTCTCGGCGCGGCCCCAAGGCGACACCAAGCCGATCGCCAAGGCGTTGATCGCCCGCTTCGGCAGCCTCGCCGCCGTGTTGGGCGCCGACAAGGAAGCGCTCACCGCCGTTCCGGGCGTGAAGCGAGGCGTCGGCCGCGACCCTGCTGGCGACGCGCGCGGCGGAGTTGCATCTCGTCCGCGCGCGGGTGACGGAGCGGCCGGTGCTGGCGTCATGGCAGGCCCTGATCGATTACTGCAACGCGGCCCAAGGCTTCGCCGAGGTGGAAGAGTTCCGCCTGCTGTTCCTCGACCGCAAGAACGCGCTGATCGCCGACGAGCGGCAGCAACGCGGCACGGTCGATCACACGCCGGTCTCTCCGCGCGAGGTGGTGAAACGTGCGCTCGATCTCGGCGCCTGGGCGCTGATCTTGCTGCACAACCACCCGTCGGGCGACACCACGCCGTCGCGCGCCGACATCGACATGACGCTCGCCATCGCCGCCGCGCTGCGGCCGGTCGGCATCGCGCTCCACGACCACGTCATCGTCGGCCGCGGTCGCCATTCGAGCATGAAGAATTTAGGGTTGATGTAGTTGCAAAGCTGCGGTCGTGCGCCCTTGTGCAAAGCTGTGTTAGGTTTTGGTGCGTCCCTCGACTGCTCGCGCCGTGCTGACGCACGCCGCTCCGCGCTCGGGATGAGGTTAGCTTTGCAAACGTCCTCATCCCGAGCACGCAGCGAGGCAAAGCCGAGCGAGTAGTCGAGGGACGCACGGCATAGCTCGTGTTCGGAGTGGTCGATGTATTTCAATTTCTTCCATCTCATGCCCTACACCGATTTCCCGGAGCAGCCGGGCGAATGGCCGGTTGCCAACAAGCTGTTCGATCCGGTGCGCGGCAAGCAGTTCTACGACACGTATCTCGACGTGATGGCGTTCGCCGACGAGTGCAATTTCGGCGGCGTCGGCTGCAACGAGCATCATTTCAGCCCCTATGGGCTGATGGCGAACTGCAACCTCATCGGCGCGGCGTTGGCCCAGCGCACCAAGAAGACGCGCCTCGCCATGTTCGGCAATTTGGTCCCGCTGCTGAACCCGATCCGTGTCGCCGAGGAATACGCGATGCTCGACTGCATGTCGGGCGGGCGGTTGATCGCCGGGCTGCTGCGCGGCGTGCCGCATGAATATGTCGCCTACAACATTCCGCCGTCGGAATCGCGCGCGCGGCTCAAGGAGGCGGTGCAGCTCATCACCCGCTGCTGGACCGAGCCGGAGCCATTCGGCTGGGAAGGCGAGTTCTATCAGTTCCCGGCGGTGTCGATCTGGCCCAAGCCGTACCAGAAGCCGCATCCGCCGATCCTGCTGTCGGCCAGCAACGAGGAATCCGCGCAGCTCGCGGGCGAACTCGGCACGCGTATCGGCATCATCATCTCGAACCTCGACAACGCGAAACGCAGCCTCGACGTTTACAAGAAGGAAATGGCGGCGCGCGGCCGCGAGGTGACGCCCGATCACGTCATGGCGCATCAGTTCGGCTTCATCGCCGAGACCGACGACGACGCCGAGGCGACGCTCAAGGCCGGCCAGGAATATTTCGGCCGCGTGCTGATGCGCCCGATCCGCGAGGCGCAACGCATGGTGCTGCAAGAGACGCGCTATTTCGGCGATCCGAAATCGGTCCACGGCCTCGCCAGCCGCCCGCAAAGCGGCGAAGCCTTGGCGGCGCGAAGCATCAAGGACATGGTCGAGGCCGGCGGCATCCTGTGCGGCTCGCCCGAATCGTTCGTCAAGCAGGTGAGGCGCGTCCACGACGTGTTGGGCCACGGCAGCACGACGCTGACCCTCAAGGTCGGCAACATTCCGGACGCGAAAGTGCGCCGCGCGATGGAATTGTTCCGCGACCGCGTCGAGCCCGCGATCCGCGACCTGTGACCGGCGCCGCTAGAGGAGACAAGCCATGCTGACGCGCGAGGAAAACGACCGGCTGTGCCGCGTCGGCCCGGGCACGCCGATGGGCGCGATGTTCCGCCGCTTCTGGCTGCCGATCTGCACCGCCGACCGCGTGGCGACGCCCGGCGGCGCGCCGCGGGCGGAGCGTTTGCTCGGCGAGGATTTCGTCGTGTTCCGCAACGGCGAGGGCAAGGTCGGCGTGCTCGACGAATTCTGCATGCATCGCGGCGCGTCGCTCGCGCTCGGCCGGGTCGAGGATTGCGGCATCCGCTGCATCTACCACGGCTGGAAATTCGGCAATGACGGCGAAGTCCTCGAGATCATGAACAATCCGGGCGACAAGCGCGCACCGAATTTCAAGGCACCCGCGTTTCCGGCGGTCGAGGCGGGCGGCATGATCTGGGTCTATCTCGGGCCGAAAGAGAAACAGCCGCCGTTTCCGCGCTACGCGTTCATGAATCTGCCCGAGAATCATCGCGTGCTGTTGCGCGTCAACGCCAATTACAATTGGGTACAGGCGACCGAGAGCGGGCTCGACAGTTCGCATGTCGGCATCTTGCACAGCAACGTCGCGCGGCCGGGCTGGCACGGCAAGAACAATGGCCGCGTCGGCGCCATGAACGACACAGCGCCGGCGTTCGAGATCGAGGACACCGAGTTCGGCTATCACTACGCCGCGTTCCGCAAGGACCCGGACGGCGCGCCCGACAATGTCCGCATCGTGCCCTTCATCATGCCGAGCGGCCGGATCATTCCCGGCGGCCAGTTGCAGGGCGAGAACAACCACACGCTGGTGCTCGAAATCCCGATCGACGACGAGAACACCGCGACCTACTCCATCCGCTACGGCAGCCGGCCGATCCCCTACGAGGTCCGGCTGCGCGAGACCGGCTTCGACGACACCACGATGTATTCGGCGTCGGAGCAGCGCTTCCTGTGGACGCGCGCCGACCGGCACATGCAGAAGCGCGACCAGATGGATCGCAACTGGTCGGGCTTCCGCGGCATCGCGCTCGAGGACGCGGTCATCGGCACCGCGATGAAGCCGATCCAGGACCGCACCAAGGAGCACCTCATCGCGTCGGACATCGCGGTGGTGCGCTTGCGCCGCCGGCTGATGGAATCGCTGGAACGCATGGATCGGGGCGACGATCCGATCGGCGTCGATGTCGATGCCGGGCTTATCTCGTCCATCGACGCGCCCGCGCCCGGCAACGCGCATTGGCGCACGCTGATCCCCAGCCACCGCGTCGTCGGCGCTTAGTCCGTCATTATCGCCAAGGTCTCGCCCTCGGCGACTTGTTGTTCTTCCTTCACGAAGATGGCCTTGACCGTGCCCGCGCGCGGCGCGGACACGGGAATCTCCATCTTCATCGATTCGATCAGGATGAGCGTGTCGCCCTCGGCGACGCGATCGCCGACCGCGACCTCGATCTTCCACACCATGCCGTTAAGGTCGGATTTTATTCTGATGTCGGGCATCGCGGATCTGGCCTCGGTCAGGGGCGCATCGGAAAAGACGACGGGCCCGGAGTCAGCAGAGGCTGCGCCAGTCGGGAAAATTCGCAAAGCAGCCGGCGCGTTTCGCGCGGATCGACGATCTCCTCGACCCAGAACGTTTCGGCGGTGCGGAACGGCGAACGGAGCTTGTTCAGCCGGTCCTCGATCTCGCGCAGCTTGGCCGCCGGGTCCGGCGCCGCGTCGATCTCGGCGCGGTACGCCGCCTCGATCCCGCCTTCAAGCGGCAGCGAGCCCCAATAAGCCGACGGCCAGGCATAGCGCAGCGACAACCGTCCCGCCGGTTGATGGACCGCGCCGGCGACGCCGAACGAATTGCGCATGATGACCGTGCACCACGGCACGCTGGTCTGGTTGACGGCGGCCATCGCGCGGACTCCGTGGCGGATCGTCGCCGCTTTCTCTGCCTCAAGCCCGATCAGGAAGCCGGGACAATCCATCAGATAGACCACCGGCAGATGGAACGTCTCGGCAAGATCGACGAAACGCACGATCTTGCTGCACGCATCCGCAGTCCACGAGCCGCCATAATGGTAAGGATCGCTCGCCAGCACCGCGACCGGCCGGCCTTCGAGCCGCGCCAATCCGGTGACGATTGATCGCCCGAAATTGCGGCCGATCTCGAAGAAGCTGCCGCGATCCATCAGCGTCTCGACGATGGGCCGGGTCTTGTAGACTTTGCGCCGGTCGCGCGGCACCGCGGCCATCAGGCTGTCGTCGCGCCGCGCGGGATCGTCGTCCGACGCCGTCACCGGCGGCAGGCCGTGGACCGAACTCGGCAGATAGGACAGGAACCGGCGCGCCGCGGCAAAGGCTTCGTCTTCGGTATCGACGGCATCATCGACCGCGCCGCAACGCGTTTGGATTTCCCAGCCGCCCAGTTCCTGCTTGCCAAGCGACTGCCCGATGCGCGCCACCACCGGCGGCCCCGCGACGAACACCGCGGACGACTTGGTCATCACGGAGTAATGGCTGGACGCGAGGCGCGCGGCGCCAAGACCGGCGACCGAACCGAGGCCGAGCGACACCACGGGAACGACCGCGAGGTTGGCGGTGCAGTAATAGAACGCATCGGTGCCGCCGACGCCGCCCGGCAGGTTGGCCCGCCCCTTGGTCTCGATGGTCTTGACCGAGCCGCCGCCACCGGAGCCTTCGATAATGCGGATGATTGGCAGGCGGAACTCGGCGGCCATCTGCTCGGCCATGACGGGCTTTTCGTGGATGGTCGCATCGGCCGAGCCGCCGCGCACGGTGAAGTCGTCGCCGACCGCGATCACGGGCCGGCCATCGGCCATGCCGCGGCCGAACACCGTGTTCGATGCCGTGAACCCGCGCAGCGTGCCGTCGGCGTCGTAATCGGCGCTGCCCGCGATCATGCCG
Organism: uncultured Alphaproteobacteria bacterium; assembly: GCA_963851285.1. Taxonomy (GTDB): domain Bacteria; phylum Pseudomonadota; class Alphaproteobacteria; order ATCC43930; family CGMCC-115725; genus JAATGI01. The sequence goes on from CAWKOL010000013.1 coordinate 268,784, forward strand.
ATCTCGTGGAAACTACCTTGATCCAGCACACGGTCGATGCGCTCGCGCACGGTGAGCCGGCCGCCATCGTGCTGGCGTTTCACCTTGTCGGGGCCGCCCATCGCGCGCGCCAGCCGCTCGCGCTCGCGCAGCTCGTCCAATTCCGGTTGCCAGACCACCCGCCCCTCCCGTCCGCTTTTCCTTATCTTAGCGCCCCGATAGCGGTGCGATACATCTTCCGCTCGTCACAGCGAACTATCCGAGCCGGGTGTGGTTAGCCCATCGAGGGTGAACAGATCTTGAGGCCTGCCAACCCCGCGCAGCGCGTAGCGGCCGACCGAAACCAGGCGCTCCCGCTCCGGTCCCAGCGCGGCCGCGAAGGCGGACGACAGCAGGACCGGCTGATCGACCAGGCGGCACATGGCGGCGATGCGGCTTACCTCGTTGACCGCCGGTCCCACCACGGTGAAGTCGAGCCGCTCGCGGCTGCCGAAATTGCCGTAGATGACTTCGCCAACGTGGAGGCCAAGATACATGTCGGTCGCCGGCATGTCGGCGGCGAGCCGGCGCCGTTTCAGGTCGCCGACCCGGCTTAGCGCGGTGCGGGCCGCCGTCAACGCCGCCCGGCAGGCATCGCCGCGATCCTCGGCGGTGAAGATCGCCAACGTGCCGTCGCCGATCAGCTTCAAGACGTCGCCGCCCTGCTCGTAAATCGTCGAAAAAATCGCGTCGGCGTAATCGTCGAGCAGCGGGATGATCTGGTCGGGCGGCGCGCGATCGGAAATACGCGTGTAGTCGTGGAGATCGCTGAACCACAGGACGGCCTCGAGCGAGGCCGAGGCGCCTTGCGTGATGCTGCCCTTGAGAATCCGCCGCGCCGGGTCGCGCCCGAGATAGGTTTCGACCAGCGTCCGCGAGATCCGTATCAGCATGGCCGATTTGATGGCGAGCGCCAGAAACGGCGTCAGCCGTCGCAGCGTTTCGACCTGCGCGTCGGCGAAGCCGCCCGGCGAGTCGGTGATCCAGGACGAATAGACGCAATCCATGTCGCCGATGACGTCGTCGGCCCCGAACCGGTTGATGATCGCGAGATAGTCGGTCATTCCGGCGGCGTGGAGATCACCCAGGGCCGGAAACTCCGCGCCGCCCTCCGCCGTCACGCGCCGCCGCAACAAGGCGTCGCCGGTCTCGAGCAGGCGGAAGAACGGGCTGCGCTGCCATCGCGCCACCTGTTCGTCGCCAAGCAACGCCGGATACCGGCGCTCGTTCGCGCCGGCGGCCGCGGCAGGGCGTCGTGCGTTCCGTTGCACACCGTCGCGGATTTCCGGTTCCGCCGTCGCATCGTTCGTCTCGCCTTGCCATACATACATATGACCGCCGTAGAGCGGATGCAGCGTGTCGATGAACACGTTGACCCGCGCGAGCGGCATGCCCAGGGCGACGATCCGCGTGCACAGCTCCGTCAACAGCGCCGTTTCGGACAGGCCGTTCAAGCCGGCATCGGCGATCCAGGCGGCAAGATTGGCGAATTGCGCGTCGTCCAAGTCGGCACTCGTAGCGATGGACCAAGAGGATGTGTAGGTTTGCCGCTCACGCGGCGGCCGCACAAGTTTAGCGCGGCTGGGAGGTTTACTCTATGGAGACCACGGACTGAATGCTGCGCCGGATTGTCAGGCTCGCGATCAAGATTGTCGTCGTCCTCATCCTCGCGGTCCTGGCGCTGATCGTGTTGTACCGCTGGGTCGATCCGCCGCTGACGCCGCTGATGGTGCTGCGCTATCCGGAAGAAGGCCGCATCGACCGCCATGCCGTGGCGCTCGGCGCCATCTCGCCCGAGCTTCAGCATGCCATCATCGCGTCGGAAGACAATAATTTCTGCCGCCATCACGGCATCGATTGGGGCGCGGTGAACGACGCGGTCGAGCAATACGACGCCGAGGGCCGCCTGCGCGGCGCGAGCACCATCGACATGCAGGTCGCCCGCAATCTCTTTCTGTGGCCGGGCGGCGGGTTTGTGCGCAAGGGCATCGAGGCCGGGATCGCGCTGACCATCGACGCGCTGTGGCCGAAGCGGCGCATTCTCGAGGTCTATCTCAATATCATCGAATGGGGCGACGGCATTTACGGCGCCGAGGCCGCGTCGCGCGTCTATTTCCGCGCCGATGCGGCGCGCCTCACCCGCCACGAGGCGGCGCTGATGGCGGCGGTGCTGCCGAATCCGCGGCGCTGGTCGCCGGCGCGCCCCACGCGCTACATCGCGGAGCGCGCCGACACCATCGCCGCCCGCATCCCGAAACTCGAGGGATACTATGATTGCCTGCGCTAAGCCGGCTGGTATTGGTGCCCCGCCGTGTGTCAGAATGCGCGTGAAATCGGACGCCGCCAGGCCTCCCGCCTCAACAACATCCCTTCGGGCAACGTGCAGTCACGCGGCCAACTAGCCGGTAGCACCGACGCTACGCTCGTCACAACCAGCGCCGCGCCGACGGCGCGGCTGTTTCGGCTCGCCGCCAAATGTCGCCGCGACCCAGCCGGCGCGACCGTCGGCCTCATTCTCGTTTGCCTGGCGCTGCGTCTCGCTTTTGCCGCCATGCTCGGCTTGGGTTTCGACGAAAGTTATACGGTCGCGACCGCCCGCACCCTACAGACCAGCTATTTCGATCATCCGCCCCTGAGCTGGTGGTTGACCACCGCGGCGATGCGATTGTCCGACAGCGAAGCGCCGATCGTTCTCCGCCTGCCGTTCATTCTCTTATTCGCGCTGTCGACATGGCTGTTGTTCCGCCTCGCCACGATGCTCTTCGGCGCGCGGGCCGGTTTTTTGTCCGCCTTGTTGTTCAATCTGGCGCCCGTATTCGGTCTGACGACGGGTAGCTGGGTCCTGCCGGACGGGCCGCTCGATTGCGCCTTGCTCGGCGCCGCTTTGTGTTTTGGGCACGCGCTGCGCGGGCGCCGGGACGCGGCATTGCGATGGTGGATCGGGGTCGGCCTATGCGCCGGCCTTGCCCTTCTGTCGAAATACACCGCCATCCTGATCCTGGCCGGAATGCCGATCTTGCTCGTTACCAGCCGGCGGTACCGGCCGTGGCTCGCGCGGCCCGAGCCGTACCTTGCCGCCGCGATCGGCTTTCTACTTTTCCTGCCCGTGTTGGAGTGGAACGCGGCGCACGACTGGGTATCGTTCGCCTTTCAGGGCGGCCGCGCGGGCGGCTTGCGCCTGCGACCATGGGCGCCCATCCAGACGCTGTTGGGCGAGACCTTGTTCCTGCTGCCGTGGATCGGGCTGCCGCTGCAGGCGCATTTCGCCGCCGGTCTGTGGCGCGGCCCGGCGGTTCGCCGGCGATGGCTGCTGTGCATGCTCGCCGCCGGGCCGATTATCGGTTTTTCCGTCGTCGCGCTGTGGGCGCGCTCGGGCATGCTCTATCATTGGGCGGCGCCGGGTTATTTGTTTCTCTTGCCGTTGCTGGGCGACGACATCGCGCGCCGCGTCGCCCGCGGCGCGCGGTGGCCGCGGGTGGCGCTGGCGGCAACCGCGATCCTTATCGTCGGCGCAGGCACGGTCGTCGCGACCGAAGTGCGATGGAACTGGCTGCCGGGCGCCGGCGAACGATTTGCGTTGGGCGACAATACCGTCGCTCAGGCCGTCGATTGGAATTCCGTCGCCGCCGCGATCCGCGGCCGCGGGTTGCTCGATGCCGACGGCGTGGTCGCGGGAACGAACTGGCGGGACGCCGGCAAGCTTGGCTATGCCTTTCACGGCAGCGTTCCGGTGCTGTGCCTATGTACGGATGCGCGCGAATTCGGTGTGCTGTGGCCGCTCAAGGACTTTGCCGGGCGCGACGTCGTGATAGCGACCCGCGAGCCTTCGACAGCGCGCGCGCTGGCCCAGTTCGGCGCTTATTTCGTGTCGCTGTCGCCGGCGGGCTCCGTTATCGTCGAGCAGGCCGGCACGCCATCCGCGATCCTTTATCTCTATCGCGGGCACCACCTCCTGCCGCGCAAGACGCCAAAGGGGGGATGACGCACGGCCGCTGGCGTCGGTATCGCCTGCACTATTGACTTGCCCTTCCCGTCCCGCGCAGCCTGTCCGCGCTAACACCCTGTCGAGGTCCCATGGCCGAATCCGATACGCCCAAAGTCCGCAGCATCGTCCAAACCCAGGACCGCTTCCTCGGCTCCGATATATTCGAATCGCAGCGCCACACGCTGCCGCCGAAGAACGGCACCGGCATCTATCGCGAGCCGGCGCGCGACATTCCGGTCTATCACCGCTGCGACGTGTTGATCGTCGGCGGCGGCCCGTCGGGCACCGCCGCCGCGTGGGCTGCGGCGCGCATGGGCGCCGATGTCGTGGTGATGGAGCGCTACAATCATCTCGGCGGCCTCTCGACCGGCGGTCTGGTGATCTGGATCGACCGCATGACCGATTGGGACGGCAAACAGATCATCAAGGGCTTCGCCGAAGACGTGTTCGACCGGCTTCCCAAGGAAGACGTCGCCGGTCCGCCGCGCGAGGATTGGGGCTCGAAAGACCCGCAGAAGGCCGCGTATTGGGGCCAGCGCACCTCCGCGCATCACGGCATCGTCACCTGGGCGCCGACCATCGATCCGGAGCGCCTCAAGGTCGTGTCGCAGGAGATGCTGCTCGATACCGGCGTACGCCTCGTCTTCCATAGCTGGGCCGCGGTCCCGATCGTCGAGGACGGCGCCGTCAAGGGCGTGGTGTTCGAAAGCAAGTCCGGACGCCAGGCGCTCATGGCGAAGGTCGTGGTGGACGCGACCGGCGACGGCGACGTGTTCGCGCGCGCCGGCGCCCAATTCGACACCGATATCGAGGAAGGCGACGTCCATCACAGCATGAACACCGCGTTCATGCTGGCCGGGGTCGACATGAACAAATGGCTCGCCTTCCGTCGCGGCGAGCCGGAGAAATTCGCTGAGTTCACGAAACAAGGCCGCGCCGAGCTCGGCTTCTTCCAGACGCCTTACGTGTCGTGGCGCAACAACATCGCGCTGTTCCTCGGCCCGCGCCAGTCGGGTCTGTCCGCGCTCGACATCGACGACATGACCGAGGTCGAGATTCGCTCGCATCGTTTCATGTTGCGCCACTGCGACTTCTTCCGCGCGCACGCGCCGGGCTTCGAGAACACGTACATGATCGAAAGCGCGTCGCAGCTCGGCGTGCGCCACACGCGGCGTCTCGCCGGCGTGGCACGGGTCGAGCGCGGCCAGTGGAGCGGCGGCGTGCCCTTCCCCGACGAGATCGGCGTCAGCCCGTCGGTGTCGCCGAAATTCCCGGTCATCTCCGTGCCCTATGGCGCGCTGGTGCCGGCGAAGCTCGACGGTTTGCTCGCCTGCGGTCGGCACATGTCCTGCGACGCCAACAGCCACGGCTTCTTGCGCGAGATTCCGCAATGCTGGCTCACCGGCCAGGCCGCCGGCGTCGCCGCCGCGCTGGCCGTGAGCGACAATGTTCAGCCGCGCAAGGTCGACATCAAGGCGCTGCAAAAATCGCTGCGCGCGCAAGGCGTGTTCATCCGCGAACGCGTGCCCGCGACGGCGGAGGCCGCGTCCTAGGGACGGCGCCCGCATGGGGGACGCGCCGATGCATGTCACGCGCTGGGGCGATACCGGCCCGCGCGTGATTCTGATCCATGGCGGCGCGCAAGGCGCCCGCGCGAGCGGCGGCGCCAACTTTCACGCCCAGGAACCGCTCACCGCCGCAGGCTGGCAGTTGATCGTGCCCGACCGGCCGGGTCATGGCGAAAGCCCCGACCCTGGCCGCCCCGACGACGCGGAATTGGACGGCGCGCTGATGCTGGATCTGCTCGGCGACGGCGCGCACTTGGTCGGCCATTCGTTCGGTTCGTGCGTCGCGCTTTACGCCGCCGCGCAACGGCCGGCATCCATCCGGTCGCTTACCGTGATCGAACCGGCTTTCCTGAACATCGCATCGGGCGATCCGCGCGTGCGGCGGATGCTCGTTCGGGTGGTCGTGGCGCAACTGTTCGCGACGTCGGCCGCGAGCCGGGCCAAGCGCGTGATGAAGGTTCTCGGCATTCCGCCGGAAATGTACGCGCAAGCCGACGAGGCGCAACTGAAGCGGTTGGGGCGCAGTCTCCGCAAGGTCAGGATTCCGCCGAAAGCGACGGTCCTGCGTCAGTTGGAGACGGTCAAGGCCGCGGGCATCCCGCTCCTGATCGTGACCGGCGGCTGGAGCCCGGGCTTCACGGCCGTCGGCGACATGACGGCCGCCGTGGCCAACGGACGGCATGTGGTGGTCGCGTCGCCGCATCATTTTCCGCAATGGAACGGCGCTGCCTTTAATCCGGTCCTGACGGCTTTCTTGCGGGAAGCCGAGGCCAAGCGGCGATAACTACTTGGCGACGCGAAGCCGGTTTCGCTCGACGCGAAGCAGCATCACGCACCTTGTGTAGTAGGCACGCGTCAGCGACGGCAATTTGCGGTCTGTCGATCGTGCGGCGGCCAAGTTCAAGTCCGCGCTGATGGCTTCCAACGCGTATAGCCGTCGCTTTTCTTTGGGAGATTGTCCGACCATGCCGCCGTGAGTGGCGCTATCGGGAGGCAAGTCAAATGCGGGGGGCGCGGCGAAGGTCCCTCTACCCCAGGACCGACCGGAGCATCCCTTCGAGCGCCCGCAGATTGTAGGGCTTCCGCAGAACGCGAAACCCGATGTTGGCGGCATTGCCGAGCGCTTTGCTGTACCCGGTGGTCAACAGGACCGGCATGTCGGGACGACGCCGCTTGATCTGGTTGGCGAGGTCGATGCCGTTCGCGCCGCCGGGCACGACGATGTCGGACAAGACGAGCGCGAAGTGCCGCCCGTTCGACAACACGGCAGCGCTTCCGCCGAACCGGAGACGCGCGTCACGGCAAAGCCCAAAATGTCGAGCATGTCCGCTTCAAGCGTCGCGACCTCGTCATTGTCCTCGACCAACAAGACGTGCCGGCCGCGGCCCTCGATCGGCGGCGTCTCGGCCGCCGCCGTATCCGCCGGGCGATCCTCGACAGCGGGCGCGCGCGGCAGGTCGAGGATGACGGTCGTCCCTTCGCTGACACGGCTGACGACGCGCGCATGGCCGCCCGACTGTTCCGCGAACCCGTGGACCTGGCTGAGGCCCAGCCCCGTGCCCTTGCCGACCGGCTTAGTCGTAAAAAAAGGATCGAAGACGCGATGCAGGATCTCGGCGGGAATGCCGATGCCGGTGTCTTGAATCTCGACCCGAACATAATCCCCGCGCAATCCGCCTTCGCCGCCGTCGAGCGCGACGTTGCGCGCACGGATGGTCAGCGCGCCGCCGTTCGGCATCGCGTCGCGCGCATTCGCTACCGCGTTGAGGACCGCGAGCTCCAATTGCGTTGGGTCCGCCAGGATCGGCCACAGATCGGCCGGGATGCGGATTTGAACCTGAATGTCGCCGCGCAGCGCGCCGCTGACCAGAATGCGCATGCCGTCGATCAACTTGCCGAGGTCGATCGTTTCCGCGCGCAGCTCGATATTGCGCGAAAAGGCGAGAAGCTGCTGCGTCGGCGCCTCGCCGCGGACCGCCGCTTGCCGCATGCCGTTGAGGACGCGCTCGCGGCGCGGCGCGTCGGTGCCGCGCTCCAAGATGTTGATGCCGCCATGCACAACCTTCAGCAGATTGTTGAAATCGTGCGCCACGCCGCCGGTAAGTTGACCGACCGCCTCCAATTTCTGCGATTGCCGCAACGCCATCTCCGCCTGCTGGCGCTGTTCCATTTCCACAAGCAGCTTGCGGTTCGCCTCCTCCAGGTCGGCCGTGCGGTCGCGCACGCGGTTCTCGAGCGTGGCGTTGAGCGCGCGCAGCGCCTCGACACCTTCGGAGCGCACTTTGGCGATTTCGAGATTGGCGCCGACCCGCGCGATCAGCTCGCGCGCCGAAAACGGCTTTACCAGATAATCGTTGGCGCCCGCGTCCAGCCCCTCGACGCGACTCTCCTCGCCGGCGCGCGCCGACAGGAGAATGACGGGAATATCGCGTAGCGCCGGATCGCCGCGGATTTCGCGCAGCAATCCGAACCCGTCCATCTCCGGCATCATCACGTCGGCGATGACCAGGTCCGGGCGATGCGCGCGGATCTCGTCCAGCGCCGCCTTGCCGTCGGCAACCGCGCGCACGTCGCACGCCTTGCCGAGCAGCCGGCGGACATAACCGCGCATATCGGCGTTGTCGTCGGCCAGAACGATGCGGCCGCCGCGCGCCAGCGCGACGCCCTCCTTCGGGTCGTCGAAATCGTCGCGCCGGGCATCGACATCGTCCTCGTCCGGAAGCCAGCGCAACGCCTCTTGCACGAACGCATCCGCCTTGACCGAGGTCGAAGCCAGCCCTCCCAGCGTCGGACGCAACGCCAACGCGGCGTCGCCAACCGGAATCCGCACGGTGAAAATCGTGCCGCGGCCGACCGCGCTTTGGGCCTCGATCGTCCCGCCATGCAGCTTTACGAGCTCCTGCACCAGCGCCAGGCCGATGCCGCTGCCTTCGTGGGTGCGGCTGCGTTGCCCTTCGATGCGATGGAACCGCTCGAACAGGCGCCCGCTCTCATGTTCGGGAATGCCGACGCCGGTGTCGCGTACCGTGAGCTCGGCGAACGCGCCGGACTGGCGCAGGGCGACCGCGATCTCGCCGGCGAACGTGAATTTAAAGGCGTTGGAGAGCAGGTTGAGGACGATCTTCTCCCACATGTCGCGATCGACATAGACCTGACCAGACAGCGGCGGGCAATCGACGCGCAGTGCCAGCCCGGCGCGCTCGCACGCCGAGCGGAAATTGCTGGCGAGATCGGCGGTCAGCGCCGCCAGATCGGTCGCGGCGTAAGCCGCTTGGGCGCGCCCCGCCTCGATGCGGGAGAAATCGAGCAGCGAATTGACCAACTTGAGCAGGCGCAGCGAATTGCGATGCACCAGTTCGAGCTGTGGCCGCCCGATCCCGTCGCCGGCCGTCGAGCGCGTCGGTCAGCGGGCCGATCATCAGGCTGAGCGGCGTGCGGAACTCGTGGCTGACATTGGAAAAGAACACCGTCTTGGCCCGATCGATCTCGGCCAGGGGCCTCGGCGCGCTTGCGCTCTTCCTCGTAGGCGCGGGCGCCCGCGATCGCCGTCGAGACTTGCGCCGCCACCAGATCGAGGAAGCTTCGGTATTGATCGTCCAGCCGCAATCGTGGACTGACGCCGGCGACCAAAAAACCGGCGAGCGGCTGCGTCGCGCCCGTGACGAGCGGCAGCACGATCGCGGTGTGCGGCGGATCGGACCACGGGCCGGGCGGCACCGGCGACGGGCGCGCCGCGAGCGGCGACACGATGACCGGCGACTTGGTGTCGCGTGCCTCGGCCAACGGCCACGCGGCGGCCGGATCGTCGAGCGCGATTGCGCCGAGCTGCGCGAGCTGGCCGTTGAACACGCCGGCGGACGCGGCCAGCCGCGCCGTCGCCCTGTCGGCGTCGACCAGATAGACCAGCGCGAACGGAATGTCCTTATCGTGGCGTTGCAGGCCTTAGAGTCGCCAGCGCGCATACTTCCTCGGCCGTCTTGCCCGCGCCGCCGCGCGCGCCGAGATCGCGCAGCGCTTCGAGCCGGCGCTGGCCGACGATCTTCTCGGTGATCTCGTTGACCGTCGCCAGTACGCCGCCGAGGCCGCGCGGCGCGGTCTCGCCGGGCACCGGGCTGTAGGCGATGGTGAAATGCGTTTCTTCGGTGAAACCGAAACGGTTGATCTCGAGCGGGATGTCGTCCATCCAGGTCGCCGGCCCGCCGTTGAACGGCGCGTCGATCAAGGGACGGAGGATATCGATGATCTCCGAACACACTTCCCGGAGCAGTAGGCCCAACGACCAGGGATGCTTGGCCCCGAGGACCGGCCGGTAGGCGTCGTTATAGATCGAGACGTATTCGGGCCCCCACCACAGCAGCATGGGCAACCGGTTCGCCAGCAGGAAATCGACCATGGTGCGGAGGGTCGGCGACCATAGGGCCACCGGACCGAGCCGCGTCCGGGACCAGTCCTTGGCCCGCACCAACGCGGCCAGCTCGCTGCCGGCCGCAGGCCCGGCGTCGGGTGTGCTGGAAAGAAACGTCACGGGCGTTGATTCGCCTGAATGGAGGATAAAATCACGGGCTCGGCTCTTCTAGCTGCCATCCGCCCCTCCCAGCTTAGGAACCCCCGAGGGTCGGAATTGTTCCCGTTCCGCCGTCACCCCCTTTAGCCGGCGTTAACCGGTGCGGGTCTCTAATTGTCGGCTCACAATTCCGGGTCCCGTCATGGATTTGCACAGCCCTTCTCTGATTGCCCTGTACGATCTCTGGGCCCGGCGCCGCGAAGGCCGGCAATTCCCTGCCCGCAGCGATTTTCAGCCCGTTGACCTCAAGCCGGTCCTGGGCCACCTCTCGATCTTCGAGGTGCACCGCGATCCGCTGCGCTTCAAGTGCCGGCTGCACGGTTCGACCGCGGCGCGGCGGGTCGGCTTCGACTTGACCGGCAAGTTCGTCGACGAGGCGCCCAAGCCGCGATGGGCGGCAGGCGCCGGCGGGCATTTCGTCAGCGTCGTCGAGGCGCGTGCGCCGTCCGCGTCGCGCTACAAGAACGTGCTCTACGGCGAATGGCTGTTGAACATGGAATTGATGGTGTTGCCGCTGTCGAGCGACGGCAGCGTCATCGACCATCTGTTCGCGACGGTGGTCTATTACGATCCGCGGCCGGCCCAGCCCGATTGGCACCGCGGCCAAGAGCCGACCGTCGAACGCTCGGGTTTCCAATACGACATGCACGCGCCGGTTGCCGCCAAGTAAGCGGCGTTTCGCATTTCCCATCTCCGCAACGCGGAAAGGGATAAACGCTGTTATTTCTTCGCGGCCGCGACCTTGTCCTGCGTCTTGGTCTCGAAGTCGCTGGCGTCGTGGCGCTCGTGGAGCTGGCTGCGACGGGTCGCCGAACACGCGGTTGACCATGCGTCCGCGCTTCACCGCCGGCCGCTCGGCGATCGCCGCCGCCCAGCGCCGGACATGCTTGTATTCGTGCACCGACAGGAACTCGCCGCAATTGTTGTACATGACGCCGTCGAGCGCCAAGAGCCCGTACCACGGGAAGATCGCGATGTCGGCGATGGTGTAGTCGCCCGCGACATACGCGACCTCGGCGAGGCGCCGGTCGAGCACGTCGAGCTGGCGCTTGGTCTCCATCGCGAAGCGGTCGATGGCGTATTCGATCTTGGTCGGCGCGTAGGCATAGAAATGGCCGAAGCCGCCGCCGAGATAGGGCGCGCTGCCCATCTGCCAGAACAGCCACGACAGGCACTCGGCGCGGCCGCGGCGTATCCTTCGGCATGAACGCGCCGAACTTCTCGGCGAGATGGAGCAGGATCGCGCCGGTCTCGAACACGCGGATCGGCGTCGCGCCGCTGCGGTCCATCAGCGCCGGGATCTTGGAGTTGGGGTTGACCTCGACGAAGCCGCTGCCGAACTGGTCGCCGTCGCCGATCTTGATCAGCCAGGCGTCGTACTCGGCGCCCTTATGCCCGGCCGCCAGCAGCTCCTCCAGCAGGATCGTGACCTTGACGCCGTTGGGCGTGCCCAGCGAATAGAGCTGCAGCGGATGCTTGCCGACCGGCAGCTCCTTGTCGTGCGTCGGGCCGGCGATCGGGCGGTTGATGTTGGCGAAGCGCCCGCCGGTCCCCTTGTTCCAGACCCAGACTTTCGGCGGGACGTAGTCGGTGGTGTCGGCCATGGCATAGAGCTCCGGGGTTGTTCAGGTGCGCCACCTTAGCCGATCGCGCCAAGTCCACGCGCGCAATTAACACCTCACCCGCCCAGCGCTAACGCATGGGCTCCCGCTCCTCAACGACGCGAGAGAATTCAGGCCGGCGCGCCCTCGGCGCCGAAATTCACCACGTAGGAATCGCCGCGCGCGAGGAATGACGTCACGAGGCGCAGGAACCGCTCCGGCTGATCCACCTGGATGACGTGCGCCGAGTTATAGACGTAATGAAGATGCGCGTACGGCAGCTTGCTTTTGAGGAAGCGCATGCCCTCCGCCGTGGCGAGCCGGTCGAGCGTGCCGTGGAGGATCAGCGTGCGCGCCGTGACCTCGCCGAGCCGCGCGTGGAGATCGGCGGGCACGCCGCCACGATTGTAGTGGCGCGGCGCCGCACGCCCGGCCTCGAACGCGGCGCGGTCCTTGTCCGACGGCGGAATTTTTTCAGGGTGTGCGTAAAGCAGGGCCTGCATTTCGGCGGGCGAGCTCGCGGGCGGCGGGCTGCCGTCGAGGCGGAAGCCGGCGGGGCATTCGAGCACGAGATGATCGACCTTGTCGGGATATTTCGCCGCGAGCCACAGCGCGACGAGGCCGCCGAAGCTCTGGCTCATCACGTCGGCGCGCGCGCCGAGGAGTGCGTCATGGAACCGCCCGGCGAGGTCGGCGAGTTTTTCCATGCTGTCGACGCCGTCATGGAACGGCGTGCCGTCGAAGCCCGGCAACACCGGCGCCACGACGCGATGCGTCTGGGCGAGTGCCTCGAGCGGGCCCGTGACCTGGTGGCCGCCCGCGGCGTGGAGATAAAGCAACGGCCGCCCGCTCCCCGCCTCCCAGTAGGTAACGGGCCCGGAGGGCAAGGCGATGGTGTGGGCGATAAAGGGCATGAGCGGAATCCCCAAAGCGGAAAACGCGATGATAGACGAATTCGCTTTTGGGCGCGAAGTGCCGACTTTATTTTCGTGGCTTGCGACGGGAACGCGTCGCGCCGTTTCACCGGGTCGGCGTCGGACTCAATTTTGCGGATCGCGCAAAAAAATGCGATCTGGCGGAAACCATACGGTGACCGTGGTGCCCAGCGAGGGGGTGCTGGCAATGGTCAACGTGCCGCCGTGGAGTTCCGTCATCGAGCGCGCCAGCGGCAGGCCAAGTCCGGTGCCTTCATAGCGACGGGCGAGCCTGCTGTCGATTTGGCCGAACGGCGTCATGGCGCGCTCGATATCCGCTTCCGCGATGCCGATGCCGGTGTCGGCAACGATCAGTCGAAACCCGGTCTCGTTCGCGTCGGCGCGAAGCTCGACCTTGCCGCCACGCGGCGTGAACTTGACCGCGTTGGACAAGAGGTTGAGGACGATCTGCTTAAGGCGTCGTTCATCGCCACGAAGGCACGGCAGATTTGGATCGAGCGCCGTGAGCAAGGCGACCTCTCCCGTTTTCGCGCGCTCTCGCACGAGGCGCATGCAGGAATTGATCACGTCGCCGCAGTCGACGGGCTCTTCCCGCAATTCGACCATGTTGACTTCGACCTTGGCGATATCCAACACGTCATTGATGAGGCTTAGGAGATGCGCGCCGCTTTCCCGCACGTCTTGGGCATATTCGACGTAGCGCCTATTGCCGAGCGGACCGAAGACCTCCTGGGCAAGAACGTCGGAAAAGCCGATGATGGCGTTGAGGGGCGTGCGCAGCTCGTGACTTATATTGGCCATGAACTCGTTCTTGGTACGGCTCGCGGTCTCCGCCTCCTCCCGCGCCCGCTTTAGTTCGCCCTCGGCGCGACGCCGTTCGGTGACATCCGTATACGTCATCACGAATCCACCGTCGGCCATGGCGCGGCTGCGTCGTTCGAAAACACGGCCGTCGGACCAATTGTGGTCGATCGCGGACACCGAATTCTTACGCAAGTCCGTCATCCGGTTCGCGACTTCCTCGTCGATCCGCGCGGCCGGTATCCCACGCGTCACGATGAAGTGTCGTATGAACGCCGCGAACGGACGCCCGGTATCGACCAATCCGAACGGCAAGTCGAACATCTGGATGACCCGGTCATTCCAAAGCGTTATCCGATCGTCGCGGTCGATGACGATGAGGCCTTGATCCATGTTGTCGAGCGTGGCCGAAAGCTGGGTACTTTTTTCCGCCACCTTCTCTTCTTGGCGCCGGCGTTCCGTCACGTCGGTGTAGATCACCACATAACCGCCGGACGCTAAGGGCCGGCTCTTGCGCTCGACTATCCGACCGGCGACATCGGCGCCGGAAAGGACGACCAGATCACGTCGGCGGAAGCCGTCCGCCCGCGACCGGGCAATCCGCTCCGCGTCTTCCGCCGAGCGTCCGGATCGAACCACGAGATCGCGGATCAGTTCATGCGCGGTCAGGCCGACGCGAAAGTAATCCTGCGGTACGTTGAAGATGCGGACCACGCGCTCGTTCCACGCCAACATCGTCAAATCGTCGTCGAAAACCAGAATCCCCTGGTCCATGTTCGACAGGGTCGCGGCGAGCAGCCGGCCTTTTTCCTCGAGCAGCCGCTCCCGTTCGGTGAGGGCGGTCACGTCCGTAAAGGTGGTGACGGTCCCGCCGTCCGGCATGGGACGGCTTCGACGCTCGATGACCCGTTTATCGGGATTAAGGTCGTACAACGTTACCGATCGATCGCGGCGAAAATCGGCCAGCAGCTCGGCGGTTCGCTTTTCCTGCTGCTCGGGCGTGCGCCCGGCACGAAGGCCGACATATCGAAGCACGTCCGCCATCGGCGTTCCGGCATGAATAAAATCCTCGGGCAGCCTCAACAAATCGATGGTTCGCTGGTTCCAAATCCGGATATCCATACCGGCGTCGAGGACCAGGATGCCCTGATCCATGCTGGCGAGCGTCATCGCGAGATGGGCGCTGCGCTCGGCCTTTTCTTCGACGGTCGCCGTCGACGGGTCCGCGCCGGCGTCCACGGCACGGTTGGAGCGGCGACGGGTCGTCGGCGCGCGCATTGGTGCGGCGCTCGGTCCAGCGACTTGTCGTTCGGTACCCGACATGTTTGGCAAGCCAGCGCTCAACGCCCGAATTGGTCCGGTTACCCAGTTTCGCGCGGCATGATTAAAGACTCGTCAACCATGACGCGATTGAACGCGCCCAGGAGCGACCGGATAGCGGCGGCGCTATTTCTTGACTTGCGAGAGGAGCGCGTCGCGCCGTTTGACCAGGCGTTCGAGTTCCGCGGTCTGCTGCGCGATCCGGTCGGCGTTGCGGTCTTCGTCCTCGGCGCCCGAGCTCGCCGCCGCCTGTTCGACCAATTGCCGGATGTTGGTCCGGATCAACCCGATGCGCTCCTCGAGTTCGGGAAGCGAAAGCGATCTGCCGTTGCTCATGCTGGCGTTCCCCCAGGCGGCCGGCCGCTGCCGACGTGAGACGAGCAATACACGCCGCAACGCCACCGCCGCAATTGAATTCGGGGCGGCGTGTACGGGCCTGGCGCGCGGTATTTTGCGGCTGACGTGCCGACTACCCGAGGCTAATCGACGCTTTCGCGTCGGCATGCTCGGCGATGTACAGCGCGGCGGCCTTGGCCGCGAAGGCGCGCGACGCATAACGTCCCAGCGACACCGTCGCGCCCAAATGATCGATCGTCAGGACACCTTCCTCGAAGGCCCATGTCCATGCCGGCTTGTGCGATACCGGCGCTTCCGCGCCGGCTGCGTCCTTTTTCACGATGGTCTCCAGTTCTTGGGGATCGATATCGGCGACGCGTCCGATTTCCGCGGTGCCGGGGTGCCAGGCAGGCGAAACAACGTGGCAAGCCGGCGATACGCCAGAACCGACGTGTCGAGCTGCTCTTCGTCGGTTTCGATCGTGTAACTACCGGCCGGCTGCACATCGTCGGCGCCGCTCAGCTTGAACGGACGGCGGAAGGTCACCGTCTGGCTGGTCGTGCGCGTCGTCATTGCGCGGACTTGGTCTTGACGATGCGCAACGACGGAAGCGCGGTGTCGTGGTGCTCGATGTGATATTTCGTCGCCTCGTTGGCGTGATAGGCCGCTTGCTGGCCGTGTCCGTGCGCGATCAGCGCTTGATGCGCGGCATGCGCGTAGTCTTTTTCGGCGTAATGCTGGGAGGCAAGACGATGATGCGCCGCCGCCCGCTCGTGATGATCCGCCGCCGTCAGATGATGTTCCGTGCCGCTTAAGTGCTTGGCCATGGAGCCTCCTTCAGAGGATGTCCCTCGTGGTCGGCCGATCCGCAAAGCGATCCCGCTTCGTGTCAGCACGCCAGACGAAATGAGGATGTGAGGCTGTGGCGCGTCTTATAGATGGGGACGCGGACGCGATAA
>CAWKOL010000014.1:0-9201 GCA_963851285.1 uncultured Alphaproteobacteria bacterium
TAGTCTGCCCCCCCCTGCGGGGCGGAAGATAAAGTTCGGGGGGAAATGAAAATCGTCGACGACGTTATTCCGGGCCTCTCCGCGCTTGACCGGCCGAATTCCTATATCGGCCGCTCGGTGCCGAGGCCCAACCTGGCGCGGCTCACTCAAGGCCGCGGCCAATACGTCAGCGACGTTACCCTACCACGCATGGTGCATGTGGCCTTTCTACGCTCGCCGCACGCACACGCCCGCATCAAAAATATCGACGCCGCCGAAGCCAAAAAAGCGCCCAACGTGGTCGCCGTCGTTACCGGCGCCGAGCTTGCCAAGGTGATTACGCCGTGGGTCGGCGTGCTGACGCATCTCAAGGGCATCAAATCGGCGCCGCAACACGCCATCGCCATCGACCGGGCCTGCTGGCAGGGCGAGGCGGTGTGCGCGGTCGTCGCCCGCACCCGCGCCGAAGCAGAAGACGCGTGCGCGCTTATTCACGTGGACTATGAGCCGCTGCCGGCAATAACCGACGCGGAAACCGCGCTCGACAAGTCGACGCCGGTGATTCATCCCGAGCTTGGCGACAATCTCACCTTCGAGCGGGCGCTCACTGCCGGCGATCCGGACAAAGGCTTTGCCGAAGCCGATGCGGTCGCGGAAGCGACTTTCATCTTCGGCCGCCATACCGGCGTTACCAATGAGGCGCGTGCGATTGTCGCCGACTGGAACCCGGGCGAGCAGCGCCTGACCGTCTATCACGGCACCCAGGCGCCGCACATGACGCAGGACATTTTCGCCAAGCACCTTGATCTGGAAACGCATCAGGTGCGCGTGCTCACCAAGGATGTCGGCGGCTCGTTCGGCATCAAGGTGCACATCTATGCCGATGAAATGGCGACCGTCGCGCTGTCAAAACTGCTCAGGCGACCGGTTAAGTTCGTCGCCGATCGTTTCGAGAGCTTTGTCACCGACATCCACGCGCGCGACCACCGCGTCAAAGCGAAGATCGGCGTCAAGCGCGACGGCACCATCACTGCGTTCGAGATCGACGACCTGACCGGGATCGGTCCTTATTCGGTCTATCCGCGCACCAGCGGCATCGAAGCCAACCAGGTCGTCAATCTGGTCGGCGGGCCCTATACCTGTCCAAACTATCGGGCGCGCGCCCGCGTGGTATTCCAGAACAAGAACGTGATGTGCCAGTACCGCGCCGTCGGCCATCCGATTGCGACGGCGGTGACCGAAGGCCTGGTCGAACTTGCCGCGGCGAAGATCGGCATCGACTCGGTGGAACTGCGGCGGCGCAATTTGTTTGCCGATGACGCCTATCCCGCTGCCGGCGCCACGGGCATCAAATTCGAAAAACTCTCCCACCACGCCTCGCTCGACAAGATCCTTGCGATGATGGACTACGCCAAGTTGCGCGCCGAGCAGGCCGATATGCGCGCGCGCGGTATTCATCGCGGTATCGGCTTTGCCTCCTTCATCGAGGTGACCAATCCGTCGGCGGCGTTTTACGGCGTTGGCGGCGCGCGGATCTCCTCGCAGGACGGCGCCACGCTGCGGCTCGATGTCACCGGCGCCGTGTTCGTCCACTCCGGCGTGACCGAGCAGGGCCAGGGCACCGAGTCGGTGTTGGCACAATGCGTGGCGACATCCTTTGGGGTGCCGATCGAGCGCGTCCGTGTCATTACCGGCGATACCGACAACGTGCCTTATAGCGGAGGCACCTGGGCGTCGCGCGCGGCCGGCATTGGCGGCGAAGCCGCCTGGCAGGCCGGCAAAGCATTGCGTGCCAACGTGCTTGCCGCCGCCGCTTCGATGCTCCAAGCCGACCCAAAGACGCTCGATATCCGCGGCGGTATCGTTGTCGATACCGACACCGGCCGCGAACGGGTACCGCTCGAAGAGGTCGCACGCGTCGTTTATTTCCGCCCCGACACGCTGCCGCCCGACTTCCAGGCCGAATTTGTGGTGACGCGGCATTATGTGCCCCGCGCCTGGCCGTTTGCTTTCACCAATGGCGTGCAAGCCTCCTATCTCGAAGTCGACATCAAGACCGGCGAGGTGAAGCTCCTCAAACACTGGTGCGTCGAGGATTGCGGCACCGTGATCAACCCGCAGCTCGTCGACGAGCAGATCCGCGGCGGCATCGTGCAGGGCATCGGCGGCGTGCTTTACGAGCACTGCCAATATGACGAGACGGGCCAGCTCCTTAACGGCAACATGATGGACTATCTGGTGCCGATGGCCGGGGAGATGCCCGACATCGACATCGGCCACGTAGTAACGCCGACGGCGGATTCAGAGCTTGGCGCCAAGGGCGCCGGCGAAGCCGGCACCGCCGGCGCGCCTGCCTGTATCATGAACGCCATCAACGACGCGCTGCGGCCGCTCAACGCGGCGCCGATCGTCGCCATGCCGATCACGCCGGAGCGTGTGCTTCGCGCGCTGGGGCGGATTTAATCTTTCCTCCCCCGCAAGCGGGGGAGGTGGCGAGCAAAGCTCGCCGGTAGGGGCAAGTGCCACGCGCACCGCGCAAGCCAGCCCCCTCCACCATGCTTCGCATGGTCCCCCTCCCCCGCTTCGCGGGGGCGGAAACACTCCCTACAATGCCCGCCCGGAGGAAACGCACGCATGGGCGACTGGAAAGATCGCGAAGTCATTATCGTCGGCGGCGGCATCGGCGGGCTTGCCGCGGCGCTCGCATTGGCGCGCTGCGGCATCGCTTCGCAAATCATCGAACAGGCGCCGGAGTTCAAGGAGATCGGCGCGGGCATTCAGCTCGGGCCGAACGTGTTCTGGATGTTCGAAATCCTCGGCTTGATCGAGCCGGTCAGCGCGCTCGCGGTGTTTCCCAACAACCTGATCATGATGGACTCGATCAGCGGCGAGGAAGTCACGCGCGTGTCGCTCGGCGAGGCATTTCGCGAAAGGTTCAAACATCCCTACGCGCTCATTCATCGCGCCGATTTGCACAAGGTGTTGCTCGACGCCTGCCGCAAGTCCGATCGCATCCGTCTCGATGCTGGACAAAAGGTCGTCAAGGTCGAGGAGACGAACGACGGCGTCACGGTGCAAACCGAAAGCGGCAGGGAGTACCGCGGCGCCGCTTTGATCGGCGCCGACGGCGTCTGGTCGATGATCCGGCAGATCGTGGCCGGCGACGGCGAGCCGCGGCCGGCCGGTCACATTACCTACCGCGCCGTGCTGCCGACATCGGAGATGCCGGAAAAGTTTCGCTGGCGCGACATGGTGGTGTGGGCCGGCGAGAAGGTGCACCTGGTGCACTATCCGCTGCGCACCGGCGATTTGTTCAACCTCGTCGCCGTGTTCCATTCCGACCGCTACGAGGAAGGTTGGGACAGTTACGGCGATCCCGCCGAGCTGTACGAGCGCTTCGCCAAGACCTGCGAGCCGGTGCGTACGCTGCTGAACAAAATCGAGAGCTGGCGAATGTGGGTGGTGTGCGATCGGCCGCCGATCAAGGAATGGAGCCGCGGCCGCATCACCCTTCTCGGCGACGCCGCCCATCCGATGCTGCAATATCTGGCGCAGGGCGCCAACATGGCGATCGAAGACGCGGTTTGTCTCGCCAATAAGGTCTTGGAATACGGCGGCGACTATCCGGCCGCGTTTCGCGCTTATCCGCAAGCACGCTATCTGCGCGCCGGCCGCGTACAGATCATGGCGCGGGTCTACGGCGAGTTCTTCCATGCCGGCGGCGTGGCGAAAGAGTTACGCAACATGATGCTCGGCGCCCGGACGCCGGCCGACCACATTGCCGGCGTCGAGTGGCTTTACGCCGAGCAGCCGGAGCTGACGCGCGGAATTCCTGCGGCCACACCGGCGATGGCGTCGTGAGCTATCCCTCTTAGAGCCGATCCGGAAACTTCTTGAGTTGAATGAATCGGATGTGGTTCCTTATTGGGCGCTTGATTCTTTTGGGAGCGCCCGATGTGGAAGCCTGAACACCGCCGTTCTGCGGATCGCAACGGCCTTCGTTATCCGAGTGATCTGACCGATACCGAATGGGGGATTGTCGAGCCGATGATTCCGCCTGCGAGACATGGCGGGCGGCGACGGTCGGTGAATGTGCGCGAGGTGCTGAACGGGATTTTCTACATCCTGTGGACCGGTTGCCAATGGAAGGCCTTGCCCAAGGACCTGCCGCCCAAGAGCACGGTGTATGACTATCTCGAGCTCTGGAACTGGGACGGCACGTTGGAGCGCATTCATCACGAACTGTACGTCGCGGTGCGCGAGCAGGAGGGCCGAGAGCCGAGCCCGACCGCAGCCATCATCGACTCGCAGACCGCGAAGGGGGCGCAAAAAGGGGGTCTTTGCTCGATGCTTCGGGCTACGACGCGGGCAAGAAGATCAAAGGTCGAAAGCGGCACATCCTGGTCGACACACTGGGCCTCTTGTTGAACGTCGTCGTTCATCCCGCTGATGTTCAGGACCGTGATGGGGCTTTCCACTTGCTGCGTCGAGCGCGACGACTGTTCCCGTTCATCGAACGCATCTTTGCTGATGGCGGATACGCGGGACGCAAGATGGCGTTGACCGTGCGGCGTACCGGTGCCTGGAGTTTGCAAATCGTCAAGCGATCGGACATTGCCGGTTTCGAGGTGCTGCCCAAACGGTGGATTGTCGAAAGGACGTTTGCCTGGATCAGTCGCAATCGCCGCCTGGCCCGCGACTTTGAGCGCTACACCACAACCGTCGCTGCATTCATTCGCCTCGCCATGATCCGCATCATGCTCAGGCGACTTGCTGCAAACCCCCCGCCATGAATCCAAACTTCCCGGATGGGCTCTTAGCTTTCCAGGCCGGGCAAAACCGGTCCACCGCGGTGAAAATCCGGCAGCGGCGGCGGCCCCCAAATCGTGGTGGCCGGGCCGGTTTCCCAGATCTTCGGCCGCTGCGGTGTGTCGCGATGCCAGGGGCGCGGCTCGAAATAGCCGAGTTCCTCATCGACGACGCGATCGAGCTCGCAGAACAGTTCGATGAGCTGATCATCCGGCGTGCGGTGATAAATCGCGACGTTGTGTCCCGGCCCGTGCCGCACCGGTCCCCAGAGGATCGGAATGTCCTGCTGCCCGAGCAGGTCACAGGCATTTTGTAAATGGATGAAGTCCTTCAGCTCGAATGCAATGTGATGCATCCCGCCATGGGGGCCGCGAACGAAATTCACGGTGTGATGGTCGGCGTTGCAGCGCATGAATACAAACCAGTCGTCGATCCAGTCCGAAACCTTGAAGCCCAGAACCTTGGCGTAAAAATCCGCGGCCTGTTGCGGATCGTCCACCACCCAGGCGACGTGGCCGAGCTTGAGCGGCCCGACCCCATGATGCGCCAGGTGCTTGCCGAGACAGCTCCACTCCCGGAACAGCGCGATGCCGGTGCCCTTGTTGTCGCGAAACGTCAGGATCGGTCCCATGCCGGGAACGGAATCATTGCGCAGCTCACTCCTGACGCCGTCCTGTTCGAGTTCCCGCGCCACGACGCCGAAATCGCAGTCCGGCGCGACTTCAAAGGACAGCATGACGCATCGCTCGGCGTCGCCTTTGTTGAGCTGGACGGCGAGCTGGCCGATTTTGGTGGTGAGAAAAGCACGGTCCTTTTCGCGCTCGGCGAGCACTAACCCCACTACTTCCGTGTAATAATCGATCGTGGGTTGCAGATCGGGCGTCTCGAATGTGGCGTGTCCGATGCGTCTGGGCTTGATCATGGCGTTCTCCCGACTGGCCTCTTGTGTGTGGCCCTTTCGGTCAAATCAATCACCACAATCGCGCCGACTCAAGGCTGTCGGTCCCGCGGAACACGCTGAGCGGCCTTGCTAATTGCGCCGGATCGGGGTTTGGTCCCCGCCGAGATTCACAGGGAGAAGATGCACATGGCTGGGTCAAAACTCGCCGGCTACAAGCTCGCGACATACCAAACAAGCGACGGTCCGCGCGCGGGCATAGTGGTTGGCGACGAGGTGTTCGATGCCGCGAAGCTCACCGGCAAGGCCGCGTATGCCACGGTTGCGGGCATTCTGGCTGACTGGAAAGTGGCCGAAGCGGCGCTGAAAAAAGCCGCTGCTGGCGCGCGCAAAAGCAAAGCCAAGCGCCAGCCGCTGCGCAAGACCAAATTGCTCGCGCCGGTGCCGTACCCGCCGACCATCTTCTGCGCCGGCGCCAACTACGCCGACCACGCCGCGGCGATGGCGCGCAGGCAGGGCCACCCGGAACCGCCCGATCCGCACGAACAGGGCTTGAAGCCGTGGCACTTCATCAAGGCCGGCCGCACCATCACCGCTCCAGGCGCGACCGTCAAAGCTTCGCATTACGCCAAGGACCTAGATTGGGAAATCGAACTTGCCGCCGTCATCGGCCGGCCGGCCAAGGACGTGCCGTTGAACAAGGCGCTGAGCTATGTCGCCGGCTACACCGTCGCCAACGACTTTTCCGCCCGCGATCGCGGCCGCCGGCCCGGTGTCGAAGAGACTTCGTTTTTCAAGATGGACTGGACCAAGCACAAGAGCTTCGACGGTTCTTGCCCGATCGGCCCGTGGATCACGCCGGCGACCGACATCGCCGATCCGCAGAAGCTCGCGCTGAAGCTGTGGGTCAACGGCGTGCTCAAGCAGGATTCCAACTCCAGCAAGATGCTGTTCACGCTCGCCGAGCAGATTGCGCAGCTCTCCGTCAACATGACGCTGCATCCCGGCGACCTGATCCTCACCGGCACGCCATCGGGCACCGGTGCCGAAAGCGGCGAGTTCCTCAAAGCCGGCGACGTGGTCAAGGTCTCGATCGAAGGCATCGGCGAATTCAGCAACAAGATCGCTTAATACGCCCAGTGAGCGGCCCGCGACCCCACCTTATTCCTCCCCCTTTCAGGGGGAGGAAAGAGCGAGCGGCTCGCGCTTCTCTCCCCCTGCAAGGGGGAGAGATAGAGTGGGGGTCTGCTGACTCCACGAATGCGCGACGTCACGGTCCGTGCTAAGGAAATCCATGAACTGGAAACGACAATGCCGGAAAAATTCGTCGCCAAGCTGACCGAGTTCAAGGACGGGGAACGCCGCATCGTTTTCGTCGGCGACAACGAGATCGGCGTGTTCCGTCACGAGGGCGAGTTCTACGCCTACTCCAATTTCTGCCTGCATCAGGGCGGCCCGGCCTGCGAGGGCCTGACGATCGCCAAGGTCGAGGAGCGGCTGCGGCCCGACAAGACCTCGATGGGGCTCTACTTCTCCGAGAGCGAAATGCACTTCGTGTGCCCCTGGCATGGTATGGAATACGACATGAAGACCGGCGAATGCGTCAGCGATCGCCGCATGAAGCTGAAGAAATATCCGGTCCTGCAGAAGGGAGACGAGGTCTATGTCCTCGCCTAAGCGCATGGCCAAAGACGCCGTCAAACGCGCGGTCAATGCCGCAAGCCGCACGCGGGCCGCCCTGCCGACGGCCAAACCAGCTGCCAAACCCGCTAACGGCGATGCGACCGAGGCCAAGCGGCTCGCCGCAGCGATCGAACGCGGCATTGCCGACGGCCGGCTCGACATACTCACGCCCGAGGCGCTGCAGAGCCTGATGGCGGCCGCCTGCCGGCTCTACGCCGCGCGCCGCGCCGCCGGCGAGGAATTGGCGCCGGTGCCGAAAAATTCGCTTGCCGCCACCGATGTGATGATCACCGCGAGCGGACTGTTGCAGGCCGCCAATCTCGCCGTGTTCGAGCTCGGCATGTGGCAGGGCTGGACGGGGCGGTAAGATTATTTTGTAGGATGGGTAGAGCGAAGCGAAACCCATCGCTTGTTCTCGTCAATTCTATGGTGGGTTTCGCTTCGCTCTACCCACCCTACACTGGAAGTGAAATGCCCGGAGCAACACCATGGACCTGATAGCCGACCGCGGGCGCCGCGTAACCATCGAAGAGCTCAACACCACCCGGCTGCTCGCTCACGCGCGCAAGCAGGCGCATCAGCGCAAGTTCGACGACATCCTGATCGTCGACGTCGATGCACATCACTACGAAAACGAGCACTACGACGAATTTTTGCCGTTCATGGAAAATGACGTGCTGCGCCAGCTCACCATGGTCGGCCGCGGCACCAAGCAACGGCCCGGCGTTGTGCCGATCCCGACCGGCTACCAGGACATGGGCGGCCGGGTGACGCGCTATCCGATGCGCGGCGGCGAGAAGACCG
Source organism: uncultured Alphaproteobacteria bacterium (assembly GCA_963851285.1). Classification (GTDB taxonomy): domain Bacteria; phylum Pseudomonadota; class Alphaproteobacteria; order ATCC43930; family CGMCC-115725; genus JAATGI01. The sequence goes on from CAWKOL010000014.1 coordinate 8,174, forward strand.
AAGACGGCAAGCTCCGCGACGTGCAGCTCGGCCATCGCTGGATGGACGCGATGGGCGTCGACTATTCCTGCCTATTCCCGACCGGCATGCTCAATATCGGGCTTCATCCGCAGCCCGAAATGGAGGTCGAGCTGTGCTGGGCCTACAATCGCTGGCTTACTGAAAAGGTGATGCCGGAAGCGGGCGGGCGCTTCTTTTCGCTGTTGTGCCTGCCGTTCAGCGATCCTGACGCGGCGTTGCGCCACGTCGAAACCTTTGGCGGACGCAAACACGTCGGCGGCTTCATGGTGACGACGGTGCGCTCCCACATGGGCGTGCACGACAACGCCTACATGAAAGTCTATCGGGCGATGGAGGAGCGAGGCCTCTCTATCGCGTTCCACTCCGGCGTCAACTGGAGCGACACCGCGTTCAAGAGCTGCAATCGTTTCATCTCGGTGCACGCCCTCGGCTTCACCTGGTACAATATCATCAATTGCACCAACTGGGTGGTCAACGGCATCGGCGAGCGCTTCCCGAAGCTGCCGGTGATCTGGATGGAATCCGGGCTCGCCTGGATTCCGTTCCTGATGCAACGGCTCGATCACGAATACATGCTGCGGCCGTCCGAGTGCCCGCTCCTGAAAAAGAAGCCGTCGGACTACATGCGCGACATGTACTATTCGTCGCAACCGATGGAGATTCAGGACTACGATGCGATGGAGACCACGTTCCGCATGATCAACGCGGAAACTCAGCTGCTCTACTCCTCCGATTATCCGCATTGGGATTTCGACCTGCCCGCGACGATCTGGGACCTGCCGTTCCTGTCCGAGAAGGCCAAGCACAACATTCTCGGCGGCACCGCCGCGCGCTTGTTCAAGCTGCCGCCGCGCAATGAGAAACAGAAAGAGAATCTGAAAAAGTTCGGCAATCTCGCCGTTGCGGCGTGATCCGGTAAGGCGGGACGGGCACACAGAGTTCGCGATCATCCTCTTGCAGCCAGGCTGTGATGGGTTTAGCAATACGTAGTTGAGCAAGAGGGCAGT
>CAWKOL010000015.1:0-188189 GCA_963851285.1 uncultured Alphaproteobacteria bacterium
AGCCGCTGCGGAGGAATGGCGAATGTGCCGGCATTTGGTCCCGCATCGGCGCGAGCCATCGTTCATCGGGTGACACCGAATAGCGAGGATCGGGGACACGCAGTATCTCGTCCGCTATTTTTGAGAACTTTTTGGTTGCCGGATGAGATTTGCGGACCGAGCCGAAACAAGGCGTCGCGTGGAGAGGCTACTTTCCAAACAGAGCCGGATTTGCGAAGCGGGCTATCGGGCACCGCAGCCCACAGCACCAATTTTTTTTCAAGTTCTTCGTAAGGCTTGCCAGCTAACCCCTGTAGCGCGTCTTTATCTGCATCGCGATTTTCGTCCCACGCTCCCGCAAAAAAGGCTGGAAGGATATCGGCGGCATTTTGCGGCCGTGCCCACTCAGGCACCGTCCGTTCCGGAGCGGATGGATACAAGCGACGGAATACGGAAGAGGTTTCCTCCGCAATATCACGGGAAATGGATGTTGATTCGTCCCTTTCGTAGCCCATCGAAACAAGAGCGGGCTCGGCGTCCGCTCTTGAAAGACGCGGCAACCTTATCACGTCCGAGGGAATGCCGATTTCTGAGCCAAAAACCGAGCAGACTGATGGCCTTGCCCACGAGCCAGCGTACAAGTCCGGCGTCGGCGTCCTCGACGATGAGATAAAGCGCCGTCAAACTCTGTCCGAGCCTCGCGAGCTCCTTCCCCCTCTTTCACAACCAAGCATCGAGTCAGAAACGCGGCATCCTCATTGACAGGAAGAAGTCGCGTCACGGCGGCGTAGATAAAGGCTCCCGCCTCCCGCACTGATTCCGCCTGCAACGCCAGCGGCGATGGTGCGTCTCTCATCCATTTGATGAAGTGGATTGCGTCTTCATCGCGGCCAGCGAGGACGAGTGCGGGCGCAATTGGATGTTCTGTCGCGAGTGACCATTCCTTCCAGGCAGCTTCAAGTTCGATCAACCCCGGAGGGCGTTTTCCAATTATCCCGGCAAGCCAGCTTGCGACGGAGGGAAAAGCCTCCAGCCAGTGAACGAGGTCAACCGCATCGTAAGCGCGAACATCTTTCCATTGCTGCGCGGCTTTCGCGCTTTTGATCCATTCGTCTTTACGCTCCCATCGCCGCGCACTCACAAAGACGAAGGTGCTTTGCGTAGGGTCTAGCTTGCCGGGCGCGTCGGTACGCGCCTTATAAACGCCGGTTGCCTTGCCGCTGATGTCGTCTTTCTGAACCGATATTTCCCAGCCGGAAGGGCCAGAGGGAGCGTACGTCGAGCCATTGGCGACATCGCACAGGCCGTCCCATCCTTTCATCGAAACGGCGTCGCCGCTCGGCAGGCGCAGTTCGGCCTCCAGTCCACGGTCCGCCCGGATGAGCCGGCAAACGAGTTCCGGAAGCAGTTCCTGTGCATCGCGGCGATTGGCCCAGGCGTCCAGGTCGGCAACCTCGATCCAGCGGAACGGTGTACGCCCCGCTACCGCGCGAGATGGTGGCTTGTCAGATGCTCGCCGGGCAACGGAAGTTGCGGTAAACTCGACGCCGCCGGCTTCGAGGGCTTCGACCATCGATTGGACGTTATTTGGCGTCGGGGCCCTGGCACCGCGTTCGAAGTCCGCTACCGTCGAGGTTCCTACCTGCGCGCGGCGGGCAAGCTCTCGCTGAGACCAGCCTAGCAGGGCCCGGCCAGAGCGGATTTGCTCGGAAGTGGCTTTGTTTTGTTGTGTGTCCATAGTGATATGATATCATATCGCGATATGAGATCAAGTAGGCATCATGCTATAAATACCGTGTTTTTTGCAGATTAAAGCTCATGAAATTATGTTTCCATAGACTCGTGTTGAAAATTCCGTGTTTTTCGTGGATAATGCAACATGATTCTCAAGGATCGTCAGACCCTCTCAGCCTATACGGATCGGCTGCTCTCCAACGGCCAGGTCGCCTTTACAAGCGATGAGGCGAACAGGCGCTTGGTCTAAAGCACCGCGCCTTCCTCGACGCGGCGGAACGTCAACAACGACAACAGCGCCTGATTGGTCTCCGCCACGGATTTTACGTGGTCGTGCCACCGCAATACCTCTCCTGGGGCGCGCCACCCCCAGCCTGGTACATCGACGATCTCATGCGCCACGAAGGACATGCTTATTACGTTGCGCTCCTTAAGGCGGCAGAACTGCACGGCGCCACACATCAGGCGGTCATGGAATTCCAGGTCGCGACTGAAAAGCGCCTGCCGAAATCCGCGCCGGCCGCTCGATCATCACTTTCCATTACCGCAAGAACATCGCGGCGGTTCAAAACGGAATTGAGAAGAGGAAAACCGAGACAGGCTATATGAGCATTTCATCGCCCGAACTGACGGTGCTTGATCTCGTACGCTATCCGCGCGCATCCGGCGGTATTGACAATATCGCCACTATCGTCGCCGATCTCGGCGGAAAGCTCGATATCGCAAAGCTCGCCGGACTTGCGCCACAGTTCGAACTCTCCGTGATACAGCGTCTGGGATATCTGCTGGCGCGGTTCGGAAACGCTGAGCGCTCGGAGCGGCTTTACAGGAGTTTTCCGGAGGAACGGCGCTGCCATGGGTGGAACTTGAACCCGCGCGCGGCAAGCGAAACGCACCGTTCACGTCAACGCCTGTACAAGAGGACGAACGCTGGCGCGTCATCGTCCGCCGGTTGCCGGAGCGCGACGAATGATCCCGATGGGAAATATCACCGCATGGGGAAACATCGCTCCGTGGGCGGAACTAAGACAGGTCGAGCAAGACCTGATCATCTGCCGCGCGCTCGTCGAGCTTTTCTCGGATGATTTCCTGAAAAACGAGTTGCGGTTTCGCGGCGGCACCGCGCTCAACAAATTGCATTTCCCCAAGCCCATCCGGTATTCCGAAGATATCGACCTCGTCCGGACAACCGCCGGGCCGATCGGCCCCATTCTCAATCGCATTCGGAGCCATCCTCGAACCTTGGCTTGGCCGGGCAAATTTCGAGCAAAGCAAGGTTGCGCCGAAGCTGTGGTTCCGGACAAAAGCCGAAGACCCCGCGGCGACGGCGCAAATACGCCTGAAGCTGGAAATCAACACGGCGGAAAGAGAGGCCTACGACACGCCGCAAATCATCCTCTTTCAGATCAACAACCCATGGTATTCGGGCAAAGCGGATATCGCCACATATTCGCGCGAAGAAATGCTAGCAACCAAACTGCGCGCGCTGCTTCAACGCGATAAGGGACGCGATCTCTTCGATCTCACCCACGCGCTCGACGTCTTCAACGGGCTGGATACCCCGCGCGTCGCCGACTACATGCGGCGCTATCTCGAAAAGTCGAAAACCAGAATATCGCGCGCGGAAGCTGAAGAGCGCATGTTCGCAAAACTGGTGAATCCGGGATTTCTCGCCGATATTCGGCCCTTGCTGGCGGCGGCGGAGGCGCAACGCCTCACGGACGACGCAATCCAGAAATCATTCGTGAAAGTCTTTTCGCGATACGTCGCACTAATCCCAGGCAACCCTTGGGCGCGTTCGGAGGAGATGAAGGCGCATTTTGGCATCGCGAAGCTGTTTTAACCTCAGGAGAAAGCTTCAAATTTCTTCAAGGTCAATGGATAAACGGCGACTGCCAATTCGACGTTTCAATCCGAATCCGGATCGTCCCATTGAAGTCAATTCAAGCCCCATTTTAGCCAAGGAAGAGAATCATGAAACCATTGGGAAAGGTATGAAATACAGTCCCTCGTGCTATTCACGGCCGGTTGTCTGCCAAATCACAGTCGGTTGGCTCCCACTAACGGCATCACTGTATCGCCTTCAAAATTAGTGCCTTGTAGTCAAATCCGGCAACGGTCGATGACAGCAGTTGCCATCTACAAAAGTTAGACCTCCCGTGACAGGTCTGCAATTATTCCATTTTCACGGCTCATCCCCGAATGATCCCTCAAGCCGAACAAGCTCCTCGGAGCTTCCTGGCGCCAGTGACAATGGACGGCCGCCGAGTTCCTCGAAGAGCTGCTCGCGGCATGTCAGAACGATGACCTGAACTTTCCGTGCCGCCAAGTTGAGAATGTCAAACATGCGGCTCATCCGGCGATCGTCGGAAAAAACCAACGCGTCGTCAAGAATGACGGTTGCCGGGCGACCTTGCTCAAGCAGCATTTCGGCGAAGGCAAGACGAATGAGAACGGCGATTTGCTCCTGCGTCCCCATACTGAGGTGATCGAAGGCTTCTTCATACCCAGCCTCTCTTACCACGCCGACAATATGAAGGTCCTCGTCGATTGAAATGTCAGCGCCAGGAAACAGAAGCTGCAAATAGGGCCGAACGCGATTAAGCACCGGCGACAAATAGCGCTCCTTGGCTTCATGTTCCATAGCGCGCAGCGTTGACAGCAAGAGCGTGAGGACTTGGACCTCACGTTCGCAGCGCCGGCGCTCTTCCTCGCAAAGTTCGCGCTCGCGCTCACTCTGCTGAATCGCTTCGTCCAGCCCGGCGCCTTCCACGGCCTCAACATGGGAACGCAAGCCGCTGATCTTGACTTTCAGATTTTCGCGTTTCTCGCGCCTGTCCTGGAGGGCCTTTTCAAGGCGGGTTATGCGGGCCTCTAGTAGTGGCAGTGACTCGCCCATGCGCTGCGCCTGGAGATCGGTGACAGCCGATTCCTGAGCCGTCAGGTCCGACCGCGCCGCCATGATGCGCGACTGAAGATAATCCTCCGAGCATTCTTTTTCGGCCTCCTCAAGCCGACTGCGGAGCTTCGCAACACGGCTCTTGCCGTCGTCGTGACGAGCGCTAACCGTGCCGAGGTTCGTTTGAAGCTTGCTCAGCGTTTCCTCGGGACCGCCGAGCGTGGCACGAACATTCTCCAGAGCATGCCGTGCGTCAGCGGCCTGGCTTTGCGCCCGGCGTAGTGTTTCTTCCGCTTCCTGGTATGCGGGGAGTACCTGCAAACCGAGCTCGTCGAGCTCACGCCTCAGGATTTGCTTCAGGCCCGCGATGTGATCGGCAAGGGCCTGCCCGCCGGCTTCATAGTCATCACTGGCAGGCGCATGTAGCTCGGCCTCCTGACGGGCAAGGTCTGCATCCCGCAGCAGTGTCTCGCGGCGGACGTACTCGTCCTCGGCATCGTTGACGGCCTTGGCACCGGCCTCTTCCAACGCTTCTTTCAGCTTGGTTCTGGCCTCGCGCTGCTGGCGGAGTAGCTTGTCGCGGTCCTGAATCACCGGTTCGATTGTGATCCGGCCGCGCTCCGCGATTGCAATCGTCATCGGTTCAACCGCCTGAAGCGAACGCTGCTCAGTGGCGAGCGGTACACCGTCGATTTCGATACCGGGCAAGCGTTCCGGCGGAATATCAAAGGCTACAACCGTGGCAGCGGCACGCAGGCGATTGGTGACCATCTCCTCTTCCTTGGCTATGCGGCGTATCCGCTTGATCACCTCGTCCGTGACCAAGATCGCGGCAGCGCCCTGCTGAGCTTCGCGTTGGCGTTTTTCGGCGTCCTGCGCTTTCACGCACCGAGCCTCAAGCTCGCGAATTCGGGCATTGCGCTGAACAGCGCCCAGAACGCGGCGCTCTCGGGAGACCGTCTCGTCGGCTGCTGTAACCGCCACCTCGGCCGCGCGGACAGCGACGCGTAACTCATTGAGCTGTGTGCGAGCTTCCTGTTCCTGCTGACGGACCTCTTCGAGCAAAGTCCGGGCGCTCTCCAGAGCGGCCTCTTCGGACGTAATGTCGTCTTTCAGCTGCCGGCGCTGCTCTGCCGCCTGTACAGCCTGATCGAGATTACGCTTCTTGAGCTCTATGTCCGTCGCGGCAGCTTGTATTCGAGCTTCCAGTTCGGCGAGCTGGCGCTGTCCTTTTCGAGCCTCGTTCAGGTCTTTGGTGTCAGCCTCGTCACGATCGCCGGTTGACAGCCGGCTGAGCGATTCCTCAGCTCCTTCGAGTTCATCGAGCGTCTCTGACAGCCCCAGCCGCCGCGCCTTCAGGCTATCAATCTCGGTCCGCATTGAATTGATGCGTTCCGTTAGGTCTTTATACTGACCGCGGGGCTTGTCATTGCTCGTCACTAGTTCGGCCAGCTGTTTATCTATGGCCTGTGGCAACGCGCGGCCACGCCGGCCGCCGAGAACGGCACCGACTTCCGCTTCCAATGCGCTATGAAGGTTCGCCCGTGCGCTTTCGGGGAGATCGAGTGCGCCGAAGGATTGCCCCTGCTGAACCCACAGCACATTCCACATGCCGAGCGTTTCTGGCTTCGCGCCGGTTTTTCCGGGTTCATCGAAGCCCAGCAGGGTGCGGAGCATGTCTTCTGCGGCGTCGCCTTCAAGCGTTCGCCCATCCGGGCAGGACAAACGGGCGTAAGGCTTCTTCACGAAGCGTTTGGTGATTCGATACAAACCGTCATCAAGCTCGAAAGCTAGTTCGACGACAGGACCAGCCTGATTCCGGGCATTCTGCAACACGGTGATCGGCTGCGCGCGTGAGCTGTATTTCTCGAAAAGGACAGCGCGCAATGCATCGAGCAAAGTGGATTTGCCCATCTCATTAGGGCCGACAACGACGTTCAGTCCGTCGCCGATGCCGTCAAGCCGGGCCGGTCGCGTAAACTTCTTGAACTGATTGACGGCCAGGGATCGCAGTTTCATTGGCGCCCTGCCTGAAGTTTCATATGCTCGATATAAAGCCGTTGCAGCGCCTCGGCAGCGAGACCGCCCTCGGCGTCACCGCCTTCGTCGGCCTTGCGCTTCAGTGCCTCGGCCGCTGCGCGCACAAAGCCGCCGCGGTCGATCCGATCAAGGTCTTCTGTTGTGGGGTGTGGGAAAAGCCGTCTATCATCAATACGCAAGAAGCAGAAAGCGGCTGAGACGCCCTCGATGATCCGGGCTTCGAAATACTGCCGATCCTCAAGCGAAAGCGCGCCTTCTACCGTCAGATGCATCAGGACACGATTGAGGTCGTCACCGATGCCGCGCAGTTTCTCGCCAAGGAAGTCAACGTCCGCGCCGTTGTTGATCTGCTCTGACAATGTTATCCAGGCATAGTGCCCGGTCGTGACGGGCGTGACTGTCGGAATCCCCCTCGGCCCTTCGATCTCGACAAGCAGCGCTTGCCCGCCGTCGATAACATCAAATGCGTCGGTCTCGGGCGTGCCGCTGTACCAGCACCGCTCGTTGATCTTCTTCTGGCCGTGCCAGTCACCCATCGCGAGATAGGACAGACCGGCGCGCGCTGGTCTGTCCGGGGCGATAAAATTAGGGATGTCCTTGTCGTCGGAGGCAAAACCGACGACAGTTCCATGAGCGAGCCCTATGCGCACCAAGCCGTCCGGCAGCTCCAAATCTGTCATATACGCCGTCGGGTCCTGAAGCGTTCGCCGGTGATGTAATGGCGCCGGCAATAGAATGGCCGCCTCCCTCTCAAGGATGGCGGGCTCCGGCGCGGTATGGATGTGCACGTTGTCGGGTAAGCCCTTGCGAAGAATCCGATCCCAGAGCCCGTTCGGGCGGTGTGGATCATGATTTCCGGGCAGAAGGTGCCATTGCACGTTGGGGAAGCTCCGCATGCGCTCAAGAGGCTGGTTGATTGACCGCGGTGAAAGAACCTCCATGTCATAGACATCGCCCGCAACAAGCACATGCCGGGCACCGTGCTCGGCGGCAAGGTCGCCGAGACGCGATATCGCCCGCAGGCGCGCGTCCTGAAGAAGCCCCATCGTGGCATTATCGACAAACCGGAAGACCTTCCCAATCTGCCAGTCTGACGTGTGTATCAGCCTTATCGCCATCAATTCAGCCCACAGCAAATTTCAGTATTGAGTCAGCAGCAGCAGCGAGGCAGTTAATTTTGGTGCCGCTGTTCAGTACGTTTTCTAGCGTCCGCGATAAAACAGCGGGGTTTTTTTGTAAACGATCGTACCGCCAGCCAAAGGCGGCACAAACAGCCTTCACGTCTTCATACCATTTGCCGTAATCACGCTGAAGGGCGGCTTGAATGTCGTTCTTCCAGATGATGACGTCGGGTTCAAAAATATCAGCGGTGGGCCACGAGCACGTGGTGGCGTTCTTCCCCAACAGGCGCGCAAGCTTCCCATTCAAGAGCTTTGTGCTCTCTACGTCCATTGCAGCACAATCGGTGTCGCCGTCAAACATGGCGAATAGCGGCGTATGGAAGCCTCGTGCAAGGGCAATCATATTTATAAATCCGCCCTTGCCGTTAGTTCCAATAATGTGTCCGCCATTCCTGACAAACTCTTGCAACTCGCCACCAAATGACAAGGCAGTCGTGAGGAGTGCCTTGTCCTCCAAACCTTCGACCAGCACCAGCTTTCCACAAAAGAACGCCTCATTCAGCTCCGATTGAAGAAACGGTTCGAGACTTGCCAATGCTGCGGCTTCGCCGATGGGCGGTTCGCCAAACAACTCGGCAATAAGCTTTCGGTGTTGATCGGCAGTCCAGGACGTAACTGTCGATAGAATCTCGGGCATCTTCCGAACCACACGAACTGTCTCGAACGTCCGCGCAGATATGAAGTAGGGGCTGTGCGTTGTGATTAGAACCTGATCCTGCTTTGCTATGTCTTCCAAAGCTGTATGCAGATACCGAGCCTGAGGGGGGTGTTGATAAAGTTCGGGCTCCTCGATGGCCAATATAATCGACGGTTGATCTTCCAAGGCTAGCTTCGCGTTGAGGTGCACAAGGGTCATAAGGTAATTGCGTTGAAGGCCATGCCCGAATTTGGAGACCTCCCCCCGGAATAACTCGTCGCGCAAAACCGACTTAACGAGCGGTAAATTCAGCGCGACATTGCTTTCATCCATCTCGGCCCAATCGAGATGCACGTGAGCGTCCGTTGATGTAAGATGGCGGAATTCCGCATCCAAAACCGTCTCTAGGTTCTGCACTGCGTCCTTGTAGTCGCCAACAAGCTCCCTGATTTGATCGTGCGCAACAGCGCGTATCGCCGCCACCTTTTCATCAACTTTCACCCGTGCGCGGATGATGCGATTTATGAGGGTGCCAAACGCATTGTTCTTGGCTTCCTCTTCCTCGTCAGCTGCGTCCTTCACTGCGGGGATATAAACCCAATCGACAAACTGCTTGAGCCGTGACGCCACACCGCTTGCGCCAAACGCCAAGTCCTCGCTTTCAATCATTTCATGCTGGTCTGGATGGTCGGCCTCATATTGTAGGAGTGCATCTTTGTACGCAGCGACAGCGGCCCTCTGCGCTAACTCTGGAAGGTCCGGAAATGTTTTGCGAAGTGAGTCCGCGTAAACGGCCTTCTGCGCATTTGCTCCCTGTGTCGCATGAAATTCGCCAAATGCACGAATTCCCGTCCTACGGCCATGAATAGTCGCTTCAATTCAATTCTCGACGACGTTAGCGCGAATAAAAAATTCGAGTGTCCCGTGACGGACGTAATGCGAAAATTCCGCGGCCGCCTTTTCTGGCAGGTCGGTGAACGTAAGTATGATTTGCAGCTCCGCTTTCGGATCGTTGAAATCCGAAAGTGCGAGTGGATTAGATTTTTGTGTGGATCGAAAGAAAAGTTCGATCGCTTTGAACAGCGTAGACTTTCCGCTATTATTCGGGCCGACAAATGCGGTGTATTTGGCGAAGTCGATAACTTAAGTCTTGAAACATCTGAAATTTGCTAACTCAAGCCGCAATAATCGCATCGTCCCACCTCGTGTTTACGCAAAGCGTAAACCCTGGCGAAAGATTGAACAACCGAGTCGATTTTGATCAGGAAACCGCCTCATAGGCGGCGCTCTTCGAAAAGGGTGAGCTGCCGACGTTCTTGTTCCTCACGCCGCCAGTCGGGAGCCTGGCTCTCCGTTTCGAGCCATGCTTCGACAAAGGCGACGGGGCCGCCAAAGGCGACGACGGTATCCCGCGACGTAAAGTGCGAGCGGTAGCCGGTCTCGGTGATCGGAAGGTGCGCGCGTTCGGGATCGATGCTCTCGATTTCGAGATGGGCCGTATCGTGGCCAATGTCCATGTTGAGCCAATGCGGCTCCCAGCGGATTTCGATGGAAATGCCGCTCCACTCGATGCGGAAAGTTTCGATGCTGCGGTTCATGACTGCCTCCGCGCTGCAAGAGCGGCGGCGGCCTGCAACAACGAACAGCGGTCCTCAGTGATTGCCTCCGCCTGACGGGCGGCTTCGGCATAAACCGACATGGGATGTTCGGCGGTGAACGACAGGTCACGTTCCACGGGCAGGCCCAGATTGCCGCGAAGGCAACGGAGTTCCGCGAGACTGACGCAGCCGAGTTCGGGGAAGCCCTGACCGAGGTCACACAGACCGAAGGCGATCTCCGGTTCCTCCGGATCGATCTCGCTGACAAGCCAGGTACAGTTCGCGTCCGGCGTAAAGAGTTTCACGACCGGGCGATGGTCCTGATCGCGATTGCGTCCGTTGGCGAGCAACTGCTCGAGCTGCGCTTTGGTGAGTAAGTTCATATTCATTCTCCTTGTGTTGGCGTTAGTCCCCGAAGGGACAGCGCAACCCAAGGCCAGACGCGCTGACGCGGCGTCACACAAAAAAATTGGGGGGACCGCCATTCTGCATGTGCAACAGGCGGCGGGGGAACCGAGGCTTTTTGTTGACGCGAGAAGCGTCCGCGTCTGGCATCGCTGGACACTGCCATTCGGGGACGGCAACAAGGGAGAGATGTTGAACCGTCAAAGCGAAAGTTCAGATTGCTCGCTATCGCGCTCAGAACCGATTGAAATCCCTCCGCAGTCTACGTCGCGGCTGCGCCCGCTTGTGAAACGCCGATTTGATCGGAGAGGGCGGCGACGGCGGTGGCGGTTTCGCCAGCACGCGCTTGAGCGCCTCGATCGACACGACGATTCTTCGTTGCGCCAATTCCAGCGTGCGAAGCGCCATTCCGGACAACAAGCGAGAAACCCGGTAAACAGGCGTGGCAACCTTTTCGGTGAGGAAGCGGCTCGGCTTTGGTTGCAAGAAGCGAGAGCCGCTCAGCGTGCGCGCCCTGGCGGCGCCGGGCCGTCCCTACTTCGTTCGCGCGCGGCGCGCTCTTCCTGCCGGCGCCGCTCCTCGATCTCCGCGCGGCGTTTTGCGGCGGCATCAAGCTCGCGCAGATAACGGGCGCGGTCCTTGTCGTAAAGGGCGCTGAGCTCCCGTTGCTGCTGGTGGTGACGTTCGGTCAAATCGGTGAGGTCGGCTTTCTCCGCGGCCTTCAAACTCGCAATCCGCGCCTCACGTTCTTTTTCCTGGCGGTGCAGAAAGGCGTCCGCTGCTTCCTTGCGTGCACGCTCCTCGGCGGCCATTTGCTGCGGATTGATTTTTCCTTTGATGGCGTCAATGAAACCGGCGATGCCATCTTTCGCCGGATTGTTCTCGCGGAAAAAGCGCTCCCGCGCGGCCTGTTGCATGGCATCGAAGTGACTGAGCTTCTCCATCAATTCTTCTTCAAGGACATGGGCGGTCTGTTTGTATTCGGCTTCCTGCCTAAGACGCATCTGCCGGCCCTCTTCCGCATGGCGCTCTCTTTGCGCCTGTTGCAGGGCGGTGATTTCTTCCACGGTGGGGCCAGTCGGCTGCGACTGTGGAGCCTCAGAGCTTTCTACGGGTGCCGCCTCTGGACTGCGTTCGCGCCGCTCCTGCAACGCCTTGGCTTGCTCGACACCCGGGATGGACTCCCGGTCAACGTCGGCCATGAAGGCGCGCAGATCCTTGGCGGTGACGCCTTTGATCTGCCGCGCCAGGCTGTAGATTTGGCCGTGCTCGTCCACGAGGACGTAATCGCGCCGGTCGCCTTTGGCAAGCACGAGACCGTGCGCCTCAAGCGCAGCCTGAAAAGACTGCCCGTTGTCGCTGTGCGCATATAAGGCTGTGATCGCGTCCTTGAACACGTGTGGATCGGTTCCGGCGCGTTCGCCCTGCTGCCATTCGGCGTGACTGATTTCCTCCTTGGGCATGTCGGGCTGCTTCTCCCGGTCCCGCTTGGCGTGCTTGCCGGGGACGTGCTCATGCCCGAACTCCTTTTCGAGGGCCATGCTGGCCCTTTCGTGGGCGACATAATTGAAGCTGTCGGAGACGAGCGTCATGGTGTCGATGTCGGTGCGCTGCCAGACGACGTGAATATGCTGCCGGCCGTGTTTCTCATGCACCACCACGGCGCGGGGCTGGCCGTCGAAGCCAAGCTCTTTTTCGAGGACATCGGCGGCGCGCTGCCATTGCTCGGGCGTCATCGCATAGCGGGCGTCCGGGGAGATATTCGCATGATAAAGGCCCCTGTTGCCCCGCGTGCCTGCCGCGATCAGTTGCCAGTCCCGCATCGCCTCCCTGAGATTGCCGGTGGGTGAGTCGAGCTGAACGATGGTGACGGTCTCGTTCGTGTCGGTGCGGAGCAAGTGCCGCGCAAGCTGGACAGGACCGCCGCGACTCTTGCCCTTAATGATCATCGGGGGCGAGTCCTCCTCGATCGTGTCCATCGTCAGGGCGCGCAATATGGCGAAGCGGATGTCGTTATAGGCGGCGAGCGCGGCCCTGAGCTCGGGTATATCGACCGGTCCCCCGGCGTTCAGGTTTCGCGCGATCTGGTTCAGATTGTTGCCGACGCGGCCGCATTCTCCGAGCAACTGACGCAGGGCTTTGTGGTCGGCGGGCGGGCGGCGCTGGGCGCGGGGACCGGCATTGCCGAAGGCAGCGGCGCGCATAAATGCGCCGGCTGCGAGACCGCTGCGCGAGGCCAGAGCGTCGAGGGCGTCACGTTCGTCTTTGGTAAGACGGACGGTGACGGTTTCGCCCCGCTGACGCTTGTCGCTGCCGCTCGCCATACCCCCTTCTTGCGTGCCGCTGGCACGCGGGTTCCAAGGGGCGACGATGCGACCTTACGGGAGCCATCGTCAGGCCCTTTGGTCGTCGCCGGGGGTCGAAACCCCGGCTGAGCGGCTTCATCGCCGCTCAGGGTTCCAAGGGGCACGAATGCCCCTCGGTCGGAAGCGCCGCTGCCAAAACAGCGGACGCGCGGCTCAGGGATAGGGACCCGCCGCGCAGGGGGTCTCGGGGGTATATCCCCCGCCTGGGTTCCAAGGGGCAGGAAAGCCCTTTGGTCGAAGCCGCTGGCAAATCAGCGGTCATGCGTTCCAAGGGAGCACGAAGGCTCCTTTGGGCAGGGTCCACGGGCGGAACGCCCTGGTCCTGGGGATGCAACGGGGATGGAACAAATCCCCTTGCCAAGCTGCGCGGTGTGACCGCGCATGGCTTGCACACCCTGATATCAGAATATCACGGATGCCCTTAAGGTTGGATTAAGGAAATTTCCCAGGGTGATGAATTTCCGGATTAACGGAAACCGCACCAAGCCTATGGGATAATTGGGAATAAGGGTGGAAGCAAGAAAATAGGGGGTGTGTATGGCGGTTTGGATTCCCGTGGGGGACGGGTTCATTGCTGCAGACGTGATCCGGTGGAAAGAGCCGGTGTTCAAGAATTGGGGACGCGGGCAACCGGCGCGCGTCGGCGACCGTCTGGTGGCGGCCGAAGTGCTCCGCGAGGCCGGCGAAGACGGGTGGGTGCATCTGCTGGTGCGGCAGAGCGAGGTCTTGTCCGTCAAGACAAGCTGGCAGCTCTCGGACGTTCTGCTACCCCCGACCGGAACAGAGACGCGGCGGCGGCTCCGAACCATCGTCCGGGGCAATCCCGAGCGCCTGGCATGGAGTGACGAAAGCGCCCGGGCCATCGTCGCGAGCCAGGCCCTGGTGGGCGATCCTAATCCCGCCCCACCCGTGGCCACTGACACGGGCGAGCATTGTTCCATCCGGTCGTCCTTTAATGCCGTTTCGCGCGTGCACGAAATCCGCGCCGCCAAACCGGGATGGCACATGCCCGGCCCGCGTGGGTGAAAAGCGGCATTAGGGCAGCAAACTTCAGCGCCTATTGTTCTCTGTTTGTTCCTATGCTATGACGCGGCCTCATCACGCAAAAAAGCGGAGGCCCGAACGATGCGTATTTTGACCGACGATGAACGGCTAGAGGCGGCTAACTGCTACGACCTGGAAATCACGGCGAGCGGACCAGGCCGGTATCGTTTGCGGTTTCGCGTCCTCGATGCGCGGGCCTATGGCCTTGGCGGCGCCATGCCGGGCGCGCCGGACGATCCGTTCGAGCGATGGCTCGATCCCGGCGTCGATATGACCATCGGCGAGATGTATGAGCATCTGGTCGAGTACCAGGCCGATCACGGGCCGCGCGATTTCAATTTCTATTTCGGCGAGGCTCCAGACTTTGTGGTGTCCGCGTTCCATCGCATCGTCGATGAGCTAGAGGCCGACCAAGCCCGATGGCTGGCGATGAATGGGCACGCACGATGACGCGCCGCAGACGGTCGGCGCGGCGCTGAAAGAAGGCTGGAATTTTCTCGGGGTCGAATGCGCGCACTGCCGGCGTGGCAAGACACGGATAAATCTGACCCGGCGCGCTCATTCAGAATCTCTCGCCGGCGTCGCGATCAAATGCTGGTGCCGACGCTGCGGCCCTTCGATAGGCCGCGCCTACCTGACGTTCGAGCTTATCTCCGTGCGGTTGGAGGAACGCCGCAAGCCAATCGCGTTTAATGGCCTGGTCGCGATCAAGATTGGGATGAACTAGAATGTGCGAAAGCTGTCCGAGATCAAGAGCGCCTTGCATCAGTCAGTTGGCTACCATTGGCCCGCAAAGCGTAAGCACCCTCGCTCGTAATCTCATATAATAGGTTGTTTGTTTTTTTCGAAGGTATATCGCGCACTAACCCTTTCATCTTCAGCCTACCCAGGATTTCTCGCGTTCTGAGAAAATGAATGCCACTGTCGTTTGCTATGCCATTTAGCGTCCGGCGCTTATAAGGTTTGGCCTGCACGGCTTGCAGGATGCGGCTTTCGTCGCTGGATAGTGAAGGTTGTTGAGCTGTCGCTTCAGCCAGAGATAATTCGACCGTCGGCTCAACCGTTTCACTCTCGCTCGCAACGACTTCGGCGAGTTCATCTGTGTCGTTCTTCGCCTGTTGCGCGCTTTGAGAGGCTTGGCGTGCTAGCGCCAGTACGCGATCAGAAATGGTTTGGATGAAAGCACGGGACGATATGGCCGCGACGAGACAAAACCCGATGAACAAAAAAACTCTGTAAGGATCAAGCTTATCAGAGCTGATTATATTCGCGAGTAAATCGCTTTGTACGAGGCTAAGGAATAGGGGAACTATAAAACTGGCTACAACACCGATTAGGATGTATCCCCACCAACGCAGCGGCACCGGCGCTGCCACGCGACCTCCTAGCACGACTCGTTCGTCGGTGCTCGTGGTCAGGAGAAAATTTGTGAATCCACCTAACGCTCCGGCGGCGATCATGATGAGCACCAACGCGGCTATTGAATTCATGACGCTCTCCCAGTCTCGGTGCTGCCTCGCTCGCCTATCGATTCTCTGGACGCGTTTTTCTCGCCGCTTGGACCATGCCCGAGAAACGGGGTTCGAGGCAATTGGTGTTCGGTCACTGCACTTCAGTGGGCGATCAAGAGTTTACTGTGAAGGTACGTGACGGTAAGCGCGACCTTTATGGCCGCCGTCTGGACAACTCCGACCGCAAATCAATAAGCACTCTTGAAGGAATGGGGTTCGCTTGGAAAACTGGTATGGGGGCAATTTTTGGATTGTTAGGCGGCAAGGTTACGTAGCGCCAACCGCGGTCGGACTACTTTAATCGTAATCCAAGGCTGACGGCAGGATGAATGAGTTTTTCTTCTCTGAGATAACCCGGATCAATACGACCCTTAAGTTGGTGCCTAAGTAACAAGGACGCCTTTTCAACATCCGCCGTCGTCCACCCTAAAATGCGACACAGCCAAGAGGGGGAATCCTTCATCTGGGATAATAAATCCTCAACCGTACGGCCACCGAGTTTGATCAGTTCAATGGCAACACACTCCGGCAGCAAAAGCGTGTCACCTGAGACAACCGCCTTTAAATCTCCTGGCGAAGGGATCGCGCTATACTGTTTTATTCTTAGACGTTCCACACTACCAACGCTCCTTATTGATTAATACGCTCTACAATTGTAGTATTTCGACACAATACTTGTCAACATATGAGGCAGAAACATAGCCGTATCCGACCTCAGGTGATTTATGGGAAGATGATCCACCCAGTCTCGCCCACGAAGGGCCCCAACTGTTCCGAAAAACAAAAAAACCGCCCTTCTCCTCGTATTCATCTCGATAAAAGCCGGTCACACATACGCAGTGTCCGCCTTTAATAACCCATCCGATGTTGGGATTGGCGATGCGCCCATCGCTCCAAGCGATTGTTGTCACCCAATCGTGTTTGTTTTTAGGCAGCTTGGGATCGCCAAAAATCTTTAGACCTACGGCTACAGGTTTTCCTTGGACTAAGAGCCGAAGAATGGTTCGTGCAGCGTCGGTTGGCGAAGGCACCCAAGTGGTGGGGGCGGATAGCTTTCTACGAGCTGCTTCGCTCAAGGCTAAACTGGAAGGGTCAGAGGCGGTTCGCCCAGATAGAGGCGCTACCAAAGTGGGTACATACCTCCATAAGCGTTCTTCGCAAATACCAAAGCTGTCCAATATTTCTCGCGCATAGCGCAGGAAAGTGGCAGGTCCCGTCGTATGAGGATCACCACTATGCGTCTTGATCGCCCAATACAAGAACTGTTCTGAATAATCTGGCATCACCATCAGCAAGGCAGAACGTGACAGCAGATGCTCCACACAAGCAGTTGCACCAAACGCAACACATGTTCCGCGATCACCCTGATTCCTTACAGGCCAGCGCTTCAATCTCAAATCAATTTCAGGCAAGGGCACTGCCGAAGACAGAGCTGGAGGCGATTTTGACAGAGATGGAATCTTGTCTGGCATCGGGATGGAATAATCAAGTGGTAGTGGACCATCTTCTGGGATGTTCTGGCCTAAGGCGACAACAGGCTCATAATTTTCAAGGCTGCCCACGACATCTCTATAGGCTGCGCTAAGGCGAGGTGCCACTGCCTCGAAAAGCATGGAGAGACGCACCCCAACATCAGTGAGTGACGGGGAGTTTCTTACGAGACTGTCGACCTCTTCGTCTGATCGCACGTCGGCAGTTGCAAGAGCTACGAGCTCAATGTCATTGAGTCGCACTCGTTGGGCAAATTCCAAGAGAAATTTCGACACCATGTGTTGTGTCAGCCTTTTCGATTTTGATAAAAGTTAATCACCGCAACAACTCTCAAGCGACACGCCCGTCACTTTGTTAAGTTTCCGCGCGAAATAATCCGTGCCACCTACGTCCTTCTCAATACTCACGTCTTAACTCCACAATATCCTGCCGCGCAACCCCGCGCGCTGGATGTGGGCATACCTACCGCGCTTAAGCTTCGTTCTCGAAGGTTCCGCTATCGTACGCGCTGCGACGGCGGGCCTCTGTAAAGCAATTCAATCCGATCACCCCTCTCTTGCTGCTCCCGCGCCAGCCTTCTCGCGCATTTCCCGGAACTTCTCCTCCATCGCCTTGCGGATTTCCTCTTTCGCCGCCGCCGCTTCTTCGGGACCCATCTTATCGGTGCGCCCAAAGCGTCTTTCAAGGCCTGCTGCTGCACGTCAGCTAACGCCTTCCGTTCGAAGGCGTTTCGGCAGGCCTCGGCTTTACTGAACATCGGCGAAGTCGGGCTTCTGGATATCGGGTTCTTTTGGCCGGCGCGCTTGCTCCCGCGCCGGTTCCTGGGCCTCCCGTTGTCTTTGAGCCTCGATCTCCTGCCGCAACTGCTCCCGGTATTGCTCCTGCTGCCGCTGGAACGCCGCGCGCAGCCGCTCCATGTCCCCGAAAACCTCAGGAACCCGCGTTTGCTGCTGGCGCAAAAGCTCCCGCGTTTCAAGTTCCTGCCTGATGAAAAGTTCCTTCGTCTGACGGTCCTTTTCGGCGGCGTCGGCCTTCTGGAACGCCTCTTTCTGCGCAAGCTCTTTCTGTTGTTCTTCTTGTTTCTGAAAATGCTCCTTGAGTTCGCGTTCCTGCCTTTCAAATTCCTGTCCGGCAAAATGCTCCCTCCGGAACTCTTCCGTCTGGCCAGGTTGCTGCGTAGGCTCCGCCATCCCACTTGCTCCCTATGAAGGCAAAGATTCAGCCAGCCGCAGCGTGCTCCATCCGTGCCGTCAATTCTTCATTCGCATAGGCAAAGTATTTTTTCAGCCGCGCCGCCTTGGCGTTCGCGGCCATGACGATCACCAAATCCTTGTAGTCGGGACCGGCCAGCACGTTGGGTTCAACGATCTTGACGCGGGTGCCGTCAATGACGCTGTCCTGGAATCCGATATCGTCGGAAACTTTCTGCGCGGTTTCGTCATGCAGGCTCGGATTCATGAACATCCGGATGGCGCAGCCGCCGATCATCCCCTCTGCGTTGGGGTATGCCTCGCCAAGCTGCCCGAGGCTCTGGGCGAACAGCCAGAGCTTGATGCCGTACTGCCGGCCGATTTCCAGGGCCTCTTCGACAGGCGGCATATGCTTCAGGCGCGGCAGTTCATCCAAGATGAACAGGATGGGCTGGACTCCATGCGCCGGAACTTTGGTCGAGGCCAGCGCACGAATGTGCTGCGCGATGAAGACGCGCAACAGCGAGATATAGCTGTCCACCTCGTTCGGTCTCAGACAGATGTAAATCGTCGGTTTCTTGTCCCCACGAAGATCGAGCGGGCTCCAATCCGATTTCCGTGTGGCGCGCGCGATGCGCTCGCCGTCCCACGCGCTCATGCTCGATAGCGCCGATTGCAGGACGCCGTCCCGCGTCTTCGGCTCCATGTTCGCAAGGGAATGTCCCGCGCGGGTCATTGAATGAAAATCGACACGCGCTTCCAGGTAGGTAACGAATTTTTCCCAGCCGACGCCGTGGAGAATGTCGAGAACATCCCCCATCGAGCGCTTGGCGACATCTTCCTCAAGGCAGATGCGCGCAATCGCGGCTGTCAGTACATCGCGGGCGCGGGTTTCCCAGAACGGGTCCTTTGCGCCGCTCGGAACGATCATCATGTCGGCGAGAAAGCGGGCGTCTTCCCAGAGATACTCGGGATCGGCGCGCACATCTGCCAGCGGATTGAAACCATGGCTCGTCGCAGGGTCTAAAGGGCTGAACTTGTAGACGGGACCGACGTTTTCACGGCGCCATTTGCTCGTCTGCTCGTAGATTTCGCCCTTCACGTCGAGGACGACGGCCGCGCCCTTCCACATGAGCAAATTCGGGAACACCTGGCATTGGGTCTTGCCCGAACCCGGCGGCGCAACAGTGATGAGTGAACCCTCGCCGTCGTAATACCACCATTTGTCGGAAGCCTTCTCGTCGAGGCCGAGAACAAGACCCGCTTCGACGGGCACGCCTTTCGCGCCTGATTTCAGCGGCGCTCCCGGTACGAGGTCGCCGCCGTCGCCATGCAAACGGGAAGACAGCTTTCTCAGAACCGGGTCGTCGGTATTTTCCTCTATCGCGGATTGAAGCTGGGTCAACGTGAGATTGATCATGGCTTCAAGGCCGTTACTCCCCTGGTACCACTCAAGCGCGTCCGAAATCGATTTAATGCTGGAATTGTCTTTTGGGTATTTGCTCTCGCCGAGAACGACGGCTTTTCCATCGCCATAAACCAACCCGAACCGTATCAGGAAAAAGTTGGTTTCTGAGTACATCAATCCCAAATTGTACAAATGATAGGCTGACCTCAGTACCTCTCTGTCGCGCGCGCTCATCGCCGACAACGATCTGAAGAAGAGGCATTTTATGCGGCTCGCATCGAGATCGAATTCCACGTCCATTGCTCTTTTGTCAAAGACGCTATCGATGTTTTTGCTTCTCTCGTCCTTCGTCGTTCCGAATTTGCCCAGCGCGTTTTGATTATTGGCAAGCCTCCGTCGGGCCTTCTTTGCAATGGCCCGACGCCACAACCACCATATTCCCAAGCCCAGCACCCCAACAGGCGCTGCGATGGCTGCGCCGCCGACGAGATAAACGTATGCCAGCAGTACCAGGGCGGCGCTGGCATACACGATGCGACGTATCGGGCGAGAAAGCCTTTTTGTGGCTTTTGCAAGCCCGCCCCGCCACCACCATATTCCGAAGATCAGCAGAACAAACCCGATTCCAAGTTCCGCCGGCCAGCCAAGCACAGGACCCGATGGCTTGGTCTGCCGGATAACCCTGTCACGCTCTTCCGCCGCCTGCGTCTGCTGAAGACGCGCGTTCAATTCCTGAATGTGTTGGCGCTCCGGCCGCAGAAGCCCGAGATATTTCTCCTGCAAGTCCGGCGTCAGGTAGCGCTGCAACAGGGCGCTGATGAAGGCGTCGTCCTCGGCGTATCTGTCGCGCAAGCGATTCCACTGATTGCGCTGGGAATTGTCATCGGACCGCTGTTCGTTGTCCGGATCAATCGACCGATAAACGGTGAGGTCCACGGAAAGCGCAGCATTCCGGTAACCGCTATAGACACGCGACTCCTCGGCCGTCAGCCGTGGTCCTCCCGGGGTGTCGGCTTGTCCGGACAGCCTCATCACGACATCGCTGAGACGGTTTAACGCCGCTGCCTGGCGCGCGGCGGTGTCTAGCGAATCCGCGCCCTGAATATCGGCCATAACCCGATCCGGTTCGGGCATTTGCTTTAGATACGCGGGAATTTCGACGGCCGGCGGGACGGGCGCGGTCGTCGGTGCGGTATTCTGATCTGCGACGGGAACTGCAACTGTCGGCCGAACCGGCGCGGGCACATCGGCCCGCGCCGGCGGCGCGTTGAGGAGAGCGATGCCGAGGGCAATCAGGAGAACCCAGGTGCGCATGGCGAGCGTGGCGACCTCTTTGTCCTTAGCCGCAGGCTCCCGTTGGCGGGTGTCGGAAAACGGGACAGGATGAGCGGTTGTCGCCTCCCCGGCGCTACTATTTATAGGCGTAAACCGTGCGACTGTCTCGCTCCGTGAGTAGCGGCAGCGACCATGACCTCTCGATCTTTGGCCCTCTGCCAGCCAGCGAAATCAACAAGGAATTGCAGGTGGGACGGTGGTTAGCAAAACGGCTGAATGTCGGGAAGTCATGTTCTCCCCCCTTTTCTGGCCCCGATCCCGGACTTCGATGGTGCAGCGTTAGCACCGGCGCGCCTTTCAGCGCTGCCAAGCCTTAATCAGGCTCCTTCTCTCCGTTGCGGCCCAAGCGGGTGCAGCGCCAGGCGGCCGTCGCTCTCCACGGCTGCATGAAGTCCGCGATCGTCGCGGGCAGAAGAAAAGGAGAGATACCATGAGACTCATCAACACATCGGAACTTGCTTACAAAACCCTGCCCCAACTGCTCGTCCTGTATACGGCGATTTCACAAGCGCTGGCAGAGACAGAACCTTGCAGCATCGAACGGGCAAACATGGTCGCCTCCCTCATCAACTGCGCGCGGTTGATCGAAATAAAGCGCCGGAGACCAGCACCGAGGTTCTGAGTCACCAACTCGCATCAAAGCCCCGACCGGCGATCACCGGTCGGGGTTTCGGCATAAAGTCCGCGAAGCGGGGCGCTTATCCGTTGATCAAGATATGGCCGGAAGTGGGCGTACTAACATAGCGAGCCGCCATTCTGTCGGCTTGTTCTCGTCCATGATTAGGCCACCGATGCGGACATCAAGGTGCTGACTTTGGCCCAGTTGAGAAACTCTGCGAAAGCGTCGGTGCCAAGGACAAAGCCAGGGGCTTCAAGGGTTATCATGTGTTTCTGGTTTTTGGCGGCAACGGTAGTGTAGGACACAAGCTTCGCGTAGCGAAGTTCGTTGAAGAAGGAGTAAGCTCCAGCTTCATCTTTTTGGATCGCAGCGCAAAGAGGGCTAATGTCCTGGTTAGAGGGTGAGGTCACGAAGTTAACTTGCTGTCTCCAAGTGTCACCAATGGTTGTCATAAATATAAATCCTTTGATTAAATATATTTTTCAGTACTCGTTTCAACATAGAGGAGGTAGGTCATGCTGACTAAGCAAAAAGTGACAGGGGTCGGACAGAATGTATTTCCATACATAGATGACGTTCGGACATTGGATGAGAGCGACATCGAATGTCTAAAAGAAATCAAGGAAGTTTTAAAAAGGCACGCTCGCCTTGAGAGATTTGGCGTAAGTCTGCTTCACAAACATTTTTATTTGTCAGAGGACGAATGCCTTGTCGAAGAAACAGACGTGCTGAACAGATGCCAAGTGATTTCAGTTAAAAGGCGTGGTGAGGTTCCGAGGGAGCGGATTATTGAAACGGTATGGCAGCTTGGCGACACGCCCAACGCGATTTTGGGATGTGAGAGAGAGTGCGTTATCACTTACCAGGGGCAGCACTCGCGGAAGCATGTGCAAAGGCCCGGTGGCTAGAACAATAGACTAAGCGCTATTCCAGCCATCTAAGCGCGCCACGGCGGCGATGGCTGGACAAAGCTCGCGCACCCAAGTCGCATCTGCGGGCGCTCTCGCGGGCAACGCCGAACAAGATGCCATCGCGTCGAACTCGACACTTTACTGCGGCAGTCTGGCGTTCCTAACCTCGCGGCTTCTTCTTCGTGCCCTTCGTTGCGCTTATCGAAATAAAGCGCCGGAGACCAGCACCGAGGTTCTGAGTTACCAACTCGCATCAAAGCCCCGACCGGCAATCGCCGGTCGGGGTTTCGGCCTGGAGGAGAAGAGCGCTTACGCGCCCTTCCTTTTCGTTTGCTTGGGTTGCACGGCGGCTTTTGCTTTCGGCGGAAAGGCCGCGTAGCGTTTGCCGCCGAGCAGGAGCGTGAAGCCTTTGCCTTTCTTGTGGAGGAAGGCAGCGCCTGCCGGCTTGCCGCCCTTTTCGCCGTTGGCCGGGTTCTCGAAGATGTAGTAGTCGGGAACCTGTTTCGGTTTCGTGGTCTGGTTTTCGGTTGTGGTTGTCATGGTCGTCTCTCCTTCGTTTGCATTACCCTATCGGGCGATGCCTCCGATGAGCCAAAGGCGGGCGCGGCGTCACACAAAAAAATTGGGGGAACCGTTCTTACGGGGGAGCCAAGGCTTTTTGTTGACGCGAGAAGCGACCGCTTATGGCAGGGGGCGTAAGGATGCACGAAGGGTCATGCAAACCCCTGAAGGAAAGAGATCGCCGACAACGGCGGAAACCGGGCAACGAAAACAGTTTCATCTCCGGCGCTCTTCGGGACGGGCAAGAGGTCGGATAATGCGGCAATTGTCAGGTGCTTTCAGAACACATGAGCGAAAGGCGCGCTTTTTTGGTCTGCGGGAAGACTCTATGCCTGCTGAACGCCGGCAATGATGTGGTCGGTGATGCGGGAATAAACATGGGCGCGCGGCGAGGTCGTGCTCACCGCTCAACCATCCGCGCCCAGACGCGTGAACAGCGACGGCTCAAGATAGCGCCCGGCCGCCGTCCGGTCGGCGGGCGGGCGCCGATCCTCGATAAGATCGAACAGCGCGGGCTGCTCCGTCCTTGCGAGTGCCCGCTTCTGTTCGCGGCGAAGCCGCAACACGTCGCGCCACAAATGGCGCTTGCCGTCGATCTCGATAAACTTGAGCCGTGCCATAATGCCTGCCTCCCGTGCCGGAACGTCCCGATTAACGGGACGTGAGGCCCGCCGCCCGATACCGGACGACGGGCCGCGTCGCCACTATTCGGCGGCTTCTTGGAGGGCGGCGCTCTCCGCTGCGACGGAAAGCATGGGCGCGCGCAGCACGGGCGGCAGCCAGCCCTTGCCGGAAAGCCGTTGCGCGGCTTCGGCGACCAGCGCGTCCTTCTTCATGGTGGCGAGGTTCTCCGCTGCCGAAGACGATACCGCTTCCGTGACCGCCTCAAGGATGCGGGTTTTTGAGACGCGGGCGAGGTAGGCCGCAGCGGTCGGCTGCCACCACTGCGCCATATCGAGTTTCACTGCCGAGGCCAGCCGGTCGGCATGGACAAGGCGTGGGGCGTCGTTGCGGTCATGCGGCTTCTTCACGGCGTTGACCGCGCTTCCGGCGCAGAAGGCGAGAAGGTCGAGCCGCGTTGCCGTGCCCTGCCTCAAGAGCCAATCCCAAAACGCCCCGGCGTCCTGCGGCAAACGCTCCCGCCAGAGGACGGCGCATTCGCTCAACATCTTGCTGGCCGGACTATCCTCGATACCTACGGCGCTGACCTGCAAGCCGAGGCTGTCGAGGCGCACCGCGAGGCAGCTATCCGCGTCGGCATGGCCGTAGAACAACGGCAAGGCCAGCGCGTGAACCGTGGCAGTGAGCGCCATATCGGCGTCGCCTGCCAGCACGGCCCGTAATGCCGCTGTCCGCTGCGCCGTCAAATCCTCCACCAGTTTGTCGGATAACAGTTTCGGTGCGGTCTGAACCGTCGCGGGGCTGACGCTTTCTTCCGGCGCTTCCTGTTCCGCTTCCGCCTCGTCCTCGGCCCGCACCAGCCCGCGCACCGCCGCGAGGCGTCCGGCGCGGTCGATGCCGATGACCACGCCCGCCCGTGCCATGTCGGCTTGCGTCCAGCGCAAATCCGGGGTGGCGCGTTCGTCGATGCGGTCTGACAAGGTTTGAAGCTGCGCCTCGATCTCCTCGGGCGGGTCTTCCCCGTGTTCCTCGATCAAGGCGTCATATTTGGCGGCAAGCTTTTCGCTTTCGGCCTCCCTTTCCGCGTCGATGGGCAGGTCTTCCGGCTCGATGCTGCCCATGCGGTTGATACGGGCGTGGTCGATCTCGGGCATGATCTCGATCCATTTCCAGCCCTCGGCGCGAAGCCGCGCTGCCTCGTTTTCCAGCCTTTCAGCGGCAAGGCCGGTCGAGCAAGGCAACATCGGTCAGGTAGCCTTCGTGCGCGGCATCGAACAGGTCGCGCAACACCGCGCCGCCCGCCTTCGTGTAGGCGTCAATGCCGACAAAAACCGCGCGCGGGTCGTCCGCTTCCGCATGCACCGCCGTCAGCGCCCGCCGAATGGTCGCGGGATTGCGGTTCCATTCCGGCTGCTCGAACCAAGCGGCCTCCTGCGCCGCGTGATCGTCGCTCACGGTGAAGGCCATCAACTGGTCGAGGTTCAATTCCTCGGCGCGATAGGCATCGACAAGCGCGGACTGACGCTTGCCAGCTTGAGCCGTTGCTTGACCACGGCGGGGCTGCATCCGAACCGGGCGGCGATTTCCTCCGGGCCTTTGCCTGCATCGGCCATCGCCTTGAAGGCGTCGTACTGGTCGGCGGGGTGCATCGGCAGCCGCACCACGTTCTCGGCAAGGCTGATCTCTGCGGCGTCCTCGTCCTCCAAGACATTGCAGGGAATTTCGGCGGATTTGGCGATCGCCTTGCTCTTGGCGAGACGCTTGAGCGCCGCGAGGCGGCGTCCGCCCGCCACCACCTCGAATTTTCCGCCCTTGCCGTCGCGGACTTGCAAATTCTGCAACAGGCCGTGCGCCTGAATGCTGGCGGCCAGTTCCTCGATGCCGACGCTCGCTCCGGTCTTGCGGACATTGGCCGGGCTGGGGACAAGCTTCGTGAGGGGAATCATTTGGATATTCATGTTTCGGTTTCCTTCTTTGGGGTTGGGTTACTTGCACTGCGCAAGCAACCCTGCCCGTCGGCGAGACCGGGGTAGCAAGCGGAAAGCGGCTTCTCAGGAGCCGAAAAAGCAACGGCGTCTTCGCGTTCTTCACGCGAAACGGCGTCTGTCTTTTTGGGTGGAAGCCGCTTGAAGCGCGCAAGGGCGGAGCCCTTAGCCACTTCCAAAAAAATGATCCGGGGCGCATCGCGCCCGTCTGCGTTCGGTTTAATCCATGCTTATCCGGCTGACGCCCACGACCACTAGATATTGATTTCAGCCGCGGAGCCAATTCCGGTATAACAACCGTGAGAACGACGACATTTTCGGGGAAGCGGTCAGAGGATGCTAGCTCGCGCCCGAGTGTTCTTGGCTTGGGCGTGCTTCGCTATTCTTGTGGCGATGGCATCATGGTCGGCGACCCTCTCACCGTCGTACCAAAAGTGTGCCGCCGATAGCACCCATGGCCAAGGCGAAGGCAGATCCGAAAAAACGCAAGAGGTAGCGAGCCCGGCGTTCGCAGCGCACATCAAAACATTTGTCCGATGTGAAGGCGTGTTCATCGACGAAAATAACGGGTCGCTTGCTCTTGTTTCTACTTTCGCCATAGCCGCGTTCACCCTCACCCTCTGGCGCGCTACTAGTTATCAGGCGCGGCTCACGCGAGAATCCATTGATCTCGCGCGCGAAGAGTTTAACGCCGCCTTCAGGCCGGAAATTGCCATTCAGTCGTTTACGCCACACACCGTTATCAAGAACGACAGGGAATGCATTGGCGCGGAGATCACCTGCTTCAATAAAGGCCGAGTGCAGGCGGTACAATTCATTGTGCGGGGGGAGATTATCAGAACGGTGGGCGCACCATCAGGTGGAGGCGGTACAAGGCCCGAAGTCGCAACACGGTCTAGAACCGTAAACAGAGGAATGGTTCATCAATTTTATATCGACTCTGAATACCCTCTCTCCGATCAAGCCATTCTTGACAGTTCCAGCGGACAAGCTCGGCTCTACTGCGTTGGCCTTATTTTGTATAGCGGCCAATGGGGCAGCGTGGCCGGGCAAACGGGCTTCTGCCGGATATGGGAATCCCAAAAACAGCAATGGCAAGATACCAACCTTCCTGGCTTTGAGTTTGAACTTTGAAAGTGTTCGAACTACAGACGTATGGGTGTTAGACGGATAGCGGGCGCGCTGGAGAAACAGGCGAACGGATGGCGCGGGAGAGATACCCGCATGACAGTCGATGGTATTATGAGTTCCATCCATCTAAGACGCCTCGGCGGCGATGTCTGGGTAAGCTCGCACCCCAAGTTCGCTTCAGCGGGGGCGCTTCGCAGGAATTGCCGTTAAGGGGCCTGCGGCGAGTCTCGCCGCTTTTTCGGCCTCGTCAATTTCTTGGCCCTCACGGTCTTGTTGGTTCGGGCTGCACGATTCTTCGAATCGCGCGGGGTTCCGTCGCCCTGCGCGTTCACGCTGCGGGAACTGTCGCCGTCACTCTCTGCAATAGGTTCCCATCCCGGAATACCTTGGAGAATAAGGCCCGCATTTTTTGACGGTGTGATATGGCCGTAGTGTTTCTCGATCATCTGAACCGACGTGCCCATCTGCTTCGCCAGAAAATACACGTCGATGCCTTCCATCAGGCGGAAGGTTGCGTAGGTATGACGGAAACAATAGGCGCTCCTGTCGGAGCCGGAAGAACTCGTGAGGAGTTTTGATTCGACGAGAAAATCCCGAATGACGGACAGATAGAGCGAGGCACAGTGTTTGCCCTTGAACGTCGTGAACACGAAGTCGTCGTGTCCTGTCGCCTTGCTGATCTCGCGGATGCGCGCCAGATAGTCGGCGACGTTTTGGGAGGCGACCAGTTCGCGGAATTTCCCTTTGCCACGCACGTTGATCACGACGAAGCGCCGCCCGTGGCTGTCGGTGCGCTCGTCGATGTCGCGCCAGCGCAGATTGCGCGCTTCCATCGTGCGCATGCCGGTGTTCGTCATGATCAGCATGTAGTTGTAGGCGACGGTGCGCGTCCAGACGCCCACTTTTTGGTTGGTTTGCTTGATCCAGCCGCGCGCAAAGGTATGAAGCGCGCGATACTCTTGCGGCGTGAACTCCTCGCGTCGTCCTTCTTCAAGAGGAACCCTGCTCTTCGGAATCTGGCGCTCGCGGATGTATTGCTTCTCCGCCGCCAGAAGCATGATGGAGCGAAACGTCTTGAGTTCGTGGCGGATCGTCGTATCCGTGACGGTGCCGCTGTCGATCTCCTTGCCGTGTCTGTTGATGATTTTGGTGTGCTGCCTGCGCCAGGCCGGGTAACCCTTCCACCTGTCCTCGCCCACCATGGTGATCTGCAAGTGTCCCACGTAGGGCGCGAGATGCAGGCGCACGTAAACTTCCACCGTTTTATAGCGATTGATTGTGATCTGGCCTAAATCGGCGAGGCTCTTCTGGGAATCCACATACTCTTTCGCGACCTCGGCGAAGGTCTTGCTGAAAATCGGAACCTGATGCTTCACTTTGAAGCGGATTTCGGCGTCGTGGTCGAACGCCTTGCTCCGCGCTTCATGATTGTCGGGTGTCCCGAGGGAAATGGTCTTATAGGGATTGGCGATGATTTCCGGTGTGCCCGCGTCTTCCTTCGGTATGCGAACGCGGCAATACCAGTTGCGGTGCTTCACGTCCGTTCTACGGAAAATGATAAGGCCGGGCTTGAG
The DNA here is from genome assembly GCA_963851285.1 of uncultured Alphaproteobacteria bacterium. Classification (GTDB taxonomy): domain Bacteria; phylum Pseudomonadota; class Alphaproteobacteria; order ATCC43930; family CGMCC-115725; genus JAATGI01. The sequence goes on from CAWKOL010000015.1 coordinate 28,221, forward strand.
CTCCTGAACATCGGTCAAAAAGGCCATTTGCACTGTCTTCCTGTGTAGAGCCTGTGTAGAATAAATTTGTAAGCCCTTGATCTGCCATAGCTGTGCATGGGCTGTATATAAAGATGGTAGCAGAATATGATAGAAATATCAAATAGTTATATTAGTCGTTCTCTCCCGCGAGCGGGAGAGGGGAGAAGGCACTAGAACCGTTCGGCGCCGCGCGAAATCGCGACGATGCCGGTGCGCGAGACATCGACCAGTCCCAGCGGCTCCATCAGATTGATAAAGGAATCGAGCTTTTCGGTCGAGCCGGTGAGCTCGAAGACGAAGCTCGCCGCGGTGGCGTCGACGACGCGCGCGCGGAAAATATCGGCAAGACGCAGGCTCTCGATGCGCTTCTCGCCCGTGGACGAAACCTTGACCAGCGCCAGCTCGCGCGGCACGTGAGGCCCTTCCGCGGTCAGATCGCGGACGGTGTGAACCGGGACCAGGCGCGATAGCTGCGCCTTGATCTGCTCGATAATCATCAGCGTCCCCGAGGTAACGATGGTGATGCGCGACAGGTTCTCGCGCTTGTTCACCTCGGCGACGGTGAGGCTTTCGATGTTGTAGCCGCGGCCGGAGAACAGGCCGACCACGCGTGCCAGGACGCCCGGCTCGTTATCGACCAGGATGGCGATGGTGGCGCGCTTGACCCCGCCGGCGTCAGCCGCCGGCGGGGCGGGCGGCGCGGCTTTTTTCGCCGTCTTGTCGGCGGCAGGTTTTTTTCGCAAACGCAGGGCCATGGCTCACACCAGGACCATGCCTTCTTCCGAGAACGGGGTCGCGGCCTTGTCGGCGGGGCCGAGCAGGATTTCGTTATGCGCGGCGCCCGACGGAATCATCGGGAAACAGTTCTCCGTCGGATCGACGGCGATGTCCGCGATCACCGCGCCGTCATGCGCCAGCATGGCCTTGATGACGTCGTCGACCTCGTCCGGCCGCGTCGCGCGCAAACCCTTGGCGCCGAACGCCTCCGCCAGCTTGACGAAATCGGGGAGCGCTGCCGTGTAGCTTTCGGAATAACGGCCGCCATGCATCAGTTCCTGCCACTGACGCACCATGCCCATGTACTGGTTGTTGACGATGAACACTTTCACCGGCAGCCGGTACTGCAACACGGTCGACATCTCCTGAATGTTCATCAGGATCGACGCCTCGCCGGCGATGTCGATCACCAACGCGTCGGGGTGGCCGATCTGCACGCCGACCGCCGCCGGCAAGCCGTAGCCCATCGTGCCGAGTCCGCCCGACGTCATCCAATGCCGCGGCTCCTCGAACCTAAAGAGCTGCGCCGCCCACATTTGGTGCTGGCCGACTTCGGTGGTGATGAAGACATCCTTGGCGCCGCGGGTCAGCGCATAGAGCCGCTCGATCGCGTATTGCGGCTTGATGATTTTTTCGGACTTGTCGTAGCGCAGCGACTGCTTCGCCTTCCAGCCGTCGATCTCCCTCCACCATTTCGCCAGATGCGCCTTGTCGGGCTTGAAACGCTTGGCCTTGAGCTGCGCGAGCAACGCCTCGAGCACCTGGGCCGCGTCGCCGATCACCGGCACGTCGACGCGGATGTTCTTGTTGATCGACGACGGATCGATGTCGATGTGGATTTTCTTCGAGCCGGGCGAAAAGGCGCTGACCCGGCCGGTTACGCGGTCGTCGAAGCGTGCGCCGACGTTGATCATCAGGTCGCAATCGTGCATCGCCAGATTCGAATTCATAGGTGCCGTGCATGCCGACCAGGCCGAGATAGCGCGGGTCCGACGCCGGCAACGCGCCCAGCCCCATCAGTGTCAGGGTGCAGGGAAAGCCGGTCATCTGCACCAGCTCGCCGAACAGCTTGCACGCTTTCGGTCCGGAATTGATCAAGCCGCCGCCGCCGTAGAACAGCGGCTTCTTGGCGTTCATGATCAAGTCGGCCGCCGCCGCGACGCGCGCCGAATCAGGCCTGGTCTGCGGCTGATAGCGGCGATGGGCATGATCGTCCGGCTCGCGATAGGTGCCAGTCGTCATCAAAATGTCCTTCGGCAGATCGACCACCACCGGACCGGGCCGGCCGCTGCGCGCGACGTAGAACGCCTCGTGCATGGTGCGCGCCAACTGGTTCACGTCCTTCACCAGATAATTGTGCTTGGTGCAGGGACGCGTGATGCCGGTCGTGTCGGCCTCTTGGAACGCGTCATTGCCGATCAGATGCGTCGGCACCTGCCCCGTCAGGCACACGATCGGCACCGAATCCATCAGCGCGTCGGTTAGGCCGGTGACTGCGTTGGTGGCGCCGGGACCGCTGGTCACAAGCACCGCCCCGACCTTGCCGGTCGAGCGGGCATAGCCTTCGGCGGCGTGGACGGCCCCTTGCTCGTGCCGCACCAAGATGTGCTTCAGCCGGTTCTGCTTGAACAGCGCGTCGTAGATCGGGAGGACCGCGCCGCCGGGATAGCCGAAAACGACCTCAACGCCCTGGTCCACCAGAGCCTTGATGACCATTTCCGCTCCCAACATCTGATCCGCGGCCATGACGCCACTCCTCGTGGGCGAATTTTGCGCTGCGATAGACCGGCAACGCGAGGCGCGCAAACTACCGGCCCCGCCCGCGAGGGTCAACCCTCAATGGCGAATAAATGACAAAATTTCAGGTAACAATCTTTCCGAAAATTGCGCGCTTAAAACCAGTTTCCCCAGTCCGTCGGCTTCCGATAATTGATGGCGGAACCAGGTCAATTGGCGTTTAGCGTAATTCCGGGTCGCTTGCTGCGATGCAGCAACGGCACTGTCGCGGTCGGTTTCGCCCCTTAACCAGCCCGCCAGTTCCCGCACGCCGAGTGCCCGCATGACGGGTAGCGCCGGATCGAGGTGTCGAGCCATCAGGGCCCTTATCTCCTCAACGGCGCCGCCGGCCATCATGTCGAGGAAACGGGCATCGCACGCGGCATAAAGCGGGGCACGCGGCGGCAGCAGGACGATCGCCCGTGCCGAAAAGGCACGGTCTCGGCCCTGCCGGCGCTGCCAATCGCCGAGCGTGCGGCCGGTCGCGAACGCCACCTCGTAGGCACGGGTGGTGCGTTGCGTGTCGGCCGGGTTGAGGCGCGTCGCCGCGTCGGGATCGAGCCGCCGCAGCGCTTCGTGGAACGCCTCGGCGCCGAGTTCGGCGCGAAGCGTGCGCGTCGCGCGGCGGACGTCGCCCGGAATCGGCGGCATCGGCGCCAGACCGTCGAGCAACGCGCGAATATAAAGTCCCGTGCCGCCAACCAGGATCGGTACCCTGCCCGCATCTTGCGCCGCGGCGATCTCGGCGACCGCGCGGGTCCGCCATGCACCCGCGGAAAAATTCTCCGCCGCGTCGATCTCGCCGAAGAGACGATGCGGCACGCGCGCTTGCGCCGCCGCGTCCGACTGTGCGGTCAGGATCGGCAGATCGCGATAGATCTGCATACTGTCGGCATTGACGATCGTGCCGTGCAATTCGTCGGCGAGCGCGAGCGCCAGCGCGGTTTTTCCGCTCGCCGTCGGGCCGGCCACGATCACGATTTCGTCGTTCATTTCGCTTCAGCATAACGATAAAACAGGGCGATGCCTTCCCACGTCATGACACTGATCGGCGCCGGCGCAGCAGCGGCCGACGATGTTGCCCGGACGCTTGGCGCCACGGTCGATTGGCTGTCGCCGAACCTCGCCGCTGACATCCTGTTCGATGGCGACCCGGCGCGCGCGGCACAACTGACACCGCAGGACGTGGACGTTGTCATCCAGCCCGTCGCCGGACGCCGCAAGTCGTTGCTCGTCGCCGACATGGAATCGACGGTGATCCAGAATGAAATGCTGGACGAAATGGCCGACCTGATCGGCATCGGGCGCAAAGTCGCCGACATTACCCGCCGCACCATGAACGGTGAGCTCGATTTCGCGGGCTCGCTGCGCGAACGCGTCGCGCTGTTCGCGGGCCAGCCGGAAAACCTGCTGGCCGAGGCCGCGAAACGCATCCACGTTAATCCCGGTGCCGCGACCCTGGTGCGCACCATGTGCAAGCACGGCGCGCGCACGATGTTGGTCTCCGGTGGGTTCTACGTCTTCTCGAAAATCGTCCGCGACACACTCGGCTTCGATCGCGACGTCGCCAACGACCTGATCATCGCGAACGGCAAGATAGCCGGCACGCTGCGGGAACCGATCCTCGACGCCGAGGGCAAGGCGGCGGCGCTGAAAAAATACGCCGCCGAATACCGCATCGACCCGTCGCTGACACTGGCGGTCGGCGACGGCGCCAACGATCTGCCGATGCTCGACGCGGCGGCGCTCGGCATCGCCTATCACGCCAAGCCGCATGTCCAGGCGCGGATCGCGACACGCATCGATCGCGCCGACCTGACCGCGTTGCTCTATGTCCAGGGCTATCGTGCCGCCGAGTTCGCCGGCTAGCACCGCGAAATTCGATTGCATTGACCTGGAGCGTGCTTCGAGACGCACGCTTCGCGTGCTCCTCAGCATGAGGATTATTTCTCATGGCACGAGCCATCGTCCTCATCCGGAGGAGCGGTTCGCAGGACCGCGTCTCGAAGGACGCACTGCATCAATCCGATCGAAAAATGCGCTGAGACGTCGGCGGCGGCAGCTTGCCCGTCATCATCCGCCGCATCTCCTCGACGTCGAGTGAGCCGTCCGCCCTGAGCGTTTGCGCGAACACCTCGTTGATCTCGGCGCGCATATTGGCACGGGGAAACGGCGTGTCCGGAACCGGCACGCCGAGAAAAGCGCATAGCGGCTCCCAGCCCTGCGCGACTTCGTAGACCAGCAAGCGCTCTTTCGGGATGACGTCGGTCACCGCCGCCACATGGCGATTGAATGCGGCGACCATCGCCACGCGATCGTAACGATCGGGATGCACCCAATCCATCAGTGCCAGCGATTCCGGCCAGATCGGGATTGTTGAACGTCTCCTTCGTGTCGGGCCGGAAAATCGTCGCATGGACGGACTCGAACCAATTTTCCGGATCGCGCACCGACAATACGACCTTGGCCGACGGATAATAGGTCGCCAAGTGCGCGCCAGCAGACGCAGCCGGGATAATCCACCGTGGCGCTGTAGCCGTCGAAGATTGTTGTCCCAATCAGGCTTGCCATCGGCGACATGCTCGCCAGAGGTCCATCTGCCCGGGTTGGCCGAGCATTTCCAGCATGTGATAGCAGCGCCCAAAGCCGAGCTGCTCCAGCGCGACCTTGAGCGACACGGTTCCCGTGCGGCCCAAACCGGCGCCGATCACCTTCAAAGCCATGGTCGTTCCCCGACCAGCGAATGCGATAATATCGAGCCGGTCAAAAGGGAGCGCCACATGGATTTCGCCTATTCCGCCAAGGTCAAGGACCTACAGGAAAAGCTCGGCCATTTCATGGACGAGCACATCTATCCGAACGAACGCGAATATGATGACGGCATCGCGCCGGACGCGCGCTGGCAGCCGCGGCCGATCGTCGAGGAATTGAAGCCGAAGGCGCGCGCCGCCGGATTGTGGAACCTGTTCCTGCCGGAATCGAAGGACGGCGCCGGGCTGACCAATCTCGAATACGCGCCGCTATGCGAGATCATGGGCCGCGTCTCGTGGGCGCCCGAAGTATTCAACTGCTCGGCGCCCGACACCGGCAACATGGAAGTGCTGGCGCGTTACGGCACCGAGGAACAGAAGAAGCAATGGCTGGTGCCGTTGCTCGACGGCAAAATCCGCTCCGGCTTCGCCATGACCGAGCCGGCGGTGGCGTCGTCGGACGCGACCAACATCGAATCCTCGATCCGCCGCGACGGCGACCATTACGTCATCAACGGCCGCAAATGGTGGACCTCCGGCGCGCCCGATCCGCGCTGCAAAATCCTGATCTTCATGGGCAAGACCTCGCCCAACAACCCCGACAAGTACAAGCAGCAATCGATGATCCTGGTGCCGAAGGATACGCCGGGCGTGAAGGTGCTGCGCTGGCTGCCGGTGTTCGGCTATGACGACGCGCCGCACGGCCACGCCGAGGTCGATTTCGTCGATGTCCGCGTGCCGGTGTCGAACATGCTCCTGGGCGAAGGCCGCGGCTTCGAGATCGCGCAAGGGCGTCTCGGCCCCGGCCGCATCCATCACTGCATGCGCGCCATCGGCCAGGCGGAATACGCGCTCGAGAAGATGTGCAAGCGCGTGAAGTCGCGCGTCGCGTTCGGCCGGCCGGTCGCCGAGCAGACCGTTACGCTGGAGCGCATCGCGGAAGCGCGCATCGCGATCGAGCAATGCCGGCTCCTGATGCTGAAGGCGGCCTACATGATGGACACGGTCGGCAACAAGGCCGCGCGCGCCGAGATCGCGATGATCAAGGTCGCGGCGCCGAACATGCTGTGCAAGATCCTCGACTGGGCGATTCAGGCGCATGGCGGCGGCGGCGTGTCGGACGATTTCGGCTTGGCACGCGCCTACGCCCACGCGCGCACGCTGCGCCTCGCCGACGGACCCGACGAGGTGCACCGCAACCAGATCGGCCGGCTGGAACTGCGGAAATACAATTAGCGGGCGGCGCTAGTTGAGCGCGGCCGGCGGAAGGCGCTTCAGCGCGGCATGCGAGATCAGCTTGCCCTGCATGTAGAAGTCGGCATGCAGGTCGGGATGGATGACGAGCGCCGCCTGGTTCGGGTCGCCGAGCTTCAGGTTGCCGTCCACGACCGTCGAGTCCAGGCGCGTGCCCGGGCCGACATCGGTGGTGCCGGGATTCGGGTCGTTGGCGTAGGCGCTCCAGCCATACATGCCGTGAAAGACGCAACCGGTTGGCCCCTTCGCCACGGTCATGATGACCAGATTGGCATACGGTCCGTCGGCAAACTGACCGCCGAAAACGCCGGCATAGGTGCGGCAGGATTCCGGCACGTTCGCCGCCGGCTCGATCACCCGCAGATGCAGCGCCTTGATCTGCGGCAACACGACGCTTTGTTGCGCCGTCGCCTGTTGTGCGGCCACGATCGAGCAAAAACCCAGGGCGACGACAACCACACCCGATCGACCACCCATCTTCATCTCCTCGGCTTGGCATCGTCATAAACACGCCAGGCGGGGAAATGTCACGGCGCGGCGAATGGAATTGGCACCAGTTGCGCTTGGGCGAGGACGGCGGCGATGGCGGGATCGGTCAAGGCGCGATGGTCTTCATTGCCGCGCGACGGGTGGAAATATATTTCCGTCACGCCGTCGGGCAGTCGCGCCAGCAAAGCAGTCGTCCGCTCCGCCGTCATCGCCCCGGTCCCGGTGATCCCGAGTTGCCAATCGTTGCGCGCGATGCGGGCGCGATCGAGCCGACCCCGCAGCGATGCGACAAACGGCGTCACGATCGCGTTGCTCGCCGTCACGGATGGCTCGCGCGGCAAGCGGACGGCGCGAATGCCGAATTCCGATGCGAGACCGATCACGATGTCCCGCACGGCCGGATGAACGTGGAAATGATGATGCGCGTTGAGGTGATCGAGCGGCAGGCCGGTAGCCCGGAACGCTTGGAGCTGCGCACGGATTTCCGCCTCGGCTTGGCGGCGTGCCGACCCACTGAAAAAAATGCGCGCGCCCAACGCCGCGAGCGCGTTGGGAAATTTGCCCGTGCCATCAACCAAGTTCGGCAATCGCTCGGGCGGCAACACGGGCTTGCCGTCGACCAGCACGAGGTGAAGGCCGACGCCAAGCGTCGGCATTCGGCGGGCGCGTTCGATCGCATCGGCCGCGGCATCGCCCGCTACCATCAAGCTCGCGGCGCTGAGAATGCCGTGCCGATGCGCGTCCTCGACCGCTTCGTTGACGGCGAGCGACATGCCGAAATCGTCGGCCGTGACAATGAGCCGCTTCACCCCCATATCGTAGCGGATCGTTCTTGTTTCCCCTAATCTCGCGGCCCGTATGCGGATTCCCCCCATCATCGCGTGGCTCGCCGGTCTCGGCGTGTTGGCCGCGCTGATTTATTTCAACGAACCCGGCCGATTACTCGACGGTGTCGCGACGTTGGGCTGGTGGTTCCTTGCGGTCGTGGCGTGGCACGCAATTCCGCTCACGATCGACGCGCGTGCCTGGCAATCGCTGTTCAGCCGGCGTCCCGCCTTACCGCCGTTGCTCGGCGCCATCTGGATCGGCGAAGGGGTTAACGGATTGTTTCCGATCCCGCATCTCGGTGAAATCGCGCGGGCGCGAATCGCGCGCCACGCCGCTCAACCGGGTGAAGCCGCCGCATCGGTTGTGGTCGATCTGACGTTGAGCATTTCGACCGAGTTGATTTTCGCGCTCATCGGCGTGGCGCTATTCAGCACGCTTTCGGACAAATTCGGCGCTGTACGGCTGCTGGCGCCGGCCGGTGCGGTTATTGTCGGCAGCGCGTTGCTGTTCTACCTGCTGCAGCGCGCCGGACTGTTCGCGCTGGCGGTGCGGATCGCCCGCCGCTGGTCCGATGTGGCACGCCGCCGCTTCGATATCGAAAGCGCCCAAGCGCTCGACGTTGCGGTGCGGCGCATCTATCAGCGACGGGCCAAGCTGATCGAATCGGGCGTTTGGCGACTCGCGGGATGGCTCGCCGGCGCCGGCGAGACCTGGCTCGTGTTCTATGCGTTGGGTCAGCCGATCGGGGTCGGCGACGCGATCGTGATCGAAAGTCTCGGCCATGCCGCCCGGACCGCCGCTTTCGTTATTCCCGGCGGCTTGGGCGTGCAGGACGGCGCGCTGTGGCTGCTGGGATCGGCGCTCGGCCTCGGGCCGGAAGCCGGCCTGATGCTCGCGCTCATCAAGCGACTCCGCGAAATCGTGCTGGGCTTACCCGCCCTGGCGACCGGTTATGTCCTGTTCGCACGACGATCGCTCCGATCCGACGCCGGCTTGCCGGCACACAACAACAATTTGTGAGCGGCGGCGGGCCCCTTGTCCCTGGAAATGGGCTTCGCCATATAATCCGGCGGCCATGCTCACGTCCCATCCCAGCGTTTGATGGATACACGGACACTTCCTTCACCCACCGTCTTGACGGCGCGAAGCCGTCGACCGCTACGGGTCGGCGTTCTCGTCGATTTGCCGCTTGGCGTCTCGGCGGGCGGCCATGTGCGCTGCTGGGAGCGTTTGGCCGAGGCGGCCAGCGATTTTCCGGAGATCGACCTCACCGTTCACTTCATGGGCACCGAATCGGCACGGCACGACGTAAGCGAGACGGTGCGCTATTGCATCGAGCGGCCGGTGTTCGGCACCAATCGTCTGCCGTTCCTGTCGCACGTGCCCGATCACACCGATCTGTCGCCGTGGCATCCGCGCCTGGCGCGACATCTCCCCGCGTACGACGTCATTCACACCACGGACGCCTATTTCGCCTACGCCAAGACGGCAATGACGGTCGCTCAACGTCACGACATTCCGATCGTCAATTCCGTGCATACCAACACGCCGGAATACGCGAAGGTGTTTACGGCGCAGACGATCGAACGCCTGTTCGGCGACAGCATCGTGTCGTCGGTGCTGCTGTCCCGGCTCCAGGTCGCGCGACGAATGGAGCGGCGCATGCTGCGCCAACTCGCGGCCTATCAGCGACAATGCGCCTACGTGCTGGTGTCACGCCCCGAACAGCTTGACGATCTGCACCGGTCGATGGCCGGGCGCGCGGGCCTGCTGCGCCGTGGGATCGACCGCACGTTGTTCCATCCGGCGCGGCGCGACCGCGCCTGGCTTGCCGAACGTCACGGCATTCCTTCGGCGCGGCTGGTGATACTCGCCGCCGGGCGGCTCAATCGCGGCAAGAATATCTTGTTGCTGGCCGAGGCGGTCGGCATGCTCTTGGATCGTGGCATCGACGCGCATCTATTGTGCGCCGGCGACGGCGAGGATCGCCGCGCCGTGGTCGACCGGTTGGGTTCGCGCGCCACGTGCCCCGGCAGCGTCGAGCCGGCGGAACTGGCGCGGCTGTATGCGTCAGCCGATGTCTTCGCCATGCCGTCGCGCATCGAAGAAGTCGGCCAATGTGCTGCTCGAGGCGCTGGCGTCCGGATTGCCGGTGCTGGTGGCGCGCGACAGCGGCATGGGACGCGCCGTCCGCGAGAACGAGACCGGGCTGGTGCTGCCCGGCGCCGATCCGGCCTCGTGGCAGCGCGCGCTGGCCGAACTCGCCGCCCAACCGACACGGCGCCACGCCATGGCGCGGGCGGCCCGGGATTATGCCGAAAGCGTCGTGCCGTCCTGGCACGATGTGCTGGCGCAAGATTTGTTGCCTCGTTGGGAACAAGCCACACGGCAAAGACGCAAGACCGCGGCCTGACGCGTTATGGCCCGGATTCTGTTGCTGATCCCCCATCCCGATGACGAGGTGGTCGGCGCCGCGGCGGCCATTGCCCGCCGCCGCGCCGACGGCGACCAATTCTTCGGCCTTTACCTCACCGACGGCATTCCCGCCCCCGAACAACTGTGGCGGCGCGATCGCCCGCGGCGCGAGGCGCGCGCGCGGCAACGGCGCGACGAGGCGCGGGAAGCGGCGGCAGTGCTCGGAATCGAGCCAATCGATTTCCTCGGCTGGCCGTCGCGGACGCTCAAGGCACATTTGAGCGAGGCCGCGCCGCGGATCGAAAAAATTTTTCAGGAGCGCGCGATCGACGCGATCTGGGTTTCGGCGTGGGAAGGCGGTCACCAAGATCATGACGCCGCCAATTTCTTGGCGAGTCGCGTCGCCAACGGCCGTCCGGTCGTCGAGTTCGCCGAATACAACCGTGGCGGTGGCACGGTGCGATGGAATCGGTTCGCCATGCCAAACGGCGCCGAGACCGCGCTGCGTTTGACGCCGGGCGAGATCGAGATGAAGCGGCGATTGCTCGCGATCTACCGATCGGAAAAAGCCAATCTCGCGCTCGCGCGCGTCGAGATGGAAAGCCGGCGGCCGCTACCCGCGCACGATTACGCCCGTCCGCCCCACTCGGGTCCGCTGCTGCGCGAGCGTTTCCATTGGGTCGGGCGACTATTCCGTCACCCCCGCGTCGATTTCGAACCGAGCCAAGCGGTTTACGACGCGCTGCGGAATTATCGGTAGGTCACGCCGCGTCGGCGGCATCGAGCTCCCGCGCGCGGCCGAGCTTGGCCATCGCCTCCCGCAACCGCGGGCGGCGATGCAGCATGTCGCGATAGCGCGCGATCGCGGCCGTGACCAAGTCGCCGTTGCGCCCGAGCAACCTGTCGCCGATCTCGACCAAGCGCAAATTGGGCCACGCGTGGGGACGGATGCGCACGACTTCCGCCAGCACCTCGGCCGCCGGCCGGTCGGGACGCGCCTGCGCCAACAATAGGAACATGGCCGCGCTCGAGCGCGAAATGCCCATGTGGCAATGAACCAGGAGATGGCCGCCCCCGACATTCGGCAGCGTGCGCCCGAAGGCCAGCAGCTTCTCGACGTGCTCGACCTCGGGCGCGGAGAATTCCGGGTGCGGGTCGATGATGTCGTAGAACCGCATGTCGAGACGATGACCGGCGCCCAGCGTCGCGAGCGCGTCGGGCGTCGGCCAGCCGGGATCGAGCAGCGTCAGCACATGGGTGACGCCGCGGTCGCTATGCGACGGCAGCTCGTCGATGCCGCACACGGTGATCTCGAACGGAACGAAAGGATTGTCGGAATCGATTGTCACGATTGCTTCACCATCACCTTGCCGTCATTGCCAATGTCGGTACGCGCGGCATAGCGGTCAAGCAGCCGGGCGCGCGTCATCCAGACCTCGATCCGGCCATGCGACAGGCCGCGACCCCGCGAACCTTCGCGATTGAAGACCAGGATCAGGAGCCAGATCAGCACGTTATCGAGCCAGACCGCCAGCCGGCCCCGCTTTTCCGGCTGCGGCAGAATCTCCCACCCCAAGCGCCGACACAGCCGCGTCAGCGCATCCGGTCCAAGCCGTGCCGGAAAAACCGGCTCGGCGGCGATCGCGACGATGTCGCGGCGTTGCGGATCGCGAACGATGTAATCCGCCAGCAACCCGAACGAATACTGGAGACGACGCCCGAACGCCACCGCCCAGGCGGTGGTGCTCCCCTCGGTGGGTATCGCCGGCAAGCGCTCGTTCCAAAGATGAACGTCGATGATCGCCTGGCCGGCCGCCACCGATGCACCGCTCGGCAGAACCACCGCCGCCGGCAGCACGCGCCGGGAAATTCGGAACACGCATTCCGGATCGTCGGAGAACTCGACGATGCCGAGGCGGCGGCGCAGGACCGCGTCGACGCGGCGCATCGCCCAACTGAGGCCGAACCCGATCATCGCCGCCATTTTCGCCCATGGCGGCTTGACAGGCTAGGCTCAGTCGATAAGGTTCGCGCAACTTCCGCCATCTTCCCAGGATAGCGCCATGGCCAAATCAAACACGGTTCTCATCAAGCTCGTCAGCTCGGCCGACACCGGCTTTTATTACGTGACGAAAAAGAATCCCCGCGCCAAGACCGAAAAGATCGAGTTGAAAAAATACGACCCGATCGCGCGCAAGCACGTCGTCTTCAAGGAAGGCAAGATTAAATAGCCGCGTCGCGGCTATTTAACCCCCGGACTTGATCCGGGGGTCGAGAGCCACCTAATGAGCCCGGCGGTTGCTCTGGATGGCCGGGTCAAGCCCGGCCATGACGGTATCGGGTGATCGCGTGACGCGAAATTCGCTAATTCGCGACCTTCGCCATCGCCTGCATATTCGGTTCCCAGTTGACCGCGCGGTTGCGGCCGGCGCCCTTGGCTTCGTAGAGCGCTTCGTCGGCGCGGTTTAGGACGGCGGTGGCGTTGTCGCCGCGCTCTTGCGTCACGGCGATGCCGATGCTGATCGTGACGGGGATTTCGCGGCCGACGTCGCCGAGCGCGATCGGCTTGTCGGCGACCGCGGCGCGGAGACGTTCGGCGACCATGGTGGCGATCGGCAGCGTCGTTTCCGGCATCACCACGACGAACTCCTCGCCGCCATAGCGCGCGACCAGATCGAAGCCGCGGACGTTGCGGGCGAGGCGCATCGCCACTTCGCGCAGCACGATGTCGCCGGCGGCATGGCCGTAGGTGTCGTTGACCTTCTTGAAGAAATCGACGTCGAGCATCAGCACCGCGGCGCCCTGGGCGCCTTCGGCGATGCGCGTCATCAGCCCTTCGAGATGGGCGGTGAAATAGCGGCGGTTATAGAGGCCGGTGAGGCTGTCGGTGAGCGCCAGCGCCAAGCTCTTCTGATAATTCTCCTGCAGCCGGTCTTGGAGCCGCTTGCGGCGGACCTGGGTGCGAACGCGCGCGACCAGCTCGTTCTTGTCGATCGGCCGCAGAATATAATCGTTGGCGCCGAGATCGAGGCCCTTGGCGAGCCGCGCCATTTCCTCATCGGCGGCGATCAGCAGGATCGGCGCGAAGCGGCTCGCCTCGGCGCTGCGCAACTGGCCGACCAGGCGCAAGGCGTCGAACGAGCCGGCGAGGCTCAGAATGACAAGATCGGCGGGCTGGCTGAAGCTGGCGCCCAATTCCTCGGGCGACTTGACCCGCACCACTTCCTGCGCCATCGGCGTCAGCATCTCGGTGATGCGCTGCGCCGCGAAATCGCTTTGCTCCCAAACCACGACGCGCGCCGGCGTCGTGTCTTCCTCTTGCTTCTCGCCCTGTGCCGAGCACGTTCTCGAAGCGGCCGGAAACTTCCTCGCGCAGGCGCCACTCTTCGATCATGCGCTTCAGGCGCACCAGCGAGCGGACGCGCGCGAACAGCGCGACGTCGTTGACCGGCTTGGTCAAGAAATCGTCGGCGCCGGCCTCCAGACCTTTGACGCGGTCGGACACGTCGGAGAGCGCCGTCACCATCACCACCGGAATTTCGGCGGTGGCCGGATCGGCCTTGAGGCGCTTGCAGACCTCGAACCCGTCCATGCCGGGCATCATGACGTCGAGCAGCACCAGGTCGGGCCGTTCCGCCTTCGCGACTTCCAGCGCCTTTTCGCCGTTGAACGCGGTGAGAACGTTGAAATACTCGCTCGGCGAGCTTGGCTTCGAGCAAGCGGACGTTCACCGTAACGTCGTCGACGACAAGAATACGTGCCGACATCGTGCCCTCGGCCTATTGCAGAAAGCGCTTAACGGTTTCGAGGAAGTGGGCGATCGAAATCGGCTTCGCGATATAAGCCTCGCAGCCGCCTTCGCGAATCTTTTCCTCGTCGCCCTTCATCGCGAACGCGGTGACGGCGACGATCGGAATCGCCTTGAGGGTGTCGTCCTCCTTGATCCACTTGGTGACTTCCAGACCGGAAACTTCCGGCAACTGAATATCCATCAGGATCAGGTCGGGATGGTGTTGCCTCGCAAGCTGCAACGCCTCGAGACCGTCCTTCGTCTGCAAGGTGTCGTAGCCATGCGCTTCCAGAAGGTCATGGAAGAGCTTCATGTTGAGGTCGTTGTCTTCGACGATCAGCACACGCTTAGTCATGGCTTTGTCCTCGGACATGCGCGCCGCTACCGAACTCGGGCCGCTCGTCTCTTGTGGCTGCAACGGAGATCATCTACTCCCCCTCCGACGGGTCAATACCATGCGCCACATATAAAACGATTTACCTTAAAATTCGGTAAGTTTCATCGTTATCTGCCCGCTCCCGAGTCGCGGTTTTGGGCAACGGACGGGCCCGGCCGCGGGCAGCAGACGGCGCGCCCGCACGTAATACCCAAGTGATTAACGATTCCTTATGGAGGTCCGGCGGCGGCGTCGAGGGGTCAGACAGTTGGCCACAGCGGAAGATCCTCGTTGGACGAACCATGAATCATCACTACAACCTTTTCGCCGCCACCCTCGTCAGCGCGATAGCCGAGCGTGACGCCGTCCCGCGCGGCGTATGTCTGTACCGGCGGCAGGTCGCGGAAATCGACCGTAGCGAAGGGATTTTGGATCGAGGCCAGCGTTGGCGGCTTTGCCGGCGCGTCGAACGCCAGCACCGCACCGAGCGCGGCGACGATCACCACGACGATCGCCGCCACGCCCCAGAGTACTTTACGCATCACCGCCTCCATCCAGAATTTCGCGCAAATAAGTGACGTGCTCGGCGAAGGCGCGGCGGCCGGCGCGTGTCGCCTTGATCCGAGTCTGCGGCCGCTTGCCGACGAACAGTTTCTCGATCGCGACATAACCGGCTTTCTCAAGCGTATCCAAATGCGCGCCGAGATTGCCGTCGGTCGCGCCCGTCAACCCCTTGAGTCTGCGTGAACTCGAGCTGCGCGTCGGATGCCAGCACGTTGAGCGCGGCCATGATCTTGAGCCGCATCGACTGATGGATGATTTCGTTGGCGGGCATCGCGTCACAGCGCCGATCGCCGCAGCCACAGGCCGCCCGCGAGGAAGCCACCGCCGAACACGAAGGCGAGCCACAGCGTGAACCAGTCACCGGTAAAGTAATAGCCGAACAGCAACAGCGTGGTGGCCGCCAGGCCGATATAGAGGAAAAAGCGCCCAACCCATATGCCGGCCAGCACATAGGAGAACATCACCAGGGTCGGCCAAAACACTTGCTGCTGGCGCCCGGTCAACGGCCACAATTCGATCACGACGATCGCACCAAACACCAGCAAAGCGGCGTAGCTACCGATCCAGCGCCAATCGACGCCGTGCTGTCGCGAATGCGGGAAGCGCCACAGCATGATCGCGACGGTGGCGATGAGGCCCCCAATATCGATGACCGGCCACGCCCAGACCGCGCTCGACGGCACGAACCAGTTGAGCAGATGGCCGCCGAACGTCAGGACGCCCCAGAGAATGAATATATCCGCGACGCCGCCATAATAGAGCGTCTCGCGCGTGCGCCGCTCGATGGCGGCGATGTCGTCGAGCGAGCTGGCGGCTTCTTTCGGATCGAGGGTCACGACGCGACCTCCTGCCCCATCGCCGAGGACTCGCGCGGCGAACGCAGGCGCCAACCCGCCAACAGCAACGTGCCGCCGACGCCGATCGCGAGCCAAAAGGCGAACCACGCGCCGGCGAATTGATAAGCAGCCAAAAGGACCGCGGTTCCGATCAACCCCGCTACGACCAGCTCACCCGAGAGGAAAATGCCGATTGCCACAACGCCGAACAACTGCACCGACGCGCGGAAGGCCATCGCGTCGCGCGGCGCCATATGCGCGAACACGCTCGACCAGAGAATGCCGAACAGGATGAGGAAATAATAGACGGCGAGCCAGCGCAGCTCGCCCGGCGCGCCTCGGCGGCGGTAGGCCAGCACCAACGTGGCGATGCTGCCGGCGGTGCCGAGGAATTGCACGGCGCCGGGCGCCGCCACGGGCGCGAATTGCACCACGGCATCGCCGACGATCGTCAGCGCGCCGAACAGCAACAGAATGTCCGACAGCCCCGCGTAACCGTCGCGACTGGCGCGCGTTATCGGACGACGGCCGAGCTTCGCCATGGCCGCGTCGTGCCGCCACAGCAGCAGCGCCACGGCAAATACCGCGACGAACTGCCCGAGCACGCCCGATACTTGAAAAATGCGCGCGAACAGCGCGGTGGTGAGCGGGCCAGCGCCGACGATCGCAGCGCCGACCGCCGGCACCCGCGCTAAAATCTCGTTCGCCAGTGCCGCGACCAGTCCCGCATAGGCTGAGCCGATGGCGAAATAGTGCACGTCGAGCCAATAACGCCGAGGCCGCTTGAACATTACTGGGAAGACGCCCACGGCCAGTGTCGCCAGGCTGACCAATGCCAGCACGTGGAAAGTGTTGAAGTGACCGGTGAAATGGTAGATCGCCAGCGCGCTAACGTTCAGTCCGATCATCGCCGCGACGAAGACGCGCCCGCCCCAGCGGTGGGACGGCGTGCCCTTGGCGCGCAATAGGTTGAACGCGCCGGCGATCAGCGCGACCGACGCCAGGACGGTATGAATCCAGCCGAGAAAACCCATGGCCCGCCTCTCTCGCCCATCCGACGACAGAATACTCTGTAATATAGAGTATTCTGTCAAGGGCCGGACTTGAGGCTACATAGGGCGGACCAGATAGAGCGAATGCTCAGGACCGCGGCCGTCGCCTCGTGCGTCGATCTCGACCCGGCGCCATCGCGCGTCCGACATGCTCAATGTCTCTTCGAACGCGGCCGACCGGTCTGCGGACCACACGCCGACGATGCCGCCCGGCGTCAGCGCTTGAGACACCAACGCGACGCCGTCGCGACCGTAGAGAGACTGGTTAGCCTGGCGCAGCACGGAATCAGGCCCGTTATCGGTGTCGAGCAGAATGATGTCGAAGCTGTCGCGCTCGGCGTCGAGCAATTCGGCGACGTCGCCGACGATGATTTCAACACGCGGATCGCCGAGCGGCTGTTCGGCGAGATGAGCGAGCGGTCCGCGCACCCAATCGACGACCGCCGGAACAAGTTCGCAAACAACGATGCGCGCATCCGCGGCGAGATCGAGCGCAGCGCGCAGCGTGTATCCCATGCCCAAGCCGCCGATCAGGATGCGCCGCGGCTCTTTGCCGAATTCCTGGCACGCCAACCGCGCCAGCGCGTTTTCCGATCGGGCGCTGCGGCTCGACATCGCCTCCCAGCCGTTGAAGCGGATGTCGTACGCGTCGCCCCGCCGGCGCAGTACCAGCTCGTCGCCCTGCGGCGTCGCGGCACGACCGAGCTCGATCCAACGTTCCGTCACGCGTCGCGCACCAATCGCGCGGCATAAAACCCGTCAAGCCCGCCTTGCTCCGCGAGATGGCACGGCAGCGTGCGGAGATCGCCGTCGCCCGAGATGCATAGCGCGAGACCGCCGATCTCGGCGGCGTCGATCGGATGGCGCCGCACGGGCGCGCCGCGCGCCAGCACCGCTTCGATCTGGCGCGGCCCTTCCTCGGCCTCGAGCGAGCACACGCCGTAGATCAGCGTGCCGCCCGGCGCCAGCATCGACACGGCGCCGTCGAGCAACCGCGCCTGAAGCAACGCCAGGCGCGCGACATCGTCCGGCGATTTGAGATGGGCGATGTCGGGATGGCGGCGAATAGTGCCCGTCGCGGTACACGGCGCATCGAGCAGCACGAGCGGCACCGGCTGGGGAGGCCGCCAATCCGCGGCGTCGGCGATGATGTATTCCGCCGACAGCGCCAGACGTTCGAGATTGTCCCTAAGGCGCGTCATGCGCGCCGGCGAGCGATCGACGGCTAGGACCCGCGCGCCCATCGCCGCGAGCTGCGCGGTCTTGCCGCCGGGCGCCGCGCACAGATCGACGGCGCGTTTGCCCGCGACGTCGCCCAAGAGCCGCGCGGGCAGCGACGCCGCGGCGTCCTGGATCCACCACGCGCCCTCCGCATAACCGGGAAGCTCCGTGACCAGGCCGGCCTCGTCGCGGCGGATCGTACCTGTCTGCAACACCGCGCCATTGAGCTGACTCGCCCAGTCCGCCGCGGCGCGCCCGTCACGCGGCGTCACATCGAGCGGCGGGTCCTTTACATGGGCCACGACGATGGCCCGCGTCGTGGTCTCGCCGTAGGCGCTACACCAGCTTCGCCATAGCCAATCCGGCGTGTTGAGCCGCACCGCATCCTGCGCCGCGACCAGCCCCTCGACCTCGCGCGTCAAGCGCCGCAGCACGGCATTGACCAACCCCTTCATCTTGGGGTGGCCGATCGCCTCGACCAGATCGACCGCCGTCGAAACGGCCGCATGCGACGGGGTGCCGAGAAACGCGAGTTGCGCCACGCCGATGCGCAGCACGTCGCTGACCGGCCGCGCGCGATCGGGCAATGGCGCCGACAACGCATGCGCGATCAGGGCGTCGATCTGGCCCAGGCGGCGTAAGGTTGTAGCGACAAGCTGGCGCGCGAAGGCACGGTCGCGCGGCTCAAGCGACAGCAAACCGCGATGCCCGGCCAGCGCCTCGTCGAGCGCGCGGCGGCGCCACAGCACGGCGGCCAGCAATTCCAGCGCCACGACACGGGCCGAAGGCCGCGCGCCTGCCAAAGGTTCGGACATAAGCGAAAACTGGCACTCGCGGCGGCGCCGATCAAGACTTGGCAAAGCGCGCGCCAGGGCTTCAAATGGCCGGATGAGCGACTTCACGAACCGCGAAGTGGTGGTGACCGGCGGCACGGGCGCGCTTGGCACCGCGGTCGTGACGGCTCTGCTGGCGCGAGGCGCCATGGTGCACGTACCGTGGATTCACCAGGCGGAAGTCGAGCGCTTTCCGCATCGCGCGCGCAAGCAAGTGCGCCTCGCCCAAGCGCAGTTGGACGACGAAGCCACGGTCGAAAAATTCTACGCCGACGTCGGCACGCTCTGGGCCTCGATTCATATTGCCGGCGGTTTCGCCATGGCGCCGATCGCGGAGTCGGGGCGCGATGCCTTCATGACGCAGCTCGACATGAATCTGATGAGTTGCGTTCTCGCCAGCCGCGCTGCCGTCGCGGCGATGCGCAAGGCCGGCAGCGGCGGGCGCATCGTGAATGTTACGGCCCGGCCGGGGATCGAGCCGCGTCACGGCGCCGGCATGACCGCCTACGCCACGAGCAAGGCCGCGGTGGCGGCATTCACGCAGGCGCTGGCGGCGGAAGTGGTCGGCGACAACATCCTGGTCAACGCCGTGGCGCCCGGCACGCTCGACACCCCGGCGAACCGGGCGTCGATGCCGAAGGCCGATCCCTCGAAATGGGCGAAGCCCGACGATGTCGCCGAGACGATCCTTTACCTCGTGTCGCCCGACAATCGCGTCACCAGCGGCGGCATCGTGCCGGTCTACGGGCGGAGCTGACGCATGGACATCAACCGGCTCTTGCGGCCGCGCTCGATCGCGATCGTCGGCGTCTCCGACAAGCCCGGCACGACCGGGGGCAACATTCTCGGCTCGCTCGCGAATTACGACTACGGCGGCATCATTCATCTGGTCAGCCGCGGCCGCAGCGAGGTGTTGGGCCGCGCCTGTTTCTCGACGGTCGACGAAATGCCCGAGAGCATCGACCTCGCCGTATTGTGTTTGCCCCGCGCCGGCATCATCGAGGCGCTGGCCGCGTGCGCGCGGCGCAAGATCGGCGCCGCGATCGTCTTTGCCTCCGGCTTCGCTGAGCTGGACGCCGCCGGTCGCGCCGAGCAGGACGAGATGTCGCGTATCGCGCGGACGCACGACATCGCGCTACTCGGCCCCAATTGCCTCGGCATCCAATTTCCGGCGGCGGGCCTGTCGCTTGGCCTCGGTCTGGCGCCGCGCCTCGCGG
Organism: uncultured Alphaproteobacteria bacterium; assembly: GCA_963851285.1. GTDB lineage: Bacteria > Pseudomonadota > Alphaproteobacteria > ATCC43930 > CGMCC-115725 > JAATGI01. Next base: position 48,420 of record CAWKOL010000015.1, read on the forward strand.
GCGAGCTTGCGGCGGCAAAGCCGACGGTCGCGATCGCGGGGCAAAGCGGCGGCATGGCCGTGGCGCTTGGCGCGACGTTGCGGCAGCGTGGGTTCGCCGCGACCTATATCGTTTCCACCGGCAACGAGGCGGCGCTCGGCATCGAGGAAGTGCTCGCGGACGCGATCGACCATCGCGAGAGCACGGTCATCGCGCTGGTTGCCGAACAGATCCGCAAGCCGGAAATCTTCCGCGCAATGGCCGCGCGCGCCCGCGCCGCGAAAAAGCCGATCGTGCTAATGCACCCGGGGATCAGCGGCAAGGCGCGCGAGGCGGCCGCGACCCATACCGGCGCACGCCCCAGCGATCATGCCGCCATGCGCGCGATGGTCGACGAAGAAGCGGTGATGCTGGTCGATTCCTTCGACGAATGGGTCGACGTCACGACGTTGCTGTGCCACTACCCGACGCCGCCGAAAGGCGGGCTCGGTGTCATCACCAATTCGGGCGCGTTCCGCGGCATGGCCTATGATTTGTGCGAGGAACTGAACGTTCCCATCCCGGAAATATCGCGCGAGACAAGAGATAAACTCCGTCCGCTCCTTCCCATTTTCGCCCATATCGGCAACCCGCTCGATGTCACCGCGCAGACCGCGTTCCAGTTCAACTTGCTGGGTAATGCGATCGACCCCCTCATCAACGACCCGGCCGTCGGTTGCCTGGTCGTGGCCATGGTCGGCGGCAGCGGCCCGATCCCCGTGGAAACCGCGCGTCATGCCATTCCGCCGATCCAGGTCAGCGGCAAGCCGGTGATTTATTCGATCTTTGGCGCCGGTTCGACCTTACCGCCGGAACTCGAGCCGATGCTGCGCGCGGGCAACATTCCGTTTCAGCGCTCGCCGGAGGCCGCGGTTCGCGCAATGGCGCGCGTGATGCATTACGGCATGGCGCTGGCGCGCGCCGACCAACGCAAGCACTGACCGTTCCGCTTGACCTTCCCATCATGGGAAGGTTTATCGGTAGGGCATGAGACAAATCCAATCCTTGCAGATCGGCGACGCCGCCGCGCGCGCCGGCGTCTCGGCCAAGATGATCCGCTATTACGAAAGCGTCGGGCTGATCCGCCCGGCGGCGCGTTCGGCCGGCAATTACCGCACTTATGACAGCGCCGATATCGACGCGTTGCGCTTCATCGCGCGCGCCCGCGAACTCGGTTTCGGCATGGACGAGGTTGCCGAGCTGTTGCGCCTGTGGCTGGAACCGGCGCGATCCAGCGCCAAGGTCAAGAAAGTGGCGCTCGACCATATCGCGGACCTCGACCGACGCATCGCCGCGCTGCGCCGCATGCGGGCCGCGCTGAAGGCACTCACGGATTATTGTCCCGGCGACGAAAAACCGGGCTGTCCGATCCTCGACGGGCTGGCCGGTAGCAAGACCAAGCACGCGCATCGCCATGGCTGAATTCATTGCCCGCGTCGGCGATGCGCTGCTGATGGCGTTCGGCATGTTCTGGCAAGTCGGCTGGAGCCTGGTGCTGGGCTTTGCCATTTCCGCCGTGCTGCAAGTGTTCGTGTCGAAGGAACGGATCGCGTCGGCGCTGGGCCGCGACGGCGTGCGCGAGATCGCGCTCGCCACCGTCGCCGGCGCCGCAAGCTCCGACTGTTCCTACGCCGCCGCCGCCGTGATGCGCACGCTGTTCAAGAAAGGCGCGGCGTTGACCACGTCCCTCGCCTTCTTGCTGGCCTCGACCAATCTCGTCGCCGAGCTGGGCATCATGCTGTTTCTGCTGATGGGCTGGGAGTTCACCGCCGGCGAATGGATCGGCGGGGTGATGCTGATCGCGATCATGGCGGTGCTGGTCCGCCTGACCTATCCCCGCGCCTTGGTCGAAGCGGCGCGCCGCCATCCCGAAACGGGTAGCGGCCACGATCACAATCATGCCATGGCGGAGCGTCCCGCCTTGGTGCGCGTCGCGCAGGCTTTCGCGATGGATTGGGGCATGCTGTGGAAGGACCTGCTGCTCGGCTTCCTCATCGCCGGCGCGCTCGCCGCGTTTGTGCCGGACGGCGTGTGGCGAGCCCTGTTCGTGGAAGGCGCCAGCCCCTGGATCCAGGTGCCGGCAAACGCGTTGCTCGGGCCGATCGTCGCCGTGCTGTCGTTTGTATGTTCCATCGGCAACGTGCCGATGGCGGCGGTGCTGTGGGGTTCGGGCGTCAGTTTCGGCGGCGTGCTCGCCTTCCTCTATGCCGACCTGATCGTGCTGCCGTTGCTCGACGTCTATCGGCGCTATTACGGCTGGAAGATGGCCGCCTATATCGCGGCCGTGTTCTACGCCACGATGGTCATCGCCGCGCTGATCATGGATGTCGTCTTCAACGCCATCGGGCTCGTGCCGACGCACCGCACCGATATTCATGCCCAGATGATGCACTTTTCACTCAACTATACGTTTTGGCTCAATGTGGTTTTCGGCGCGGTTGCCGTTGCCTTGTTCTGGCTGGCGCGCCAGCGAGCCGCGCATGACCACGCCCATCATGGGCACGACCATCACGCCCACCACCATCACCATCATTAATGCGAACAGGTCGGGCAGTCGGGATCGCGCGGAATTTTGATCTTGTGAAAACCGGCGCGCAGCGCGTCGTACATCAAGAGCGTGCCGGAGAGACTCTCGCCGATGCCCAGCAACTCCTTCAGCACCTCGGTCGCTTGCAGCGTCCCCATCACACCCGCGACCGCGCCGAGAATCCCCGCGGTCTCGCAGCGCGGTACGGTGTCCGGCGGCGGCGCTTCGCGGAACAGGCAGCGATAGCAGGGATGTGGCGGACCGAGATAGGCCTTGAAGGTCGAAAGCTGGCCGTCGAACGGCGACAGCGCCGCGCCGATCAGCGTCCGGGGCATCGCGTAGCACGTATCGTTGAGGAGATAGCGCGTGGCGAAATTATCGCTGCCGTCGGCGACGAGGTCGTAGGCGCCAACCAGGTCGCGCACGTTCTTCTCGTCGAGCCGTGTCGCGTGGGTTTCGACGCGGACATCGGGATTGATCGCCGCCACGGTCGCGCGCGCGCTGTCGACCTTGAGGGCGCCGATACTGCCGCTGGGATGCACGATCTGCCGCTGCAAATTGGAGAGATCGACCGTGTCGTCGTCGACGACGCCGAGCGTGCCGACGCCGGCGGCCGCGAGATACAGCAATAGCGGCGAGCCGAGTCCGCCGGCGCCGACGATCAGCACGCGCGCGGCGAGCAGCTTCTCCTGTCCTTCCTCGCCAACCTGGTCGAGGATCAGGTGACGCGCGTACCGCTCGAACTGCGCGTCGCTGAGTTCGGTCATAGCCCGTCGAACAATTGCGTCGAGAGATAACGCTCAGCGGAATCGGGCAGCACCAAGACGATGGTCTTGCCGGCCATGCCGGGGCGCGATCCCAGCTCCAAGGCCGCCGCCACCGAGGCGCCGGACGAAATGCCGACCGGGAATCCCCTCGGTCTTCGCCAGTTCGCGCGAATGGCTGAACGCGCTGTCGTTGGAAATGCGCAGCACCTCGTCGATCAGCTCGGTATCGAGAATCCCGGGAACGAAACCAGCGCCGATGCCTTGGATCTTGTGCGGGCCCGGCGGGCCGCCGGACAGGACCGCGCTGTCCTCGGGTTCGACAGCGATCAATCTTCACGCCCGGCTTTTTCTGCTTCAGCACCGAGCCGACGCCGGTCAAGCGTGCCGCCCGTGCCGACCGGACTGACGAAATAATCGACCTCACCCGCCGTGTCGCGCCAGATTTCCTCGGCGGTGGTGCGGCGGTGAATCTCGGGATTTGCCGGATTCTCGAACTGTTGCAGCATTAACGCGTCGGGCAGCGAGGCGACCAACGCTTCGGCGCGCTCGATGGCGCCGCGCATGCCGCGCGCTGCCGGGATCAGTTCGAGCTCGGCGCCGAGAATCAGCAGCATCTTGCGCCGCTCCAGCGACATGCTGTCGGGCATGGTGAGGATGAGCCGATAGCCTTTCGCCGCCGCGACGAAGGCGAGCGCGATGCCGGTATTGCCGGAGGTCGGCTCGACCAGCACGGTCCGGCCAGGCCTGATGCGGCCCTCGCGTTCCGCCGCCTCGATCATGGCGAGGCCGATGCGGTCCTTCACCGAAGCGAGCGGGTTGAAGAACTCGCATTTGCCGAGAATCGTCGGCCTGGACGTTGTGCGCCGCGGCGATACGCGCGAGGCGTACCAGCGGCGTCGCGCCGATGGTCTCGACGATCGAATCGTAGACCCGGCCGCGGAACTCGGGCGCGGCGGGCTTGGCGGACGACTTGGCGGTATCGGGCATGGCGGCTTCCACACCAGTTATATGGTGCCGGCGATTGTAGGGCTAATCGGGCGAGCCGGTCGAGATTGAAACTTTTTCCAGCCGCGGCCCATATTCACCACCGAGGGTTTCACCAAAAATGGCATCGGAACTCAGCTACACCGCCGTATTCGAGCCGGCCGAGGAAGGCGGCCTCGTTGTTACGTTTCCCGCCATTCCCGGGCTGGCGACGCAAGGCGAAACGATGGAAGAAGCGCGGGAGATGGCCGAGGATTGCCTTCGCGTCTATCTCGAGTCGCTCGCGAAAGACGGCGAGCCGATGCCTTACGAAGCCCCGGAATTGCCGCTCACCGAAAAAGTCAGGGTAGCCTTAAAGGCCGCATGACCGATCTGCCGTCGGTCCGACCTGATCGACTACTTCGCGCACTTCAGAGGCCCGGCTTTTATGTCGATCACGCCTCAGGCAGCCACTACGTCCTGAAACATCCTTCAAAGCGGCAGCTGCGCGTGGTGGTCCCACATCATAGTGGCGACGTTAAGCGCGGGGTATTGCGATCGATCTTGCGTCAATCCGAATTGACGGCCGAGCAACTTGTCCGGCTACTATAGACTCAGATTTTGAGGGAGACCGAAATGGCCGAAAACAGCGACGTCGTCGTCATCGGGTCGGGGCATAACGGCCTCGTGGCGGCGGCCTATCTTGCCAAGGCCGGCAAGAAAGTCACGGTGCTGGAGCGCCAGCCCTGGTTCGGCGGCGGCGTGGTGACGCGCGACCTCACCCTGCCCGGCTTTCACCACGACCAGCACTCGATGGCGCATATCTTCATCCAGGCCAATCCGCTGATCAAAAACGACGAGCTCGGGCTCATTTCCAAATACGGCATGAAATACACCTACCCCGAGATGCCGACGATCTCGGTGTTTCCCGACGGCGAGACGATTCCGCTGTGGCGCGACCGGCAAAAGAATTATCGCGAGCTGGAACGGTTCTCGAAAAAGGACGCGGAGTCCTATTTGAAATTCGCCGAATTGGCGGCGGGCTATTTGCCGCTGGTGACGGGCGGCATGTATTCGCCGCCGGCGCCGGTCGGCGCCATGTACGCGATGATGGATCAGAGCCGCGAAGGCCGCGCGATGTTCCAGACCATGCAGAAAAGCGGCTACGACATTATCACCGAATGGTTCGAGAACGATCGTGTACGGCTGCACTTGCTGCGCATCGTCAGCGAGCATCTGGTCGGACCGGAAGAAAAGGGCACCGGCCTCGGCCTGTTCGTGTTTCTCGCCTTCCTCGAGCAATACGGCATCGGCGTGCCGGTCGGCGGCAGCGGCACGCTCACGCGCGTGCTGGCGAAACTGATCGAGGATCATGGCGGCCAAGTCGTCACCGGCGTCGATTGCGACCGCGTCATCGTCTCGGGCGGAAGAGCGACAGGCGTTCACGCCAAGGATGGGCGCGAATTCATGGCGAAAGACAGCGTTATCGGCGCCATCCACCCGCACGATATCGGCAAGTTCGTCGCCGGGATCGATCCGGCGATCGCGCGAGACGCGGCCAAGACCGAGATCGGCGCCAATTGCGTCTTCACGATTCACGCCGCGCTGAACGAGCCGCTGAAATTCAAGGCCGGCGATCATGTCGGCAAGGCGATGATGATCGAGCTGTTGCCGCCGAGCCTCGACCATTTGCGCGAGCATTTCGACGATCTGCGCTACGGCCGCATGCCGCGCGCCCGTCTCGTCGGACTCGGCTCGCCGTCGAACCTCGACCCGAGCCGCGCGCCGCCGGGCAAGGCGACGATGCACGCCTGGGACTATTGCCCCTACGAGCATCCGCAAGGCGGTCACGCGGCCTGGGACGCGAAGAAAAAGGAATTCGCCGACGGCATGCTCGACCATATGAGCGGGTTTATTTCGAACCTGACGCCGGCCAATATCCTGGCGCACCAGGACGACACGCCGCTGGACATGGAGCGGACCTCGTCGAGCTTCCGCCGCGGCGACATTCACGGCATCGCGCCCAACGCTTACCAATCGGGCGCGCATCGCCCGACGCCGGAGCTCGGCAACTACACCGTGCCGGGCGTCGAGCGGCTTTATCTCGTCGGGCCGTTCCAGCATCCGGGCGGCGGCGTAATCGGCGCCGGCCGCGCCACCGCCATCAAGATGTTCGACGACATGCGGCTCAATTTCGACAAGATCGCCGCCCGATAGGAGCGTTCCATCGACATTCTCATTATCGGCGCGGGGGCGGCGGGGCTGATGGCGGGGCGCGAGCTTGCGCGCGCCGGCCACAAGGTCACCGTGCTCGAAGCCCGCGACCGGATCGGCGGCCGCATTTGGGAACTGCCGGCGGACCAGTTCGGCTATCGCGCCGAAGGCGGCGCCGAATTCATCCACGGCGAGGCGACCGTCACCAAGGCGTTGGTGCGCGAGGCTGGACTAACATTGGTGCGCGGACGCCGCGACGGCGAGCGTTGGGACAAGCGTGGCGGCACGCTCACCGACGAGGAACCCGACACACCGGGCTTCGAGCGAATTGCCGGCAAGGCTCGCGGCGCTCGACCATGACCTGCCGATCGCGGCATTCCTCGCGAAGAATTTTTCCGGCGAACGGTTCGCGGCGATGCGCCGTTCGATCATTCGGATGACCGAAGGCTACGACGCCGCCGATCCGACGCGGGCCAGCACGTTCGCGCTGCGCGATGAATGGCTCGGCGGCGGCATGCGGCAATCGCATCGCGTCGAGGAAGGCTATGGCGCGCTGATGGATTTCCTCGCCGCCGAAATCCATAAGCACGGCGGCGCGTTTCAGTTCAACGCCGACGTCAAGGTCATCGAATGGCTGGGCGGTGCGACCGTGCGCTGCGCCGACGGATCCGCGTTTCATGCCGACCGCATCGTCAACACCGTGCCGCTGCCGGTGCTGCATGACATCGAGTTTCGGTCCCGCCATTCCGGACAAGCTCAAGGCCGCCGACGCGATCGGTTATGGCGACGTCATCAAGTTGCTGTTCGGGTTCAAGGCAGGTTTGGTGGCGCAACGCGTTGGGCCGCGATCTGTCCCGTCTCTCCTTCATGATCTCGGACGAATTCGTGCCGACCTGGTGGACCCAATATCCGCGGCCGCATCCGGTGCTGACCGGCTGGTTCGCGGGGCCGCGCGCGGCGAAGTCGAAATTATCCGAACCTGAATTGATCGAAGCCGGGCTCGGCGCGCTGTCGCGGATTTTCGAGAAGGACGCGGCTTCATTGCGCGCGTCGTTGACGGCGGCACGGGCGATCCATTGGGGCCAGGACCCATTCGCCCGCGGCGCCTATTCGTATGCCACGCCGGAAAGTCACGCGGCACAGGACGAGCTGGCGAAGCCCGCCGGCGGCATCCTCTATTATGCCGGCGAAGCGCTCTATCGCGGCGCCGACATGGGCACGGTCGAGGCCGCGCTGGCGAACGGGAAAGAAACCGCCGCGCGGCTGCTCCGCTAAGCGTTGCTGCCGATCGGGTCGCCGGGCGAGCCGCCGCGCGCGATGGTGCCGCCGTCGATGTTGATGATCTCGCCGGTCATGTAGGACGCGCGATCGGAGACGAGGAACGCCACCAGGCCCGAAATCTCCTCGACCTTCGCCGGGCGGCCATAGGCCATGCCGCGGAACCGCTGTCGGCGCCAATTCTCCAGATCCTGCGGCGCTACCTGTTTCCTCCGCCTGCTGTTGCAAACAGTCAGACGCGGCGTATCGACCGGACCGGGATTGATGCCGATGACACGCACGCCATAGCGGATCGCCTCGCCGCCGAGGCTGTTGCGTGAAGTTGATCAGCGCGGCATTGCCGGGCCCGCCGCAGATATAGCCGGCGCCGTCAGCACGCCGCCGGCGCCGACGATGTTGACGATGACGCCGCGGCGGCGGTCGCACATCTCCTTATAGACGATGCGCGAAATGCCGAAATAGCCGAACAGCTTCAGCTCCCAGCCTTCGCGCCAGCGTGTCTTCATCGACCTGATCGAGGCCGCCGCCGGGAATGGCGCCGGCGCTATTCACTAGGATGTCGACGCCGGCGACCTCGCGCGCGAAGGCGTCGCGCACGTCGCGCTTCGACGAGATCGGCGGCATGCGGTGGTGACGGCGACGCCGAAGCGCTTCTTGATGTCGTCCGCCGCGCGCTTCAGTTCGCTCGGCATTGCGCGCCGCCAGATGCAGATTGACGCCCTCGCGCGCCAATTCCTCGCGCGATGCCGAGGCCGATCCCTTGCTGGCGCCGGTGATGGCCGCGGTCTTACCCTTGAGATTAAGTTCCATTTCAGATCTCCACCACGATGTAGTTTTCGTCGAGCGACACCGGATAGGTCTCGGCGGTGTATGGGCCTTCGGCGAGGCGTCTGGCCCGGCTCGACCGTCGACCTCATAGGCGCGGGCGCGCGACCTTGTCCGGATCGCAATAGGAACGGCCGGTGCGGATATCGAACTCCCAGCCATGCCACGGGCAGCGCAGCATCTCGCCCGGCCGCGACGTGATGAACGTGCCGGGCCGCTTCGATTCGAACAGCGCGGTGCGCCGGCCCTGGCACAACGGTCCGCCTTCGTGCGGGCAGCGGTTCAGCAGCGCGAAATATTCGCCGCCGAGATTGAAGATCGCGATCTCGCGGTTGGCGACGGTGGCGGCCTTGCTCTCCGCCGAGCGGAATCTCGCCGGCCTTGGCGACGACGTAACGCTGCGGCACCGCTACTGCAGCCCGTAGAGGTGTCTTGGCGTTGTCGCGGAACAGCATCTTGTGCTGTTCCGGCGTCAGGCGCAGCCGCGCGAAGGCGAATTTGGGATCGTCGAAATCCCAATGCGGATAGTCGGTCGAGAACAGGATCTTGTCCCAGCCGACCCAGTCCATCGCGTCGAGCATGTGGCGCGGGTCTTCCGGTTCCTCGATCGGCTGGCTGGTGAACCAGAAATGCTCGCGCACATATTCCGACGGCGCGCGCTTCAAATGCGGCACTTCGGAGCGCAGCGTCTTCCAATGCTTGTCGAGCCGCCAGCACAGCGACGGCACCCAGACGAAGCCGCCTTCGATCAGCACGACGCGCAATTTCGGGAACCGCTCGAACACGCCTTCGAGCACCATGCTCGGTGACCAGCGCCTGCATCGCCTCGCATTTCGAGTGATGCTCCTCGACATAATAGGAGCACCAGCCGGCGCTGGTCGGCGCCATGCCGCTGATGCCGCCGACATGGATGCCGATCGGCTTGCCGAGCGCCTCGGCCGCCTCGAAGATCGGCCAATAGCGCTGCCGGCCCAGCGGCTCCAGCCCGTGCGGCAGCACCGAGACCTGGACGAAATTGGGATCGGCGCCGTGGCGGTCGATCTCGCGCAGCGCCGATGCCGGGTCTTCGCGCGTCAGCATCAGCGAGCCTTTGAGGCGCCCGTCCAAGCCCGATCCAGGTGCCGATCTGCCATTCGTTGACGGCGGCGGTGATCGATTCGCCGAACGCCTGGTTGCGCATCCCGATGCCAATGGGGCGCAGCGGCTGCAGCACGCCGTAATCGACGCGGTTCGGGTCGAGATGCTGCTGGCGCATGAACGGCAGGTCGGCGCCCGCCGGCACGCCGCTCGGCGGCCGCGCGTCGAGGCGCGCACCGCCGTCGCGGTTGTAGCGCGGATACGAGCCCGGCGTGGCGAAGGCCTGGCGGAGATTGCCGCCATACTCGCGCATATGCTGTTTCCAACGGTCCGTCAGATACGGATTGAGATCGCTCATGGCCGTGACGGTCGGATGGATGTCGCAATCCACCACGCCCGGCGCGGCTCTACTGTTTCACAATGGTATCGCTCATACCACGACCTCATGTCGCGCGTCGGCAAGGCGCGGATAGGTTGCCAACGGATTGTCGATCATTATCTTGCGGCGATGCTGCTCCGACAAGCCAGCGGGAAACACGTCGTCGCCCTCGAATTGCCAATGCGGATAGTCGGTCGAGAACAGGATCATGTCCTCGGAGCCGATATGGTCGAGCAGCCGCTCGAACCGCGCCTGCTCCGGCGGCTCGTCTACCGGCTGTCAGGGTCAGGCGGATGTGGTCGCGCACGATCTGAGTCGGCGGCCGGTCGACCCACGGCGTCTCGGTGCGGATGCCACGCCAGGTCTTGTCGAAGCGCCACAGAAACGCCGGCAGCCAGGTGATGCCGCTTTCGATCAGCACCGCTTTCAGCGCCGGGAATTCGACGAACACGCCCTCGGCGACCAGGCTCAGCACTTGATGCTGGAACGATTGCGCGTGCGCGACATAATCCTCGAGGTAATAGGAGCCCCAGCCGAGCGAGGTCGGCGGATGGCGCATCGAGCTGCCGGCGTGAATGCCGATCGGCAGGCCGTGCTTTGCGGCGGCGCGGTAGATCGGCCAGTAGGTGCGCTTGCCCAACGGCCGCTCGCCTGCCGCCAGCACCAGGATCTGGACGAAGCGCTTGTCGGGCGCGATGCGGTTGATTTCGTCCACGGCCAGCTCGGGATTTTCCGGCGCGATCACGATCGAGGCGCGCAGTCGCGGGTCGCGATGCGAGCCATTCCTTCGCGATCCAATCGTTGATGGCGCGCGCCAGCGCGGCGGCGAAATCGTCGTTCGGCAGATAGGGCCCGCCATAGAGCGTGTTGCAGATCGCGAAGCGCGTGCCGAACGCATCGAGCGCGTGCTTTCTGCAACAGCGCGAGATCGCTGCCCGGGCTTGCCTTGCTGCGGCCGCCAATCGGGCCGTCCGGCCAGCGGCACCGCCGGCGGATAGGAAGTGAGGTCGAGATTCTCGACAGTGCGGATCTGCACCATCTCGCGCCAATAGTCGTCGAGATACGGCAGCAGCACGTCGGTGTTGGCGAGCGCCGGATGGACGTCACAATCGATGGCACCAGTCAAATTGTCGGACACGCGCGATTCCTTTCATCGGCATTCTAACACGCGCCCGCCCGCTTTTTCGACCGCGCGATAATGCGTGTCGTTTGCATTCGCAGCACGGCCGCTTGCGGGCCATGCATGAATTCGCTACGCAATCGCGCATGGCGACGCCCGATCCCGTCAAACGCTATCGCAGCAATATCCAGGACGAAGTGAACAGCGCCTCGCTATACCGCGCGATGGCCGAAGCCGAGGGCAATCCGCAGCTCAAGCAGGTCTATGGCCGCCTGGCGCAAGTCGAGGAGGCGCACGCCGAGTTCTGGACAAAGCGCCTTGCTGGATTGGGTGCGACCGATATCCGCCGCGGTCCGGGATGGCGCAGCCGCGTCCTCGCCTGGACGGCGCGTCGGTTCGGGCCGGAAACGGTGCTGCCGATCATCAACTCGATGGAGCGCACCGGCAGCGCCGTCTATGACGGTCAGCCAGAAGCGGTTCTGGCGGGACTGCCGGCGGCGGAACGGTCGCATGCGCGCATCATGCAGGCGATGGCGGAGCAGCCGACGGGAATCGCCGGCGGCACGTTGGCGCGGATCGAGGGGCGGCATCGCACCGGCAGCGGCAATTCGCTGCGTGCCGCCGTGCTGGGCGCCAATGACGGGCTCGTATCCAATCTCAGCCTCGTTACCGGTGTGATCGGCGCCGAGCTCAATCCGCATGCGGTGCTGCTGACCGGAATCGCCGGCCTGCTCGCGGGCGCGTGCTCGATGGCGATGGGCGAATGGCTGTCCGTCAACAGCGCGCGCGAATTCTATCAAGCGCAGATCGCCACCGAAGCCGACGAACTGGCGGAATTTCCCGAAGAAGAAAAGCAAGAGCTGATGTTGATCTACCAGGCCAAAGGCTTGCCCGAAGCACAGGCCAAGGCATTGGCGGACAAGATCATCGGCAGTTCGGACACCGCGCTCGAAACGTTGGCGCGGGAGGAGTTGGGTATCGACCCCGACGAACTCGGCGGCTCGGCGTGGAGCGCGGCCGGCACGTCATTCCTGTTATTTGCCGCGGGCGCGATCGTGCCCGTGATTCCCTTGTTCTTCGCGGGCGGAGTCCGCGCCGCCATCTACAGTGCCGCGCTGAGCGCGGTTGCGATGTTCGTCATCGGCGCGGGAACCACGCTGTTCACCGGCCGGAACCTCCTCTGGTCGGGCCTGCGCCAGTTGGCAATCGGCATTGGCGCCGCCGCCGTCACGTTCGGCTTGGGGCGATTGATCGGAGTTGCGATTAGTTAAGAGTCAGCGATCCTGTTCCTCGTAATGCCCGCAATTGCGGCCGCCCGCCGTGGCGCAGGCCTGCTCCTTGTTCCAATCGGAAAACGCCCACATGAACCGGGTGAGCAGCACTGCCGCGACGATGGCGGCGAGAATTGACGCGATAATCGCGGGCGGACGCATCGCGCGAGTATCCGACGGGCGCTTGCGCCCAGGCAATAGTCCTAAGCGGCGACGAGCGCCGCATTGGCGCGCGTTACGCGCGACGCCGGAAGAATGATGGTGACAATCGCGCCGCGGCCCAACGCACTCTCGATCGTGAGCTTGCCGTCGTGCAGTTCGATCAGCCGCTTGGCCAGCGGCAAGCCGAGCCCGGTGCCCGCATATCGCTTGGTCCAACTGTTTTCCACCTGACCGAAGGGCTGCAGCGCCGTGGCGATGCCGGCGTCGTCCATGCCGATGCCTTCATCGCGCACGGCCGCGATCCAACGGCCTTCGTCGTCGATGCGCTGACTCAGCGTCACGCGGCCGCCGTGATGGGAAAATTTCACCGCGTTGGAAAGAAGATTGAGCAGCACTTGGGTCAACCGCTTTTCATCGCCATCGAGACGAAGCGCCGTGCCGGGCCCCTCCATCGCGATGCGAACGCCCGCCGAGGCGGCCAACGTTTCGACCAGCTTGACGCAATCGCGCGCCAGGGCCACGGGATCGATCTTGTCATGCCCGAGCTGCATGCTGCGGGCCTCAAGCTTCGACAAATCCAGCACTTCGTTGACGACATTGAGAAGATGCCGACCGGAAGCATTGATGTCGTCGACATAGCCGGCGTAACGGCGGTTGCCGATCGGACCGAACATCTGGTCCCGCATCAGTTCCGAAAAGCCGACGATCGCGTTCAACGGTGTCCGCAGCTCGTGACTCATATTGGCGAGGAAGTGCGATTTCGTTTGGTTGGCGAGATCGGCGGCTTCCTTGGCTTCGCGCAGGTTCCCTAGCAACGCGCCTTTCTCGGCTTCGAGCCGGATCAGATCGGTGACGCCTTGATTCCCGATCACCGCGGCGCCCCGCGCGATCACGGCGTAGACAACGGACATGGCCGCCAGCAACAGGGAATAGCGCGAGCCGTGCGTGACGAACGCGATCACCGACGGCACGCCCATGCCAAGAATGTAGCCGGCATGCGCGGGGATGTAGGACGCGACCACCACGGCGCCGCCGGCAATGTTGGTGGTAACGATGAACAGCATGAAAAATCGCGCATCGGGATCGGCCGGGAGAAAATAGGCCGCGCCGAACAGGCCCCATAGCAAACCGGTGGCGGCCCACATCAGCGTGACGCGCACCGCTTGTGCGGCGACGGCTTCTTCCGACTCGAGCGCGGCAAAGCGGCGCCACAGGAGGTAACGCACCGCCTGCCATAGCACCATCACCGCGGCCCAGCCGTCGAGCAGCGGCGCCGGCAACTCGCCTTGGAGGCAGATCGCCGCGAACACGGCGAGGCCGGCACCGAAATACATCGGCGCGGGCGACCGCATCACAATGCGAAGCTGACGGGCGACGATATAGGCGGCGTTGCTCGGCAAAAGCATTGCTCCCCAGTCTGACGTCGCGACGATAGGGTTAAACGGTGGAGATTCTGTTAACCTGTTCGATCCGAAAAAGCGCAAACCGGTGGTCTACGCGGTGGAGAAAAATTATCGCAAAATCAAAACGTTATGGTCAAACATTACGATCCTGTGCCGCGCCTTGCCGATGGCTGCCCCGAGAGTGGATTTCCGCGTCGGAGCACACTACATTGACGCGCTTTCGGAGGCAGGAGATTCGGTCGCCACGACCGTTCCTCAATTCGTCATGACATTATCGATCGTTCAAACCTTGGCCGCGCAGCCGGGCGCCGTTTGCTCGCAGGTCGGCTAGCATGGCGCAGACCGCCGCCAATCATGTCGTCACGGGATCGGCGCGTGCCGGGCTGCGGGCGCGCCATGGCCTGATCATCGGCGCGCTGGGCGTGGTCTACGGCGATATCGGCACGTCGCCGCTTTACACGGTTCGCCAATGCTTCGACGATATCGGCAGCGTTCGGCCGGCCTCCGTTCTCGGCGTGTTGTCGCTGATAACGTGGTCGTTGTTTATCGTCGTCACGCTCAAGTACGTCATCGTCATCATGCGCGCGGACAATCGCGGCGAAGGCGGCATCCTGGCGCTCACCGCCCTCGCCTTGCGCGCCACCAACCGCGGCACCAAGGCGGCGGGTTGGATCATGGCGGCCGGCATGATCGGCGCCGCCCTGTTCTATGGCGATGGCGTCATCACGCCCGCGATCTCGGTCTTGAGCGCGGTCGAAGGCCTCAAGGTCGCGACGCCGGTGTTCGAGCCGTACATCCTGCCCGTAACCGTGGTCCTTCTTCTGGCGCTGTTCCTGATCCAGCGCCGCGGCACCGGCATAGTCGGCGAATTTTTCGGTCCCGATCATGGCGCTGTGGTTCGTCGTGCTCGCCTGTCTCGGCGGCGCCGAGGTGGCGCGTCATCCCGCCATCCTTTTAGCGCTCAATCCGGTGCATGGGGTGAATTTCCTGCTCGCCGATCCGTTCCGCGGCTTCATCCTTCTGGGCGCGGTGGTGCTGGCGGTGACCGGCGCCGAGGCGCTCTACGCCGACATGGGTCATTTCGGCGTCAACCCGATCCGCCGCGCCTGGCTCTATTTCGTGTTCCCGGCGCTGCTGCTCAATTATTTTGGCCAGGGCGCACTGCTGCTGCACGATCCGGCCGCGCTCGCTAATCCGTTCTATCTGCTGGCGCCGGCGTGGGGCCGGTTTCCGTTGGTGATCCTGTCATCGGCGGCGACCGTGATCGCATCGCAGGCAGTGATCTCCGGCGCGTTCTCGATGACGCGGCAGGCGATCCAGCTTGGCTATCTTCCGCGGCTTGAAATCCGCCACACCTCGGAACATGAATTCGGCCAAATCTACGTGCCGAAGCTCAACCTGTTCCTACTGATCGCGGTGATGGCATTGGTGCTCGGTTTCAAGTCGTCGGACAATCTCGGTGCCGCCTACGGCATCGCCGTCACCGGCACGATGACCATCACCACCATTCTCGCCTTCGCCTATATGCGCGGCGTGCTGCACTGGAATTTCTATTGGGCGCTGCTTTTGTTCGGCTTCTTCCTCGCGATCGATCTGCTGTTCTTCTCGGCCAACATGTTGAAGATCGAAGAAGGCGGTTGGTTCCCGCTCGCGGTCGCGGTGCTGGTTTACACGGTGATGGCGACGTGGCGCGCGGGCCGCGCGCAACTTGTGGCGGCACGGGCCGTCGGCGGCCTGCCGCTCGAGAATTTCCTCGCGTCGCTCAGGCCCGACCGGCCGGTGCGGGTGCCGGGCACCGCAGTGTTCACCACCGCCAACAACAACATGGTGCCGAACGCGCTGCTGCATAATCTGAAGCACAATCACGTCCTCGCCGACCGCGTGATCCTGATGACGGTGATCACGGAGGACATTCCTCATGTCGGCGACGACCAGCGGCTCGAAATCCGCCACCTCGACAAGAATTTCCACACCATCACGCTGCATTACGGCTTCATGGAGCAGCCCAACATCCCGCGTGCGCTGGCGCAATGCCGCGTGATGCATTTCGATTTCAAGCTGCTCGAGACATCGTTCTTCGTCGGACGCGAGAAGATCGTCGCCAGCAAGAAGACGCGATTATGGCGCTGGCGCAAAGGCCTGTTCATCTTGATGTCGAACACCATGCTCGACGCGACCGAATTCTTCCGCATCCCCCCAACCGCGTCATCGAACTCGGCGGCCAAATCGAGATTTAGAGCCGCGCCGCCGCTTCCTTCGCCTGGGCCAAACGTTTCGGGAGAATCACGTGCGTTGCGGTCGTTGACGAGCGCCAGCACGTCGGGCGGCGCCAGTTCCGGCCGGCCCGCATTGAACGGCGGGGCCGGCGCGTATTCGATACCGAGCTGAATCGCCTGCGCCGTTTTCTCGCCCGCGATCTCGGCCGCGATCGTAAAGGCGAAATCGATACCCCGCCGTCACGCCGCCGCCCGTGATGATATTGCCGTCGCGCACCACGCGGCCCATGTCGGGGATGGCGCCGAACAGCGGCAACATGTGCCGCCACGCCCAGTGACACGCCGCGTGCTTGCCCGTGAGCAAGCCCGCAGCGCCGAGGATCAACGAGCCGGTACAAACCGACGTCACATAGCGCGCGCCTTCCGCCAGGCGGCGGAACTCACGCATGAAGTCGCGGTCGAGCGCCGCCTCGGTCGCGGCAAGGCCGCCCGGCACGAACAGCAAATCGCAGTGCGCGATGTCGGCGAGCCGCTTCGTTGCGGCGAAGGCGAGGCCGCCATCCGATTCGATGGTGCCGCCCGCCTTCGACGCGACGATCACGTCCGCGTTCGGCAGCCGCGAGAACACGGTATGCGGCCCGGTGAAATCGAGCTGCGTCAGGCCGGGGAACAGCGCCTCGACGATGATGAATTTGCCTTCGGTCATGTCGAACATCCTCCGCGTCGGCCCCCTCCCTAACCCTCCCCCGCAAGCGGGGGAAGGAAGCAAAGGCGGACGCCTTTGCGGGTGGGGCTAGTCACCAGAATGTCGCGCGACTATGATCTGGCGGAAATGACATAGTTCCCTCGTTTTCCGCCATGCCCAGAACTATCGCCTTCGTCGCTTTCCGCGGCTTTCAGATCCTCGACGTCACCGGTCCGCTGTCGGCGTTCGACATCGCGAGCCGCTATGCCAAGGGCGCTTACGCGGTGCGGGTGTTCGCGCGTCGCGACGGCGCGGTGGCAAGCTCGTCGGGCGCCGCGCTGATCGCGGAACCGTTTCCGCCGCGCCCCGCTTTCCATACCGTGATTGTCTCGGGCGGGGACGGCGTTCTGGCCGCGGCGGCGGACCGGCGTCTGCTTCATTTCGTCGGCGACGCGGCGCGGCGGGCGGAACGCGTCGCGAGTGTGTGCTCCGGCACGGCGGTATTGGCGACGCTCGGTCTGCTCGACGGGAAGCGCGCGACCACGCATTGGAACCGCAGCGGCGATTTCGCCCGACGCTACCCGACGGTTCGGCTCGAGCCGGATCGCATCTTCGTCAAAGACGGCCGGTTGTGGACCTCGGCCGGCATCACCGCCGGGATCGACCTAGCGCTGGCAATGATCGCCGAGGATCTCGGCGAGAAAATCGCGCGTGCGACGGCGCGACAGCTCATCGTCTATTACCGGCGTCCCGGCGGCCAGTCGCAATTCTCGGCGCTGCTGGAACTGGACCGGCCGGATGGCCGGTTCGGCTCGCTGTTGGGTTGGGCGCGCGAACATTTGGGCGAACGGCTCGGCGTCGAGCGGCTCGCCGACCGCGCCGGGATGAGTCCGCGCAACTTCGCCCGCCTATTCGCGCGCGAAACGGGCATGACGCCGGCGCGCGCCGTCGAGCGCATCCGCGCCGACGTGGCACGCGAGCGGGTCGAGGGCGGATCGGACCCGATTGACCGCATCGCCGGCTTATGCGGCTTCGGCGATGCCGAACGCATGCGCCGCGCGTTCCTCCGCATCTTCGGTCAACCACCACAATCGCTTCGGCGCGCCGCCCGCGCCTGACGTCGCATTCCTCCCATGCGCAGCCGCGCTTGGCGTTTGCCGCAACGGCTGCGACAATGAGATATGTCTCTCGCAGCCGAATCGCGGACGCCACGCATCCATTACGGTTGGATCGTGGTCGGGGTGACGTTCCTGGTGCTGCTCGTCGGATCGGGCGTGCGCGGCGCGCCAGGCGTGCTGATCGTGCCGTTGGAGCACGATTTCGGCTGGAGCCGCGCCGGAATTTCACTGCCGATCTCGATCGGCCTGTTGGTGTACGGCATTGTCGGGCCGTTCTCCGCGGCGTTCATCGACCGATTCGGGATGAAAAGCGTGGTGCTGGCCGCGATGGCGTTGCTGCTGGTTGGGTTCGTGCCAACGGTGTTCATCAGCGACACCTGGCAACTCATCCCGCTGTGGGGCCTGTTCGTCGGACTCGGCACCGGCATCGCCGCCATGATTCTTGCGGCGATGGTGTCGACGCGCTGGTTCTATCGCCGGCGCGGTTTGGTCATGGGTCTGCTCACCGGCAGCGCCGCCGCCGGCAATTTGATTTTCCTGCCGACGCTCGCGAGCGTCGCGGTCAATATCGGCTGGCGCTGGTCGGTGGCGATCTGCTGCGCCGCCGTGGTGCTCGTGATTCCGCTTGTGGTGCTGTTCCTACGCGACAAACCGTCGGATATCGGCGCCAAGCCGTTCGGCGCCCCCGACGATTTCGAGGAACCGGCGATCCCACGCGGCAATCCCTTCACCACCACGTTCGCCGCCTTGGGCGAGGCTCTCGGCAAGCGCGATTTCTGGCTGCTCGGCGGCAGCTTCTTTGTCTGCGGCCTGAGCACGCTCGGTTTGATTGGAACGCACTTCATTCCCGCCTGTGTCGATCACGGCATTCCCGAGGCGACCGCAGCCGGCGTGCTCGCGTTCATGGGCATTTTCAATTTCATCGGCACCACCGCGTCGGGCTGGTTCACCGACCGTATGGACAGCCGCCACCTGTTGTTCTGGTATTACGCGCTGCGCGGCGTGTCGCTGTTGTTCCTGCCCTACGCATTCAACATGTCGCTGTGGGGCCTGTCGCTGTTCGGCGTATTCTACGGGCTCGACTGGATCGCGACGGTGCCGCCGACGGTGCGGTTGTCGGTGCAGGCATTCGGGCCGCTGCGGTCCAACATCATGTATGGCTGGATCATGGTGTGCCATCAGATCGGCGCCGCGATGGCGGCCTATGGCGCGGGTCTGATCCATAATCTCTACGGCGACTATTGGAGCGCGTTCGTCTTCGCCGGCGCGGCATGCTTCGTCGCGTCGTTCTTGGTGTTGCGCATCGGCCGGACATCGCGTCAGGGCCGTCGCCCCGAACTCGCGACGGCAACCGGTTGAGCGCCGACGCGACGGAAAAGCTGGCCGCGGACGCGGCGGTCCCGCCGCGCAATTTCCGGGTCACCTCGCTGATCTGCGCGGCCGCACTGTTGATGGAGCAGATCGACGTCACCGTGCTAGCGACGGCGCTGCCGACCATGGCCCAGGATTTCGGTGTCTCCGCCGTGAATATGAGCGTGGCGATGACGTCGTACCTCTTGAGCCTCGCCATCTTCATCCCGGCGAGCGGCAAGATCGCGGACCGGTTCGGCGCCCGCAACGTGTTCGGCGCCGCGATCTTGGTGTTCACCATCGGTTCGGTCCTGTGCGGACAGTCGCGCACCCTGCCCTTCCTTGTCGCGGCGCGGCTGGTGCAAGGCTTGGGCGGCGCGATGATGGTCCCGGTGGGGCGCCTCGTCATCCTGCGCACCGTGAGCAAGGCCGAGTTGGTCAGCGCCATGTCGTGGGTGTTGGTGCCGGGCCTGATCGGCCCGGTGATCGGCCCGCCGCTGGGCGGGTTCATCGTCACCTATCTGTCGTGGCCATGGATCTTTTATCTCAACGTGCCGCTCGGCATCGCAGCGCTGGCGCTGGTGATGCGGTTCATCCCCGACATCCGCGAGGCGAGCTCGAGCCGGTTCGATTTCCCCGGCCTGTTCCTGTCAGGCACCGCGCTGTCGTGCCTGATCTTCGGCTGCGAATTCGCCAGCCACGGCGCTGGCTCGATGAGTTTGACCTTGGTGCTGTTCGCGATCGGGATCGTCACCGGCACACTCTATATCTTCTACGCGCGACGCTCGCCCGAACCGATCCTCGACTTGTCGCTGATGAAGATCCCGACCTTCAAGCTGGCGGTTATCGGCGGCTCGCTGTGGCGGATCGCCGGCGGCTCACTGCCGTTCCTGATGCCGCTGATGATGCAGGTCGGGTTCGGCAAGTCGGCCGCGGCGAGCGGCGCCATTACCTTCATGTCGTCCGCCGGATCGATGGCGATGAAGGCCTCGGCGCCGCGCGTGCTGCGCCGCTTCGGCTTCCGCAACACGATGATTTGGAACGCGGCGATCGCGACAATCCTGCTGGCGAGCTGCGCCGCGTTCCGGCCGGCGTGGCCGATCTGGGCGATCTATGGGCTGCTGCTCGTCACCGGTTTTTTCCAATCGCTGCAATTCACCGCCTACAACACGATCGCCTTCGCCGACATTTCACCCACCCGGTCGAGCGCGGCGATGAGCTTTTACAGCACGTTCCAGCAATTGATGCTGTCGATGGGGATTTGCGTCGCGGCGACCGTGCTCAACGCCGCCGCCGCGGTGGGCGGCCACGCGCAGCCGACGCTCGGCGATTTTTCCATCGCGCTCATCGCGGTGACGGCGATCTCGATCTGGACCGCGCCCTTGAGCGCCAAGTTCGAGCGCCGCGCCGGCGAGGAAATGAGCGGGTATCGCGATAAGGGCTAGCGCCCGAATGCCGGCCCTACCTCTTCCGTGAAGCGTGACATTTCGTCGAGTACCTGGCGGTGCGGTTTGAGGCCGACATTGAAATAGAGGATCACTTCGTCGAAGCCCGCGGCCTCGACCTTCTTCAGCACCTCACGGATGTGCCGCGGCGAGCCGATCAGCACGGAATTTTCGGTGAGGTCTTCCGGCCTCACCTGGCGCAGCCGCTCAACCATGCCGATGAAGTACCGATAGCTCGGCGGCGCGGTGGCGGGGTCGCTCGGAAAGGACGGGATCACGCATTCGCGGTAATAACGCACCTGTCGCTCGCGCGCGGCGCGCTCGGCCGCCGCATCGTCAGCGAAGTGGATGAAGTAACTGCACATCAGACGCCCCGGCTTAGTCCCGGCCCTGGCGCAGGTCTCATGATAAAGGTCCGCAACCTGGCGCAGGCCGCCGTAGGAGATCGCGGCCGCGAACGGCGCCACAATCAGCCCGCAGCCCAGCCGTGCCGCCAGCTCGATCGACGGTTTCGAGAACGATCCGATATAGGCCGGCAGGGGCCGCTGCACCGGCTTGGGCGTGATCTGCACATCGTCAAAGGCATAGTATTTGCCACGATGCGAGATCGGACTATCGGCGTCCCACAGCCTGCGCACGATCTCCATGCCTTCATTGAAGATCGCCTGGTTGTCGTCGAACGACACGCCGAACGGCTCGTATTCGCGCCGGTCGTAGCCGCGCCCGGCGGCGAAATCGACGCGGCCGCCGGAAAGCACGTCGAGGCTCGCCCATTGCTCGGCCACGCGAATGGGATGATGCAGCGGCAGCACGGTCACGGCCGGCGCGAGGCGGATGTGTTTCGTCTGCGCCGCCGCGTAGCTCAGCACAAGGTCGGGACAGGACAACACGCCGAGCGCGTTGAAATGATGCTCGCCGATCCAGGCCGAGTGGTAGCCGAGCCGGTCGGCATGCAGCGTCTCGGCCAGAATATCGGCGATGAATTGCGCGGCACCGCGCGTGTTGCCCTCGTAATGATTGTCGCTCAGCGTGAAATAACCGAAATCCATCGACTCTCCCCTCAGTGGCCTTGCTGCGCGTGCGACGGTACGTGGCTCTTCAGCCGTTCTTCTTTCAGGAACAAGGTTACCACGAACGACAGCGCGGCGATCGCCGCCGCGATCAGGAACACGAAATGAAACGCGTGGGTCAGCGCCGGCTGAATCAGCAGCCGATCGCCCGCCGCCATATGGCCCGCCGCCGTCGGACCGCCGCGTACCAGCGTGTCCGCCAGCGCGCCATGGCCCTCGGCATCGAGCCGGCCGGTCAGCGCCGCGAGCAGGCCCGACCATAGCAACGCCGCGCCGAACGACGCTCCTAGCGAGCGCGCGAAAAAGACCCAGCTCGTCGCGACGCCGATATCGCGGGCCTCGCAACTATTCTGGATCGCGATCATCATCACCGGAAAGGTCGGCCCGATGCCGAGTCCGAGCACGGCGAGATAGATCAACACCAGGATCGGCGACGTGCCGGCGTGGATCGTCGCCAACAACCCGTACGCGATCGTCGCGGCGCCGATCCCGATCGGTGGAATCCATTTGTAGCGGGCGGTGCGGCGCATAACCTGGCCGGCAATGTACGACCCGATCACCGTGCCGCTCATCAGTGGAATCATGATCAAGCCGGTACTGCCGGGGCTGATGCCGAGCACGAGCTGGATCTGTACCGGCATGAGCACCAATGCCGCCGAACATCGAGATCGCGACGATGAAGCTGACGGCGTTGGCGAGATTGAAGATCGGGCTGGCGAACAGCCGCATCGGCAGGATCGGATCGAGCGCGCGGAACTCCTGCAGCAAGAACAGCACCATCAGCACCAGCCCAACAGCCAGCCATGCTCAGCACCTCGATCGACAGCCACGGAAAGATCGAGCCGCCCCAGGTGCTGACCAGCAGCAGCGCCGTCACCGAGCCGGCAAGCAGCGCCGCGCCCCAATAGTCGATGTTGCGCCGCGCCATTCGCGGCTTGGGCAATTTCCGGAAGGCGCGCGTGCACAGGATTAGCGTCAGAGCGCCGATCGGCAGATTGATCCAAAACACCCAGCGCCACGTCAAATATTGCACGAAGAAGCCGCCGATCATCGGGCCGGCGACGCTCGCCGCCGCCCACACGCCGGCAAAATAAGCCTGATAGCTGCCGCGCTCGCGCGGCGCGATGATGTCGGCGATCAGCGCCTGGGTCACGCTCATCATGCCGCCGCCGCCCAACCCTTGCAGCGCGCGCGCCGCCACGAGCTGGCCCATATCCTGCGCCAGCGCGCAAAAGGCCGAACTCGCGACGAACAGCGCGATGCTGATGATGAGGATCGGGCCGCGGCCATAGAGATCGCTGATCTTGCCGTAGATCGGCGTCGACGCCGTCGAGGTGAGGAGATAGCCGGCGAAAATCCATGACAGATGCTCGAACCCGCCGAGATCGGCGGCGATCGCCGGCACCGCGGTGGTGACGATGTTCTGGTCGAGCGCCGCCAACAGCATGCCGAGCAGCAAGCCATAGAGCGTCGTCATGATCTCGCGATGCGACAAGGCCGTCGACTGCGGCGGTCTGGCGGTTATGGGATCGCGCTCGATGACGTCCATCGATCCAGCCTAGCGCAAATCGGATTATTCCGCCGCGCGTTGGCGAATCGCAAAATGCCGATTCGTCGCGCAGCGGCTTTTCCCGCATGGTCGCAAGCAACAGGGCGGCAACCGCGCAAACGCCGGCGTTGGTTAGAAACACGAGGCGATAGGAATGAGCGAGCGCCGGCGCGACCACCTCGCGCGCGGCGACCGGCAAGGCCGCGATGCCGCCGGAATGGCCGAGGATCGCGTTGCCCAGCGCGGCCGCGTGCTCCGACGCCAATTCCCGGGATAGAACGCCGATCAGGATCGCCCACAGAATCGCGATTCCGAACGAGCCGCCCAGGGTGCGGAAAAACGCGATCATGGACGTAACGATGCCGATGTCGCGCAACTCGGCGCCGTTCTGGCCCGCCACCATCATCGCCGGAAAGGTCGGGCCGAAACCCAGCCCGACCAGCGCCATCGTGCCGAGGATGACCGGCAACGACAACGATTGGGCCTCGTAGGCAAGCAGCAATTGCGCGGCGACGGCGACGCAGATCGCCGTCAACGCGACCGGCCGATAGCGTCCCGTGCGGCGCATAATGCGGCCGGAACTGAAAGAACCGATCACGGTGCCGGCCATCATCGGCAAAATCATGACGCCGGAGCGGCCGGCGCTGACGCCAAGCACCAGTTGCAGGAAGCTCGGCATGAGAATGCTGGTCCCGAGCTGCGCCATGGTGATGACGAAACTCGCCAGCCACGCTCGGCGAACGACGTGATTGGAAAACAAGCGGGGCGGCAGAATCGGCTCCGCAGCCCGCGTTTCCCGCAATACCAGCAGCGCCGTCAGCGCCAAGCCGGCCGCAATCAGGGCTGCCATCAACGGCGAGGTCCAGGGCAATTGCCGGCCACCCGAGGACAGAACGAACAGCCAACAACTCACCGCCACGATCAGCAACAGGGCGCCGGAATAATCGATGCGCCGCCGCAAATGAGGCACCGGTAACAGCCGCAAGGCACGCCGGCACAGGACGAAGGCGACGATGCCCAGCGGCGGATTGATCCAGAATACCCAGCGCCAACTCAGATGGTCGACGAACAAGCCACCCACCACCGGCCCCGCTACCGTGGCGACGGCGTAGATTCCGCTGAAATATGCTTGATAACGGCCGCGCTCGCGCGGCGCGATGATATCGGCGATCACCGATTGCGAGGAGCTGAGCAGCCCGCCCGCGCCGATGCCTTGCACCGCCCGCGCGGCGATGATCTGCCACATGTTCTGCGCCAGACCGCATAGCAGCGAGCCGACGACGAATACCGCGATCGCGACCAGGATCATCAGCCGCCGGCCATAGAGATCGCCGAGCTTGCCGTAAATTGGCGTCGAGGCCGTCGAGGTCAAAAGATAGACCGCGACGATCCAGGATAGATTTTCAAACCCGCCGAGAACGCGTCCCATCGCCGGCAACGCGGTGGCGACGATGCTCTGATCGAGCGCGGCTAGGAACATGGCCAAGAGCACGCCCGACAACACGCGATAAATATCGCGCTGGCTCAAAACCGTTGGCGGCAACGCCGACGCGGCGGGCGACAAGGACGAATCGGGCAAGGCAGGCTTTCGGGCTGGCGATCGTGGACCGGCCCTTTATGTGCGCAACATTACTTCCGACGCAACCTGAGCCGGTGCAACGCTGCGTTGACCGAATGAATCAGTTCACGCGGACGCGCGGACGCAGGCCGTAGGCAAGCGCCGTGAACCGCGGCGTCCAGAATACCTTGCCCATCCCGCCATAAACCAGCGCGAGATAGCGCTTAGCGCGCGACCGGTCCCAAAACCAACAGACCGCGCTCAGGCCGGCATAGACCAGCATCTGCGCGACGCCGATCATCATCCACTTCACGATCGCCGACCGGTTCGGCGGATTGCTCCAAGAGTGAGTCTGCTGGAACAATTGGCTTTGGCGCATGCGCCGGCGCAGTCCGTAAGCGAGTTGTGTGCGGTTTGCCGGCACGTATTCATGAACGATGCTCTCGGCGCACCACAGCACACGCTTCCCAGCCGCGGCCAGCGTATGGAAAAACCGCGTGTCGCTGCCGCCGGTCAGGCCAAGCGCCGGATCGAACGGCGTGTCAGTCGGGCAGCACCGCGACTTGTAGAAGAGGCAATTACCGGTCCCGGTGGCGCGGAACGTCGCGCCCGACTGCACCTTGGCGTCGTAATCGTAAATCCAGCCCCAGAACGGGTCGTTAGAGGGACGGCCATCCTCGAAGATCGGCAGCACCGGTCCGCACACCGCGTCGCAGTCATACGCGGTCAGCACGGCCAGCATGCTGGCGAGCCAATTGGGTTCCGCTTCTTCGTCGTCGTCGATATAGGCGACAAGCTCGGCGTCGGTGTTCCGGATACCGGCGTTGCGCGCCTGGGCGATGCCAGGCCGTGTTTCGTTGACATAGCGAAGCTTGTAGCCGGCCGGTTCGGCGATTTCGGCCAGACCGGCGACGATCGATCGCGCGGACGCCTCGGCCGAATTATCGACGATCAGGATCTCGACCGTGCGCGGGTCGATGCCGCGTTGCGTGAGCATGCTGCGGACGGCGCGGCGCAAACCGGCCTCGCGATGAAAAGTCATGATCTGGACGCTAATGCTCGGCATGATTTCAAATCCCCGCCTCGGGTTGCGCAGTACGATCGCCGTAACCGATCAGGGTCAGGCTCGGCAGCCAAAACAGTTTGCCGACGCCGCCGGCGAGCTTGGTGCCACATTTCTTGGCCAGCGATCGATCGAACACGGCGCACAGGAGGGTCAGCGGCGCGTACACCGCGATTTGTGCGATACCGATCGCGGTCCACCAAGCCAAACCCGTAATATCGGGCCGGCCCGACCAAAAGAAGGCCTGCATATGCAATTGGCTTTCGCGTAGCTGGCGACGCAACGCATACGACCAGCGCGACCGTGCAGCCGGAATGAATTCGTTGATGATGGCGTCGGCGCACCACACCACCTTACCGCCGCGCGCGATAACCGAGTGGAAGAACCGCATATCCTCGCCGCCGGTAAGGCCAAGCGTCGGATCGAATGGCTCGTCGGTGACGCAGCATGTGCGCTTCACGAACAGACAATTATGCGTGCCGGGCGCGCCCCATTTCGCGATCTCACCCGACGGCTGATGCGAATCGGAGGTGAAGTACCAGCGCCAGTATGGATCGCGCGACGCGCGGTCGAGTTCGAACATCGGATAGACCGGACCGACCACGACATCCGCGCCGAAGCGCGCCTGGCAATCGACCAGCCGCGCCAGCCAGTGCGGCTCGGCCTCTTCGTCGTCGTCGATGAAGGCAATTAAATCGCCCGATGCGGCGTGAACGCCGGCATTGCGCGAATGGGAAATCCCCGAACGCGGCTCATGGACATAGCGCACCGTGGTGCCGAGCGGCCGTGTCGCCTCCTCGATCTCGGCGACGACGTTGCGCGCCGATCCGGATGGCGAGCCGTCGACGGCGATCAGCTCGACCTCGGAAAGGTCGATTCCGCGTTGCGCCAGACAGCTCAGCAGGGTTCGCCGCAGAAATTGCTCCCGAAAAAACGTGACGACCAGCACGCTGACTTTGACGACCATGATTGGGTTTAAATCCCTTTTACAAAGCGGCGCCCGTTATCGGTTGGTTAAATAAAAACCAATACGATGCGGCGATCGGCTTTCGATTTAGAGCAAAATGATCAACAAATTATTACGAAACGCGTCCGTTAGAGCGCTCTTCCGCTCGACCATCGCGGGCAATACCGGTGTTCTAACGGTCGGCATCGCGATTCAGATCGCGTTACAGGGCGTCTATTTCATCGCCGTCACGCGGACGATGGGAGCGCACAATTACGGCGCATTCGTCAGCGTTTCCGCCCTCGCCACCGTCGTCGCGGCCTTTTCCGGATGGGGCGGCGACCAGCTCCTGATCCGCACCGTCGCGACCGACCACTCCACGTTCTCACGCGCCCTCGGCAACGCACTTATTTACTACTTTATTACCGCCCCCCCGTTCGCGATTGCGGCCACTCTCGCGATCCGCTTTCTGGTCGCTTCGGAGATATCCTGGCTGACAATCGCGCTCATCGTTTGCGCCGAAGTCATCCTGGCGCGGGCGAATTATCTCGCCGTTAACTGTTTTCAGGCGTTCGAGCGCGGCCGGGACATGGCAATGCTCGGCATTCTGCTCTATTTACTGCGGGCCATCGCAGCCGTGATCTGGGGCCTCACGTTTGAGGCCTCCCCCTTGTCTTGGGCATGGTTTTACATGGGCTCCACGCTGGTGGCGGGTGCAGCAAGCTTGGCCCTCATCTTCGTGCGGCTCGAACGCCCCGTTTGGCATTTCAGGGCCCAGGATTGGAAGGACGGCGGCTTCTTCGCCTTACAGATGGGCAGCTTCGTCGGCTTTCGCGACATCGACAAGCCGCTGGTGGCCGCGTTGTCCGGGCTCGGGCAGGCCGGCCTCTATGCCGCCGCCTTTCGCATCGCCGACGTCGCGGCGGTACCGGTGCGCGCGCTGATCTATTCGACCTATGTGCGATTTTTCCAACGCGGCGCGCAGGGCACACGCGGCAGCTTCGACTTCGCGCGCCGCTTGGTGCCCATCGGTCTGGCACTCGGCGGCACGGCCGGGATCGGGGTCGCGGTGTCCTCGACCTTCGCGACGTTGGTGATCGGCCACAACTACACCGGCATCGGACCGAGCTTGCTGCTGCTGTCGCCGCTACCCCTGCTCTACGCGCTCTATTACCTCGGCGCCGACGCGATCGTCAGCGGCGGCCATGTCGGTTATCGCGCCGGCATCCAATTGTTGCTGCCGGCGGTCGATGTCGGGCTGTGCCTCATCCTGGTGCCGCGCTATGGCGCGGCCGGCGCCGCGATGGCGGCGACCTGCACCCATCTCGTGCTGGTCGCGCTGCTGTGGCTCAGCCTGATCTACATCACGCGGGAACCCCCGCGAGGCATCCCGCTTCAGTCGACGGCGACAATCTTGCCACCGGCCAACGAGTGACCGCAGCGCAACCGCTTTGCCTCGGCCTTGTCCGAACCTGAGCCGAGCGCCGCCACCGTCACCCAGCCCTCGCCGCGTAAGCGCCGCACCAATTCCGCGTCGCTGCCCGTCGGCACATAAAGACGCCGAGACAAACGGGGTCGCGGCAGCGCCTCAATCACCCTGTCGGAATAGATGGTGAAGCCGGTCGCCGGCTCCCCGGTGCCGTTGCCGGCGCGATAGCGCCCGCCGCGCCCCAACTCGCCGCGCGCCTTGCCGGTGAAAAACGAGAAGCTGATACCGGTGTGGTATTCGAAGCCGCGATTCTCGACGGGATCGATGGTCATCGCCAACGCCGGCGCGCGGGCCTTAACTTCCTTACAGACGGTGGCTAGCCGCGCCAGTTCGGCGGCAGCCTCCTCCGGCAGCTTGAGTCCGGCAAGCGTCTTCAATGTTTTGTCGGCAATGCCCGCCGCGGCGAGCAACTTGCCGAGCAGCGTGGCCGCCTTCCCGCCGACCGCAACAACGGCGGCCGAATCCTTATGATCCAGCGCCGCGCGCACGCGCTCCGTCCGCTCCCGATCGAGACCGAGCGCCGAACAGACCAGCGGCACCAGCCGCGGCAAGGTGAGATCGACGGAGAGGCCGGTCAGTCCAACAGCGGCCAGCGCCTCGGCGGCAACGGTCAGAACCTCGACGTCGGCGGCGATGTCGCCGGAGCCGATCAGCTCGGCGCCGACCTGGCCCAGTTGCCGTTCGGGATTGAGTTGGCCGCCTTTGACCCGCAGCACCTGGCCGGCATAGGAGAGACGCAGCGGGCGCGGCGTCTTGGCGAGCCGCGTCGCCGCGATCCGTGCCACTTGCGGCGTCATGTCGGCGCGCACGCCGATCATGCGCTGCGACACCGGATCCATCAGGCGGAAGGTTTCCGTCGCCATCGCGGCACCAGCGCCGGAGAGCAGATTGTCCTCGAACTCGACCAGCGGCGGCTCGACACGCTCGTAGCCGTTGCCGGCGAGCACCGCCATCAGGCGCTCGACCATCGCCGCCTCGGCCTCGGCTTGGGGCGGCAGCAGGTCGCGCAAGCCATTCGGCAGCAATCCCTTGTGCACGACGTCGTTCATCGTTTAACGGCTTCGTTGTGGGCCCAAATTGGCTTCGCTTTAGGCCCAAATTGGCTTCGTTTTGGTGTTCTGAAAGGGGTCAAGTATTTGATACCCTAGGATAAATTGGGTTCGTTCTGTAAAAAAATTTCGGATTTTGGACCGCCTCGCTCGAACCGTTTGGCTGGCTCCTCATATACGCAATTTACGTTTACCGTCAAGAGGGGTCAACCCGGCCGGTCGCAGGCGACGGTTCCCATCGCGGCGGGCAGCGAGATTTCGAGCAGTTCCATCGTGTCTGAGGTCGCGATTTCATTGTGCTTCATGCCGCCCGGGATCATCACGGAATCGCCCGCTTCGAGGCGGCATTTTTCGCCGTTCTCGAATTCCAGCTCGAGCCAGCCGGCGAGCATGTAGACGAATTGCGCCTCGCACGAATGGTAGTGCCAGCCCGTGGGCCGCGACAGGCCTTGGCTCGCCGAGATCACCTGCGCGCGCATCGCGCCGCCGGTGGCGTCGGTGACGCCAAGTTCGCGATATTTGAAAAAATCGCGGCGGCCCTTGATGAAGACGGGCGCGCCCTTACGGGCGATCGCGAGTTTCATCGCACCTGTCATTGAGCGCGGCACGTTGGTCGTTTCGTTCATGACGCCGATCTCCCTTGCCAGGCCGCAAAGCTACGCCGATGCCGCGCGGCCGGCAATTTCCGCGCGAGGAGCCGACAGTGAACCCATGGGACTTATCGCGCGACCACATTGCGCCGCTCTGATACCTTTGGCGGGAGGAATGCATCGATGCCGGATAAGGTACTGGTGTTTTACGGGTCCTACCGAACCGCGCGCGTCGGTATCCGCATGGCGACCTTCGTTACGTCGGAACTTCGCGCCCGCGGCGCCGATGCGGAACTGATCGACGCAAGGGAGATTGGCCTGCCGATCCTCGACCGGATGTACAAGGAATATCCCCGAGGCTCCGTGCCGCAGAAGATGGAGGAGCTCGCCGGAAAAATCCGGGCGGCGGATGCCTTCGTGTTCGTCGTCGGCGAGTACAATTGGGGCCCGCAGCCGGGTCTTAAGAATCTTACCGATCATTTTCTGGAAGAGTGGTTCTGGCGACCGGCCGCAATCGTCAGTTACTCGCCGGGCCGGTTGTCCGGCACCCGCGCCAGTTCTGCCTGGCATCCGATCTTGTCGGAGATGGGTATTGTCGTCATCTCGAGCACTGTTGCCGTGGGGCCGATCGCCGAGACCTTCAACGCACAGGGCGAGCCGATCGGCGACGTGGGCCGCGTGGTGCGGAAAGCCTTCGGCCGCGTCGCCGATGACCTTGCCTGGTGGACTTCGGCGGCAAAGCATCAACGTCTGCGGCAAGCTCCGCCTTATTAGCCACCGGCCCGATCAGGCGTAAGCAAGGCCCTCCGTGATAAATTCGGCTCCTCGGCTTCGCCATAGGTCATAGCAGGCTGGAATATCGGCAACGCGGATATTCATAAAGCTGCTGACTGCATCGGGATTGGGAGGGACGCTGAGCGTTACCGTTGGTTTGTCGGGTGTCGGGCCGCCCCCGACATTGACGATGAGCCACGTGTTCGCGAGCTGGATGTAACCCGGCGCGCCCTTGCTATCGCCTCTGCTCAGAATGCGACTACCGAAGACCGTTTCGTAAAATCGAAGCGATCGCTCGATGTCGGCGACGGTGAGAAAGTGTGCGACGGTAATGCCGTCCTTCGGCGGCATCTGATAGCTTTTCAGCTCGCCTTGTCCTTCGCTCATGGACTCCTCCAATTTGGTTGTCGGCATTTTTCAGTTCGCCGGAATTTCCCCGAATGCGTCGGGGAGGCTAGTCCCGGTTCCGCGGATCGTCGTCGTGATCGGTTCTCGCGCCTGCACGGAATCAGCGCGTAAGAACGCGCGTCGAGCGTTTTTTTTGGGTGCAAATCCCGGGTACGGATTTCGGCGGCGACGCGCCACGAATTTCCTCGGGCACTGACCTCATTTTGCGAATAGGGGTTATAGGACACCCCACGTCGATCGCACAGACCTCTACCCAGAAATCGGAATCACGTTGCGGTGACAGGTGACCTTTTGAGGTACGGTCTTTCCCCACCCGGCGACGTTGAAACGATGTGCGCGTTGCGACGAATGTCCGCTTTCACACTGGCGCTCAGAAACTCAGCAGCTTCACCTGCACCACGTTCGGGATCGCATGCACGCATTCCAGCACCGAGCCGCTCAGCGCCGAATCGATGGTGATCAGGCAGATCGCGTTGCCGCCGGCGTCGATGCGGCCCATGTTGAATGTGCCGATATTGATGCCGTTATCGCCCAGCGTCTTGCCGAGATTGCCGACGAAGCCGGGCTTGTCGATGTTGCGCACGAAGAGCACGCGCGGCCCCAGTTCGGCCTCCAGCATGATGCCCTCGACCTCGATCAGCCGCGGCCGGTCGCCGAAGAGCGTGCCGGTGACGCCATGGCGGGTCCGGCCGGTGATCGCGGTGACGCGCATCAGGGTCTGATAGACCGAAGGTTCGGTGCGCCGGGTTTCGCTGACGCGGATGTCGCGCTCGCGGCAAATCACCGGCACGTTGACGATGTTGACCGAGGTGAGCGTCGGCGCCAGCAGTCCGGCCAACACGATGGCCGTCAGCGGCTTGACGTTCAGGTCGGCGACATGCCCCTCGTACTCGATCTCGACGGCATTGATCGGGCCCTCGACCAACTGGCCGACGAAGCCGCCGAGTTGCTTTGCCAGGGTCATGTACGGACCGAGCCGCACCGCTTCCTCGGCCGAGAGCGACGGCAGATTGACCGCGTTGGTCACGGCGCCGTTGAGCAGGAAGTCGGACATCTGTTCGGCGATCTGCACCGCGACATTTTCCTGCGCTTCGCTGGTCGAGGCGCCGAGATGCGGCGTCGCGACGATGTTGTCGCGGCCGAACAGAATATTCTCCTTCGCGGGCTCGACCGGAAACACGTCGAGCGCGGCGCCTGCGACCTTGCCGGAATCGAGCGCGGCTTTCAGGTCAGCCTCGACCACCAGGCCGCCCCGCGCGCAATTGATAATGCGCACCCCTTTTTTCATTTTCGCGATGGCCGCGGCATCGATGATGTTACGGGTTTGGTCGGTCAGCGGTGTGTGGAGCGTGATGAAATCGGCGCGCGCGAACAATTCGTCGAGCTCGACCTTCTCCACTCCAAGCGCCACCGCCCGCTCCGCCGACAGGAACGGATCGTAGGCGATCACCTTCATTTTGATGCCGAGCGCGCGGTCGGCGACGATCGAGCCGATATTCCCGCAGCCAATGACGCCGAGCGTCTTGCCGTAGAGCTCGACCCCCATGAAGCGCGACTTCTCCCACTTGCCGGCCTGGGTCGAGGTGTTGGCCGCGGGAATGTCGCGGGCCAGCGCGAACATCATCGCGATGGCGTGTTCGGCGGTGGTGATGGAATTGCCGAACGGCGTATTCATCACCACGATGCCGCGTTGCGTCGCGACGGGAACGTCGATCGTATCGACGCCGATGCCGGCGCGGCCGATCACCTTGAGATTTTTCGCCGCCTCGATCGCGGGCTTCGTCACCTTGGTGGCGGAGCGCACGGCGAGACCGTCAAAATCGGCGATCACGTCCTTGAGCTCTTGCGGCGACATCCCCGTCTTGGTCACGGTTTCGATGCCGCGATCCTTGAACACGGCTACGGCTTGCGGCGACAGCGCGTCCGCTATCAGCACTTTTGGCATGGCGATCCCTTATGCGGCGACGGGGTTACGGATTTCGGCGTAGGCCCAGTCGAGCCAGGGCAGCACTGCCTCGACATCGCTGGTCTCGACCGTGGCGCCGCACCACAGGCGCAAGCCCGGCGGCGCGTCGCGGTGTCCGACGAAATCGAAGGCGACGCCTTCCTTGTCGAGCAGCGATTCCATTTTCTTCAACGCCGCGCGCTGGTGCTCCTCGGGCTGCTTCTTGAACCAGTCGTCAACGATCTCGAGGCACACTGAAGTCCAGGACCGGATGCTCTCATCGCGCACCAGAAACGCGATCCAGGGTGCGCGCCTCACCCACCGCGCCACGGCGTCGAGATTGGCCTGGCTGCGCACCTTCAGCGCCGACTGGCCGCCGACCGATTGTGCCCATTTCAGACTGTCGATCGCGTCCTCCACGGCCAGCATCGACGGCGTATTGATCGTCTCGGCCTGGAAGATTGCCTCGCTGAACTTGCCCTTCGAGGTCAGGCGGAAGATTTTTGGCAATGGCCAAGGCGGCGTGTAGGTCTCGAGCCGCGCCACCGCGCGCGGGCTCAACGCGAGCATGCCGTGTGCCGCCTCGCCGCCGAGCACCTTCTGCCATGACCAGGT
The DNA here is from genome assembly GCA_963851285.1 of uncultured Alphaproteobacteria bacterium. Lineage (GTDB taxonomy): Bacteria > Pseudomonadota > Alphaproteobacteria > ATCC43930 > CGMCC-115725 > JAATGI01. The sequence continues at coordinate 82,294 of CAWKOL010000015.1, forward strand.
GACGACATCGAGCTTGTCCCACGGCAGGTCCATGGCGAACACCGCCGAGGTCGCGTCGCAGATCGCGAGACCTTCGCGCTTCGCGTCGATCCAATCGCCGTTCGGCACGCGCGCGCCCGAGGTGGTCCCGTTCCACGGGAATACCACGTCGTGGCGCCAATCGACCGCGCGCAGATCGGGCAGTTTGCCGTAGGGCGCGTCGAGCACACGCGCGTCCTTGAGCTTGAGCTGCTTCACCACGTCGGTCGCCCAGCCTTGGCCGAAACTCTCCCAGGTCAGGACGTCGACGCCGCGCGCGCCGAGCATCGACCAGAGTGCCATCTCGACGGCGCCGGTGTCGGACGCCGGCACGATGCCGAGACGCCAATTCTTGGGCAAATCGAGCAATGCGCGCGAGCGGTCGCAGACTTCTTGCAGACGGGCCTTGCCGACCTTGGCGCGATGGGAGCGGCCCACAAGCGCATTCGAAAGCGCCTCCGGCGTCCAACCGGGACGCTTGGCGCAAGGACCGGACGAGAAATTGGGAATGCGTGGCCGAGTGTTCGGCTTCATGACGGCTATTCCTTCCAGAATAGATGCGACCCGTTGGGGGGCCGTGTCCCGCCGATGAAACTAGGGAACATCACGTCGCCGGTCAACGGTGATTCGGTAAAGCGGCACGGACCATTCGCCCTTCGATTCGTCTATCGCTACTCTCGCCCACGATACTTTGCCAATTGCGCGCGGGTCCAAAGACGCCGACGAAAATGGATTCGGTTCCGGACGAAGAAATCGAGATCGCGGCAAGAGCCATTGCGAGTAGGCCGGAACTGTTGATTCCAAGGCGAGTGGCCGCAGCTTATGGCGATCTCAGTCTTTCCGTCCTTGCCGACCCGTTTGCGGCTAACGTGGTTCGACGCGCGACTGAAGCGCTAGCTCATAGTAGACCTTCGCAGAAAATTATGGCGCACCTGAATTGATCGTGGTCGACGTTATGTGCTATAGATTGTAGAATTAGGCACTTCGGATCGAAACTCGGCGGGACACTACATTTTTGGCGGAACGTCTGGTTTAACGCCGGGTTGTCTTTGACACGGAGGTGTCCATGGACACGGGTTTTTTTGTCGATCCCAAGACCATTGTGGCAATAGGCAGGAGAGAAATATGCGTGCTGCGTACACAAGATATGGTGTGATCGCGATCCTGGTGGCCGCTCCGTTGTTCGTCAGCGGTTGCACGACAACGGTGACCGAGCAAGAAGTTAGCACGGTGCGCGATACCGCAAACGCCGCGAAAGCCGAAGCGGACCGCGCGATGTCGACCGCCGAGCAGGCGCTGCAACTGGCGCAAAAGGCGGAAGCCGACGCGCAGGCGGCCAACGAGAAGATCGACCGCATGTTCCAGAAGGGCTTGCGGAAGTAGAATTCGGCATAAATTTGGTTTGTGATGCCCGGCGGGGGCGTGGAGCATCCGCCGGGTTTTGTTTGGATACGTATCATGCGGATTCGTTTTCTTCGACAGGCCCTGACTGCGCTCGCGGCAACGGTTTTATGCGCGCCGTTCGCTGCGGCGCGCGAATTTCCCTTGGCGCCGGGCCAGAACGCCGTCGGCGGCGTCGGCGAATACACCACCAAGGCATCGGATACATTGCTGGACGTCGCCCGCAACAACGATCTCGGCTACACGCAGCTCGTCATCGTCAATCCCGGCATTAATCCGTGGCTCCCCGGCAACGGGAAAAAGGTCGTGTTGCCGGCCTTCTATCTGCTTCCCGACGTGCCCCATACCGGAATCGTTCTCAATCTGGCGGAACAGCGGGTGTTTTATTTTCCGCCTGGCGGCAAACGAGTCGAAACGTTTCCGATCGGCGCCGGCGTGGTGGGCTGGAATACGCCGACCGGCATCACGCATATCGTGAGCAAGCAAGTTCATCCAGGATGGGCGCCGCCGCCATCGATCCGCCGGGAGCGTCCGGAACTGCCGGCCTATATTCCGCCGGGCCCCGACAATCCGATGGGCGATTTGGCGATGGGCCTCGCCTGGCGCGGCTTTTATCTCCACGGCACCAACAAGCCGTACGGCGTCGGCCGTAACGTCAGCCATGGCTGCATTCATTTCTATCCCGAGGACATCGACCACCTATTCCATGAAGTGTCGACGGGCGTGCAGGTCCGCGTCATCAATCAGGACGTCGTGACGGGCTGGATCGACAACCGGCTTTATGTGGCGGTGTTTCCGACCAGGGAACAGGTCGACCAAATCGACATCGAGGAGCCGATGACGCGGATCGTGCCGCCCGACTTGGTGGAGCGCGTGCGGACCGCCGCCGGCGATCACGCCGACGACGTCGATTGGGCGCTGGTGACTCAGCTCGGCTTAAATCGCAGCGGCATACCGACCGCGGTGACTCCGCCGATGGTCGCCGCAGACGATGTATCGGATTCGGACGAGACGCCCGTCACACACCCTGTTGCAACGCTCCGGGCAAGATAAGCGTCGCGATCAGCCCGGGATCGGCGTCGGCGAATTCGAGCCGTCCGCCGTGCAGCCGCGCCACAGCGGCAACGACGCTCAGCCCGAGGCCGACGCCGGCTTTGCCCTTTCCGGCATCGCCGCGGTAGAAGCGCTGAACGACCTGGCTTTTCTCCGCCTCCGCGATCCCCGGGCCCGCGTCGACGATCCGAATGACGGCGTCACCGCCGATGCTAGCAAGATCGACCGCGACCTTACCGCCCCCGGGCGAGAATTTCACCGCGTTGTCGACCAGATTGCCGATCGCCTGCGCCAGGAGATCGGGATCGCCGCGCACGGCGACCGGCTGTACCGCGGCGACGACCAGTTCGCTCCCCTTCGCCTCGGCGACTGGGCCATATAGCTCCGCGACGCCGTTGGCGATGGTATCGAGTCGCACCTCGCGAAAACCAGCGATGCGCGCGCCGGAATCGATGTCGGCGAGACGGAGCAGCGCATTGAACACGCCGATGGCGCGGTCAAGGTCGCCGACCGCCGCCTGTACTTCCGCCCACGTCTCGTCGAGCGGCGGACGCCGGCGGAGCAATTCCTCAAGACGGCCGCGCAGCTCCGTAAGCGGCGTGCGCAGATCATGGGCCACCGTGTTCGAGGCGTTGCGCACGCCTTCGATCAGGATTTGGATCTGCGCCAACATGCCGTTTATGGTCTGCGACAACTGATCGAATTCGTCGGTCGAACCGCGCGTGGCTAGGCGCCGCGCCAGATCACCGCGCACGATCGCCGCGGTGGTCCTGTTGATCGCCTCGACCTGACCCAGCACCGCACGACGGATCAAAATGCCGCCGGCGATGGCAAGAAGCACCGCGATACCGATCGCCCAGATAAGGCCGCCGAGAATGGTTTGTCGGATCGCGACCCGGTCTTGGACGTCGCGCCCCACCAAAAGCCGATAGCCGCCGGGGAGGACGACCGACAGGATCCGCGTCGCATGGTAACGGCCGGCGCGCGCCAGACCGATCTCGTACCAGCCCGGCGCGTTGCCGATCGCCGCCGGCCACGCCGTCATGTTGCCGGCGACGGGCTTCAGCGCCGGATCGACCAGGAGATAGATCGCGTGCTCATCGGCTTCGGCGTTGGCGCGGTCGCGCACGGTTTCCAACGCACCCAGGAGGCCGAAATCGTTGAGCCGGTCAGCGATCGCCTGGGCGTCGGCGAGAATCACCGCGTCGACTTCGCGATCGAGATAATTCGCGGTGCGCCACCACAAGATTCCGACCAGCAGAAACGAGGAAAGAATGAAAATGGCGGCGTAAGCGAGGGCAAGCCGGACAGAGACCGACCGGAGCAGCCGGATCATTCAAGACCCAGGCGATAACCGACGCCGCGCACCGTATGGAGTAGTGCCGGCACGAAACCGGCGTCGATCTTTTGCCGCAGCTTGCTGATATGCACATCGACGACGTTGGTCTGCGGGTCGAAGTGATACTCCCACACATTCTCGAGCAGCATGGTGCGCGTCACCACCTGATCGGCGTGGCGCATCAAATATTCGAGCAAGGCGAATTCGCGCGGCTTGAGCGCCAGCGGCTTGCCGCCGCGTGTCACGCGATGCGCCAGCAAATCCATCCTCAAGTCCGCGATTTCGAGCGCTGCCTTAGTATTCGTCCCTTGCGAGCGCCGCACCAACGCGTCGAGCCGCGCCGACAATTCGCTGAAGGCGAACGGTTTGGTGAGATAATCGTCGCCGCCGGCGCGGAGGCCGCGGATGCGGTCGTCGACTTCAGCGAGGGCGCTCAGGATCAGGATCGGCGTCTTGTTGCCGGCCGCGCGCAGCGCCTCGACGATTCCGAGACCGTCGATGCCGCCCGGCAGCATCCGGTCCATCACGATAACGTCGTATTTTTCCGACGAGGCGAGAAACAACCCGTCGCGACCGTTGTCCGCATGATCGACGGCGTTGCCCTGTTCGCGTAATCCCTTGGCGATGAATTTCGCGACCCGCTCATTGTCTTCGACCACCAGGACCTTCATCGGTGTCCCTCGGCAGCTATCCGGTTATCCGTTTTCAGTCATCAGTTATCGGTTTCGGCGAACTGACGACTGACAACTGAAAACGGTCGACCGGACGTCAGCTTTGCCGCAACTGAAGCGCCAGATAATACGTGGTCCCGTTGCGTGTCACCAGCAGGGGGAGCGCCTCTTTCCGGTCGCGCTCCGCCTGATGGATCTTATCGACCACTTGCGACGGCGCACTGACCGACGAGTTGCCGACGCGCTGAATCAGGTCGCCGGCCTGGAGGCCGCTCTGATCCGCGCGGCTGCCCGGCTGGACGTTGGCGACGACAACGCCACTGCGCCGACGGGCCGAGGCCGAGTTGCTCCCGCGTATCGCGGTTCAGCGGCGCCAACGCCATCCCAACACGCTCGTGCGAGGCCTCCTGTTCAGTCGTGGCGGCAGTGTTCTCGGCCGTCTGAGTGGCGATCGTCACCGCGATGTTGCGTTCACGGCCGTCGTGCCACACGGCGAGGTTCGCGGTCTCGCCCGCGTGGGTATTGGCAACCGCCCGCGCCAGATCGCGGCCATCCTTAATGGACGTGCCGTCATAGGTCAGGATCACGTCACCCTGCTGCAGGCCGGCGCGGGACGCGGGCGAATTCGGCATGACGTCGTCGATCAGCACACCGCGATCCGCACCGACACCCACCGCCTTCGCCAGCGCGGGCGTCAACGGCTGCATCTGTACGCCAAGCCAGCCACGCGTCACGTGGCCGCTCTCGCGCAGTTGCGCCACCACGCGCGAGGCGATGTTGGACGGAATCGCGAAGCCGATGCCGACGCTGCCACCATTGGGCGAATAGATCGCGGTATCGATGCCGATCACCTGCCCCGACTGATTGAACAGCGGACCGCCCGAATTGCCGGGATTGATCGGCGCGTCGATCTGCAGGAAATCGTCGTAGGGCCTCTCGTTGATGTTGCGGCCGTGCGCCGAGACAATGCCGGCGGTGACAGTGCCGCCGAGCCCAAACGGATTGCCGACGGCGATTACCCAATCGCCGACCTGCTCGCGGTCGGAGTTGCCCCAGGCAATGTACGGCAGGGTCTTGTCCGCATTGATCTTCAACAAGGCCAGATCGGTCTTTTCGTCGCGGCCGACCACCTTGGCCGGGAACGACGAACCATCGTCGAGCGTGACGGTGATTTTGTTGGCGTGATCGATAACGTGGTTGTTGGTGACGATATAGCCGGCGGGATCGACGATGAAGCCCGAACCCATGGCGTGCTCCGGCACGTTTTGGTTTTGCCGGTGCTGGAAGAATTGCCGCATCATGTCGCCGAACGGCGAGTCTTCAGGAAAATTGGGCGTCTCGCCCTGAGTCTGGACGTCGCTCGCACCGGCATAGCCGGCGGTGGCGATGTTGACCACGGCCGCCTTTACTTGGTTCACCAGCGGCGCGAAGCCGGCCTGATTGAACACCGGCGCGACTTGGATCGGCGCCGCAGTCGCGGGATCGGCGTTGAACCAAATCGCGCCGCCGCCGCCGAGGATGGTACCGGCGAGCAGCGCCGCGGCGAACGCGGCCTTACGCCCACCGCTGAAACGATCGAACAACTTTGTCATGGCGATACCTCTTTCCCAGGAATACTGGGAAAGAGGTAGCTCACGCCCCCTCAGCGGAAGGTGATCGAAACATTAAGAAAAATTGAGACTAAATCCCTCCCCTCATTGCGGAGAGGGTGCTTGCGCCGGCAGGCGCGAGCGGGTGAGGTGTTATCCACGCGCGCATAAGTCGACCACCTCACCCTCCCACGCCTTCGGCGCGGGCCCCTCCCTCTCCGCACCGCGGAGAGGGAGACGTCGCTATCTTCCGTACTTCTTCGTATCCAGCGCCTCGCGGGCCTGGCGGTATTTCATCATCGCCGTACCGCGCTTCTTCTGGCCCTCCACATCGGTATCCGCCGCCGGCAGCGCGTCGAGCACCGTCTTGAAACCTGCCTCGAGGCCGGCGCGCGCTTCCGGATAAGGGATGACGTAGAACCGGTTCGCCTTTATCGCCTCGAGGACATGGCCGGCCAATTCCTCCGGTTCCATGCCCTGCGAATAGATTTCGTGCAGCGCCTTGATCTCGTCCTCGTCGACAGCGAAGCCGCTATGGGCAAATTTCGCCGGACGCGTCTTGATCGATTCCGCGATGTTGGTCTTGATATTGGCGGGGCATAGACACGAGACGCCAATATCGTATTTTGCCAGGGCGTCGCGCATGGCCATCGAAATGCCGTGCACCGCAAATTTCGAGGCGCTGTAGATGCCGGCAACGCTAGCCGCGAAGAACGCGCCGAGCGACGCCGTGTTGACGATATGCCCGCCTTTGCCATGCGCGATCATGCGCGGCACGAACGTCTGCATGCCGTTGACGACGCCGCCGAAATTGACGCCCATCATCCAGTCGTAATCGTCATAGGTCGCCTTTTCGAGCGGCCCGAAGATCGACACGCCGGCGGTATTGAACAGGAGCTGTACGGGACCGAGCGCGCGCTCAACCTCGTCGGCGGCGCGGACATAGGCCTCGCGGTCGGTTATGTCGAGCTTGATCGGATGAACAGTGGCGCCGCGCTTTCGGAGATCGGCGGCCGCCAGGTCGAGATGATCCTGGCGGACGTCGGCGATCGCCACTTTGCAACCGGCCTTCGAAAACACCTTGGCCTGACCGAGCCCGGCACCACTGCCGCCGCCGGTGATGAACGCCACTTTGCCCGCGAAATCGTCCATGCATCGCCTCCCGAATGTCGGGCGACGTTAACCGCGAAGATGCTGACGCGCCAAGCCGATAATGGCGCCTATGGGTCGGGAGCCGGGTTACGCCGCCCGCTCGGTCGGCACCAGCGCCAAATCTTGGCCCGGCAGCGCCCAGCCGGCGCCATCGTAACGCGGATGCTGGCGCAGGTCGGCGTCGCGGCCCGATAGATCGATCACATGATGATTGGCGTCGAGCTTGCCGCGCAGGCCGCTGAAGGCCTTATGCCCGGTGCCCACGACAACCACGTCGCTGGAGCGCAGGGCGGCATGAAGATCGTTGACCAGGAGGTCGTTGAGATGCGGCAGATGCTGCATGGCAAAGCGGCGGTTCGATCCCACCAGCCTGGCGATCTGGAGATCGCGGTCGTAAATGGCGAGACGATAGCCCTTGCCGAGCAACCGCTCAGCCAGTTCAACCAACGGGCTTTCACGCAGATCGTCGGTATTGGGCTTGAAGGTCAGACCCAGCATGGTGACGCTTCTTTTGCCGGTCGCCGCGATCGCGGCAACGGCGCGGTCGATTTGCAACTGGTTGACCGCGACCGTCGCGTCGAGGATCGGCGTCGCCGCGTCGACTGTCTTGGCGTGATAGCGCAATGCGCGCAGATCCTTGGGCAGGCACGAGCCGCCGAAAGCGAAGCCCGGCTTTAGATAGGCGGGCGAGATATTGAGCCGACGGTCGGAGCAGAGAATTTCCATGACGGTGTTGCCGTCGATGCCCGACGCCTTGCAGATCGCGCCCATCTCGTTGGCGAAACTGACCTTCAGCGCATGCCAGACATTGTTGGCGTATTTGATCGACGCGGCGGTCCGGCAATCGACAACGTACGTCGTGGCGCCGTTCGTGCGCGTTTATGGACTTCAGCGCGTCGGCGGTACGCTGATCCATCGCGCCGATCACCGCGGTCTGGGGATTGCGATAATCCTCGATAGCGGAGCTCTCGCGCAGGAATTCGGGATAGTAGCCGAGACCGAAATCCTTGCCCGGCTCTTTGCCGGAATGCTCGGCGCAGGAGCGGTACGATTTGATTTTCCATAACGCCCGGCAAAATCGTCGAGCGCACGACCACCATGTGATAGTCGGTCTTTTCGCGCAGTTCCTTGCCGATATCGGCGGCGATCTGCAGCACGTATTTGAGGTCGAGGCTGCCGTTGGGCAGGCTCGGCGTGCCGACGCAGATGAAGCTCAGTTCGCTGTCCTTGATAGCGGCGGCGACGTCGGTCGTGGCCCAGAGGTGGCCCTGCTCGACCGCGCGCTCGATGAGCTCGGCCAAGGCCGGGCTCGACGATCGGCGATTGGCCGGCATTGATGGCGTCTACCTTCTCGGTCGACAATGTCGACCGCGACGACGCGATGGCCCTCGTCCGCCATGCAGGCGGCGACGACGGTGCCGACATAACCGATGCCAAAGACACTGACTTTCATGAGGGGTTCCCGCGATGAAACGTCCCGTGAGGGTTAATTTACGGGTCAAAGATTGCTAAAAACCTAACGAACTCTCGTCTCGACTTCGGAAACACGGTTAAAGCATCGGTTAACCGATGATTCCTATCCGATCCCCGGGCTTTGAAATATTTTTTTGAGTTAAGAGGAGGAGGCCGGCGGGAGTGTCTGCTTCATCGGTGATGGAAAAGGGTCGCGCGGGCGCGAGCACAACGAACTATGTGCCCGCGCTTGACGGATTGCGCGCGGTATCCATCGCATTCGTCATTATCGGCCATTGCGGGCTCGAGCACCTGGTGCCCGGCGGACTCGGCGTTACGCTTTTCTTCTTCATCAGCGGCCTGCTGATCTCTCGACTGCTGCTGGTCGAATTCCAGCGCACCGGCCGAATCAACCTGTCGCGCTTCTATTTCCTGCGGTTGATGCCGGCGCTCTACCTCTTTGTGTTGATCGGCGGCATCGCTTTCGCCGTCATCGGTTTCACGATCTCGCCGCTGAACTATTCCGCCGCGCTCTTTTATTGGGCCAACTACTTCGGCATTTACCTGAACGACGTCTACGGCGGGTTCGCCGCCACGCCACATCGAATCCGTTCGTCGTTCTTTGGTCGCTTGCCGTCGAGGAACATTTCTACTTCCTCTTTCCCGCGTTACTGTTGCTGTTCGCTAGGCGGCTGCCTGTGCTGCTGCGCGTACTGGCGTTGCTGTGCCTCGCGGCGCTGGTATGGCGCGGTGTCTTCCTCGCGATGCATTGCAGCGACCTGCACAGCATCTCATGTGATGGGCGCAGTATCACAACGAACGGGCCACCGACACGCGTTTCGACAATATCCTCTACGGCGTGATCGCGACTCTACTGGTTACCCTGGCGCCGCAACGGTTCTTGGCACTGATCCGGCGGCCAATCGTGTTGGCCGGCGCGTTCGTCCTGCTGTTGAGCGTTTTCGCGATGCGCGATCCGATGTTCCGCGCGACTCTCCGCTACAGTCTCGAAGGCATCGCTCTGACCGTGATCGTGCCAGCCATCCTCTACACGCGCTGGGTCAATCGGCACGACGGCTTCTGTCGCTGCGGCCAATGCTCTATATCGGGCGCTTGAGCTACACGCTGAATTTATTCCATTGGCTCGCGAAAAATTTGGCGAGCGATGTCGCGACATCCTATTCCGTGGAATGGTTCGCGATCTTCATCGGGCTGACTCTGCCGCGACGCTCGTCTGTTATCATTTCGTCGAGATGCCGATTGTCGCCGTGCGCCGCCGTTTCGGCTCCTCCGCGCCGGCACAGGCAATCCCCCGGGTCTCGCCAGGCGCCGACTCGGTCGTGGACTACGCGTCAATCGTCAGTCGCGAAACCAGCGCCGCGCCGGCCGTTATGGTGCCGGCGCCGACCAAGCTGGTCGAAGGCTCCTTTTCGTGAAAGGCGCGCAGAATACCAGCCGAGCACCGGATCGGTTGCGCCACGGTAGACTTGCCAGTCGAGCACCGACGGTAACGTCAGACGCCCGGTATAGCGCCGGCCGTTGGCTTGCCACGCCAGCGCGAAGCCATCGCCGTCGGCGTGGGCTTCGACCGTGGGACCGAGATGAAAGGCAAGACGCACGTCGAAACTGCCTTGCCCGACGATGCGATCGGAAATATCGATGCGGCGGGCGGCACGATCGAGCGTCACGGTGCGTTCGTGGATCGGCCGACCGGGCTCGTCCGGATAGCCGTCATGCCGCGCCTGCCAGCGAGCCGTCGGGCCAGTCGTCCAACCCTTCGAGCACGGTCGCCTCGGCGTTAGGCGCGTCGAGCCATAGGAACGAGCCGCCATAGGTGGCCTGATCTTGGCCGCCGATTTCGAGCGTGTTGTGCGCGACGGTCGAGCGGAAATAACGCCGCGCGAGCGGGTCGGTCAGATAGCAATACGTGCCAGGATCGACCAGCAGATCGACGCCGGCGTGGCGCACTTCGATCGACAGCGCGTCGGCATGGGCATGGCCCGCGATTGCGAGATAGCCGTGCGGACCATGGTCGCAGCGGCACCAAAGCTCGTCGGCTCGGCCGTCGAGATCGCGCAGGATCGCGATTCCGGCGTCGGGAAACAGGTTCGGACGATGCGGCGGCCGCGGAAATTGTGGCGACCCGGGCGGAATGGCGCCGACGTACTTCCTCGAACACCGCCGCGCCGAAATCGCGCGGAGCGGTCGGCCACCATGGCGCCGCCCCGACCAGCGCCGCGGCCTCGCCGAGCAAGCGCGATGCGCGACGCAGGCGGCCTGGCGGATCGAGCAGCAGCGCATAGGCGTCGTCGGTGTCGCCCTGACGCGGCGGCCGCAGCCCGACATCGAGCGCCGCCGCCCAGGCGTCGGCCATGCGCGCGATCGTGCCGTGGAACTCGCGCGCTGAACGGCTGATCGGCGAGCAGGCCTTCGATCGCCGCGACCATCAGCAATTCCATGGTAAAGCCGTTATATTCGGAGGCCAGCTCGCGCCCAAACCCATCAGGGAAAACTTGCAGACGGGCCTCGCGCTCGAGCCCGCCACGACCGATCTCGCGCCAGCGCGCGCTCTCGTCGAACCACGGGAAGGCGCTGCCGCCGACATAAAGCCCGAGATATTCGGCGATCAGATGATTGTTCGCGGACGAACCGTAGCTGCGCAGGCCGCCGAGATAGAATTGATGGCGATAGATCTGGCCACGCGCCAGCGCCGAATTTTCGAACAAGTCGCGCGACGCCAGGCCACGCCGCCAATAGGCGCCGCGTCCAGGCAAAGGCCGTGAGGCGCAAGCCGCATTCGATGCCGGCCGCCCAGTGGATCCCGGTGAGGAACGGATTGGCCTGCCACCAGCTCCGCAATTGGGCGGCGGCGAGTTCGGCGAATTCGGCGCGGCCGGTCAGCGCGTAGGCGGACGCCAGCAGCGTGACATGGATCAGGCGCGACGGCGTGAAGGTGAGATTGCCGACCACCGCCGGATCGCGTGCGTCGATGTCGAACGTATAGGCGTCGCTCGGCGCGACGCGGCCGGAATCGGGATCGGTGAACCAGTCGCTCGCGGCGCGCGGCAGCGGCATGTCGCGCTCGAACAAGGCGAATGCGGCCGGCGAGAATTCTCTCGGCGGCGGCGACAATATCCGGCGGCCGCCGCGGGGTCGAGATGCGAGCGTCGCAACGTCGAGCGGCGCGAACGCGAAAGTCGAGCGTGCGGGCGCGCGACGGCGCGCCCTGCCCCTTCAACCCGCGCCAGCGCCGCTTCACCACTTCGTCGCGCAGCCGCCAGGAAACTTCCTGCGGCGTCATGCGGCGAAGCCGATTGAGATACCAATGAATCGACATCGCTGATTCAGCGGCCGGTTTGACGCGCAGGACGCAATGGTGGATAGGGTGGCCGCTTCAACGGCGGCGGCGCGTTGAGATTGAGGCGCGCCGGAAGCGGCGGTGGCCCAGCGGCGGAACGCGCGCGCGCGTCGGCCGCGCGCCAGCATGTCGCGCGGCCTTTCGCCGCAGCACTTTGATATCGCGACCGGTCCGATGATCAGGAACGGCCAGAACAAGGCGGGCGCGCGGATGAGATCGGCTTCCACCATGTTGAAGATCAGCATCATCGACGATGACCAGCAGCATGTACGGCGCGTCGACATCGCGTCCCAGGTTGGACGCACGCGCCGTATTTATGATCATTTGCAGCGATCTGAATGACCGACGACAGCGCAGCCAACCAGACCGAGTTCCAGATAGGTTTCGATCCAGCCATTATGCGCGTGCGGCGGTTGATAGGAGTTGAGGATGCGCCAGATCTCTTGCGTCATCGGGTTATCCGCGATCCAGAACGCGCCATAGCCATAGCCGAGCAGCGGCCGCCTATCCCCGTAAGGCAACACCAACGCCCAAAGATCGACGCGGCCCGTCAAGGTCGCGTCCTTGCCGACGAGCGAGGTCAGAATGCTGAGATCGCGCATGACAAGAAAAGGCGGGTACGCCCAACAGCAAGATCCAGGCTCGCACCAGCAGCCCGACCGCCGGACGCCGATACATGCCGCGCACGATGAAACAGGTAAGGATGCCCACCAATCCCGCCGCCCAACTCGTACGCGACTGGGACAGATAGAGTTCCGCCACGCACAAAAGCCATGCCGGCGCCCCAAATTGTCTTCTGACCGCGCGTGCAGCCCGGCGACAGGCATAGGTAAAGCATCGTGGCGGTGCCAGTCGCCATCACGATGCCAAGCGTGTTCTTGTCGCTGAGCAGCCCCTTCCAGCCGGGGACGCCGCCGGGATCGGACTCCAGCACTTCGTTGACGCCAAAATCGGGAAATAGCGATGGCCGCGATGAGCGACCCGACGGCGATGACGCCAAGCGACTGTGCAATCAAGATCACGATGTCGCGCAAACTGAAGCGCGACGCGAGATAGGCGCCCCACAACGCGGTCGTCATCGCGGTACCGGACCGCCGCAACGTTATATCGGGATAGCGGACCACATCGCGGACAGGAGCGCCAGCGCGAGAAACGCTATCACTGGCGTCATACCGGGAAGGGCGCGAAGGATGTTGTCGCGATAGCGGATCGCCAACACGAGGCTGACGACAAGGATGAGCGCCATCATCCCGGTGTTGATGGGCGCGCTGTCGCCAACCTCGGTATCGGCATCCGGGGTACCGGCGAGATAGAGCGTAAACGGCACAATGGCGCCGAACTGCGTGATCATCGTGGCGATGTGGAACAGCCGCTCAGGCCAACTCATCGGTACGGAAACCGGCATGTCCGCCGCATTCCGCGACGGGGCGTAAGGCATTGAAACGGATCGATACATGTCCGATCATATGGCCCCCAAGTCGCTAATTTCCGCTTAACAATAAGCGACTCGGCCTATTGTTCCCGACCTATGATCGATCCACTCCGCTATCTCCCGCCGTCGCTGTTTGGCGATCCTGAGCGGCGGTCTGATTGGGCTGCCCCTCGCGCTCGCCGCGCGCGCCGATGAAGATCCTCGCGTCGCACCGGAACAATTCCACCGCCACGGCATCGATCAGCTCAGCATCACGCTGTCCACGCGAACCGGCGATTACCCGTTCCAGGTCGCCCTCGTGTCCAATCCGGATGACAACGCCCAGAGCGCTCTGGTCGCGCGCCGGCGCATCCAACCAGACCAAGGCATTCTCTACCTCAACGATTATGATCGGCCGCTCGGCATTTCAAACCAGGGGGTGGGGTTCCCCACCGATCTTCTATTCGCGGCCGACGACGGCCGGATCGTCGGTGTTTATCCGGGCATTATGGCCAACGATGACCGGGCCATATCGTCGTCGTTCCCGGTGAAAGCCGCGCTTCAAGTGATCGCCGGAACCATCGCCCGGAGCGGCGCCGCGCCTGGCGATAACCTTATCTCGCCCCTCTTTGGCCGATCATTATAGGCGCAGATCGCAAAACTGCCCATAGCAATAGACGCGGCACCATTGAAGACCACTATATTTGGAGATAAACTCATTCGATTGGGGCGGAGGCAAGGAACGCCAGTGGCATGACGCGGATTTTCGACGCGCTGCAAATTCAGGGGGAACGGCCCCACGAAGCGCGCGAGCCGCTGGGCCCGCCGCCTCAGATTTATGGCGAGCCGAGCGTCCTGCCTCGCGAGGAGTTGATCGCGCTGTATCACTCGCTGCGTATGCAACTGCCACAAGACGCGCCGCCCATCATCGAGATTACGAGTTCGGGCCGCGGCGAAGGCACTTCGACGCTCGCACGCGATTTATCGAATGCCGTCGCGTCGACGCTCGGCCTCCGCGTGCTTCTGGTCGTCGTCGAAACGCGCGAAGGCTTCGACGCGGGACTCGAAGCGGTCGCCACCGGCGAAGCGGTCGCCACCGACGTGATCGCCCCCGCCCGCGACGGGCCGTTCTATCGCGCCGCCCTTTCGGTCTTCGGTGCCGGCGCGCGTTTCCTATTCGACAGCGGCGGGATGGAGCGTGTCTTCGCGGAATTGGTGGAGCTGGTGGACATCGTGTTCATTGACGCGCCGCCGATTCTCGTCGAAGTCGGCAGCATGGTGCTGAGCCGTTGCGTTGGCGGGGTCGTGCTGGTGGTCGAGGCGGAGCGCACGCGAGCCCCCATCGTCGAGCAGGCACGCCGCGCCATCGAAGCCAATGGCGGTCGGCTTCTTGGCGTGGTGATGAACAAGCGGCGCTATCACATTCCGCGCTCGATCTATCGCCGGCTGTAACCTTGTACCAGCAGTATTACGGCTTTCGCGCCGAACCCTTCCATGTCACGCCCGACGCATCGCTGGTCTTTTTGACCCAGGGCCATCGCGAGGCGATCGGCGTCCTCGAATACGGCCTGCGGGTGCGCAAGGGCTTCGTCGTCATCACCGGCGAGGTCGGCGTCGGCAAAACGACGGTGTTGCGTCATTCGCTGCGGCGGCTCGATCCGGCGACCTCGACGATCGTTTACGTCCTGCAGCCGGCGCTGACGCCGCATCAATTACTGACCTTCATCTGGGAAGAGCTCAGCGGCGAGACCGATCCGGCGCAGCAGCCATGGGGTGCCGATACCGGCGAACTGATCCGGCGACTGCTGTTCCGGCTGAAGGAGATGCTATAGCGCGGGCAAGCTGATCGTCATCGTCATCGACGAAGCGCAGAACATGCCGGTCGAGACGCTCGAAAGCCTGCGTGTCCTGTCCAATCTCGAAAGCGACAAACAGAAATTTCTGCAGATCGTGCTGGCGGGCCAGCCCGAGCTCGACGACAAGCTGGCGCGATACGAATTGCGTCAGCTCAATCAGCGCATGGCGGTACGGACCAAGATTCGAAATCTGACGCCGATCGAGGCACTGGCCTATATCGATTTTCGCCTGGAAAAGGCGGCCGGCGGTCGGATCGAAGTATTCACCCACGACGCGCTCGACTACATCGTCGGCAAGGCCCAAGGCAACCCGCGCCGGCTCAACATCTTTTGCGACAATGCGCTGGTCAATGGCATGGGCTACCGGGCGCCAGTCGTAACGCGCGAGATCGCGCAGGAGGCGATCGAGCCGCATCTGAGCGAGCACGAACGGGCCACGCATGCCACGTTGCCGCCGTGGATGACGCCGCTGGCGGAGCGCGCGCCGCGACGCCGTTACGCCGCGATGGCGGCAGTCGCTGTAGCGGTCGTCGCGCTCTATCTCGGGCTGGGTACGGATTTACTGTCGCACAATGCGCCGCAGCGGTACGCGCACGAAACCCCGCCCCGGGAGACACAGGTCGCGACCCTGCCGAAGAGCGATCGCGACATCCCCGATATCGCGCCCGCGGCCGCATCGAGCAATACCACGACCGCGCCGCCCATTGCCGCAGCTGCGCCCGAGACGGCGCGCTACGTCATCGAGACACAGGACACGCTTCAGCAATTGTGCCTACTGGCTTATGGCATTTGCGGCAAGGACATGGTGCTGGCGCTCGCCAAGGCCAACCCGACCGTGGATCCCGACCATCTGGTCGCCGGCCAAATGGTTTATCTGCCGGTGATCGAAAACCTCAAGCCGGTCGTTCCGTAAGCGACCCGCCGCCGCGGGTACGCGCGAGCGCCTCGGAAACGCCGTCGTCGAAGGCGGCGACCATTCTGCCGAGATCGAGTTTGGCGCGGGTCGCCAAGGCGCCTTGCGCCAGGTGTGCGCGCAAATCCGCGTCGGTCGCGAAGCGGCGCAGCCCTTCGCGGAATCCCATGTCCGGCGCCAGAATTAGCCCGTTGACCCCGTTCTCGACATAATCGATCTCGGGACTGTGCAGAGCTGGACTCCATCGTGATGATCGGCATGCCGTGCGCAAAGCCGCGATTGACGGCGAGACCGACATAGCCGGGGATCACCAACGCGTTGCTGGCGCGGTAAATCCGCGAAATGCCTCCAACATCGTGCACCGCGCCGAGGAAATGGCACCAAGGCGCACCGTCCGCCTCGTCCTCGAGAGTCTGCCGTTCCGGCCCGTCGCCGACGATGATCGCGTCGGCATCGATGCCGGCGGCGCGCAGCGCGGCAACGCCCCGGATCAAATCCTCGACTCGCTTGCCGCTGAGCAGACGGCCGACGAACGTGAATACCACGGCGTCCGGCGCGATGCCCCATTGGCGACGCACCGCAATCCGGTCCAGCGTCTGTGCCGCGGCATGCGCCGCGATTTCGGCGTCGAGATCGATGGTATTGTTCAGAACACAGATTCGATTGCGCTTCATGCCCGCGCGTTCGACCGTGGCGACGCCGGAATCGGTATAGGCGAGATAGCCCGAAGCCGACCGCACCAGGAAACGCTTCGCGGCGTTGATCAGGCGCGTGACGGCGCGGCCGAGCGGGCCGCGATCTTGGTCGTGGAAATCCTGTCCCGTGCCGAACCCCCAAAACAGCACCGGCTTGCCCATCGCGCGGAACCAGTAGAGCAGCACGACATTCATGAAATATTTGATTTCGTGGCCGATCACGAGCGCGTCAAAGCCGCCGAAGGCGATGCGAAAAAATACCGGCTGATAGACCAGGCTTCGGCCGAACACGCGCAGGAATCGGTTGCGCACGAACTCGCTCTTGAAGGCGAACGGCGCTTTCGCCGCGATCACGCCGTTACCGGGTTCAGGCGCGCCATGGAAAACGACATATTCGCGCAAGCGGACCGGCGCCGAGACGGCGATAGAACGCCTCGCGGTAGTTCGGCACGCAGCCTTGATGCAGGACGGCAATGCGGGGCATGGCGTTCATCTTAGTAACTCAGTCGAAATTGGCGCTGGAACAATTCGAGATTGACCAGAATCCAGATCAGCTTTTCGTGGTTCTGGCGCCCGCTCTCGTGCTCGGCGAGGGTGCGGTCAATAGTGCCGCGGTCGCACAGCGTACGCGCAAAGGAGCCCGGCGCCTCGATCAGTTCCCGCACGAAGCCCCGCATCGGGCCGCGGAACCATTCGTTGATCGGCACCCGAAACCCGACCTTCGGCCGGTTCAGGATGGCGGGAGGCAGCACGTTTTGCATCGCGCGGCGTAGGATGAATTTCTGGGTGAAGCCGCGAATCCGCCACCGGTCCGGGAGCCGCGCCATCAGTCGCGCCAGGTCGATGTCCATGAACGGCATGCGCGCCTCGATCGAAGCCGCCATGGTGATGCGATCGCCGCGCTCGAGGAGATTGTCCGGCAGCCACGAGGTCTGGTCGAAATAGAGCACGCCGTTCCAACGTCGAACGACGCCCGTCGACCCGGAAAGGCTCCGGGTCGACGGGCCGGCGCTCGCCAACCCCCGACAAAAGTTGATCGCGCTCGGCATAGGTGAGCGCGCCCATCCAGCGCGCCATCCGTTCCGCGGGATCGCGCAGCGCGATCGAAGCTGCCAAAATCTTGATGCGGCGGAAGCGGTAGGGCAGCGCATTGATGAGCGGGCGCGACCACACGGTCGATGCGCGCGTGCCGGCACCAGGCGCTGATATACCGCGGCGAAACGCTCGGCGGAATGTTTGGGATAGCCGCCGAGCAGCTCATCGGAACCCTCGCCGGTCAGCACCATCTTCACGCTCTTCGCCGCTTCGCGCGAAATGAGATAGATCGGGATGTTCGACGCTTCGGCGACCGGCGCGTCCTGATGGTCGATCAGCGTCGGCAAATGTTGCATCAGATCGTCGGCGGCGATGGTCAGCGCGGTGTGGTTGGTCTCGAACTGCTCGCGCAATCATGGCCGCATAGGGCAGTTCCGAATAGCGCGCCTCGCGGAAGCCGACCGAGAAGGTGTTGATCGGCTGCGCCGAATGGCGGCTCATCAACGCGACGATGGCCGAACTGTCGAGGCCGCCCGACAGGAACGCGCCGAACGGCACGTCCGAGACCATGCGGATGCGCACAGCCTCGTCGAGCTTGTCGGAGAAGGCCGCCAGCGGATCGGTCGACCGGCGTCGTCTTCCGGCATCTCGCCGTAGGGCGGTTGATAGAACGCGGTCTCGATCAGCCGGCCGTTCTCCCAAACCGCGTAGGAGCCGGGCATGAGCTTGCGGATGCCGGCGAACAGCGTGTGCGGCGCCGGCACGTAGCGATAGACGAAATAATCGGCGAGCGAGGCGCGGTCCAGCGCCGGTGCGGTATCGCCGAACGCCAGGATCGCCTTGATCTCGGAGCCGAACAGCACGCTTGCCGCCGCTCTCCTGGAGGAACAGCGGCTTCTTGCCGAAATGGTCGCGCGCCAGCATCAGGCGCTGGCGCTTGTCGTCCCACAGCGCGAACGCGAACATGCCGCGGAATCGCTCGACGCAGCGCGGTCCCCATTCGACATAGGCGGTGAGCAGCACCTCGGTGTCGGAGCGTGGTGCGGAAGCGATGGCCCTTGCCCTCGAGCTCGCGGCGCAATTCCAGGAAATTGTAGATTTCGCCGTTGAATACCAGCGTGACGCCGGCCGACTGATGCGTGATCGGCTGGTCGCCCGTGGCGAGGTCGATGATGGCGAGGCGGCGATGGCCGAGACCGATCGTGTGGCGGCCGTCGGCAGCTGCTTTGGACGAAGAAGCCTTCGCCGTCCGGGCCGCGATGACGGATGCGGTCGGTCATGGCCTTCAGGCGCTGCCCCGCGTCGCGCGGCTGGCCCGGCAGGATAAATCCCGCGACGCCGCACATGCTATTCGGCAGCCTCGGTGACGCGTTGCCGCGCTGGCACCGCCCGAGGCGCAAACGCCTTGTCGTAGGCCGCCAAGCAGCGGCGGCACGGAAAATTCCCAGGCCAGCTTGGTGCGCAACCGCTCCATGCCGAATTCGTGCATTTGCTGGCGGCGCGTCGGGTCGCCGATCAAGTCGCAAGATGCCGCGCGCCAGCGCCTGCTCGTCGTTCGCGGTCGACGTAAAGCGCGGCAGCATCGGCCGAGACACGCGCTTCCTTCAGGTCGTAGCAGACGATCGGCAGGCCGAAATACATGTACTCGATGATCTTGTTCATCGTGCTCTGGTTCGACCAGTCGTTCTTCGGGATCGGGATCGATGGCGATGTCGGCCGAGGACAGGATGCGGCACAGATCCTCGTCGCTGACGCGGCCGGTGAAGGTGCAGTAGTCCGGCGACGCCCTGATCGGCGGCATATTGCTTGATCGCCGGCTGGTGCGGTCCGCCGCCGACGAACACGGCGTGGAAATCGCGGAAACCGAGCGTCCCGGCAAGATGTTTGATGGCGCGAACCATGTGATCGACGCCGTCCTGTTCGCAGATCTCGCCGAGATAAACGAACAGGAAGCGCGCGCCCTTGCGCCATGCCGGGTCGGGTTCGTAAATCTTGAAGCGGTCCAGGCTCGGGCCGGAGCGCACGACATAGACATCGTCGGGGCTCTTGCCGCCGCGGCGCACCGCGATCTCCTTGTGGCTCTCGTTGGTGGTGATGACCAGATCGGCCTCGCGGAACGTCATGCGTTTCCAGCCACAGCAGCGCGCGCGAGACCAGCCCGCCGGCGTTGCCGCCGAACTTCACCGCGTACATCTCGGGCGACAGATCGTGGTGATCGAAGATGAAGCGCTTGCCGAACAGGTGCCAGAACATGGCCAAGCGGCCAATAGGTCTCGGGCGGATTGCAGACATGCAGCACGTCGAAGCCGCGGCCCAAGCGCGACGCAGCACCGAAATGAAGCGACGGTCGCGATGAAGCACCACAGAAACTCCGCAACGAACGAGAGCTTTCGCGGTGCCGAAATCGGGCAACCGGATAGCGATGGATCGCCACCCCTTCGAGCACTTCGCGGGAGCCGATTGAAGCCCTTCATCTTAGGGCAGATGACGCTGACCGTATGGCCGGCGCGGGCTAGCGTCGTCGCTTCCAGCCACACCCGCCGGTCGAACGGCACTGGCAGATTCTGCACCACGATGAGGACGCGGCGTCGATCGAATTTATCCACAGGGCACGCAAGCTCATGGTACGCGACTCGGCCTCCTACTTTATCTTTGCTGAAAAAACATTGATTCTGTATATAGATAGACTGCAACTCCTGAGGTACTATAGAAGGTGTATGGGCTTACGGGGCGACAAGGGGCTGAACTCCGATCCAGGTCCAACAACATTCCTTGGAATAGCTAAAAATTGCTTCAATTCCATCGTAACAATCAAACGTTAACAAACTTGAACGGCGGGATGCCGGGCCCGCTCTGGCGTGTCTTGGCGTGTTGCGTGCTATTGCTGCTGACGGCGTGCGCCAACCGGGCGGAGACGGTGCCCTATCCACCCCATGCCGCTTATTTGCCTCCGCCGCCATATCATGTGCAGGCGGGCGACACGATCGACGTTAAGTTTCCTTACACGCCGGAACTCAACGAGGAACAGACAGTTCAAGTCGACGGCGCGGTTTCGTTCCAGTATGCGCCCGACTTACATCTCGCCGGCGAGACAATGCCGCAGGCCAGACACTTGGTGAAACTGGCGTATACCAAAGTGCTGGTCGACCCCACGGTGGAGTTGGCGGTGAAAGGCCCGTTGCAATGGAAAGTCTATGTCGTCGGCGAAGTGACGACACCGGGTGAATACATCACGACAGGCGCGCCGATGACCATAACGCAGGCGGTCGCGCGCGCGGGCGGGCTGAAGGAATCGGCCGACGGCGACAACGTCGTGCTGCTGCGACGCGACGGCAACGTTGAACGCGCCTACGATATCAGCTTCAATGACGCGGCCTTTCACCATGGCGACACCGCCGACATCGAGCTCGCGGACCACGATGTATTGTTCGTGCCCCGCACCGATGTCGCGCAAGCAGGGGTCAACTGGCGGCAATACGTGATGCAGTTCATCCCGCCCAATCTCAGCGTCGTGCTGGGTTCCACCGGCACCGATTCCCTGACCCATGCGCGCCAGCGACCACATCCGGACCGGACCGATGATCGTCGAAGTGACGCCGCGCAGCCTCTGAACATGGTGTTTCGCCATCGCGTCAGATTTTTGGCGGCACTCGTAACGTGCCTGTTCCTGGCGGCCGCGTATTGCCTGATCGCGACGCCCAAATATAAGAGCACCGCCGAGCTGTTGGTCCGGTTCGGTACCGCGCAGGAGCAAACCACGCGACCCGGCGGGCGTCACCCCCGAAATCTCCGCGCAGCAGCAGGAGCGCAAGGAAATCGTCAATTCGCAGATCGCGCTTGCTATACAAGCCGCGATCTGCTCGCCGATGTGCTGCATACCGTCGGCGATTGCACGCCTATATCCGGACCTTACCGCCGACAGTCCGCAGGCTCTTGAGAACAAGGCGATCGAGGCGCTCAGCCGCGATCTCATCGCCGAAGGCGGCAAGGATTCCGACGTCATCGACTTGTCGCTTCTCAATGCCGACCCCAACGTGGCGGCCGCAGGCCTTGCAGGTCGTCATCAACAAATTCCAGAAACGGCAAGCATCGGTCTATCAGTCGCAACAGTTGCCCTTCCTCCAGGATCAATTGGAGCAGGCACGCGTCGCCCTGACCAAATCCCGCAACGCGGTCGAAGCCTTCAAGACCAACTCCGGCATTTCGTCGCTGGACGAGGAACGGTCACTGATCCTCCGACAGCGGTCTGAAATTCGTGAAAAGCTCGTGCAAGCAGATCAGCACCGAACAGGAAGCGGAGCAGCGCTATCAGCGGATTGAGGAAGCGCTCAAGAAATTGCCGTACGAGATCACGCTGGCCAACGAAGCCGACCGCTTCAAGCCGGTGGATGATGCCCGCGAACGACTAAGCGAACTGCGTCAGCGCGAATACGACATGGCGCTCAATTACAAGGACAACAGCGTTCCGGTCCAAAATCTCCGCAAACAGATCGGGTTTGCCGAGGAGGATTTGGCGCGCCTGTCGAAGGAAGGCGTAGCGCGGCTGAGGACCGGGCCGAACCCGGTTTACCAGGATTTGCAGAAAGCGGCTTTGACTGCGGCGGGCGACGAGGCAGCGGCGGCGGGCGGGCGGAAGCCGCTCGAATCCGAACTCGAACGGCTCGAAGCGCGGCTCGACGAGCTGGGCCAGAAAACTGGCCAGCTAAACGAGCTGGAATTGCAGCAACAAGTGGATGAGGAAAATTTCCGGAACTATCTTCAAGGTGTCGAAAGCGCGCGCCTGACCAACGACCTGAACCGCGAGGGCATTACCAGCGTCGCGATCGTCCAGCAACCGACCATTCCGATCAATACTGCGCGACCGCGCGTCGGTCTCATCATGTTGCTCGCTCTGGTCTTCGGCCTCGCACTCGGGATCGCCGTCAGCTTCTTCACGGAGATGACGGACGAGGCCTTCAGCATGCCGAATCAAATCGAATCGGTCATCGGCGTTCCGGTGTTGGCGACGTTCCCGCTGGCGTCGGCGTCTGGCCGACGATAACGCCAAATCGTGCGCGTTCGGCTGTTTGCCCTGTCGTTGTTGCTGGCTTTGCCGTCTGCCCTGCCCGCGACTGCGCAGGTAATCCCCGCGCCTCAGATGGGACGCATGCTTTTTATTACCGATCAGAACCAGAAGGTCGTCGAGCGGCTTCAGCCGGCCGGCGATCACTACGACGTTATCGACCTGCGGCAATTCAAACTGATCGGTCACGCAAAGCCGTTGGGCCGCCGCATGATCGTGTACGATCTTCACAATAAAATTATTGCGACAATGCGGGCCGAAATGTTACCGCCGGATTCGCCGCTTACGCTGATCACGGTAGTGCGCGATCCGGATGGACATGCAATAGGCTTTCTCGGACGGCAGTGACTAGGTACCGCTAAGAACTCATTAACTCGCCACGACTAAAGTCCTGCCCGGACTGATTTTGTTCGGGATGGGCTGTGGCGCAGGTTCAAAAACTTCGCGACGATACTGTCGAGCGTGAGCATGACCGGCGCGTCAGCGTCGCTATCGCGCCCGCGCCGCCGTCGCTCGACCTGACCGCCGACGTTGTCGCTCAGGACTATCCGCCGGCCGCCGTCACTGCGCTGTTTCTCGCGGAAGGCCTCGGGATCTGGACCCTTGGCGCCCTCACGGCCGCGGCGCTTGACGTCGGCGCCGGCGAAAGGCTATGGGGCGCACATCAATTCATTTTCGCTGCGGCGGCATGTCTTTTCCCCCTCGCGGCCGGCCTGAACAACCGCTCCGCCGCACGCGCGCGCGCCATCCGGCCGATCTGGGGCATGCGGTTGATCGCGCCGCTTCTGGTGGCGCAATTCGCGGCGCTCGCATTATTTGCGACGATCCACCCGTCCCTGCGTCTCGCACCGTCGGAACCGGCCCTGATAAATTGGTTCGCTGTGTGGTTCGCGGCGAGCTACGCGTTTGCTGGTTTGTGCGACAGCGGCCTCGAGCTCGCGCTTCGCCGACGCGAACGGCAAGGTAGGCTTGCCCGGCGCGCGGTTGTCTATGGCGGCGGACCGCACGGGCAACGCTTTATCGAGGCGGTAATCCGCCAACCCAACGCCCAACTAAAGATCGCGGCGTTCTTCGACGAACGGGCGACGGCCGTGCCAGACACGATCGCCAATGTTTCCTTCGGCGGCGGCGCGGATGAGCTGATTTCGTACGTCCAGCAGCATGCTATCGATGAAATCTTCGTTGCCCTGCCGTGGTCGGCGGACAGCCGTATCCTCGATATCCTACGGAAGTTTCGACCGCTTCCCGCATCGGTCCGGCTGGCGCCGGAATCGGCATTGCTTCATCCGGCCTTGGTCGGGTACGAGGCCGAGGGCGCCGCCCTGGCGCCAATCGTCCGGCGGACACCGCTGTCGCCGTGGGGGCAATTCCTCAAGAGCATTCTCGACCGCGTCGTCGCAGCCGCCGCGCTGGTCTGGCTGTCGCCGCTATTGATCAGCATCGCCGTAGCCGTCAAGCTCAGCAGCCCCGGCCCCGTCTTCTTCCGGCAGAACCGGCTGGGTTTCAATAATTTGCCATTTTCAGTCTACAAGTTCCGCAGCATGCGCGTCGCAGCAAGTACCGACGCGACCTTGAAGCAGGCGACGCGAAACGATTCGCGCGTCACCCGGGTCGGCGCGTTCCTCCGGAAGTCAAGCCTCGACGAACTGCCCCAACTCTTCAACGTTTTGAGCGGCGACATGTCTTTGGTTGGGCCGCGGCCGCATCCGATGTGGCGCAAGACGAGCGACCTTTGGGAGCAAGGCGGCGCCGAACCGCTCGATGCGATCATTCACGAATACGCGGCGCGCCATCGGGTTAAGCCCGGCATCACCGGATGGGCGCAGATTTCCGGTTATCGCGGCGAGACGGCGACGCTCGACCGCATGCTGAAGCGCGTCGAGCTCGACATCTATTACATCGACCACTGGTCCTTGTGGTTTGACATCAAGATCATTCTGCGCACGTTCTTCGCGCTGTTCAGATCGCAAGACGCCTATTAGCAGATAGCGACCGATGCCGATCGCGCTCCACTCTCGAACATTTCCCGCCGTCGCGTTAACCGTGACGGTGTTCCTGTCGGCGCCGCTTGATGCCGCGACGTCTGAAATCTGTCCCGTGCCACCGCCGGAAAGCCAGCGCTTCCATCCGCTGACGGAAGCGCCGCCTGCATCCTTGGCCCGCGCCGAGCGTCCGGACCGATCATCCGCGCCTCTTTTTCGATGCCGCGCATTTGCAGCCGCTTCCGCGCCCATTGGACCGATCCGGCCTACGCCTCGGTCGTGCGCGAATACAAATATGACACCGGCCTCGATCCGGTGAGTCAGGCGTTACGCGGCCTCGCGATCCAACGACGAAGCGGCGTGCCGGCTGGCGGCGCGCACCGTGCTCGCCGACGGCTGGCACCCGAAAATGAATCTGTCGAGCGGACCGCCCGGCGGCTTCGACTGGAAATTGTTCGGCCCGCCGGAATATATCTATGGCGATGCCGAAGCGTTGGTGTTCGACTGGTGCTATTTCGCGCTGACGCCGGAGCTGAAGGCACGGCTGGTCGCCAAAATCGACGCGCAGAATCAGATGCGCGAAAACGCGCTCAACAAGCGCATTCCAATGGCACGAAGCCCATTTCCTTGGCTTGCATGCCTACTTGATGGGTGTGCTGGCGATCGCCGGCGAGCCGGGCGCCCCCGACCGCCTGCAAAAGGCCCAGAACGCGCTGCAAAATTGGATCGAGCTCGGCAACGAACTGCACGGCGACGGCGGCTACAAGACGTACTCATATCAAGACACGTTCTTGATCGTGCCAGCGATCATGTGGAGCATGGCCATCGGCCAGGATGTCGTTCGGCGCAATCAATTCGTCATGCATCACGCCGATTTTCTGCTGCGGCGCCTGTCGCAAGACGGTGACGGATTTCGTCGCGGGTCCCGGCGATCAAGCATCCGACGCACGCGGCATGATCATTCGCCTGCAAAACCCGTCGGCACTCGGCCTGCTTGATGATCGCCGATTACTTGCGGGACGGTTTCGCCCAGTGGCTCGGCTCAATTCCTCTTGGAAAAACAGGGATTCGGCTTGCGCTGGGACAATCCGCGCTGGTTGGACCTGATTTTTCACGACGATGGCCTCGCGCCGATTCCACCGGCGCGCGCCGGCGTGCCGCTCATGCGCTATATGCCACAAGAGGGCATGGTGGACATGCGTTCCGCCTGGAATATCGGCCGCGCCGATGCTGACGATATCGACGCTTGGTTTTATCTTGGTCCTTGGACGGAGCATGCCGAAGCCGATGCCGGTCATTTCACGCTGTGGCGCGGCAACGACGATCTGATCACTGAAGGCGCAAATTATCTGTCGCGCCCGACGCGCTACCACGTGCAGTGGGGCGTGCTTTCGCTTGCGCGCAACACAGCGGTGTTTTCGCCGATCGGAGGCAGCGCGCCCGATCTCGACGGCAGTCAACTGCCGGTCCCCACCGCCGTTTATGACGATAACCGCCTCTTCGGTGACATCGGCGGAGCGCGTCTGGCGAACAGCGAAAGCGCGGCAACGAAGACGCGCCTCGCGATGTTGTCGGCGGAAGCTTATCCCGTTGCCAACCGGATCATCTGGTATCCGGAATATGCGGGCTATCTCGGTCATATTTTTGCGTTCACGAATGGCGGCGATATCGCCACCGTCACGGGCGATGCCACCGCCGCCTACGATCCAACGCATGTTTTGTCGTATCAACGTAGCGTGATCGACGTAAAGCCGGATATGTTCATCATTCGCGACCGCTTCCGATCTGCACGATGTCGGCAGTGTCCGCATGTTGTTTCATACCCGCGAGCGCCCGGACGCACCCGGTTTGCGCGTTGTTCAAGGCACGCCCGAAGCCGGCATCCTGGAAGGCCGCTCGGACCGCATCACGATCACGCGCGGCCGCAGCCAGGCGGTCATTCAAGTGCTATGGCCGGCCGGCGCGACCGTGCGGCTCGTTGGCGGCCGGGGTTACGAGGATTATCGAGATGGCAAGAATATCGATGCCGCGAGCAACGCCGCGGATTGGCTGCTGAAACAACCGGACTTCCCGCCGCGGGTCGCGCGCGTGACTGGGGCATGGCGAATTGAAATCGAAAGCACGCCGGAAGCGGCATCGGTGAAATGATCGTGGCGATCAGCGTCGGCGCGCGCGGAGCGGCACCGGCGCCCGCGCGCCTCATTCGCAACGGCAGCGGCGAGAGCGTGGAGCTCCGTCACGGCGGCCGGGCGGTTACCGTCAACCTGCCCGATGTTCAGGAGTCGAGATCATGACCTCGGTCCCTGCGTTGCCGGTTGACATGCCGCGCCGCACCGCAGGCGCACGCATTCTCGCGTGGCCGCGCGAGCTCTGGCTGAATCCCGTTCTGTCCATTATCCATAATGGATTGGAGCAGGATTTCGGCTGGCGTGTCGGCGCTTTCAGCTATTGGCGTGCCCTGTTTCGGCGTTACAAAATCTTGCATTTCAGTTTTCCTAACGAAGTATTCCGGAATCGGTCGCCGGCGATCACCTTGGTACGCTTCGGGCTCGCTCTCGGTACGCTTCGCATTGCCAATTTGCTTAGGCGGCGTGTCGTTTGGACGATTCACAATCTCGCCGATCATGAGGGCCATCATCCGACCCTCGAAAGAATTTACATGGACCGCTTCACTGCCCGGGTGGACCACACGGTCCATTTGAGCGAAGCAGGGCGCGACACGGCGATCAAGCGCTATCCGCGGCTCGCCGCCAAACCGGCTGTCGTCATACCGCATCCGCGCTATGCAGAGCTGGCCGACAGCGACATGACACGCGAAGCGGCGCTAACGGCCCTGGGCCTCCCGACGAACTGTCGCCTGATCCTCGCCTTCGGGGTGATCCGGCGATACAAGAATTTGCTGAAGCTGATCCGCGCCTTTCACGACCTGCCGGGCGACGACACCCGGCTCGTGGTCGCAGGCTATCCGCAGGATGAGCACCTCGCGGAAACATTGCGCAACGTCGCCACCGACAGCCGCATCAGCTTGATGTTTCGCGCCATTGACGATCGTGAGGTCGCTACGCTGTTCAAAGCAGCGTCGCTGGTGGTGGCGCCTTATGTCGAAATTCTCAATTCCGGTGCTGCCTTCATGTGCCTGACTCACGGTCGGCTCATTCTGGTACCGGATCGCGGTGCAATGAAGGAGTTGCAGCGTCAAGTCGGCCCGCTTTGGATAAAGCTGTTCGAAGCGCCGCTGACCCCGCTGGTGCTCGCCGACGGCTTGCATTGGGCTGCGGCCCCGCGCGACGGCAAACCGGACATGACGCCATTCTCGCCGGAACGCGTCACCGCCGCCTACGACGCCGTCTTCCAGAGCCTCACTTAACGGTCGCGGTGTACACGCCGTCCCAATCGGGCGGCGGTGGCACCGCTTCGAACTCGCGGATGCGGTGCTCATAGAGCGCGTAAAGCGTCGCATCTTCGATAACGTCGAGTTTTAAGGGCCGCGATTGTGGTATCGGGGCGAGGATATGCTCGACGCGCCGGCGCGCGTCCTCTTGACCGCCCGTCACCGACACCGCCGCGACGTACCCCTCGACCACGTTGATGGTGAATATGCCGTTGTTGACGCTTTGTCCTGGCACGTACGCGCGCGTTAAGACAAAACCGTCGCCGCGATATTTCGCCTCGATCTCTTCCGCGACATGAATGACGTCCGAAAGATGGACGCTTTTCCCGAGCAGCGCCGTATAAAGCGGCCGGAACGCCGCCGGCTTATAAACGGTCGCGCCGACGATTTTGATTCCTTTGATTGTGAACGATATTTCCTCGACGGCGCGGGGCACCGGCGACGGCCGCGGGGCCTCGATTCGGAAATCGAACTGCGGCGGCGGCGCTTCCGGAAGCAGCCTCGTCTGGCCCGGTTGAATCTCGCCCGATGGCGTGATGTTCTGCGCCCGCGCCGCACTTGCGAGAAGAAAGAATGCCACGGCGGCAGCATATAGCCCGCCATCCTGGGATCGCGCCATTCCGGCACTGCGCCGCGACGTCGCCCCAGTCATGGATCGATTTACTTCCCCCGGGCTCGGCAGGGTGCATGCCGGTGCGCGCCCTTGTGTATAACCGGTAAGGTAGTCCAACTTTTGCGGCTTTTCGACACAAAACCGGCGCGAGGCCGGCTATTCGCCGAGCAAATCGACGATCGCATTGACCAAGGGCTTCATGAAAAAGCGCTCCACCGGCGCGATATCCACGCGGGTACCGAAATCCGTCAGTGCCCCAGCCACGATAGGACCAACCGCCGCGACCTTCGTCCGCGCCAGGCCGTCGCGCAACGTGGCAGTAGTGCCGGCGCGTTCCGCGACCGCGATCAGACGCCGCACTTGCGGGGCGCTGGTAAAGGCGATGCAGTCGATCGCGCCGGCCGCGAGCCGGTCGACCAGCTCAATCACGCGTTGGTCGTCGGCGGCGGAAGCATAGACGTAGGGCGACACCGGCTTCACTGCGGCCGCGGTGCGAGCAAGAAAACCAAGCAGCTTCGCGTGTGCGCTGTCCGGATAGAGTTGCACGCCGACACGCCGTCCGGCCAGATTGAGCGGCGACAAAGCGGCAATAACACCGTCGGTGGTTGGCGTTTCCGCCGGCATGTCCGCGCTTAGTCCCAGCTCGCGCAGGGCCCGCCCCGGTTTCGGGCCGCGTGTAATCTTGCGCACCGCGCCAAGCCGCGCAACAAACTCTGGCTCGATATTGGCGCGGCGCGCAAAGCCGACGAGACGGCGAAGTCCCTCGCCCGTCAGTAAAATCAGATCGTCGCAGCCGCCGTCGCTGAAGTCGCGCAGCCAGGCTTCGACCGGCGCGGCATCCGGCGTATCGTGAATCGCGATCAGCGGGCAGCGAATGGTCGTCGCGCCGCGGTCCTCAAGCATCCGCGCAAACACATCGAGCTCGCGGGCTTCCGGGACGGCGATCGCGCGGCCAGAAAGATCAGGCAGCTTTTCCATCGAAGAACCGGTCGAGGAAATCCATCTGGCCGCGCCGCCAGTTGGTGCCCTCGCGGATCTGGTCGCCCAACTCGAGGTAATTGTCGCGCGCTGGATCATAGGCCGGCCACGTCACACCCACGCCATTCGGATCGCCGGTACATGCGAATTGTACCCAGAGCCTCATCATCGTCTCCGACACCGCCGTATCGCTGCCGTCAAACTGGCTGCCCTTTCGCGTCGGTGCGCCCAGGGTGCCGAAGACGAACGCGACCTCGTCGCCATGATGGGGCACGGCGGTCTGACCGGAGCGCTTCTTCGAAAAAAGGTACCGCCAGGTTCCCTTGGCGCTTTTCGCGAGGGTGCAGGACAAGGCCCAGACGCCGTAATTGAATTGCGTGTCCGCGAAAATCTCGGCAACGCGCGGCAACGCTTCGGCGTCGCTCGTGACGGGATAGCACGCCAGCGCCGCCTCGGACGTCGCGCCGAAATTTTCTTCGACCACGCCGCGATAGGCGGCGCGGTCCTTGACCGGCCACGCCGCGACGAAACCGGTCCCTTCATCGCAATTGCTGCCGACGATGATTGGCATCGCGTGAAAGTGGCCCGCGGCATAGGCATCACGCTCGTCGCGCGGGATCACCCAGCCGTCGCGGATCGGACGCAGCACACGCGGCGTGGTCAGACCGCGCATGCGCGGCACGAACAATGGCGTCTTTTCCAAGAGCTCTGCCGTCGACATGCGCCGAATCGCCGCGATGTCGTTGCCAAGCTTCAATCCGTAGGCTTCGGCATCGGTAAGGCTCGCAAGAGGACGGTAGGCGCCGGGACTTTCCAGAATCGCCTGCTGGAACATGTCCTTGGCAATCGGCGAGGTCATGAGCAACGAAATCGACGCCGACCCGGCGGACACGCCGAACACCGTCACGCGCGTCGGATCGCCGCCGAAATTGGCGACGTTGTCCCGCACCCAACGCAGTGCTGCGAGTTGATCGAGCAGCGCGTAGTTGCTCGATGAGCGGTGCGGCGATTCCGCAGTCAACCCTGGATGGGCCAGAAAACCGAAGACTCCGACACGATAATTCGCAGTAATAAGAATCACGTCCCGTTGGGCAAATTTCTCGCCATCGAACAAAGCGTCGGTCGCGCTCCCAGCCATATAGCCGCCGCCGAACAGCCACACCATGACCGGCAATTTCCCGCCCGATGCCGCGGATGGTGTCCAAATATTGAGATTGAGGCAGTCCTCGCTTTGTCTGCCCGAACGCGAACTGCTTGGTCCGCCCGGCGGCGGCGCCGGTTGCGGGCAATCGGGACCCCATTCTGTCGCTTGTCGGACGCCACTCCACGGCCGCGGCAGGCCCGGCGGGCGCCATCGCATCTCGCCGACCGGCGCCGCCGCAAAGGGTATGCCCTTGAAAAGGCGGACGCCGCTGGCGAGCGCCGCGCCGGCGACGAGGCCGGACTCGGTGCGAACCGTCAACCCGACTTCGTGGTCCTGCGTGCCGAACGCTTCGGCCATGCTTTACTCCTCTGTTTATTCGCAGCGCGAAAATGTCATACTATTCCCGAAGCGCGGGTCACGACAAATTTCCGCGCATATCCGGGAGGACTAAATGAAGCGTCTCATTGGCGTGGGCATTGTCGGTTTTGCCGCCTTGTGGGCCGGGGTGGCATCGGCCGAGACGGTCAAAGTCGGCCTTATCATTCCATTTTCGGGCTCTTACGCGCAGTGGGGTACCGAAACCAAGGGTGGCGTGCGGGTCTATCAGGAACTTCATGGCACTAAGGTCAACGGCAACGACATCGAGATCGTATTCCGCGACGAAGGCGGTATCGATCCGGCACGCTCCAAGCAATTGGCGACCGAACTGATCCTACGCGACCATGTGCAGTTCCTGATGGGCTTCACGTTCAGTCCGGACGCGCTGTCGGTGGCCGACATCATCACCCAGGCGAAGATGCCGACGATCATCACAAACGCCGCGACCGGCTTCATTGTGCGGAAATCGCCATACTACGTACGTGTCAGCTTCACGCTGCAGCAGGAATCGGCGCCCCTCGGTACATGGGCGGCGCGGAGCGGCATCAAGACCGTGGATTCGGTGACCGCCGACTATATCGCGGGCAAGGATTCCGAAGCCGGCTTCGCCAAGACCTATACGGCGGGTGGCGGCAAAATTTTGCAAGAGATCAAATACCCGACCACCGTCGCGGACATCACGCCCTACTACGAGCGCGTGCTCCAGGACAAGCCGCAAGTGATCCAGGTGTTCGGCACCGGCGGCACCAATTCGCTGATGATGGTGAAGACTTGGGCGGCGCGCCTGCGCCCGCAAGGTATCGGTTTCATCGGCGCCTTGCAGATCCAGGAATCCGATCTGCCGAGCATCGGCGACGCGGCGCTTGGCCTAGTGTCGACCACGCATTATCCCGAGCACGGCAACGATCCGATCAATAAGGCGCTGTGGGCGCAGTGGTTCAAGGATTTCGGCCCGAACCCGATGACCGTGCCCGATATCGCCACGTGCTCGGCTTATGACGCGATGGAACTCATCTACCGCGCCGTCGCTAAGTTCGGTCCCCATGTGACCGGAGACCAGGCCATTGGCTTTTATAAGGGTCTCACAATCCCCAGCCCGCGCGGTTCGATCACCATCGACCCCAAGACCCGCGATGTGATCCAGGACATCTATGTCCAACGGGTGGAAAAGGTGAACGGCAAGCTGGAGAACGTGCCGTTCGATGTGATCAAGGACGTGAAGGATCCGTGGAAGGAAGCCAATCCGGAATAGCCATGACGGCAACGCTGATAACCAACGTCGCTATCTTCGACGGCACCGGCGCCGCACCGTTTCCCGGCGATGTCCTGATCGAAGGCAACCGCATCAAGGCGGTGTCCAAGGGCGGTGAGCGCATCGCCGCCCTTGGCGCGACCGTGATCGACGGTGGCGGGGCGACGCTGATGCCGGGCCTGATCGAGGCGCATGCGCATCTGGGCTTTGGCTCGGCGGTGGACCGGGTGCTCCGCGGCCGCGCACACTCGCCGGAGCAGATGCTGCTGATCACTGCGCACACGGCGAAGGTGATGCTTGAGCATGGCTTCACCGGCGCCTATTCCGCCGGCTCCCACAGCGCCGCGGCGGAGACGGCGCTCCGCGACGAAATCGCAGCGGGCTGGCTACCGGGGCCGCGGTTGCGCGCCTGCTCGTTCGAGCGCGAAGCAGGATCTGTAATGGAGGGCACGCGGAAATATATGAGCTACGACCGCCGCGCGCCGGATGTCGATGGCGTCCGCGCCTTCGTCAAGGAGATGGCGGCCGTCGGCGTCGATTCCGTGAAGCTGGTGCTGACCGGCGACAATAGCATTGTGCCGGGGACGTCGCTCACCTGCCTCTACCACGAGGCGGAGATCCAGGCGGCAGGAGAAGCGGCGCGCGACGCGGGCGTCTGGCTCAACGTCCATGCCCATTCCGCCGAAACGATCAAGATGGCAGTGCGGAACGGCGCTCGCGTGATCTACCACTGCACCTGGCCGGACGAGGAAGCCCTCGACATGCTCGAGGCGCGCAAGGATGAGATATTCGTCGGGCCGACGGTCGGGCTCAATTGGACGAACATCCACGCCGATCCGAACTACGCGAGGCGGGACAACGGCGCGGCGTTGCGCGAGCAGATCGCGAAGTTCGATTATTTGCGCGAGCTTTTGCCGGTTCTGCACAAACGCGGCATCCGCCTGCTGCCGGGTGGCGATTACGGCTTCCCGACCAATCCGATCGGCAAGAACGCGCACGATATCGAGCTGTTCGCAACCGAGTTCGGCTTTACCCCGGCCGAGGCGCTGACGGCGGCGACCAAGCTCGGCGGCGAGATCATGGGCATCGGCGACGAGCTTGGCCAAATCAAGCCGGGCTATCTTGCGGACTTGCTCTTAGTCAACGGCGACCCGGTCCGCGACCTCGCGCCGTTGCAGAACGCGGAGCGGTTGTTGATGATTATGAAGGACGGCAAATTCCACAAGGCGCCCGACCCGCGGCGGCAACGCGATGCGCGCGCCGCCTAGTCATCCATCGTCGGAGAAGGACAAATGACCACCAAGGACAGCGAAGACCTGACGCGCGTCGGACTGGGCACTGTGATGGGCGATTTCATGCGGCAATATTGGTTGCCCGCGTTGATATCGAGCGAGTTGAAAGCGGACGGCGCGCCGGTGCGGCTCATGCTGCTCGGGGAAAAGCTGATCGCATTCCGCGACACCGACGGACGCGTCGGCGTAATGGATCATCACTGCCCACATCGCTGCGCTTCGCTGTTTCTCGGCCGCAACGAAGAGAACGGATTGCGGTGCGTTTATCACGGCTGGAAATTCGACGTCGAAGGCAACTGCGTCGACATGGCGAGCGTGCCGGCGCACCAGGATTTCAAAAGCAAGGTCAAAGCGAAGGCATATAAGGCGGCCGAACGCAACGGCGTCGTGTGGGTCTATATGGGCAAGCGTGCCAAGGCGCCACCGATGCCGGGCCTTGAAATACTCCAATTGCCGGAAGGCGACGTCCAAGTCATTGCCGCGCTGCGCGAATGCAATTGGCTGCAAGGGCTCGAAGGCGACATCGATACGTCGCATTTCGGCTTCCTCCACGCAGGCCACATCAAGCCCGAGCAGTTGGCACCCGACCATCCATTCCGCGGCGCCGTGTTCAACCGCGCGCCCGAGTTGAAGGTCACGGAGACGCCCTGGGGCACGAGCTACGGCGCCTATCGCCCGGCCGACGGCGGCCGAACCTATTGGCGCACCGCTAACTTCCTCTTCCCATTCTGGACGCAGCAACCGCAAGGCGATTTCGCGACCAACGTCCATGCTCGTGCGTGGGTGCCGCTGGACGACCACAACATGATGTTCTGGAACTTCGTCTGGAAGCGGCCGATGCCTGACCGCGCCGCCGGCCGTGACGGCAAGCCGCTGACCGGCGTATCGCTTGGCTTCGACTATCTGCCCAACACGACGGACTGGCTCGGCCGCTGGCGGCTGACCTCCAATCCGCGCAACGACTGGAACATCGACCGCGAGGCGCAGGCCAACAACATCAGCTACACCGGCATCGCCAACATCCACATGCAGGATCAGGCGGTCACCGAAAGCATGGGGCCGATCACCGATCACGAGTTCGAGCATCTGGCACCCACCGACATCATGATCACGCGAACCCGCCGCCATATTCTGGAGACCGCCCGCGCCAGCGCGTCCGGCAAGGCGGCCCCGCCCTGCCTCGACGACCCCGAGACCTATCTCCAAGCACGTAGCGGTTTCTTCGTTGCCGATCTCGAGACAGAATGGCAGGACGCCTACGCCGCCAATATCAAGAATGCGGTGCGGCCGGCGATGAAACACGCCGCCGAATAAGGCTATAAACATCCGCTTGGCGAACGCCGCCAAGCGTGGGACCATGGCTATTCCTGACCGAGTGTGCAGGAATTGCGGAGGCGGATGGGCCGTCTGACTACCCATGTGCTGGATACCGCGCGCGGCCGGCCGGCCTCTGGCCTGCGCATCGATTTATTCACCCTCGACGACGGTCGGCGGCTCGTCAGGAGCCTGACGACGAACGATGACGGCCGCGCCGACCAGCCTCTGGTAGAAAACGATACATTCCACGCCGGGACTTACGAGCTTCTGTTCCATTGCGGTGATTATTTCCGCCGGAACGGCATCCCGATTGCATCGCCGCCATTCCTCGACGAGGTGCCGGTGCGCTTTGGTATCGCCGACCCGACGCAGCACTATCATGTGCCGCTCCTGTTCTCGCCGTGGTCGTATTCGACGTATCGGGGAAGCTAAGCCGTGTCCGACACGATCCGCTTTGTTATGGATGAGGAAATCCGTGAACTGCGCGACGTCGCGCCGACCATGACTGTGCTGCAATGGCTGCGCGAGAGTGAGCGGCGCTGCGGTACGAAGGAAGGCTGCGCCGAGGGCGATTGTGGGGCCTGCACAGTTGCGATCGGCGAACGTGACGGCACCGCCATACGCTATCGCGCGATCAATTCATGTATCCAATTCGTGCCGACGCTCGATGGCAAGGAGCTGGTGACGGTCGAGAGCCTGAAGCACAAGAGCAAGCTCCATCCGGTGCAGCTCGCGATGGTCGAATGTCATGGCTCGCAATGCGGCTTTTGCACACCGGGCTTCGTCATGTCGCTGTTCACGCTCTATCACAGCGACAAGGGCACTGACCGGGAGACGGTCGACGACGTGCTCGCCGGCAATCTCTGCCGCTGTACCGGCTATCGCCCGATTATCGAGGCAGCGCAGCGCATGCGCGGCCTTGGCGCCAAGGATCAGTTTCATGCGCGCGCGACGGCGACCGCAAAACAACTTGAGTCGATCGAGCGTCGCGACACGCTGACGTTCGAGACCGACGGACAGCGCTATTTCGCGCCCGCGAATCTTGCGGAATTCGCTGCCTGCGTGGCGGAATATCCCGAGGCGGTACTGCTCGCCGGAGGCACCGACGTCGGCCTTTGGGTGACGAAGCTGCACCGCCGTCTCGACACGGTCATTTATACCGGCGACGTACAGGAACTTCATCGCCTCACCGTCGATGACGAATTCATCGAGATCGGCGGCGCCGTGTCCCATTCCGGCGCTTACGCGGCGCTAGCCGCGGATTATCCCGATTTCGGCGAGATGCTGCGCCGGTTTGCGTCCGTCCAAGTACGGAACGCCGGCACGCTCGGCGGCAACGTCGCCAACGCCTCGCCGATCGGCGACACGCCGCCGCCGCTGTTGGCCCTCGGCGCGACGTTGATCCTGCGTCACGGCACGTCGGCGCGTGAGTTGCCGATTGGCGAATTCTTCCTCGCCTATCGCAAGACGGCGCTGCAACCGGGCGAGTTCGTTGAGGCCGTTCGTGTGCCCCGCGCGCGTCCAGACCTGAAATTTCGCGCGTATAAAATTTCGAAGCGGTTCGATCAGGATATTTCCGCCGTGTGCGGCTCGTTTGCGCTGCGGCTCGAGGGCGGCCGCGTCACGCAGATCCGCATCGGATTTGGCGGCATGGCCGCGATACCGAAGCGTGCTTCGCACACCGAGGCGGCGCTTCAGGGCCAGGTCTGGAACGAAACGGCGGCGCGCGCCGCGATGCGGGCAATGCAGCAGGATTTTCAACCCCTCACCGACATGCGCGCCAGCGCCGAATACCGGCTCAAAGTGGCTCAAAATTTGCTTCTCAAGTTCTTTTTGGAGACGAACCCACGACCGGGCGCGACCCGCGTGATCAACCGAGACATTGCGGCATGAAGGCGCCGAAGACAGCCAACCCCGAAGCCAATTTGCGGAGCGTGCACAAGGCGCTCCCGCATGACAGCGCGGCGAAGCACGTCTCGGGCGAGGCCGTTTACATTGACGACATCGCCGAACCGCGGAATCTGCTCCACGCCTATATCGCGATGAGCCCCGTCGCACACGGCAAGATCAAGAAACTTGACCTGGCGCCGGTGCGCACATCACCCGGCGTCGTCGCCGCGATGGCGGCTGCCGACCTGCCCACGAAACACAACGATATAGGCCCGGGCTTCGCCGGCGATCCGGTGTTCGCGGAAAAGATTGTCGAGTATGTCGGTCAATCGGTTTTTGCCGTGGCGGCCGAGACGCGCGAGCTCGCATACGCAGCGGCGACGAAGGCAGTCGCCGAGTATCAGGAACTGCCGGCGATCTTAACGATCGAGGATGCGCTTAAGCACAGGGCCCAAGTACTCCCGACGCTGACACTGACGCGCGGCGACGCCAAAAGAGCGATCGCCAAGGCACCGCGCAAGATTTCGGGGCGACTTAGCATCGGCGGCCAGGACCATTTCTATCTCGAAGGTCAAATCGCGATGGCGGTGCCGGGCGAGGACGGCGAGATGCTGGTCTATTCCTCGACCCAGCATCCGACGGAGATCCAGCACGCGGTGGCGAAGACGCTTGGCGTCGACGATCATGCCGTCACAGTCGAGACACGACGGATGGGCGGCGGCTTCGGCGGCAAGGAGACGCAGGGCGCGCTGTTCGCCGTCGTGGCCGCACTGCTGGCGCAAAATACCGGGCGGCCGGTGAAGCTGCGCGCCGACCGCGACGACGACATGATCATCACCGGCAAGCGCCACGATTTCATCGCAGATTACGAAATCGGCTTCGACAATGACGGTCGCGTCCGCGGCGCCGATTTCACCCTCGCTTCGCGCTGCGGTATGTCGCCGGACCTGTCCGGCCCGGTCAACGACCGCGCCATGTTCCATGCCGACAACGCCTATTACCTGCCGCACGCCACCATCGTGTCGCATCGCTGCAAGACGAACACCGTGTCGAATACCGCGTTCCGCGGCTTCGGCGGGCCGCAGGGCATGATGGTGATAGAGTATGCTCTGGACGAGATCGCGCGCACGATCGGCCTCGATCCGCTGACGGTGCGCAAGCGCAACCTCTACGGCAAGCGCGACCGCAACGTCACGCCCTACACCATGAAGGTTGAGGACAACATCCTCCCCGAGATCGTCGGCGAGCTGGAAAAGACATCGGATTATTGGCAACGCCGCAAGGCGATCGCGGCGTGGAACGCGACGAGTCCGTTCCTGAAGCGCGGTCTGGCCCTGACGCCGGTGAAGTTCGGCATCTCCTTCACGGCAACGATCTTCAACCAGGCAGGCGCGCTGGTGCTGGTCTATACCGACGGCAGCGTGAAGCTAAATCACGGCGGCACGGAAATGGGCCAGGGCCTCAACACCAAGGTCGCCCAGATCGTCGCCGACGATTTCGGCATCGACTTCGCCAAGGTGAAGATCACCGCGACAACGACCGGCAAGGTCCCGAACACATCGGCCACCGCGGCCTCGTCCGGCACCGACCTCAATGGCAAGGCGGCCCAGAACGCAGCCCGCACCATCAAGGACCGGCTAAAAGAGTTCGCCGCCGGACATTTCAAGGTGGTGCCCGGCAAAATCGTTTTCGCCGACAACCAAGTTCGGATCGGCAAGAAGACGATGACATTCGCCGAGCTCATCAAACTCGCCTACGCCAAGCGTATTCCGCTGTCCGCCACCGGCTATTTCGCGACGCCGAAAGTCGCTTACGATCCGGTGACGATGCGGGGCCGCCCGTTTTTCTATTTCGCCTATGGCGCGGCGGTTTCGGAGGTGCTGATCGACACGCTGACCGGCGAATACAAGGTCGAGCGCGTCGACATCCTCCACGACGTCGGCAAGTCGATCAATCCGGCGATCGACATGGGGCAGATCGAAGGCGGCTTCATCCAAGGCATGGGTTGGCTCACGGCCGAAGAACTGTATTGGGACGCGAAGGGCCGGCTTCAGACGCACGCGCCTTCGACGTACAAGATTCCGACCTGCAGCGACCTGCCGCGCCAATTCAACGCCCGCATCGCCGAGTGGAGCCGCAATCGTGAAGATGTGGTCTATCGCTCCAAGGCGGTAGGCGAACCGCCGCTGATGCTGGCGATTTCGGTATTCCACGCCATCAAGGACGCCATCGCGTCGGTGTGCGAATACCAGATGAGCCCGCATCTCGACGCGCCGGCGACGCCGGAGCGCGTGCTGAACGCCATCGACGCGCTGCGGGCGAAAGTCGGCGAGCGACTTCCCGTGCGCGAGGCGGCGGAATGAGCGGCTGGCTTCATGCGCTGAACGCGGTCGCCGAGACCGGCACCCAGGCCGTGCTCGTGACCGTGGTCGAGGTCAAGGGCTCGACCCCGCGCGAGGCCGGCGCCAAGATGGTCGTGACCCGCGACAAGATCTACGACACGGTTGGGGGCGGCCACCTCGAACTGAAGGCAATCGAGCTGTCGCGCGCGATGCTGCGCCAATCGCCGTTGCCCGAGGCGCCGGCGATCCACCGGTTTCCGCTCGGCCCGAGCCTCGGCCAATGCTGCGGCGGCGAAGCGACACTGTTATTGGAGCCGATCCAGCCGCCGACCTTCCATATCGCATTGTTTGGCGCCGGCCATGTCGGCAAGGCGTTGGTAAAGTTGTTCGGCGACCTGCCATGCCAGGTCACATGGATCGATCCGCGCGACAACATTTTTCCGGAAGCCGTTTCCGGCAACGTTACCATCACGATCAACGACGAGCCGGAGGCGGAAATCGATGCGCTGCCAGCCGGCTCGTTCGTGCTGGTGATGACGCATTCGCATCCACTCGACCAGCGCATTCTCGAAACGGCGCTGAAGCGCGACGACTTCCGCTATATCGGCTTGATCGGGTCGGCGACCAAGCGTGCGCGGTTCATGAGGCGGCTCCGAATGCGGGGGCTCGGCGACGCGGATCTAGCGCGCCTGACCTGCCCCATCGGTGTCGCCGGCGTCGGCGGCAAGCATCCGGCCGAAATCGCCATCGCGGTCGTGGCTCAGCTTCTCCAAATGCGCGACAGCGAAACCGCGCGTCTTCATCCGCCGCTAACGCTCCTGCGCGGGGGCTCTGGATGAGTTCACCGGGGGGAACCGCGGTCGGCGTGCCGCGATTGGAGTTGCGGGGCATCACCAAACGCTATCCGAGCACGGTCGCGAACAAGAATGTCGACCTGACCGTGGCCGCAGGCGAGTTGCACGCGTTGCTCGGCGAGAACGGCGCCGGCAAGAGCACGTTGGTGAAAATCATCTACGGTGTGGCGACGGCAGATGAAGGCGAAATCCGCTGGCAGGGTCAGCCGATCGGGGTTCACGACCCCGCATCCGCGCGCAAGTTGGGCATCGGCATGGTGTTCCAGCATTTCACCTTGTTCGAGACGCTGACCGTCACCGAGAACATCGCGCTCGGCCTCGACGATCAGCGCGACATGCGCGCCTTGCGTCGCAAGATCGTCGATACCGCGCAGCGCTACGGCATGGCGCTCGACCCCGACCGCTATGTCCACGACCTCGCGGTCGGCGAGCGGCAACGCGTCGAGATCGTGCGCTGCCTGATGCAGGAGCCGAAGCTTCTCATCATGGACGAGCCGACCTCAGTGCTGACACCGCAAGAGGTCGAGCGCCTGTTCGACGTGCTTCGCCGGCTCGCCGCCGAAGGCTGCTCCATTCTCTACATCTCGCACAAGCTCGGCGAAATCATGGCGCTGTGCCAGCGCGCCACCGTGCTGCGCCAGGGCGCGGTAACCGCGCAATGCGACCCGCGCCGCGAGACCTCGGCCTCGCTGGCGCGCATGATGGTTGGGAGCGACGTCCTCGCGGTGAAGCGGCCGGAAGAACATAAGGGCAGCGGCGACGCAATGACCGTGACCGATCTGACGATGGACCCGGA
This sequence comes from uncultured Alphaproteobacteria bacterium, assembly GCA_963851285.1. Classification (GTDB taxonomy): domain Bacteria; phylum Pseudomonadota; class Alphaproteobacteria; order ATCC43930; family CGMCC-115725; genus JAATGI01. The sequence goes on from CAWKOL010000015.1 coordinate 123,528, forward strand.
CGATCCGTTCGGCACGCGCCTCGATCACGTCTCGCTCGCGGTGCGCAAGGGTGAAATCCTCGGCATCGCCGGCGTGGCCGGCAACGGCCAGACCGAATTGCTGCACGCGCTCGCCGGTGAAAAACTGGCGTCCCGCGCCGCAACGATCCGCATCGACGGTGCCGACGCCGGGCGTCTCGGTCCCACCGGGCGGCGGGCGCGCGGTCTTGCCTTCGTGCCGGAAGAACGGCTGGGGCGCGGCGCCGTGGCGGAGTTGAGTCTCGCCGATAATGCCCTGCTCACGGCTTATCTCGATGGTAATGTCGGCGCCGGCTTGATCAAAACCGCGACGGTACGGAATTTCGCGACCGCGATTGTCAAAGATTATAACGTGGTGTGCGCGGGCATCGATGCCGAGGCGCGCAGCCTCTCCGGCGGCAACATGCAGAAATTCATTATCGGACGCGAGATTCTGCAAAAGCCACGCATCCTGATCGCGGCGCATCCGACCTGGGGCGTCGATGTCGGCGCCGCACTGACTATTCACGAGGCGCTGATCCGCCTGCGCGACACCGGCGCGGCGGTGCTCGTCGTGTCGGAGGATTTGGACGAACTGTTCGAGATTTGCGACCGCGTCGCAGTGATGAGCCACGGCCGCTTGTCCGAGCCGAAGCGCGTCGCCGATACCAATATCGACGAGATCGGGCTCCTGATGGGCGGCCTGTTCGAGGCCAAGGAGACGGCGATTGCCGATGCCGCGGATTAAGCTTGAGCCGCGCGCGCAATCGTCGCGTCTCGCGACTTATTTGTCGCCGATGTTGGCGGTGGTACTGACATTGATCGGGGCGGCGGTGCTGTTCGCCATTTTGGGTCGCGACCCGTTGCAAGCGTATCGCGCGTTTTTTATCGACCCGATTTCGACGATGTACGGTGTCGGCGAGCTGGGGGTGAAGGGCGCGCCCCTGATCCTGTGCGCCATTGGCCTGGCGATCGGCTTCCGTGCCAATGTCTGGAATATCGGCGCCGAGGGCCAGTTTATCCTCGGCGGAATATGTGGTGGCGGCGTCGGCCTGTTCTACGAACCGATGCTGGGGCCGGCGACACTGCCTGTGATGTTTGCGGCCGGCGCACTCGGGGGCCTGTTGTGGGCCGCGATTCCCGCTTTGCTCAAGACCGAGTTCAATGCCAATGAGATCCTGACCTCGTTGATGCTGACCTACGTCGCGGAATTGCTGCTGCGCTATTTGGTACGCGGCCCATGGCGTAATCCGCAGGGCTACAATTTCCCGCAATCCAAGAGCTTCGACGGCTACGCGGTGATCGACCCGTGGATCAGCGGCACGCGCGTCGGGCTCGGCACGGCGCTGGCGGTGATCGCGGTGGCGGGCGCCTGGTTCCTGATGTCGCGCAGCTTCCTCGGCTACAAGATCAAGGTGATCGGCCTGACACCGGCAGCCGCGACTTATGCCGGATTCAGCGCCAAACGCGTCACGTGGTTCTGTCTAATGCTTTCGGGCGCGCTGGCGGGCATCGCCGGCACCAACGAGGTGGCGGGACCGATTGGCCAGTTGCTGCCGGTGATTTCGCCGGGCTACGGCTTCACCGCGATCATCGTCGCGTTCCTGGGCCGGCTTCATCCGTTCGGCATTCTGCTGGCGGGACTGCTGATCGCGCTTTCCTATCTCGGCGGCGAGGCGGCGCAGATCTCGCTCGACCTGCCGGTCGCCGTGGTCGGTGTATTCCAGGGCATGCTGTTGTTCTTCCTGCTCGCTTGCGAATTGCTGGTGCGCTACCGCGTGCGGCTCGGATCGACGATGGAAAGCGTCGCAACATGAACGAGCTCACCGCCGTCCTCGTTTCGACCATACTGTCGGCGACGCCGTTATTGCTGGCGGCGTCCGGCGAGTTGGTCACGGAGAAGTCCGGCGTCCTCAATCTTGGCGTCGAGGGCATGATGATCGTCGGCGCCGTGGTCGGTTTCGGTGTCGCGCTGGGCAGCGGCAGCGCCACGGCGGGCTTCGCGGCCGCTGCGATCGCCGGCGCCGCGGTGGCAGCCCTATTCGCGGCACTGACGCTGGTGTTCCTTGCTAACCAAGTAGCGACCGGTCTGGCACTGACCATTTTCGGCCTCGGCTTGTCGGCGCTCATGGGCAAAGCCTACATCGGCAAGACGCTGCCGAACCTACCCATGATCCACATCCCGGGAATCAGCGATCTGCCCCTGATCGGACCGTTGATCTTTGGCGAAAACGCGATGGTATATCTTTCAGTGGCTGCGACGGTTGGCATTGCCTGGTTCCTGTCGCGAACTAGAGCCGGCTTGGTGTTGCGTTCAATCGGCGAGAACCACGATGCGGCACACGCACTCGGCTATCCGGTGCGCCGTATCCGATTTCTGGCGGTGCTGTTTGGCGGCGCGATGAGCGGATTGGGCGGTGCTTACCTGTCGATCGCCTATACGCCACTCTGGACGGAGGGGATGACGGCCGGACGCGGCTGGATCGCTTTGGCATTGGTCGTGTTCTCGACCTGGCGGCCGTGGCGCTTGTTGTTGGGCGCCTATCTTTTCGGCTTTTTCGAAATCGCCCAGCTTCACGCGCAGGCCTTCGGCGTCAGCGTGCCGCCGGAATTCCTATCGATGCTGCCATATGTCGCGACAATTCTGGTGTTGGTGATAATCTCGCGTGACGCCAAGCGCATCCGGCTCAACGCACCGGCCGCGCTGGGCAAGGCGTTCCGCGCGACAGCCTGAGACGATTTTGTTCAACCGCGCGACTGGCCGAATTCGGGGCCGCGCACAACAGAGGGGAAGTGCGAATGATCAAACGCAGAGACTTCATCATCGGCGCCGGCGGCGCGGTGGCGGCGACGTCGGTTCTTGGCATGCCGTACATCGCGCGCGCGGCGGACAAGCTTAAAGCAGCCTGGATCCTGGTCGGCCCGTCAGGCGACATGGGCTATTCGTACCAGCATGATCTCGGTCGGCTCGCGGTGCAGCAAGAGCTCGGCGACCGCGTCGAGACCCACAAGGTCGAGAGTGTCCCCGAAGGCGCCGACTGCGAGCGCGTGCTGACCCAGCTCTGCAATCAGGGCTACGGGCTGATCTTCACCACCTCGTTCGGCTACATGGATCAGACGATAAAAGTGGCGAAGATGTTCCCGAACGTGAAATTCGAGCACGCCACCGGCTACAAGCGCGCCACTAACGTTGCGACCTATAACATCCGGTTCTACGAGGGCCGGACAGTGCAGGGCACGCTGGGCGGGCACCTCACCAAATCCGAAATCGTCGGCTATGTCGGCTCGATTCCGATTCCGGAAGTGGTCATGGGGATCGACGCGTTCACCCTTGCCTTCCGCAAGATCAGGCCCGACGGGAAGATCAAAGTCATCTACGTCAACGAATGGTTCAACCCGGGCAAGGAAGCGGACGCCGCCAAGGCACTGATCGACCAGGGCGCCGACATCATCTGCCAGCACACCGACAGTCCGGCCCCGGTGCAAACCGCCGAGGCACGCGGCGCCTGGGCCTTCGGCCAGTCCTCCGACATGGCGAAATTCGGCCCGACGCGTTGCGTCACCTCCAACGTCGACAATTGGGCGCCGTATTATGTCGAACGCACCAAGATGGTACTGAACGGCACGTGGAAGTCGACCGACACGTGGGGTGGCTTCGCCGCCGGCATGTTGTCGATGCCCAAGTTCAACAGCCATGTGCCGCAGAACGTCGCGACCGACGGCTACAACGTCATAGAGGCGATCAAGTCGGGCGCACGGCATCCGTTCGATGGCCCCGTGGTGGATCAAGCGGGCGTGACCAAGGTCCCTGCCGGCGGCAACATGCCGGATGGCGAGATCGCCGGCCTCAATTGGTACGTGAAGGGCGTCGAGGGTGACCTGCGCCACTAAGATTTAGCGAGTGCTTCGTGCGAACGCCCTTCTCGATCGAGAAGGGCGTTCGTTTTTCAATAGGGTTGCTCACCGTTGTAATTGCCGGGCGGGTCGTAATTGCACACCCAGTATTGACCTTGGGGTGTCGCCAACCCGCAGCCCACTTGCGTGGTGTTCTTCCAGACGACCTGGGTGTAATGCCCGCACACCGCCGAGCAGCTATTGGCGGCATAGTTGTAGTCCTTCACCTCCGAAACCCACGCGGCAACGACCGCGCTAGGTGTGGCGGTGCCGCTGGCCCAGAACAGATTTTCACCGTAGGTATTATCCGTCCGGTGAGCCGAGTTTCGTTGCGCCGCCGAGCTCTGCGCCCAATCTTGAGCGTAGGCGGAGAGCTTTGCGGACCAGGTCAGCGGCGGCGCGCCCACCTTGGCCCGCGCGGCATTGTGCGCGGCAAGCATTTGGGCGATCCAAGCCGGATCGCCGGAACCATCGGCAGCCGCAGGCAGCGCGAAGACCGCGACGCTCATGCCGATGACAACTGTGCCGAGGCATCGACGCAGACTTTCCTCACGGTTCGACATTTGCCTTCCCCCTTTTGAATTAGCGCCCCGCTTCGCGCGGCCGAAAGCGTCGTATGACTTCATAGAGCACGCGCGCGCCGGTCTCGGCGTCCGCAGCGGTGATCAACTCCGCCGGATTATGGCTGATTCCGCCTTTACAACGCACGAAAATCATACCGACGTCGCACAGGCTGGCGATCGCCATCGCGTCATGACCGGCGCCGCTGGCGAGGCGACGCCGCGTCAGGCCCAACGCCGCAATGGCCCGCTCGATCTCGACCATCAGCCGAACCGAGCATGCAACAGCAGGACTTTCGAAGGTGCGGTCCAGAGCGATCTTGACGCCGCGCTTGCGCGCAATGGCCTCCGCCGCGGCAACGATGTCCGCATAGGCACCGAGCCGGGTCGCGTCGTCGGGCGAACGGAGATCGAGGCTGAAGGTGGCCCTTCCGGGAATCACGTTGGTGGCACCAGGCGACGCCGAAATACGCCCCACCGTTGCGACCAGCGCCGGGTTGTCCCGGGCACGCGTCTCGATGGCCAGCATGATTTCGGCCGTCGCGGTCAGCGCGTCGCGCCGCAGCTTCATCGGCACCGTGCCGGCATGCCCCGGTTCGCCGATCACTTCGATATTGGCACGGGTGCCGCCGGCGATCGAGGTGACGATGCCGACCGGCAGTCCATCGCCCTCGAGCACGGGTCCCTGTTCGATGTGCAGCTCAAGATAACCGAGCACGTCGGTTCGCCGCCGGGCCACCATGCGGATCGCCGCGGGATCCAGGCCGAATGACGTCAGCGCCTGGCGCAGCGTGACGCCATCGGCATCCTTGCGCTCCAGTGCCATCTTATCGAACGTGCCAGCCACCGCGCGGCTGCCCAACAACGTCGACTGGAAGCGCACTCCTTCCTCGTCACCGAAGCCGATCACGTCGATCGCGAAGGGCAACCGCTCGCCGCGGCGATGAAAGGCGGCAACGCAAGCGATTGCGGTCAACACGCCGAGGATGCCGTCATATTTTCCGGCATCCCGCACGGAATCGAGATGTGAGCCTACCAGCAGGGCCGGTAGTCCCGGCTTCGAACCTTCATAGTGCCCAACAACATTGCCGATGGCGTCCATCGACGCCGTCATGCCCGCGTCGCGCATCCATTCCATTACGCGCTCGGCGGCCGCGCGGTGCTCCTTGGTCAGGAATGTGCGTGTCACCTTGCCCGGTTCCTCGGTGATGGCGCCGAGTTCATCGGCCCGTGCCAGAAGGCGATCGCCGACACCTGTCAACATGTCCGGCTCTGCGCCCGCCTCGCCATCGCCCAGCATCTCGTCGAGACGGAATCGGGCGATTTTCGCCACCTCGTCAAGCGCCACGCCGAATTCATCCCCGGCAGCATGCCCGACGCGCCCCTGCATCGCCGCCAGGATGTTGGCGCGCTTTTTCCCTTCACTGCGAGGATGAACGGAAACCCGAAGCGGTCGCGATAGGTCCGATTGAGATTCCGCAGCTTTGCCGCATCCGCGAGCCGCGCCGCGTCGAGACCTGCGCCGGCCTGTTCGCGTCGCGAAAATTCGGTCGCTATCTTGGACGCGCCAAGCTCGGGATGCGCCCTCAGTAACGCGAGCTGGCGATTGGGTGCGGCGCTATTCATAACCCCAATCATCGCCTGATGCAGCGCGTCGATATCGGTAAACGGCCGTTTCTCCCAGGTCATCTCGGCGATCCATGGCGAATGCTCGAAAATCGTTGCCGAGCGCCGCGACAAATTCGGCCCTGTCCATGCCATTGAGCGCTGCCAGCGTCACGCTCATGTCGCGGCCTTCCGATAGGGAAAATTCTTCCGCCAATGCCGCGCGATATCCACACGGCGGCAAATCCAGACCCGCTCGTGGCCCTGAACGTAATCGAGGAAGCGGGCGAGCGCCTGTGCGCGCCCAGGCCGCCCGACGAGCCGGCAATGAAGGCCAACCGACATCATGCGCGGCTTTTCCCCGCCCTCGGCGTAGAGCAGATCGAAACTGTCCTTCAGATATTGGAAGAAATGCTCGCCGTTTCCGAAGCCCTGCGCCGTGGTGAGGCGCATGTCGTTAGCCTCCAGCGTGTAAGGCACGATCAGGTGCGGTTTGCCGTCAACTGCTTCCCAATACGGCAGCTCGTCGGCATAAGAGTCCGCGTCGTAGAGAAATCCGCCATGCTCGGCGACGAGACGACGCGTGTTTGGCCCCATGCGGCCGGTATACCAACCGAGCGGCTTTACGCCGGAGACGCGCTCGATCGCTTCGACCGCAAGCGCAATGTGGGAACGCTCGATCTCGGGGTCGATGTACTGATAGTCGATCCAGCGCCAGCCGTGCGAGGCAATCTCGAAATCGGCTTCGACCATCGATGCCGCGATTTCGGGCACCCGCGCCAACGCCATACCGACGGCAAATACGGTCACCGGGAGCTTGCGCTCGGCGAAGAGACGCCGCAGGCGCCACCAACCGACCCTGCTGCCGTATTCGTAATGCAATTCCATGTTGATGTGCCGCACGCCCAGCAACGGCACGGCGTTGACGATGTCGGACAGAAACGCTTCGGACGCGGCATCGCCATGGAGGATATTGTTCTCGCCGCCCTCCTCGAAATTGATGACGAATTGCACCGCCAGTCGCGCACCGCCCGGCCATTTCGGATCGGGCCAGTCGCGGCCATACCCGACCATGTTGCGCGGATACGGCTGGCGAGCGTCAGTCAAGCGGCGCGCCCTCCGCGATCCAGGCGCCTAGCATGGCGCGTTCCTTCTCCGTCATCTCGGTCTTGTTGCCGAGCGGCATGGCATTGGTGTCGACCGCCATCAATTTGATTTTTCCGACCAGTCCGGCGATCTCCTGGCCGGTATCGAGCTTCACTCCGTTCGGCGCCTCGCGAAACATATCGTCGGTCGGACGCACCGAATGGCACTGCACGCAGCGATGCGCGATAACGGTATCGACCTGACTGAAACTGATATGCTCACCGGTCGCGGCGCCGCCATTCATCGGCACGGACGTCACCAAGCGCCAACGCCAGAGCGCCGACGACGGCCCCCGCAAGCACATACGGCGCCGCCTTGCCGCCGCGATCGAACGCGTTGAGGAAATAGCGCACGCCGGCGCCGACCAGAAACAGCGCGATCAGGATCGCCCAGTTCCACTTCTGGCCGTATGTGTTCGGGAAATGATTGCTGATCATGACGAACACGACCGGCAGCGTCATGTAGTTGTTGTGGACCGAGCGCTGCTTCGCGGCGTTGCCCCAGGCCGGATCCGGCACTTGCCCCGCCGCGTTGGCGCGCACCATGCGGCGCTGACCCGGCTGAATCACGAACAGCACGTTCGCGACCATGATGATGCCCATCATCGCGCCGACATGCATGTAGGCGGCGCGGCCCGACAGCATGTGCGTCAGGCCCCAGGCGATCGCGACCAAGCAGCACGAAGCAGACGAGATTCATCAGCCCTTCGAACCGGTTGAGCGCCGAGCGCCAGATCGCTTCGTAGATGCGTGAAACCGCCGGCTAGGGTGACGAATGCCAATGCCGACCGCTTCGGTTTGCGAAATATTGGCGACCGACGGATCGACCATGAAGCCGCTGCCGCCGAGATAATAGACAATGAAGAGAAGCGTGATGCCGCTGAGACCGGTGAGATAGGCCTCCCATTTGTACCAATGCAGTTCGGGAATCTTCGCCGGCGGAACGTATTTGAGCTTCTCGATCTCGTAATAACCGCCGCTATGAATGAGCCAGATTTTGCCGGCCGAATGTTTGTTGCCGCCGAGCGCAGCGGTGAGATGGGCGTCGAGATAGATGAAAAAGAACGAGGTGCCGATCCAGCCGATCCCGACGATGATGTGGAACCAGCGCACGAACAGGTTGGCCCATTCGAGAATGACCGAACTCATCGCCCCCTACCCCTACCAAGCGGGACACCGGCGCGTGCCCCCGCGCCGCTCATCTATGCAACGATCACGCCCGCGGACTGAGGCCGAAATCGTATTTGAGCGCGTACTTGCTGTTGCCGACCGGCTTGAAATCTTGAATCAGCAATTCCTTCACGCCGAAGACCGCGTCTTCATAGATATGCTCGGTGCCCTTGACGAAGAGATGTGTCGTCAGCGGCTTGTAGCCTTCGGCCGAGACCATGAAATGCAAGATGCGCCGGGCGCCAACACGGACGACCCGTCGCGCGCATCAGCACGCCCACTGGCCCGTCGGTCGGAATCTGATAACCCTTCGGCAGCACCGACTTGAAGTGATAGGTGCCGTCGCGATCGCTGAACGGAACTTGCCGCGCAACTCGTATTTCGGCTTGTCCGGGTCCTGGTTGGAATAGAGTCCGTCCTCGCCCGCCTGCCAGACATCAATCAGCGCATTGGCGATCGGCTTGCCCTTCGGATCATGGATCACGCCGGTGACGTCGAGCGGATCGCCCGGCGGGTTGCCGTCGACCATCGCGCCCTTCGGCAGTTCCGGCGCGCCTGGTACATAGAACGGACCCTGCACCGTCGCCTCGGTCTCTCCCGCGTCGGTGCCATGGTTGAGCTCGACCACCGTCATCGACAGGCCAAGCACGTCCGACAGTAGAATGAATTCCTGGCGCATCTCATCGCAGATCTGGCCGACCGAGGTCACGAACTCAATGCCTTTGATCCATTCCTGCTCGGTTAGCTTCACCTCGCGTGCAAAGGAATGGAGATGCTTCACCAGGCTGTTCATGATCTCCTTCAGCCTGCGGATCCGGGCAGTCCTTGTAACGCGATATGACTTCGTCGGTCAGTTTCGATCCAATCAAGGTCGGCATGCTTCCTCCTCATTCGAGACGAACCCGGCGGCGAACCGGGAAAAAGTGAATATCGTAGCGGTCAGCCAGCAAGCCCCACAGCCCGCGCGGCGCGAGTAGCATAATGACCACGGCGACCGCACCGAGCAAGATCATGTACCAGGCGCCATAATCGGCCAAGAAATATCGCAAGCCCGAAGAAGACCAAGGCGCCGATGAAGGGGCCCTCGATGCTGCCGATGCCGCCAATGACGACGATGAAAATAACGTCTGCGGTCCAATCGATGACGTCGAAGGCGGCGTCCGGCGAAATCCGCAGCTTCTCCAAATAAATCAGGGCTCCAATCATGCCGGTGACCAGCGCCGCCAGCAAATAAACCGCATACTTGGTGCGATCGTTGTTGACCCCGATGCTGCCCGCGGCGGTCTCGGAATCGCGGATCGCGGTCAGCGCAAGCCCCTGACGCGAGCGCAGCCAGGCAAAGACCACTGCCACCGTAGCCGATACCGATGATCAGCCCGATGTAGTAGAGCACGGTCTCGCGCTCGAACCGCGTCTCGCCGACAGCGCGGGAGACGGCGACCGGGAGACTCATGCCCGTTCCGGCCCCGAGATTGGGAAGCAGACCCATGACCTCGCTGAACACCTCCGCCACCACCCAAGTGCCGATAGCGAAATAGGCGCCGCGTAAGCGGAACACGATCAGCGCAGTCGGTACCGCCAAGATCGCAGCCACAACGCCGGCGAGCGCGACAGCGGGAATCGGCGGCACGCCGCCAAGGATCGTCAAGCCGAACAACGCATAACCGCCGAGGCCGACAAAGGCCTGCTGTCCGACCGAAACAAGGCCGGCGTAGCCGGCCAGCAAATTCCAAAGCTGCGCCAACGCGATGGTGTAGCAAATCTCGACGATGAGCCGCAGATCGTCCTCACCGCCCCACCATGGCAGCGAAATCAGCACCGCGACCGCCAGCGTCGCCCCGGCAAGGCCGATCCAGCTCGTGCGGGTCGAGCGCTCGATGCGAAAGACCGGTGGGGGCGCGCCGGCGGTACTCATCAGTCCGCCAATTTCGGAAACAGGCCGCGCGGCCGCACAACCAGCACGGCAAGGAACGCGATATGGCCGGCCAGAGTCTCCCAGCCGGGGTTAAGTTGCGCGCCGATGGCCTGTGCGATGCCGAGCACGACACCGCCCGCCAACGTGCCCCACAGGCTACCGAGGCCGCCGATGATCACCGCCTCGAAGGCGTAGAGCAACCGCGCTGGTCCGCTGGCCGGAGCAAAATTGACGCGTACCGCGAGAAAGATCGCCGCAATCGAAATCACCGCGAGCGCCAGTGCCGTCGCCAGCGAATAGACGTGCCGGTTGCGCACCCCATAGAGGCGCGCGGTATCGGAATCATCAGACGTGGCGCGAAACGCTCGGCCCACCGCGGTGCGATAAATCAGCAATTCCAACAGCACGATCACCGCCACCGCCGTGACAAAAATCACCAGCGGGAAACCACCCGATCGCGAGCTGATCAGTCAGATGAATGCTGGCGGTTTCGAAAGAACCGGCTTGCAATTTCTGTTCGTCGGCGCTGAACCCCTCGAGCAACGCGTTCTCGATCACGATCGAAAGGCCGAACGTCACCAGAAGCGGGGGCAGAATGTCGGTGCCCAATGTGAAGTTCAGCAGGCCGCGCTGCAAGATGTAGCCGAGGATGAACATCGCCGGCACGACCAGGATCAGGCTCGTGAAGGGTCCGAGCCCCAACGTATTGACCGTCACCAGCCCCAAATAGGCCGCGAGCACGATCAAATCGCCATGCGCGATATTCACGAGCCGCATAACGCCGAACATCAGCGACAATCCGGCCGCAAATAGCGCATACAAACCGCCGACAAGCGCGCCTTGGAGTATCGCGTTGATCCAATCCATAGCCGCGCCTCAAACGCCGAAGTAGGCGAGCTTGATCTGCTCGCGCGTCAGGGATGACGGTCGGCCTTCCAATGTCACGCGGCCTTCCTGCAGACAGTAGACGCGATCAGCAAGGCCAAGCGCGCGGTTGATGTCTTGCTCGACGATGACAAGCGTCGTGCCCTCCGCTCGAATGCCCGGCAAGGCGGCGTATACGTCGCGAATGACGATCGGTGCGAGGCCCAGACTGATTTCGTCGCACAGCAAGCAGTTCCGGATTGGTCATCAGCGCCCGTCCGATGGCCGCCATTTGCTGCTGACCGCCGGACAGCGACGTTGACGGCTGGCGCCGACGCTCGCGTAGGATCGGGAACAAGGTGTAAACGCGATCGAGATGCCACGGCCCTTTCCGGCCGCATTGCTGGCCCATCAGCAAATTTTCCTCGACCGACAGTGACGGAAAGAGCTTGCGGCCCTCGGGCACGAGTGCGATGCCGCGTGCCACGATGTCAGCGGGCGGCAGCGAACCGATATTGCCGCCACGATACCGGATGCGGTCGGTGGCCGCCGGCAAGAGCCCACAGATCGTGCGCAGCAGCGTCGACTTGCCGGCGCCGTTGGCGCCGATCACAGCGACAGCCTCACCTTCGTCGACGGCAAGATCGATGCCGAACAATGCCTGAAAATCGCCATAGAACGCGGTGAGGCCCGCAGTCGCGAGCAGCAAGGTCATGTCGCCTCGATGCCCATATAAACTTCCTGCACCTGCGGCGAATCCATGACCGCGCGCGGATCCCCCTCCGCAAGTTTCTGGCCGAAATTCATGACGAACAGCCGCCCGACCACAGCGATCAACGCATGAACGATATGCTCGATCCACACAATGGAAACGCCCGAGGCATGGACAGCACGCACAGTCTCGATCAGCAATTGGCATTCGGTATCGGTGAGGCCGCCGGCGATCTCGTCGAGCAGCAATATCTTCGGGATCGGTGGCCAAAGCGCGTGCCAGCTCCAATCGCTTGCGCTCCAATAGTGTCAGCATGCCGGCGGCTTGATTGGCTTTGGATAAGAGATTGGTGAGCCGCAACAGCTCGACGCAGCGTTCGTACGATTCCGCCTCGCGACGCGTCGCGCCGAATGCCGCACCCGCCAGTACGTTCTCGAATACGGTCATGTTCCCGAAGGGATGGGGGATTTGATAGGTGCGGCCTATACCGAGGCGGCATCGCGCATAGGCGGGCACACCAGTGATGTCCCGGTCGGCGAACTGGATCGTTCCGGCATCGACGGTGAGATCGCCAGCGACGAGATTGAACAGCGTCGTCTTCCCCGCGCCGTTAGGACCGAGAACGCCTAACGCCTCGCCCGCCTCGACCGACAGCGAGAGATCGTCGATCACCTTGAGGGCGCCGAAGCTTTTCGAGACATGCTCCAGCGATAAGAGCGGCGCCATCCCCCACCCGTACTTGCCCTCTCCGCCCCATCGGCGGAGAGGGTTCTACGAACGACTTCCGATCAGCCGTACAACTCCATTTTGCCGGCGACCGGGATTTGCGGCGCAGTCTTGTTGGCCACGACGATGATCTCGTTCTTCCATTTACCGCCGTGGGTGGCACGCCACTGGCCGCCCACCATCGGCGTCTTGGAGACGTTGTTCATCGCGCCCGGCGCGCCCCATTTGATGGGCCCGACCACGGTCTCGAGATTCGTTGTCTTGATCGCGTTAAGCGTCGCCGCCGGATTGCCCGGGCCATCGGAGCGCTTGACAATATCGGCCGCCATTTCAAACAACGAATACGCAAACCCGATGTGCTGCGTCCACTGCCGGCCGGTCGATTTTTCGTAGGCGTCGCATAGTTGGCGGCAGTTTTCGCCGGTGAGCGAGGATTTGTAAGGCCAGCTCGGTCCCCACCACATCTCGCTCGACAGGTTGTTCGCGGCAGGGCCGAGCCCATCGATCACAACCGGGAACAGAAGCGCCTTGCCGACGGTGACGGCCTTCGGCTTATAGCTTTGCTGGGCGGCCTGCTTCAGGAACGTGCCAATATCGGGCGGGATCACCACGCCGGTGACGATGTCGGCGTTCTCCTTTTTGAAGGTGCCGATATAGTTTGAGAAATTGTCGTTCAAATCGGGGAAACGACCCGGATCGATCACTTTGTAACCGCCGTTCGCCGCCATGCCCGGCGCGATGCCGTGCTCCTTGTCGCCCCAAGCGTTGCCGTCGCCGTCGTTGGGGAACAGTCCGCCCACGATCTTGTTGGTCGGGATCGAGTTCCACATCGCGGTATAGGCGCCGATGATGTCCTCCAGACCCCAGAAGTAATGATAGGTGTATTTGAAGCCGACGCCCGGTTTACCGCCGCGCGCGAAGAACCACGGCTGCCACGGCGCCATCGTTGAAACGCACGGCACTTCGTTGGTCTCGGCCTGATCCGACACCGGGTTGGTGGTTTCAGGGGTCGAAGCGACCAGCAACAGATCGACCTTGTCCTTCAGAATGAGATCGGCGGCGACCGCGGCGGCGCGGTTTGGCTTCGATTGGCTGTCGCGAACGAGGATCTCGACCTTCACCGTCTTGCCGGCCGCATCTTTCACGCCCCGGCCGAAATGTTTGCGGGCGATCGCGAGCATGAACGGATCGGCTTCGCCGAACGCGGCAAGCGGGCCAGTGTCTGGGGTGACATAGCCAATTTTGAAGACCTTGCTGGCGGCAATCGCCGGCGCGCCGATGAGCGGGCTCAACCCAGCGACGGCGGCGGCGCCGCCCGCCTTCATCACCTGGCGGCGGGTAAATTTGTTCAATGCCATGATTTCCTCCCCTAATTCGTTGCTTAAGCTGACGTTAGTCCGGCTTAAGGCCGGTTAAAGATGACGCAAACCGTGGAGAATCCCTCCCATTATCATGCGGAACGGCGGCGCCTCTGGCAATAGCGGCGTAGCCCATCATTGACCCCGCCACGTATGCTTTTGTCAGCGTTTGTAGAAGGGCGGCGTGTTGCCGGCGTAGTTGACCCACGTCGCCTTCGGGTTGGTGTATTCGTGCATCGCCTCGAAGCCCATCTCGCTGCCATAGCCCGAATCTTTGATGCCGCCGAACGGCGAGCCGGGATGGAAGCGCTTGTAGCAATTGATCCATACCATGCCGACCTGCATCTGCTTCGCGAGACGATGGGCGCGATTGAGATTGCGCGTCCACAGCCCGCCGCCGAGGCCGTAGCTTGTCGCATTGGCCATGTCCATGACGGCGTCCTCGTCGCGGAACAGCGAGACGGTGACGAACGGGCCGAACACCTCGTCGCGGTTGACCCGGTCCTGCGGTTTCGCCTTCACCACCGTCGGCATGACGTAGCAGCCCTTGGCGAGCGCGGGATCGTCCGGCGCCTTGCCGCCGAGCAACACCTCGCCGCCCTCCTCCTTCGCGATCTGCGAATAGCGCAGCACCTTTTCCTGATGCGGCCGCGAGGTCAGCGGGCCCATCTCGGTCTCGGGCTTGCGCGGATCGCCGAGCTTGATGGTCTTGGCGAGCCCGATGAACTTGTCGAGGAACTGGTCGGCGATAGTCTCGTGCAGCATCAGGCGCGAGCCCGCGATGCAGGCCTGGCCCTGATTGTGGAAGATGCCGAACGCCGAGCCGTTGACGGCGAGGTCGATGTCGGCGTCTTCAAAAACAATGTTGGCGCCCTTGCCGCCCAATTCCAACTGCAACCGTTTCAGATTGCCCGCCGAGGCCTGCACGATCTTGCGGCCGGTCACGGTCGAGCCGGTGAACGACACCTTGCCGATGCCGCCATGCTCGGCGAGATATTGGCCCGCGGTCGCGCCGTAGCCCGGGACGATGTTGATGACGCCAGGCGGGAACCCGACTTTCGCCGCCAGTTCCGCGACGCGCAATGTGGTCAGCGGCGTCAACTCGGCCGGCTTCAGCACCAGGCAATTCCCCGCCGCCAGCGCCGGCCCCATTTTCCAGCTCGTGAACATCAGCGGGAAGTTCCACGGCACGATCAGGCCGACCACGCCGATCGGATCGCGCGTGATGTAGGTGAGGAAGCCCGGCTCGGCAGGCACGACGAAGCCTTCGTACTTGTCGGCCATGCCGGCGAAATAGCGGAACACGGCGGCGGTGCGGAACACGTCGAGATTCCGCGTGTCGCGGATCGGATGGCCGGTGTCGAGCGTCTCGATCAGCGCGAGATTCTCGCCGTCTTCCTCGATCGCCTGCGCCAGCTTGTAGATCAGCGCGCCGCGCGCCGACGCCGCCATGTTCGACCAAGCGGGAAACGCCTTCTGCGCCGCCGACACCGCGCGGTCGATGTCGGCGCGGTCGCCCTCGGCGACTTTCGCCAAGAGGCTCTCGTCGTGCGGATTGAGCACGTCGAACGTCTTGCCCGACGCCGCCGGCACGAATTTGTTGTCGATGAACAGGTTGGTGTTGACCTGGATGTTCGGCAGCGTGTCGGGCATGTTGGGCCTCTCCCTAATGGCGTGATTTTGCCGACAATAGCCTCGCCGGTTCGCCCAACACAACGGCCCTGCTTTTTATGGTCCTTTGCGGCCGGGCGTGAAGCCACGCTGGATGATGCTGAGCGCGCGGCGGAGCTGGGCGAGGCCATGTTCGACATTGGGCCGCTGGGCCGCGAGCCAGTAGCGCGCCTGGTTGTGATAGGTCTCGAAGATCAACAGCGCCAGCGTGTCATCGCTTTCGTCGAGCGTGATTTCGCCGCGCTTTCGCGCGATCACGACAGTGCGCTTGATGCGCGCCAGCGAGCGCGCGATCGACTGGCCCGCCGGCGACGGATCGTGGACCGAAGGATCGTAGAACGTGCTGCCGGTCATGATCGCTCGGGCGTAATGCGGATGCGCGCCGAAATACCGGTAATAATGGCGGAAGCCGTCGATCGACTGATCGAGGAACTCCTTTGTCTCCGACAGTTCGCGCGACGCCTGTTCACTGACAAGGCGATGTTCCTCGTTGAACAGGAGTTCGAGCAGATCCCGTTTTTCGCCGAAATAATTAACGATGGTCGCCGCACTGACCCGCGCCTTACGCGCGATCTGCCGCAACGTCGTGCGCTCATAGCCCTGCTCGCGGAACAGCTCGCGCGCCGCTTCCTTGATCCGCGCGGAGCGTCGGTGCTTGCGGCGGCCGCGTGGGCTGTCCGACTCGATGTCGCTGGTTTGCGCCCAATCTTGTTGCTTTAAGCGCGCCACGCCCGATCCCGCCATCCTGGAACTTGACTTAGATCATCGCTTGCCGGGTACGCAAGTTGCCGGGTTGACTTGCGCGAGGCAAGAACTTAAACACGTTCATAAACATGTTTAAGAAAGGAAGGTTATGAAGCGCGGCGTCGGCCGCATCCTCACGACCCATGCCGGAAGCTTGATCCGGCCGCCGGAAATCGTCGAGGCGATGATCCGGGATCATTTGCGCGAGCCGGTCGATAAGGCGCGCTTCGAAAGCGACCTCGCGCAGGCGGTACGCGACGTGACGACGAAGCAGGCGGATGTCGGTCTCGACATCATCGACGACGGCGAGTTCGGCAAGAGCAGTTGGGTCGCTTACATCGCCGAACGCCTCGACGGCTGGGAGCGCATGAATTTCATGCCGGACATGCTAGCGGGGCCTTCGCCGGTCTTTCCCGAACCGAACCGCTTCGGCGGCTTTTATCGGACGTACGGCAAATACGAATCCACCATGTGGCTGCCGGACACGCCGTCAAAGTCGCGCTACGACGGCAACCAGATGACCGAATATGCGAAGATCGTGTTTACGGGTCCGATGCGGTACAAGCCGGAGGCGCTGCGACGGGACATCGCCAATTTCAAGGCGGCTCTCCAGGGGCTCGACGTCGAAGAGGCTTTTATGCCGGTCGTCGCGCCGGCCAGTCTTGAGATCATTCCCAGCCGTTATCACAAGACGCGGGAGGATTACCTCTTCGACTGCGCCGACGCGCTCAGCATCGAATACAGAATGATTGTCGATGCAGGCTTCCTCCTGCAAATCGACGATGCGATTCTGCCGATGCAACGCTTCATGTCGTTCGCCGGCAAGGACATCCGCGAATTCCGTCGTTGGGCGCAGATACGCATTGACGCGCTAAACCGCGCCCTGGCGGGAATCCCTGAAGATCACGTCCGATATCACGTCTGCTTCGGCAGCCAGAATGTTCCGCATACGAGCGATATGCCGATCGCGGAACTGCTCGACCTCGTCCTCCACGTCCGAGCGCAAGCTTATTCCATCGAGGCAAGCAACCCCCGCCACGAGCATGAATGGCAAGTCTGGAAGAGCCGGAAGCTGCCCGATGGCAAGATCCTCATCCCCGGCGTCGTGAACCACGCCACCAACATTGTCGAGCATCCCGAGCTAATCGCGCTGCGCCTTAAGAATTTCGCCGGGCTGGTGGGGCGCGAGAACGTGATCGCCGGCACGGATTGCGGCTTTTCGCAAAGCTGGAACTCGCCTCGGACCCATCCCGAGGTTCAATGGGCAAAACTAGAAGCGCTGGTGGAGGGCGCTCACCTCGCGTCGCGTCAGCTTTGGGCGTAAGGCAACATACAGGAGGAACCAATCATGGCCGAACCGATCCGATTTCCCGACGTTGGCGTCTACACGGGATTCAACCAAACGGTCCGCGCGGAAACGGATGTCCGCGACCTTGAAGTTACCCAGGGCGCCATTCCCGAATCCTTCCAGGGCACGCTCTATCGGGTCGGCCCCGATCCGCGCTACCCGGCGCGGCTGGGCGACGACGAATGGACCAATGGCGACGGGCATGTCGTGATGTTCCGGTTCGAGGGTGGGCACGTCGACCTCAAGACGCGCTATGTCCGTACCGAGCGGTTCCTGTTGGAGGAGAAAGCGCGCAAGTCGCTGTTCGGACGCTATCGCAACACCTTCACCAACGATCCGAGCGTCGCCGGCGCGCCCAACGGCACCGCCAACACCAACGTAATCTGGCATGGCGGCAAGCTGCTCGCGCTCAAGGAGGATTCGCTGCCGATCGAGCTCGATCCCGACACGCTCGCCACCAAAGCCAACTGGAACTACGATGGGCGCATGACGGCGCGGTGCATGACCGCGCACCCGAAGCTCGACACGGCAACGGGCGAACTATTCAGTTTCTCGTTTCAGGCACGCGGCGATTGCACAACCGACTTCGCCTATTGGGTGGTCGATAAGAGCGGCAGGATCACGCACGAAGCCTGGTTCCAGGCGCCGTATGCCGGCTGGGTCCATGATTTCGCGATCGCCGGCGACTATGTCGTGTTTCCGATGACGCCGATGATCACCGACATCGAGGTGCTGAAGAAGGGCGGGCCGTTTTATCAATATCACCCCGACAAGGAATATCACTTCGCCGTAATGCCGCGTTACGGCACGGCTGCGGATGTGCGCTGGTTCCGCGGACCAAGCGGCAGCGCGGGGCATATGGTCAACGCCTTCACCGAAGGAACGAAAGTTCATCTCGATATTTGCCTGGTCGAAGGGGCGGCCGTCCTTCCCTTCATTCCGAAGGCCGATGGCACGTTTTGCGACCCGAAGCCGCCGATGATCACGCGCCTTACCTTCGACATGAAAGGCAACAGCGACCGGTACACGAAGCAACGGCTTATCGGGCGACCGGCCGAGATGCCGCAGACCGATCCGCGTTACCAGGGGCGGCCTTACCGCCACGCTTATTTCCTAGCCATGGGCTCGGGCGGCCCGGATGGCGTCGGCTTGGGGCATGCCGACCTCACCGCCGGCAAGGAAGAGATATGGGATTGCCCGAAAGGAACGGCTTTGCACGAACCGCAATTCGTGCCGCGTGGTCCCGATGCGGCGGAAGGCGACGGCTGGATCGTGGCGATTTACGACCGGCGTCAGGAAGGCCACGCCGACTTGCTGATCTTCGACGCGCAGAACGTTGCCGCCGGACCGGTGGCGACGATCCGCCTACCGGTTCGGGTGCGCTGCACCTTCCACGGCATGTGGGTGCCGGCGGGCGACCTCGCGACGATCGTCGTTCGCGCGGCGTAATCCGATTAAAGAAAAGGGCGGCGCAGGAGCGCCGCCCTTTTCCATCAAGACTCCTCTCCCCTTGACGGGGGAGGAAGAAATGCCAAGGGAAGCGCGGCATTTCAGGCGGGGGTGATATAGGTCGCGGGTAAGGAATCACCCCCACCCGTCGCAGTCTCCGACTGCTCGCACCCTCCCCGATCAAGGGGGAGGGTTTCAAGGAAATTAGAAATCGAGCGGGTACGGCGGCAGCTTGCCCTTGGCGTAGAGCTCGTCCAGGCCCGGCGTGCCGTTCTCGGCGACCAGCAGCATCGAGCGCTTCGGCGCGAAGCCCTGGTGCCGGATGTCGGCCGGCATGGCGCAGACATCGCCCGCCTTCATGATGATGCGGCCGCGCGGATTGCCGGTGTTCTTGTCCTGGATGTTCCAGTGGATTTCATCCGAGAGCTGGATGAACCACTCGTTCCGGTCGTTGCCGTGGATCACGGGCAGCATGTGCTCTTCCGAGGTGACGCAGAAGATGCTGGCGCCGGTGATCGAGGCGACCGACGGATTCCAGGTCACGTCCGACCGCGCGATATGGTCGAACAAGTTGATGGCGTTGAGCTGACCCTCGAAGCCTTTCTCCGTGTGCACCTCGGGCTTCTCGAACTTGAGGTCGGCGAACGCGCGGTTGACCGGGATGGCCGGTCGCGTCGGAGCGCGGCGTCACGTCGCCCGGCAGGCCGAGCATGCGCTTCGCCGGGGTGAAGCCGCGGACCAGCGCGTCCTTGCGCGGCTCCCGCTTCGAGCCGAGCGGATTGCCGGTCTCCTGCGGCGCGCGCAGCGGATCGTAGCCTTCGCTGATCCAGTCGCGGGCGATGGTGTCGAACGCGGTCACGACCTTGTCGGTCGAGAATGTTTCCATGAAGTCGGTCTTCGCCGCTTTGTAGCCCTGATCGTAGCTGCCGGCGAAGATGTCGACCGAGCCGTAATGGTTCTGCGTGCCGAAAACATCGTCGAAGAAAATCCAGCCGTAGAAGAATTGCCAGCCAATGTCGCGCACCAAGGCGCGCAGGAACCGGTCGATCTCGATGATGCGGGTGCCGTGCGGCCACGACACGTGCGCGAAATATTCGTCGCGGCGGAACTTGAAACTGCCGAACTGAAATTCGGTGTAGCCGAGTTGCGCGTCCTTGCCGAGCGTCTTGACATCGGCCGCGATGGAAGCAGTGCTCATAACGATCCCTCCGGTGGAGTGGAAAGGCGTTGAATCAGTTAATCACGAAATGCAGATGTCTTTCCAGCGCTCGATGGTCACGTCGCCGGCCAAGCGTCTGGAACAGCACGACGGCCGGGCCGCCGTTGGAGACGAGCTGATACGCGGCGCCCGCGGGAAGCAGCGCCTGATTGCCAAGCTTGGCGCGGACATAGCCCATCTTCTGGCCGTTCGGCGCGGCGGCGAGCTTGACCGCGCCGCGCTTGCCCGACGCGACCGCGGCAGAGGGATCGAGCTTGACGAAATTGACGGTGACGTCGCCGTCCATCACCACGACGAATTCGTCATGCGCCGCGGCGTACCAAGGCGAGGTGCCTTCGATCTTCGCGACCTCGACGACGTATTCGATATTCTTGGTGACGGCGATACGCTCGAACGGCTTCGATTTGCTCGCGACCTCGAACAGATTCGAGAAGGCGTAGTGCTTCTTATCGTCGTTGACGATGTCGAGCGAGCCCTTGGTGTAATTTTTCAGCGAACCCAGTTGCGTGTGATAGGCCATTAGCCTCCCCTCCCGAACATTAAGCGGCGACCGTTATAGCGGTTTTTGTCGGAAAGGAACCATCGACCACGGGAAATTTCCGAACCGCCTTCACGCTCCCATTTGCATTTTTCGCAAGGCGAATTTTCCTTCGCTTAGCGAAATTATTGGGGTAGTCTAGGGGGCTATGTCAAGGGACATGTCCGAGCGAGATTTCGTCACCGCGCTGTCGCGCGGTCTTGCGGTGATTCGGGCGTTCAATCGTAATCGGCCGGAAATGACTCTGACCGAAGTCGCGGCACGCACGTCGCTCAGTCCCGCCACGGCGCGGCGCAGCCTCTATACGTTGCAGCAACTCGGTTACGTGTCATCGCATGGCCGGCGCTTCATGCTGCGCTCGAAGGTGCTCGATCTCGGTTCGGCATTCTGGAGTTCGATGAAGATCGAGGAGGTGGCGCAAGTACATTTGCGCGAGGTCGTCGATGCCGTCAGCGACTCCTGCTCGCTCGCGGTGCTCGAAGGCAAGGATGTGCTCTATCTCGCGCATGCCGCCAGCCGCCGCACCGTGCGCATGCCCGCCGGCATTGGCGCGCGGTTTCCGGCCTACGCCACCTCGATCGGCCGAGCGATGCTCGCCTATCTCGATCCGGCCGTGCTTGACCGATATCTCGACAGTGTCGAGATGAAGCCGCTGACCGACCGCACCGTGACCGATCCGGCACGGCTCAAGCAAATCCTCGCCGACGTGCGTAAGAACGGTTACGCCTGCACCCAGGACGAGCTCGATTACGGTCTCTCCTCGGTCGCGGTGCCGGTGATGATCGGCGACGCGCGCCGTGGCGGCCATCAACACGTCCTCCAACTCGGCGCGGATGAGCAAGGACGAGCTGGCGAAGGCACGGGTCGCGCATCCTGCAACGCACGGCGCTCGCCATCGCGCAAGCGCTCGAGCAATCGCCCGCGCTGCTGCATTCGCTCATCAGCAACCAGACCGAGCCTTATCTCTGGCCGCCGCCGTTCCCGATCTTCGCGGAAGGCCGCGTAGACCGATAGCGCCGCGTCACGCGCGGCTGAAAATACCGCGGATCAGCTTGATGACGATCAACAGAACGATGGCGCCGATGGCGGCGCTGACGATCGCCGCGATCCAGCCGCCGCCAAGATTGACGTGAAGCTGCATCAGCAGCAGCCACCGCCCGATAAACGCGCCGACGATGCCGATGACGAGATCGCCGATGAGGCCGAAGCCCGCGCCGCGAACCACGAGGCCGGCCAGCCAGCCCGCCAGGATTCCAACTACCAAAACCACGAGCAGGCTCTGCGTTCCGATATCCATCGATGTCCCCCCTTGATATTCGTTTTACGTTTCAGCCGCCCACACGTTAGACGAAGGCGGGCGGCCCCGTCATCTAGGCATTTTTGTCGAAACAGCCGGCTGGCAATCGGCGCCGCGGCCCCTTCAACGCGGCCGCACGCCGCGATAGGCGTCGTCGAGCAACTTGCCGCAACGGCGCCCGCTCGACGGGGCGCGGATTAGGATACGGCGTCTTGGTCGCGAGGTCGGCGGCGCGGTCGAGATCCTGCTTCCTTCATGCCGATCTCGGCGAGCGACACCGGCGCGTTGAGGCGCTTCGCCAGATCGTAGAGACCCTGCGCCGCGTCCTCGGCGCCAAGCGATGCCGCGATCAGGCGCATCGCCTCGGGCGCGGCGGCGCGATTATACGCGGTGGCATGCGGCAGGATCACGGTATGCACCTCCGCATGCGGCAGATCGAACGAGCCGCCGAGCGTATGGCACAGCTTGTGATGCAGGCCCATCACCGTGCGGTCGAGCGCGATGCCGGCGAGCCAGCTTGCGTAGTGCGCGTCGGAGCGTGCCGCCGCGTTCGACGGCTCGCGCAGGATCACCGGCAGCGAGCGGGCGAAGGCGCGGATGCTGTCGGCGGCGTAGAGCTGGATGATCGGCGTCGTGTCCGAGGCGTAGAGACTCTCGACGCAATGGGCGAGCGCGTTCATGCCCGAGGTCGCGCTGAGCCGCGCCGGCATGCCGTAGGTCAGCGTGGGATCGTAAATCACCGCCTTGGGCCGAACCTTCTCAGACCGCGGCCGGTCTTTTTCTCGCCGCCCTCGGTGAGGCCGTAGATCGAGGTCATCTCCGAGCCGGCATAGGTCGTCGGCACGGCAATGCTCGGCAAATCGAGTTCAAGCGCGATGGCCTTCGCGAGGCCGGTGGTGGTGCCGCCGCCGATCGCCACCGTGCCGTCGGCGTTGACGCGCTGCGCCTCGGCACGGGCGATCCGCGCCACCTCAATCGGCACATGCATGCGTGCCTGGGAATAAAGCCCGGCCGCGCGCGGCCCCAACAGCTTGAACGCGGTTTCGCCCGCTTCCTTCTGTTCCGGCGTCGACAAGACAAGAAGACGCTTTAGCCCAAGTCGATCCGCTTCCTTCGGCAGATCGGCGAGCCTGCCGTCGCCGAACACGACCCGCAGCGGAGGCTGTTCATGAATGAAGGGACGCATTCATCGCTCCCAAAAATTTTTGAAACGCCAGGCCGCAAAGACGCCAAGAGATCGAACGTACAAGTGGTTTCGCGGCCAACCGGCTTTATTTTGCGCGCCTCGCGCGCAACTCGAACACAAGGCGCTCAGTACCAGGCGCAAAGGAATATTCTTCGCGTCTTCGCGCCTTGGCGTTTCGAACTTACCTCTTAGAACTTCACCGGCACGACCGGCGCCTTGCCCTCGTTGATGAGCTTGGGGATGTCGTTCGAGGCGTTCTCCCAAACCAGCAGCATCGAGCGCTTCGGCGAAAAGCCCTGATGGCGGATGTCGGCCGGCATGGCGCAGATATCGCCGGCCTTGGCGGTGACGCGGGCGCGCGGGCGGCCGGTGACCTTGTCCTTCACCACCCATACGATCTCGTCGGACATTTGCATGAACCACTCGACGCGGTCGTTGCCGTGCTCGACCGGGAGGGTGAATTCCTCGGAGGTCGGGCAGTAGAGCGATTCCTTCACGATCGAGCACACCGACGGATTCCAGGTCACGTCGGAGCGCGACAGATAGGCGAACAGGTTGAACGCCGCGACCTCTTTCTCGAAGCCGGGCTCGACATGGACCTCGGGCTTGTCCTGCTCGACGTCGGCGAATTGGCGGTTGACCGGATAGCCCATGTCGTCGGTGCGCACCGGCGTGTCGCCGGGAATGCCGACCATGCGCTTGCGCCGTGACGCGCAGCCGCTCGATGGCTTTCTTGTTGTCGCCGTCCTTGCGGCCGAACGCTTGTTTGGTTTCCTCGGGCGCCGCGAACGGGTCGTAGCCGGCGTTGGTCCAGTCGTCGAGGATCGCCTTGAACGTCGTCATCAGATCGTCGGAGTTGTAGGTCTCCATATAATCGAGACCGGCTGCCTTATAGGCATCGTTGAAGGTGCCGCAGAACATGTCGACGGTGCCGTAATGATTGAGCGTGCCGAACACGCTGTCGAAATTCACGGTGCCGTAGAAGAAATTCCACGCCACATCGCGTTGCAGCGCGCGCAGGAACGTCACCGGCCGGTAGCGTGTGGCTGCCCTTCGGCCAATCGATATGGACAAAATACTCGTCGCGGCGGAACGAGAACTTGCCCTTCTTGAAGGTGCGATAGCCGTAATAATTGTCAGGCTGCGTGGCGTCGACCTTGTATGCGGTTTGCGCGGACATGGCGGCTCCTTGGTTCGTACAGCTATTTGGTTTGGCAGATTTCGGCCCAGCGCTCGATGGTGACGTCGCCCTGGATGGTCTGGATCGTCACCACCGACGCCTTGTCGGCATGGAATTGATAGGCGGACCCCTTGGGCAGCAGGGTCATATGACCGCGGCCCGCGATCACGCGTCCCATTTTCTTGCCCTTGGGTTCGGCGGCGAGCTTGATCGCGCCTTCCTTGTCGGCGGGCACCAGCGGATCGGTCGGTTTGAGGAGACGGATTTCGACCTTGCCGTCCATCACCAGCGCGAATTCATCGTGGGCGCACGCATACCAGGGCGAATCGCCCTCGGCGCGAATGCATTCGATGACGTACTGGAAATTCTTGCCGACCGCGACGCGCTCATAGGGTTTCGACTTGTCGGCGACCTCGAACACGTTGGAAAAGACGTAGTTCTTCGGATCGTCGTCGATGATCGCGACCCCGCCCTTCTGGTAATTCGCCAGCGAGCCGAACACCGTCTTCACATCGCTCATGCGCGCCCTCCCGTCGGGCCGACCCCAATTCGTTGGTTACCCCAATCAATTGGTTCATCGTTAGACCAGCGCACGCCGGGGGTCAAGATTTCGGGGTTACTCCCCGATAATTTCGACCGGAATTTGCCAGACCAACAGCGCCAGGCAGCCATCCTCGCTGATGACGTCATGCTGCGTGTCCGGCGGATTGACGATGAAGCTGCCGGCGCCCAGCCGCCCGTTACGATCCGTCTGCGAGCCGCGCAGGATATAGACATGCTCATAGCCACGATGCCGGTGTAGCGGCACGCGGGCACCGGGTAGATAGCGCAGAAACGCGGCGGCCGGCCCGTCCGGCCCGTTCCGGTAAAGCCAGCTTGCCTCGATGCCGTCGCGGAATGGCTCCCAAGGCAAGGCGGACTCGTCGATGGCGTGCAAATTAGGGATCATCGGCCTGGTACGATTTGCTGCTCTTGTCTGTCCGCGACGATCGTTTCCGGTATCCGCGCATGCCCCGCGCGTATAAACAGGATGCCACTTTGCTAAGTCAATGTCCCGCCATATGGCGGCCGATGGCCGTAAGGTCGGCGGTCGCGGCGGTCGCCTCATAGACCAGAGCGCCGTGGAACATAACGACGATGCGATCGGCCAGTTCCATGATCTCGTCGAGGTCGCTCGACACCAGCAGCACGGCCGCGCCCTTGTTGCGCGCCGCCATCAGTTCGGCGCGAATTTGCGCCACCGCCGCGAAATCCAGACCGAAGCAAGGATCGGCGGCGACCAGCACCTCGACGCCTTCGCTCAGCTCCCGCGCCAGGACCGCGCGCTGCACATTGCCGCCGGAGAGTTCACCGATCTTGGTGTCCGCCGACCGCGTCTTGATGCCGTAGCGCGCGATCTTGATTGTCGCTTCGTCGCGGAAAGCGCCCTTGTTCAACCAAAAGCCGCCGCCAGCGAACGGCGCCTGGTCAAATTTGCGGAAGACAAGATTTTCGGCAACGCTCATCCCCGAGACACAACCGTTTTTAAGCGGCTCTTCCGGCAGCAGCGAAAATTTATGCCGTCGCATCTCATCCCGACGCGCGTGCCAAGTCTCGTCGGCGATGGCGACGGTCCCTGCCTCCGCATCGCGCTGACCCGCCAACACCTCGACGAGCTGACGCTGACCGTTACCCGAGACGCCGGCGACGCCGACGATTTCCCCCGCGCGCACCGCGAGCGAAACGTCATTCACCGCGACCTGTCCGGCGTCGTCGAGCGCCATCAGGTTTCGGATATCGAGCCGCGCCGCGCCAAACGCGCCGGCCCGGGTCGGCGCCTTCGCCAATTCCTCGGCGCCGATCATCGCGCGAGCCATGTCGTCGGGCGTCAGCTCGCCGACCTTGCCCTTTCCCGCCAGCCGGCCACGGCGCAGGATCGTGACCTCGTCGGCAAAGGCCAGCACCTCGCGGAATTTGTGCGTAATCATCAAGATGGTGAGGTCGCCCGCCACCACCATTTCGCGCAGCATGCCGAGTACCTCGTCCGCCTCTTGCGGGGTCAACACCGAGGTCGGTTCGTCGAGGATCAGGAATTTACGCTTCAGATAGAGTTGCTTGAGGATTTCGCACTTCTGACGCTCGCCCGCGGAGATCGCCGACACTTTCGCATCCAGCGGCACGCGGAACGGCATGTGGTCGAGAAATTCGTTGAGCGCCGCGCGTTCCTTCGCCCAATCGAACACGGGCGGCAATTCGTCGCGCGCGAGCACCAAATTCTCGGTCACGGTCATCGCCGGCACGAGCGTGAAATGCTGATAGACCATGCCGAGGCCGAGGGCGTGGGCCGCGCGCGGATTGTCGATGGTCTCCTCGCGGTCGCCGACGATGACCTGACCGCTGGTCGGCGCGTAGTAACCCATGACGCATTTGACCAGGGTGCTCTTGCCGGCGCCGTTCTCGCCCAAGAGCGCGTGAATCGTGCCGGGCACGACGCGCATCGAAACGTCGTCGAGCGCCGTGAAATCGCCGAACCGCTTGGTCATCGAAACGGTTTCGAGTTCCGAACGTCCGTTCGGGCGGTTCATGCTTGTGCGCGAGGGCGGTGATCTCAACCATTGAATTTCACGAAATCGCCTCGATGAGTTGGCCGGAATTGGACACGGAGCCGAACACGCCCCCCTGCATCTTGATCATCTTGACGGCGTGGTCGTGATTGCCCTTGTCGGTGGCGCCGCAGCAATCTTCCAGCAGCACGCATTCGAAGCCGCGGTCATTGGCCTCGCGCATCGTGGTGTGGACGCAGACGTCGGTGGTGATGCCGGTCAGCACGATGTTCTCGATGCCCCGCAGCCGCAGCATCAGCTCGAGATCGGTGGCGCAGAACGACCCTTTGCCCGGTTTGTCGATGATCACCTCGCCCGGTGCCGGCGCCAGATCGGCGATAATTTCCCACCCCGGCTCGCCGCGCACCAGAATGCGCCCGCACGGGCCCGGATCGCCGATGCCGGCGCCGATGCGGCGCGACCGCCATTGCTTATTCGCGGGCAGATCGGTGAGATCGGGACGATGGCCCTCGCGCGTGTGCATGATGTGGTAGCCCTTGGCGCGCATCGCCCCGAGCAGGCGCTTGATCGGTTCGATCGGCGCGCGCGTCAGCGACAAATCGTAGCCCATCTTGTCGACATAGCCGCCGATGCCGCAGAAATCGGTCTGCATGTCGATCACGATTAGCGTCGTGTTCTCCGGTCGCAGATCGCCGTTATAGGGCCAGGGGTAGGGATCGGCCTTGACGTAGCGCTCAGGCATTTTTTTGTGCTCCGTTGTAAAGCCGCTTCGGCGGCGCGAACCCGCACGAGGTTCCGTCGGTGACGCGCACCTGATTTTCCCACGGCAGCCGGTATCGTTCCGCGAGCAGGTCGCGCATGTAGGTATAGGGACAATCGCGCGCGCCGCCGGCGACCGCGACATAGCCGCGATGGCCGAACTGATAGATGTTGTTCTCGACGCCCCACTCGGCGCGCGCCTCGCGGACGAGATCGGGGCGTACTTCCGCCGTCACGATCTCGTCCGGAACGCTGCTACCCTCGACTATGATCGTGCCGTCGAAATTGCAGATCATGCCCTCGCCCATCGAATTGAAGGTGCCGTCCGAGCCGCACATGCAGACGCTGGCGGTGACCATCAAATTGCCGAAGGCGTTGGCTTGGTTGCTGACTTTCCAGGCATGGCGGATCGGCGCGGTGTAGCCCGCGGTGCGCAACATGATCTCGGCGCCTTTGTACGCCGCCTCGCGCGCCATTTCGGGAAACATCCCGTCATGGCAGATGATAAGGCCGATCTTGGCACCCTTCGGTCCCTCGCAGACCGGAATGCCAAGATCGCCCGGCTCCCAGGGCTCGACCGGGACCCAAGGATGAAGCTTGCGGTAATAAAGTTTGAGCGCGCCGGTATCGTCGATGATGAGGCCGCTATTGTAGGGATTGCCGTTCGGATTCAGCTCCATGATCGAGAAGCAGCCCCAAATCCGGTTGTCGCGGCATGCGCGCTTGAACGCGGCGACCTCCGGCCCGTCCATGCGGCACATCAGCCCCGGATCGGTGTTCATCGACAGGCCGTGCAGCGAATATTCCGGAAACACCACCAAATCCATCGACGGCATGCCGCGCCGCGCCTTCGCGACCATGGCGCATATCTTGTCGGTCTGCGCCGCCAACTGAACCGGCGTATCGACCTCGGGCAGTTGCGACTGCACCAGGCCGATAACGACGCCGTTCGGAGTTTTGTTGAGACCGCCGAGACCGCTCATGCCTGCCGCCTCTACTTAGTGATCGACAGTTCCGCCGGCGCGCCGATCAGGGTGCGTTTCGGCGAGCAGGTGATGATCATGATGGCGAGCGTCAGAAAGTAAGGCGCCGCGCCGAAGAGATGATAGCCCCACGTAATCTGCACCGATTGCAGCGCGGGCCCAAGCGCCGCGGCGCCGCCGAACAACAGCGAGGCCCAGAAACACAGCATCGGATTCCAGCGCGCGAAGATCACCAGCGCGACGGCGGTGATGCCCTGCCCGCTCGACAGGCCCTCGTTCCAGTTGCCGGGATAATAGAGCGACAGGAACGATCCCCCGATGCCGGCAAGGAAGCCGCCGGTCATGGTCGCGCGCAGCCGGATCCAGTTCACCGAATAACCCATGGCGCGCGCGGCGTCGGCGCTTTCGCCCGCGGTGCGCAGCACCAGGCCCCACCGCGTGCTCCTGAGCGCCCATACCAGCACCGGCGCCAGCACGACGCCGATCAGGAACAGGACATTGATCTTGAGCGCGTCGTGAAGCTGCGGAATCGTACTCCACCAGCCGAGATCGATCGCCGGCAGGATGTTGGCTTTTGGCTGGATCAGCGGCTTGCCGAGATAAAATGCCAAGCCGATGCCAAACAGCATCAACGCGATGCCGACGGCAATGTCATTGACGCGCGGAAGCCCGCAAATGATCGCATGAACGCCGCCGAGGATCGCGCCGGTGATTCCCGCCGCCAGGACGCCGAGCCAGGGCGAGCCGCTCACGTAAGAGACTCCATAGCCGACCATCGCCGACATCACGAGCGTGCCTTCGAGGCCGAGATTGATGCGGCCAGAGCGCTCGGTCAGACATTCGCCCAGGCTGACGAACAGGAACGGCGTCGATACGCGGACAGCGCCACCCAGCACCGCGATCGGCACAACCCAGAGACCGAGGCTCGATGCGTCCGCCATCTAGCTCGCCTTCGCTTGAAAGATCTTGAAGCGGCCGTACAGCGCGTCGCTCGCCAGCACGGCGATGAAGATGATGCCTTGCAACACCAGCACCGACGCGTCAGGCAGGCCGAGCCGCCGCTGCAACAGGCCGCCGCTGGCGCCGATGCCGCCGAGCAGGATCGCGACCGGAACGCAGGCAAGCGGATTCTGCCGCGCCAGGAACGCGACTAGGATACCGGTATAGCCGTAACCCGCCGCCATATTGGCGTTGGCGCGCTCCTGCACCGCCGCGACCTCGACCATGCCCGCAAGGCCCGGCGCACGCGCCGCCGAGAAAGCACATCGCCAGGATCAGCTTGCCGACCGGCAAACCCACGACCTTGGCGGCGCGGAGATTGCCGCCGGAAATCCGCGCGCCGAAGCCGAACGTGGTGTGGAATACCAGGAGGTAAGCAAGGACCGCGGCAACGACGCCGAAGGCCAAACCCCAATGCACCCCGAGCCACGGTATGTTCCCGATCATGTTCTGGTCGCCGATCGAATAGCTCGACGGCTTGTTGAGGCTGGCCGGGTCGCGCATCACGCCTTCGACCAGATGGTTCAAGATCGCGATGGCGATGTAGTTCAGCAGCAGCGTCGAGATGGTTTCGTTGACGCCGCGATAATGCCGCAGCGCGCCGGCGAACGCGATCCACAGTCCGCCCGCGAGCCATGCCGCTGATTGCCATGACCAATTGCACGACGAGCGGCGGCGCT
Source organism: uncultured Alphaproteobacteria bacterium (assembly GCA_963851285.1). GTDB lineage: Bacteria > Pseudomonadota > Alphaproteobacteria > ATCC43930 > CGMCC-115725 > JAATGI01. The sequence continues at coordinate 154,070 of CAWKOL010000015.1, forward strand.
CCCAGCACCGCGAGGCCGGCGGCGGTGGCGAACAATCCGCCCATCACCAGCGCGCCTTCGCCGCCGATCACGACCATGCCTAACTGCGCCGGCAGCGCCGTGCACAGCGATGTCAGAATCAAGGGCGCCGCGCGGGTCAGCGTGTTCTGCCACGAAAAGAACGTGCCGAACGCGCCACGATACATGTAACCGTAAAGATCGAGCGGGTTGACGCCGAACAGCGCAACGAACCCGCCGAAGACGATCAGTGCCGCGACCACCGCAAGGACGGGGAGGACGACGATCTCCGCCGCCGCCCCGAACCTGTCACCCACCAACCGTCCGCCGATCGCCTTGGTGCCGATCGCAAAAGTCATAGGCGAACGCGTCCCCCACAATCATGACGTCGAGCCGATGACACCTTCCACCAGATATCCCATCGATTCGAGCTTGATGTCGGTCTGAACCAAGCCGGCGCCCGGCGGGATCACGGTGTTGCCTTTGTTGTCCTTAATCCGCCCTTGTAGATAACAAAATTGCCGGACATGAAGGCGGCTTTGGCGGCGTCAGCTTCTTTGCGCACCGCCTCCGGGACCATCGCGCCGTAGGGCGACGATTTCACAAGACCTTCCTTATAGCCGCCGCGATAGAAGTTCGGGATGGTCTCGCCCTTCATCGCCATCGTCACGAACTTCGGATAAAGGTCTTCCCAATCCCATTCGGCGCCGGTGAGGTAGAAATTCGGCGCCAGCGCGGCCTGATTGCAGTGATAACCGCAAACAAAAGCGCCGCGGCGCGACGCTGTCTCGACCACCGTCTTCGGCCCGTCGACATGCATCGTGAGCGCGTCGGCGCCGGCATTGACGATGCTCTGTGTCGCTTCCGCTTCCTTGACCGGCATCGACCAGTCGCCGGTGAAAATCACCTGCGTCGTGACCTTGGGATTGACGGTCTGCGCGCCCAGCGTAAAGGCGTTGATGTTGCGCAAGACTTGCGGAATCGGTTTGGCCGCGACGAACCCGAGCTTGCCCGTCTTGGTCATATGGCCGGCGACGATACCGTTCACATATTGCGCCTCGTCGATATAGCCGAAATAGGAACCGATATTCTTCGGCATGGCGGGCACCCATAGACCCGCGGCATGCTCGAAACGGACTTTCGGATATTTCGGCGCAAGACGAAGGATGTGGGGATCGAAATAGCCGAACGAGGTCGGAAACAGCAGCGTGGAGCCGTCGAGATTGATCATCGACTCCATGGTCTTTTCGACCGCGTCGGTCTCCGGCACGTTTTCTTCCTCGGTGACTTTGACGCCCGGCATCTTCTTCACGGCCGCCGCACCCTGCGCGTGGGCTTGGTTGTAGCCGTAATCGTCGCGCGATCCGACATAGATGAAGCCGACGGTAAAGTCGGCGGCGCGGGCAATGCGCGCCGGCAACGTTCCGGCCAAAGCCACAGCCGCTGTGCCGCCCAGCAACGCACGACGCGAAATCCTATCGAAATTCATTCCCCTGCTCCCTCTCCGATGCCGCTGCTCGCGGCCCCCGCCCGTCCCATGGGCTGCCGATTCCGGTTTCGCAAAGCCTGTGCCAGGGACGTATCCCAGCGCATACCCTGGTCACGACTCGTTGACGAGCGAGATATTGCCCATAAATTTGGCATGTCGTGAGCCAATTGTATGCAATGAGTGGGGCGGTTACGGTTGAGCGAGTAGAATAGCCGACCGTTTCGCTATTGGCCCGGCGCCTGCTAGAAAAAGCGCGGTCGGATCGTTTCTTGGGGGTGCAAGCTTTGACCGGGACGGATGTGAGCCTCGACCTAGCAACGCTCGGCGCCTGCTATCGGAGCGGCGAATTGACCGTGATCGCGCTTATTGCGGCGGTCCAGGCGCGCATCGCCGCCGCGGGCGACGACCATGTTTGGATCAGTCGCACGCCGCGGGATGCTCTGATTGCCAGGGCCGAAACGTTGGACGCGCTTGACGCCGCCGCGCGATCGCAACTGCCGCTATTCGGCGTTCCGTTCGCCGTCAAAGACAATATCGACGCCGCGGGTTTCGACACGACGGCGGGCTGTCCCGCATTTGCGTATCGGCCGACCGTCGACGCACCGGCCGTGGCGCGTTTGCTGGCGGCGGGCGCGGTGCTGATCGGCAAGACCAACCTCGATCAATTCGCCACGGGCCTGGTCGGCGTACGGTCGCCCTACGGCGTCGCGCGCAATCCGTTCGACCCGCGCTTCATTCCCGGCGGCTCGAGTTCGGGCTCCGCGGTCGCGGTCGCGTCGGGCCTCGTCAGCTTCGCGCTCGGCACCGATACGGCCGGTTCGGGCCGCGTGCCGGCGTCGTTCAACAATCTCGTCGGACTGAAGCCGACCAAGGGCCTGATCCCGTTGCGCGGGGTGGTGCCCGCCTGCGCCTCGCAGGATTGCGTCTCGATCTTCGCGCTCACCGTCGACGACGCCGAAGCGGTGCTGGCGGTCGCGGGCGGTTTCGATCCCGCCGACGCGTTTTCGCGCCGCGAGTTCGCAGGCCGGCGCGATCGGCGATGCGTTTCGCTTCGGCGTGCCGCGACAGCCGGAATTTTTCGGCGATGGCGCGAACGAGGCGCTCTATCGCGGTGCCGTCGCCACACTGGAAAAGCTCGGTGGCACGGCGGTCGAATTCGACGATGCCCCGTTCCTCGAAGCGGCAAAGCTGCTTTACGAAGGGCCATGGGTCGCCGAGCGGATGGCGGCGCTGGAGCAGATTTTCCGAGCCAACCCCGACGCGATCCTGCCGGTGACGCGCGGTATCATCGCCAACGCCGATAAGTTCAGCGCGGTCGACGCCTTCAAGGCGCAATACCGTCTCGGCGAATTGCGCCGCGCCACCGAGCCGCTGTGGCGGGACATCGACGCCATGGTGCTGCCGACAACGCCGACGATCTACACCGTTGAGCAGGTCAACGCCGATCCGGTCGCGCTCAATTCGCGCCTCGGCCATTACACCAATTTCGTCAATTTGCTCGATCTCGCGGCGTTGGCGGTGCCGGCGGGATTCCGGCCCGACGACCTGCCGTTCGGGATCACGCTGGTCGCGCCGGCCTGGCACGACGCCGCGCTGGCTTCGCTCGGTCGTCGCTTCGTCCGCACGCTCGATCTCCCGCTGGGCGCCACGGGGCGGCGGCCGCCGCCGGAACCGACGGAACCGACGCGCAGCAAGACGTCCGATGCGGTGACGGTCGCGGTGTTCGGCGCGCATCTTTCGGGCATGCCGCTCAACCATCAGCTCACCGACGGCGGCGCGCGGCTGCTCGCGGCGTCCCGTACAGCGCCCAATTACCGCCTTTACGAAATCGCCGGCACGGCGGCGCGGCCGGGCCTGGTGCGCGTGGCGAACGGAGACGGCCGCGCGATCGAGACGGAACTGTGGTCGCTGACGCCCACGGCGCTGGGCGAGCTCACCGCCGGGATCGAAGCGCCGCTATGCATCGGCAGTGTCGAATTGGCCGACGGCACCTGGGTCAAAGGATTTCTATGCGAAGCCGCCGCCACCGTCGCGGCGCGCGACATCTCGGAATTCGGCGGCTGGCGGCGCTTTCTAGCGGCGAAGAGTTAGGCGGCTTCGATCGGACCGCGCGCCACCGCGCCGGTATACTCCTCGAAGGCACGCTGCACGCCGGAAACATGGCGGCGCATGGTTTGGAACGCCAGTTCGGCGTTACCGCGCAGGACGGCACGAACCACCTCGTCGTGTTCCGAATAGGAATCGGCGAGGCGGCCTTCGCCGCGGAACTGGATACGCGACAGTGGCGCGAACCGGCGCCGCAGCGTCGCCATCGCGTCGTCGAGGGCCGCGTTGTGGCAGCCGATGCGGATCGCGGCATGAAAATCGGCATTGGCCTGGTGATAGAGGTCGGCATCGCCGCGCTGCACCAAGCCGCCGCAATGATGATGCAACTCCTCGAGCCGATAGCGTTCGGTCGAGGTCATCTTGAGCGCCGACAAGACGAGCGCATACGGCTTCGAGTTCGGCGACCGCCTCGAACATTTCAGTCAGGCGCGCCGTGACCAGATCGGCCACCGCGGCGCCGGAATGCGCGCGGGTCTGGACCAGGCCCATCGCCGCGAGTTCGCGCAACGCCTCGCGTACGGGCGTGCGCGACACCTCGAAACGGCGCGCCAAGCCAACCTCGTCGAGGCGCGCGCCGGCTTCGAGCCGGCCCGACAGAATGTCGTCAGCCAGGATCTCGCGCACCCGATCGACCCGCGTCGTCTTCACGTCTTAATCCCCTTGCGCCGAATGGCGCCGTCGCGATCAAGGTGCATGCCGCGCTCCCCTGTCAAGCGACTGGCGGTTGCAACCGCCGTGCCGCCGGGACAGGATGCGTCGGAAAATGACACAAGTGATGGAAAAGCCGCGGCTGATCGTGGGCATTACGGGCGCGTCCGGCGCAATCTATGGCATCCGGGCGCTCGAATTGTTGCGCGATCTCGCCGTCGAGACGCATCTTGTCTTGTCCCAGGCGGCGGCGATCACGGTCGCGCAAGAGACAAAATACGCTCTGGCCGATGTCCGCGCCCTGGCCGACGTGGTGCACGACCGCAACAATGTCGCCGCGTCGATCGCGAGCGGTTCGTTCCGGACCGACGGCATGCTGATCGCGCCGTGCTCGGTGCGGACCATGTCGGAGATCGCGACCGGCGTCACCGGCGTCGCTCCTGACCCGCGCCGCCGACGTGGTGCTGAAGGAGCGCCGGCGGTTGGTGCTGATGGTGCGCGAGACGCCGCTGCATCTCGGTCATCTGAAGACCATGGCGGCGCTGACCGAAATGGGCGCGATCGTGGCGCCGCCGGTGCCCGCGTTTTACGCCGCGCCGCAAAGCATCGACGACATGGTGACGCAAAGCGTCGGCCGCGCGCTCGATCTGTTCGGCCTCGACACAGGGAAGGTCAAGCGCTGGAGCGGCATCGGCGCCGAGCCGAAGAAATAATCGGGAACGTCGATGGCGGCGTCAAATCGCCAACAAGATGTATATACAGAGATGCGGGATAGCCTGCGTTGCAATGCTTGCCGATATCGAATACCACCAAGCAAAATTGCAAATGTTCGGAAAACGCCCTACTGGCAAAGTTTCGACTGACACGAAAGCCTTGGTCCGCGCCTTCAAGAAATTAAAGCTTTACCTCAGACAATCTCGACTGACGCCGTTCCGAAAAGAGCGATATTGAAATCTTCGGAAGGATGCCGTCCTCAAGGTGATTTACCCGGCGATGAAGCAGGATGGCACTGGGTAGATCGCGGATTACGAACGAAGCCGAATCCCGATCCTTGGAGACGACGGATAGGAGAGGTATCGCTGCGCCATCCGATCTCTCGCAATATGATCCTCGGGCGCGCAACGCGGTTAGAAATAAAGCTAAAAGTGAAATGCACAATTCCGGTTCCGGCTGCCAACTTTGAGAGGTACCAGCCCGACGCGCGCCCACCACTTCCTTCACTCATAGTCCGGCCATAGAAGATTGAGTTCTCGCCTCCGCCCGATGGATCTACTTCAGCTGCTCGCTCTGAACCACGCTCGCGAAGAAGCGCCAAATCGCGTCCGGCGCGTCGATGTCGCGCGTGACTTTGCCGAGGGTCCGCGACGGCGGGAAATGCGGGTTGGGCACGACGTGGCCGCCGCCGTCGATGACGAAGGCGATCACCGGCTTCTTGCCGGCCTCGTGCCAGTCCCAGACCGTCACCGAGGTCGGGTCAGCGGGATCGCGATGCGGCAGCTTGTCGGTTTCGGGATCGCCGGCATAGCCGTCGAGCTTCGCCCAATAACGCGCGGTCGCGTCGGTGGACATCACCACGCCGCGGCTTTGTCCGTGAGATAGTGTTACCTCGCCGCCCTTGAACGGATTCACCGGATCGGCGGTGCCGTCCATCAGCAAGGCGGCCACCGGTTTTCCCGACGCGCGGCAGATGAAATTGTCCGGGACCGGCAAATTCGCGCTGACCGCGGCGATGGCGGCCACCATGTCCGGCGCCTCGAGCGCGACGCGCATCGCCATCTGCGCGCCGTTGGAATAGCCCATGACGACGACGCGGCGCGGGTCGATGCCGTGCGTGTCGTGGAAGCGCGCGATCAGCGCGCGGAAAAAGGCGATGTCGTCGATGTGAAGCTGCTTCGACGCGGTCGTGTCGGTCTTGCGGCAATCGTCCCACGTGCTCTTGTAGCCGGTCGGATAAATCACCGCGAAACCGCGCGCATCGGCGAGCTTGTCGAATTCGCCGCCGGTCACGAATAGCATTTGCTCTCCGGTCATGCCGGTGCCGTGCAGCGCCAACAACAACGGCGCGCCCGGCGGCAGCTTGTCCGGGACATAAGCGACATAGGAACGCTCGTACCCGCCGACCTGGATCGTGCCGGTTTCGTCGCCGGCGATGGCGGCAATTGTCAAAAACAAGGTCATAGCCAGCCAAACCGTCATTCCGGCGAAAGCAGGGACCCAGGGCGAGCGACGTGCGGTTGCCCTGGATTCCCGCTTGCGCGGGAATGACGAAATGTTGAGTTATTTCTCATGAGGTTCCTCGTACGGAATTGCATCCTCGACCATGCCCCAGATCGCGCGGCCGGAATGAGTTGCGCGTTCCTCGACGATATGGCCGGTCAGGCCGCCGGCGCGCGACACTACCGCGATGCCGCGCATGATCTCGACCGGCAGGCCGATTTCGAGCAGCAGCGCCGCGATGGCGCCCGTGGCGTTGATGGTGAGGTGCCGTCCCGCCTGCCGGTCAAGCTCTGTACCGAGGCGCTTCAGCAAGGCGATATAGTCCCCCGCGACACCGCACTCGGCCGCGATGGCGAACAGGCGTGGCACGCGCGGATCGTCGGGCTTGTGGATCGGATGGCCGAAGCCCGGTAACGTCGCCTTGCGCGCGCGAAAGTCGGCAACGGTATCGCGGCAATAGGCGTCGAGATCGCCGCCTTGGGCGATGCCGCGCTTCAAGATCGCGCCGCAGCCTTCCATGGTCCCGACGAAGACGCTGCCGACCGCGAGCAGCCCCGCCGCCATTGCCACCTGCGTTTCCTCGGGCACGCTGTCCGCGATGAGCCGCGTCACGATCGAGGACGGCGTCAGCCCATGCTCCGCGATGGTCACGAGACAAGCATCGAGCACGCGCGTCTCGCCGGGCGATGGCACGCGATGACAGACCAGGAAGTAAATAAATTCGGTGAAGCTCAACCGTCCGATCAGGTCGTTGACGAGATCCTTGCCGCGGACGGTGATCGTCGTCTCGGTCGACGTTGCGATTTGGGTCTTGAGCGCCGATTCCATGTCGCCTCCCTGATCGATTTGAGATGACAATAAAGTCGAGCCGCCAAGGCGCCAAGGCGTCAGCCTGCGTCCCTCGACCGCTCGCCCTTCCGGCTCCGCGCTCGGGATGAGGCGAGATTCAGCACTCCTCATTCCGAGCGCGGAGCGCCTCGCGTTAGCGTGGCGCGAGCAGTCGAGGGACGCACGAACGGAGCGTCGTCTCTAGCGCCGGATGCGGAAACCGCTCTCGTCCTTGGTCAGGTCGAAGTTGCCGGCCCGCACCGCGTTGAGCCAGTCGGCCGCCTTGGACACGCCGCCGAACGTGTAGAAATGCAGATGCTCGAAATCGCGATGGGCCCGCGCCAGGGCGGCAACCACCCCTTCGGGGCCTGCCTCGGTCAGCAAGCGGGTGATGCCGCGCCCGCTGGTCAGCGCGCGCATCGAATTACCGACGCCGCAACGCAGGGCGAACCGCGTCAGCGTGGCGATGCTCGCGGGTCCCGCGAGACCGACGCGGATCGGCGCCGTCACGCCGCGCTCGCGCACGCGCGCGACGAAAATCGAGGATCGGCGCCGCCTCGAAGCAGAATTGCGACACGATCAGCGCGGCAATGTTCTGTTCGGCGAGCAGTTCGAGCTTTTTCGCCATGTGTTCGGCGAGCACCGGCAGCGCGATCTTGCCGTGGCCTTCGGGATAGCCGGCGATGCCGACGCGCCCAATGCCGTGCTTGGCAAAGACTCCGGTTGCGATCACGTCGGTACTGGCGGCGAACGGACCGGCGGCGTGGTCGAGATCGCCGGCGATGCACAAAACCTTGGTGACGCCGGCCTCGCCGACGAGACGCGCCACCGTTTCGTCGAGCGCCGCCTGATTCTCGAAATAGCGCGCGCCGACATGGGGGACCGGATCGAACCCCGCTGGCGCAGCAACACGGCGGTCGCCACGGTCGCGCCGTGCGCGTCGCCGGGCACGCGCGCGATGAACACTTCGGAACCGGGCACCGCTTTTTCGATGGCGCGATCGACCGCGGCCTTGTCGCGCGGCATCAGCTCGAGCGACGCGCCCTCTACGAGCCCGACGATGGCGGCGGAGAGTGGTTTCGCGAGCGTCATGCCTGTCACGACGCTCGTGCGTGCTTCGAGACGCGGTGCTGCGCACCGCTCTCAGCATGAGACCCTGCCCTCTCCCCATCATGAGGGCCGGCGAAGCCGGCGTCTCGAAGGACGCACGGCTTCGTCCACCCTAATACCGGTAATGATCGGCCTTGAAGGGGCCTTGCTGCGACACGCCGAGATAGGCCGACTGCTTGTCGGTGAGCTTGGTGAGATGCACGCCGACCTTCGCCAGGTGAAGCTGCGCGACTTTTTCGTCGAGATGCTTCGGCAAGGTATAGACCTTCTTCTGGTACTTGCCCTGGCTGCCCCACAGCTCGATCTGCGCCAACGTCTGGTTGGTGAAGGACGCGCTCATGACGAAGCTCGGATGGCCGGTGGCGCAGCCGAGATTCACCAGGCGGCCCTCGGCCAGCAGGATGATCTTCTTGCCGTCGGGGAACTCGATTTCGTCGACCTGCGGCTTGATGTTGTCCCATTTCAAATTCTTGAGCGCACCGACCTGAATTTCGTTGTCGAAATGGCCGATGTTGCAGACGATGGCGCGGTCTTTCATCTTGCGCATATGGTCGATGGTGATGACGTCGACATTGCCGGTCGCGGTGACGAAGATGTCGGCGACCGGCGCGGCATCTTCCATCGTCACGACCTGGTAGCCTTCCATCGCCGCCTGCAGCGCGCAGATCGGATCGATCTCCGTCACCATCACGCGCGCGCCGGCGTTGCGCAGGCTAGCGGCCGAGCCCTTGCCGACATCGCCGTAGCCGGCGACCACCGCGACCTTGCCCGACATCATCACGTCGGTGGCGCGCTTGATGCCGTCGACCAGGCTTTCGCGGCAGCCGTAGAGATTGTCGAACTTGGACTTGGTGACGCTGTCGTTGACGTTGATCGCCGGGAACAGCAGCGAACCGTCCTTTTCCATCTGGTAGAGGCGATGGACGCCGGTGGTGGTCTCCTCGGACACGCCCTTGATCGCGGCGCCGAGCTTCGAGTACCAGCCGGGCGAGGCTTTCAGCTTTTTCTTGATCGCGGCGAAGAGAAATTCCTCTTCCTCGCTGCTCGGCTTGGCAATGACCGACGGGTCTTTCTCCGCCTTCATGCCGAGATGCACCAGCAGCGTCGCGTCGCCGCCGTCGTCGAGGATCATGTTCGGCGTGCCGCCGTCGCCCCACTCGAAAATCTTGTGGGTGTAGTCCCAGTATTCCTCGAGGCTCTCGCCCTTGACCGCGAACACCGGCGTGCCGGCGGCGACGATCGCCGCGGCGGCATGGTCCTGCGTCGAGTAGATGTTGCACGACGCCCAGCGCACATCGGCGCCGAGTTCCTTCAAGGTCTCGATCAGCACCGCCGTCTGGATGGTCATGTGCAGCGAGCCGGCGACGCGGGCGCCCTTCAAGGGCTTCTTCGGGCCATACTCCTTGCGCGTCGCCATCAGGCCGGGCATTTCGGTCTCGGCGATGGTGATTTCCTTGCGCCCCCAATCGGCGAGCGACGAGGTCCTTCACTTTGTATTCGGAAGCGACGGCCATGGTGGCTCCTACGTGCGTGGCTGCATGACGAATGTGCGTGCTTCGAGACGCACGCTACGCGTGCTCCTCAGCATGAGGGAACCGGTATAACGGGCCTCATCCGGAGGAGCCGGCGAAGCCGGCGTCTCGAAGGACGCACGGCGGTATCCAGGCTAGAACGCGCCCTTCAACTGGCTGACCAGGTCGGTCTTCTCCCAAGAGAAGCCGCCGTCCGCCTCGGGCTTGCGGCCGAAATGGCCGTAGGACGAGGTGCGGCGATAGATCGGCTTGTTGAGGCCGAGATGGGTGCGGATGCCGCGCGGGCTCAAATCCATCAGCTGCTGCAACACGTTCGCCAGCTTGTCCTCGTCGACATGGCCGGTGCCGTCGGTGTTGATATAGACCGAGAGCGGCTTCGACACGCCGATGGCGTAGGAAAGCTGGATGGTGCAGCGATCGGCGAGGCCGGCCGCGACCACGTTCTTCGCCAGATAGCGCGCGGCATAGGCGGCCGAGCGGTCGACCTTCGACGGGTCCTTGCCGGAGAACGCGCCGCCGCCGTGGGGCGCCGCGCCGCCATAGGTATCGACGATGATCTTGCGGCCGGTGACGCCGCAATCGCCGTCGGGACCGCCGATGACGAAGCGGCCGGTCGGGTTGACGTAGAAATGCGGCTCGTCGCACATCCAGCCTTGCGGCAGGACCTTCATGACATAGGGCCGCACGATCTCGCGGACCTTGTCCTGATCGACCTTTTCGCTGTGCTGGGTCGAGACCACGACCGAGGTGGCGCGCACCGGCTTGCCGTTCACGTATTGCAGGCTGATCTGGCTCTTGGCGTCGGGGCCGAGATCGGGCGCCTTGCCGGCGTGGCGGTCGACCGCCATGAGGCGGAGGATTTCGTGCGCGTAATAGAGCGGCGCCGGCATCAGGTCCGGCGTCTCGGTGCAGGCATAGCCGAACATGATGCCCTGGTCGCCGGCGCCTTCATCCTTGTTGCCGGCGGCGTCGACGCCCTGCGCGATGTCCGACGATTGCGGATGCAGCAGGCAATCGACGTTGGCGCGGTGCCAGTGAAAGCCTTCCTGCTCGTAGCCGATATCCTTGATCGCCTGGCGGGTACGATCGATCAGCGCGTCCTTGGTGATCGTGGCCGGACCGCGCACCTCGCCCGCGAGCACGACGTGATTGGTGGTGGCGAGGGTCTCGCAGGCGACGCGCGCCATCGGGTCGGCCGCGAGGAAGGCGTCGACGACGGCATCGGAAATGCAATCGCACAGTTTGTCCGGATGGCCTTCCGAAACCGATTCGCTGGTGAAGAGATAATCGCGCTTGCTCACTGTTCCGCTCCCGCGTTCTAGAGTTGTGCCATTTTCATGGCTGTCGGCTAAACCGTTTCCCGCTTGCGCGAGATGACGAACGATTCGTCCCAAAACCACAGCCCGCCGTATTTCTGGAGCACTTCCTTGGTGGCATCCAGATAGGCGTGGCTGTTCATGACCGCCTCGAGGCGCTGATCCTCGATCTGCGCCACATAGATCGCCGCGTTCCACGCCGCGAACAGCGTCGAGGTGCCGATCGACGCCGCGATCTCGGTCGGCAGCGTGTGCATCTCGTATTTGAACAGCGAGCGGTTGTCGGCATAGGCGTTGAAATTCAAGTCGCGCCCGGCCGAGCCCAGCTCGTCCTTGGTGGCGCGCAACAGCGCGTGGCGATCGGTATGGAAGGGATTCTCGCCGGGCCAGATTTTCTGCACGATCTCGAGGGCGGGATCGTCGCCGTGACTATGGATCGCGATCAGCCGGCCGCCGGGACCCAGCGCTCGCGCCAGCGGCGCGATCACCTTCTTGGCCTTGAACTCGGTCGAGGCGCGGGCGCGATAGGGCTGCGACGCGATGACGAGATCGTAATCGGCGCGCACATTGCCGCGCTGCGGGCGGACCTGGTCGAGCAGGAACTTGTAATCCTCGCGGTAGATCACCAGCACCACCGGCTTTTCGTACATCGGATTGCCGCTGACGACGCTGACCTTGGCGCGCCAGTTGGCGGCAAGGAACGGCTCGAGGTCGGTGATCTGCTCCTCGAACTCGTGCGCGGTCGCGCCGGTGAGGCCGATCTCGTGCCATACCAGGCTGGCGGCGGCGCTGACCGAGTTGGGCGCAAGCCACGGCGCCTCGGAATAGAACATGTTGGTCAGGACCAGGACCGACGCCGGATGCTCGAAAAACCGGTCCGGCATCTTCTGCAAGGCGAGGCGGATATCCTCGAGGCTGATCTCCTTGCCGACGATGTAGAACGGCATCGCCGGAAAGCGGCTGTGCATCGCGCGCATCACGCGCGTCAGCACCGTGCCGTCGCCGATCCCGGCGTCGAACACGCGCACGGCCGGCGGACGCGGATGGATGCTGTCGAGCTCGAGCCCGACGCGCTGCGCCACCACCTGCTTTTCGCTGCACGTATTGACGAACGAGAGATATTTCTGCCGGTTGTCGTAAAAGCGGAAATTCTTGTCGGCCTCGACATCCGGCTTGGCGGCGGCGCCGTTGCCGGACTTGCCGCTGACGATCGCGGGCGGCGGCGCGTTCGCCGCCGCTACCTTCGCCTTGCCGCGCCGGCCGGCGGCATTGGCAGGGGCGCCGATGAAGCCGCGCACGCGCTCCATGGTGTCGATGGTCACGGAAGCGCCGGTGCGAAGCCGGCTGACCAGCTTGCCGTCGTTGACGGCGAGCCGGCCGAACGTCGATTCGGCCATGCCGACGCGGCGGCAATATTCGGAAATCTCACGTAGCAGGGCTTCGGTCGTCACGCTCCAGGCACCTTCCCCGATCCGTCCCTAAACGGACGGTTACGAATGGCGCCGTCAGATAATCCTTGATGGGCAGAGAGTCAATCAATAAAAGCCCACATAATTCGTGGGCAGCCATGTGGGCAAATGCCCGTCATAATATAGAAGTCCCAGTTCCCGTAATTCGTCGGCCAGGGCAGGCGGCAACTCGTCGTCGCCCTTGGCGCCCTTGGGCAGATCGGGCGGCGCGTTCTTGCCCTCGAGATAGCGCCAGCCCTGAAACGGGCGGTGGCGCCGCGGCATCACCGGCACCAGGGTCCGGTCGTACTCGACGATGACATACGGCCGGCCGGTATCGTCCGCCATCGGATGGAAGCGCTTGAGGCGCTGGCGCACGCGTACCTGGCCCTTCACGACCCAGTAGATCGAGCCGCCCTCGAGCAATTCGTCGACGCGTTTCGGCATGTTGCGCGTGAAGAAACCGTAGCGGCCGCGCTCGCGCCGGCGTTCGCGCTGCAACACCCCCATCTCTTTTAAGTCGGCGACTCCAACGGCAAGCTTGATCAGGTGAAGAGTCATTCGGAATAATCTCCGGTCCGCATGTTAGTCGATCGCCTGGTGCGCAACGGGGGTATAATTTGCCGGCTTTGAAGTGGGTTTGCTTGCTCGGGGCGCTGCTCGTTGCCCCTCCCGTATTCGCCCAGGTGCCGCCTGCCGTAGCGCCGAATCCGCATGTCGGCGATACGTTCGATGTCGCGGACTCCTTCCTCGGCGTCAAATGCAAGCACTGGGAGCTGAAAGACCTCGATCGCGGGGGCTACCTGATCTGGCAGTGCGAGGACAAGGTGGTTTATTTCTCGGCCGGCCACGGCTTCGCCTTGACCAAGATCCTAACCGAGAGCGGCAAGGTGCTGGCGATGTACAAGCCGTACCTGCCGCCCCTGCCCTGGCCGCTGACCGTCGGCAAGAAATGGAGCGGCACCTATAGCGGCTATACCGACTCCGACGGCAACAGTTGGCACGCGACCTCCACGTGCCAGGTCAAGGACACCGAACCGCTGCGAATCGGCGGCCGCGATGTCTGGACTTATCGCTATGACTGCGCCGACGATTGGTGGTCGGGGATTTTCTGGGGCACTGCCTATAGCAGCGGCTGGTATTCGCCCGAAGCGAAAATCGTGGTGAAGGCGACTCTCACCGGAAATAAGAACGCCAACTGGCAGATTATTGGATTTAGGACGCACTGAAACTGTTGTGAATGTCGATTCCACCCCGATCGATGGAGACCGGAATGAAAGCCTTTGTCGCCCTTGCCCTCGCCGGAATGCTGCTGTTCGCGCCGGGCATGACCGCGCGCGCCGACGATTTCACCGCGAAGAAGGACGCCTACGTCAAGCAGATGAACGACCAAATGGCGGATTGGCATCAGAAACTCGACACCTACTCCGCCGAGGCCAAGGCCGAGGGCGACCAGGCCGCCCATGACGCCGACAAGGATCTGAAACAGGCCTGGACCGCGACCAAGCGCGCGTCGCGCCACGTCGCGCACGCCACCGCCGCCGGTTGGGACAAGGCCAAGGCCGCGTTCGATAGCGCCTCGGCCCGCCTGAGGCAGGATTGGGATCGCCAGACCTCGCATTGAGCCGGCGGCGCCTCGCGCCTGACCGTCTCGCGGTATAGACTGGCGCGATGACCGACGACACCGCGCGCGACGGCTTCGCGGCCTACCGCGTCAAGAACCAGCCGCCGCCGCTCCAGGACTACGACCTCTACCGCGCCGACACCGCCTTGCAAGAGGCGGTGGCGCGCGAGGGCGCGGGCTGGGCGCATGACGATCTTTCGGCGTTCGGCCGCGCCTTGGGCCGGGCCGAGACCATCGAGTGGGGCCGCCTCGCCAACGCCAACCCGCCGATCCTCCGCAACTACAATCGCTACGGCGCCGCGCTCGACGCGGTCGAGTTTCATCCGGCCTGGCACGAGATGATGGCGCTCGGCGTCGGCGCCGGCGTCCACGCCGCGCCATGGGCCGAGCCGAAGCAGGGCGCCCACGTCGCGCGCGCCGCCAAGGTGATGCTGCTGGTGCAGGCCGAGGCCGGCGTCCAATGCCCGATCACCATGACCTATGGCGTGGTGCCGGCGCTGCGCCGTCAGCCGGACATCGCCAACGAGATGCTGCCGAAAATATATTCGCGGCACTACGACAAGCGCTTCGCGCCGATCGCGGAAAAGACCGGCATGCTGATGGGCATGGGGCTGACCGAAAAGCAAGGCGGCTCCGATCTGCGCGCCAACGAGACGCGCGCGTCACCGTTGGGCAATGGCGGGCCGGGCCAGCCCTATCGCATCGTCGGCCACAAATGGTTCATGTCGGCGCCCATGTGCGACGCCTTCCTTGTGTTGGCGCAAACGCAATCCGGCCCGTCCTGCTTTTTCCTGCCGCGCTTTACGCCCGAGGGCGAGCAGAACGCGCTGCGGCTTCGCCGCCTCAAGGACAAGCTCGGCAACAAATCGAACGCGTCATCGGAGGTCGAATTCGAGAATGCGCTTGGCTGGCTTATCGGCGAGGAAGGGCGCGGCATTCCGACGCTGATCGAGATGGCGACGTACACGCGGCTCGACTGCGCGCTGGGCTCGACCGGGCTGATGCGGCAGGCGGTGGCGCAGGCAATCCATCACGCCCAGCATCGCGTCGCGTTCGGCAAGAACCTGGTCGATCAGCCGGCGATGACGCTGCTGCTCGCCGATCTTGCCATCGAGGCCGAGGCGGCGATGCAGGTGGCGATGCGCCTCGCCCGCGCCTTCGACCGCGAAACCGACGCGGCGGAAAACGCGTTCCGCCGCCTGATGACGCCGGCGGCCAAGTTCTACATCTGCAAGCGCGCCATCGCGTTGGCCGGCGAGGCGATGGAAGTGCTGGGCGGCAACGGCTATGTCGAGGAATCGATCATGCCGCGGCTCTATCGCGAGATGCCGGTCAATTCGATCTGGGAAGGCTCGGGCAACATCATGGCGCTCGACGTGCTGCGCGCGCTGCAACGCTCGCCCGAGACCATCGACGCGCTGCGCGCCGAACTGGCACCGGCGAAAGGCGGCGATCCGCGGCTCGACGGTTTTGTCAGCGAGCTGGAGGCGATGCTGGCCGCGAAGCCGACCGACGCGCAGGCGCGGCGCCTCACCGAGATGCTGGTGCTGGCGCTCAGGGCGCGCTGCTGGTCCGCCACGCGCCCGCCGCCGTCGCCGATGCGTTTTGCGCCAGCCGCCTCGCGGGTTGGAGCGGGGCCTTCGGGACCTTGCCCGCCGGGGTCGATGCCGCGGCGATCGTCGCGCGCGCGGCGCCGCAGGGCGTCGCCTGATCCACCGGCCGTCGTCACCGGCCTGACCGTCGCGCCGCGGCGGCTTACGCCAACTCGAACTTACCGGTCGAGTAGATCAGCTTCACGGTCACGGTGCCTTCGTTCACCAGCCATGGCCTGACCGTGAATTTCCGGGCGCCGCCGACATGCATCGGATCCTTGGCGGCAATCGCGCGTGCCTCCGCCAGTGAGGAAGCGCGGATCACGACCATGCCATCGCCCTCCCAAGACACCTCGTCGTCCGCCCAATTCGGCCCCGCCGCGAACATGATGCCTTGACGCTGCAGCTCGACTTGGAAATCGAGATGGGCCTGCACATGCTCCATGACCGGAGCCAATCCGTTCGTCGGGGTGGTGAACACGACGTAGAGCTGCTTGGCGAGAAACCCGTCGGCGCGGGCACGGTCGACGAGTTCTTGGATCGGCACCTTGTCTTTGGGCATGCGGTATCTCCTCAAAAGTCGGGGCTGTTGCGCGCGGCGTCGCCAAGATCGGCCCGTTGCTCGGCGATGAGCTTCACCGATTCAAAACCGACGCGGCAAAAGTCGTTGCGCTTGCTGCACAGATACACAATGGCCGTCGTCGGACCCTGCCAGAGATAGCGATGATAGTGCGCGCTGTCTGTCGGCTGGCCGAACCGCGCGATCAACGTGTCGAGCATGCTGCCGCCGTGCGCATAGCTTGCCTCCATGATGCCGGCCATGAAGCGGCCTTTGTAGAACTGGAAATAATTTTCCTTGAGCTCGATACCGTTCATCGTGAGTTTGGTGTGCGAGTGATACTCGACCGTGCCCGGATTGACCTCACGGAGGAACCACCAGCTATTCATTTTATCGCGGACTTCATCGACTGAGCGCACCCCAGGGAATGCCGCGAAAGCCCGTCGGCTCGTTCTCATAAGCGCGCCCGGCGAGCGGCGGCAAAAGCACGGCCGCGAGCGTGGCAAGCGCAAGCCACTTCCTTTTGCGCATCTTTCCCCTCCCCCGGCATCGCCATATTATCGCCGGACACCGTGAGGACCAAATGACCGAGATTTGCCGCATTCGTATCGATCATCCCGTCGCCTGGACCAGCAAGAGCATCGGCGGCAAGGACGGGCTATTGCGACGGCTGACCGGCGAAGAGGTCGCGGCGCTCGACGAGCTGGTGGCGAAGAACCGACATAGGCCGGCGACGGCGATCGCGCGCGCCGATTTCGAACATCCCGCCGTCGCGGCACTGATGGCGGAAGCGCGGACCGCGCTACTCGACGGGCACGGCGCGATCATCCTGAAGCATCCCAATCTCGACCGCTCGCGGCTTGACGATTACGAGCGGCTTTACTGGGGCCTCGGCACGCATCTCGGCGCCGGCGTCGCGCAAAGCGCCAAGGGCGACAAGATCGGCCACGTCCACAAGGACCCCGACAACCCGACCGGGCGCGGCTATCTCGGCGACCAGGAATTGCGGCCGCATACGGATTTCCACGAGATCATGTCGCTGGCCTCGGTCGAATGCGCGGCCGAGGGCGGGCTCTCCGGCCTCGTGAGCAGCGTCGCGCTGCATAACGAAATGCTGGCGACGCGGCCCGATCTGCTGCCGGCGCTCTATGACGGTTTCTATCACGGCTACAATCCCGCGACCGCCACGGTCGGCCCCAAAGTGTCGGCGAAGAAGGTGCCGATCTTCTGCTACGTCGACGGCCAGGTGAGCTGCTACTACCACACCATCTTCATGCGCTTCGCCGCCGACGCGATGGGCGTGCCGTTCCCGCCGCCCGAACTCGCCGAGGCGATGAATTATCTGAACCAGCTCGCGGTGCGGCCCGACATCCCGGCGAATTTCATGCTTGAGCCGGGCGAGATGCTGTTCTGGCACAACTGGACCAATTTCCACTCGCGCACCGCCTTCACCGACGCGCCGGGGCAACGCCGCCTCTTGCTGCGGCTGTGGCTCAATATCGAGAACGGCCGCCATGCCGCGCCGGAAATCGCCGAGCGCGCCAAACTCATCGACCGCGATCACGCCGAACGCCGCGCGGCGTAGTTTTCGGCAACCGCTCGTTCTGATAAGGTTGCGGCCATGACCCGAACCCTTCAAGAAGCAATTGCCGAGGTCGCCAATCTGTCGGAAGCCGATCAGGAGAAGATCGGCCGCGACTTGCTATCCCATGTCGAAAAGCTGCGGCGGTTGCGCGCGGACATCGACCGCGGCGTCCGCTCGCTTGATGAGGGCAAAGGCACGCCGCTTGATATCGAGGAGTTCGTCCGGAAGCGGCATGGCGGAAAATAAGCCGCCCGTCGTATGGTCGTCCGATGCGCAAAACGACCTTTCCGACATCTGGGATTACTACTTGCGGATCGCGGGACCGCGCACCGCGGAAAAGATCGCACGCGAAATTGCGGAAGCAGCCGACCTTATCCAACGACATCCGTTCAGCGGTCGTACGCGCGATGAAATCCGACCGAATCTTCGTTCGCTGGCAATACGCCCTCACGTGATCTTCTATCGTGTGATGAACGACATCGCCGAAATCGTGCGTGTCCTCGATGGGCGGCGCGACGTTGAGCGGCTTTTCACCGAGAACGAAGGGGACGAACCATGATCTACGAATTGCGCGTCTATCATTGCGTGCCCGGCCGCTTGCCGGCGCTGTTGAAGCGGTTCGAGACCCACACGCTGCGCATTTGGGAGCGGTTCGGCATCCGCCAGGCCGGGTTCTGGACCGTCGCGGTCGGCGAGAACAGCAACGACCTTTTTTATCTCCTGCAATGGGAATCGATGGCCGAGCGCCAGGACAAATGGGACCGCTTCGCCTCGGACCCGGAATGGGCCGAAAAACGCGCCGAGAGCGAGCGCGACGGTCCGATCGTCGCGTCGGTCAGCAACTCGTTCCTCAAGCCGACGGCGTTCTCGTCCGTGAAATAGCGCCGTGCCGTTCGGGCGCGCGCGGCCCGTCATTTGTGAATGAAACTTAATTCACTTTTCATCCTGGCGAGGGGATGTGCTCCGCCCCGCGGGCATAGAACCCGCACGGTCATCCCGACCCAATCAAGGAGCAGTTGAAATGAACGCGTTTAAGACCTCCGTCTCCGCCTTGGCGCTGGTAGCGCTGGCGGCCGGCGGAATCGGCGCCGCGACTCTGGCCCCTTCCAGCGTCATGGCCCAGGCCAGCACGACCGCCCCCGCGACACCCGATCAGGCGCATAAGGGCTGGCATCACCACCGCTTCGACCCGGCGGCCCGCGCCCGCTTCCTGGAAGGCCGTATCGCCTTCGTGAAGGCGGTGCTGCAAATCACCCCCGCGCAGGAAGGCGCCTTCAACGGGCTGGCCGACGCGATGCGGGCCAACGCCAAGGACCGCGCCGCCGCGTTCGAGCAATGGCGCGCCAATCGGGACAAGCCGAAGACGGCGATCGACCGGGTCGAGATGCAGGTCCAGGTCCTAAAGATGCGCGAAGCGGGCCGCGAGCGCATTCTGACGGCGATCAAGCCGCTCTACGCCTCGCTGACCCCCGACCAGAAGAAGGTCGCGGATCATCTGGTTGGCGGCATGAAGCACCACGGCTGGCACGGTCGCCACAGCTAAGTACAAGGCGGATCTCGACTTTCCTCCCCGCCTTGCCCGGGCCGTCGGCGCCGACGGCCCGGTTTTTTCATTCACCGTCCCGGTTTGCCATTATTCATCCTTCGAGACGCGCCTTGCGGCGCTCCTCAGGATGAGGACGAACAACGATCCTCATGGTGAGGAGCCTTGCGACGCAAGGCGTCTCGAACCATGGTGCGGTCGAGAAGACTCGAACTTCCACGGGATTTCTCCCACAGCGACCTCAACGCTGCGCGTCTACCAATTCCGCCACGACCGCGATTGCTGGCGGCGCTGCTTACCAAATCCACAAGGTCGCGGCAAGGCGCCCGCGCGGCTCAAACTTCGCGCGTGTCCAAGATCAGCATGTCGGCGCCACCGGTGGCGAAGGTCGCGACATCGGCGCCAGCCGCCTGGCCCTCCGGGCTGGCGAACGCCTTCTGGATCGCCTCCGTGCTGTCAAAATGCAGGATCGCGATCAGATGCAGGCCGGACGGGCCTTGCGGCGTCATGATCGGGCCCTTGTTGACCTCGTACTTGCGCAGTCCCGGAATCTTCTTGGCCAGCGGCACATGTTTTTCGAAATAATGCTTGTCGAACGCGGCGGTATCCTTCGGCATCTTGTATTGCACCACGACACGAGCCATGCCTGCCTCCCGTTGGCAAAATTGCGACGCGGGATCGTATCGCATCGGCGCGCGATCGGTAAAAAATTTGCGCCGCCGGGCAACGCGCGCCATCTTCTAGTCATGGGCGAGATCGAATGGCGTTTAAGCGCCGAACCGGTGCCCTATCCCGACGCGGTCGCGGCGATGGAAGAACGCGCCGCGGCGATCCGCGCCGGCGACCGCGCCGGAACTGGTGTGGCTGTTGGAGCATCCGGCGCTCTACACCGCCGGCACCGGCACCGACGAGAGCGACCTGTTGCTGCCCGATTTCCTGCCCGTGTTCCGCGACCGGACGCGGCGGCAAACTGACCTATCACGGGCCGGGCCAGCGCGTCGCCTATGTGCTGCTCGATCTCGAGCGGCGCGGCAGCGACTTGCGCCGCTTCGTCCGCGACCTCGAGGAATGGATCATCCGCGCCCTGGCGCGCCTCGGCGTCGCCGGCGAGCGCCGCGACCGGCCGCGTCGGCATCTGGGTCGCGCATGCGCGACGGCAGCGAGCGCAAGATCGCGGCCATCGGCGTGCGGGTGCGGCGCTGGGTCAGCTATCACGGCATCTCGATCAACGTCGCGCCCGACCTGTCGCATTATCGCGGCATCGTGCCGTGCGGCATCGCCGAGCACGGCGTCACCTCGCTCCAGGCCGAAGGCGTCGCCGCCGACATGGCCGCGCTCGACGCGGCGCTGCGCGAGACCTTCGCCGAGGTGTTCGACCGCTGTCGCGGCATGAGGATAGTGCGTCCTTCGAGACGCGGCCTGCGGGCCGCTCCTCAGGATGAGGACATCGTACATGGCACCTCAGCCTGAGGAGCGCGCGCCGCGCGTCTCGAAGGCCGCACGGCCCGTTTTAACCCTCCGCGAAACTTCTTAGACTCGGCCCATGCTTACCCGTCTGTTCTTGTGCGGCACTGATAACCGCGCTGGCCGGCCCCGCCCTCGCCGCCGATTATCGTGCCGACCAGCCGCGAGACGATTCACCTGTCTTTCGCGCCGATCGTGAAGCGGGTCGCGCCCGCGGTGGTGAACGTCTTTTCGCGCCGCGTCATCCGCACCAAGTCTGGGCCGGGCTCGCTGTTCAACGATCCGCTGTTCCAGCGCTTCTTCGGCAACATGTCGCCGTTCGGCGGCATGACGCGCGAGCGCGTTCAGAATTCGCTCGGCTCCGGCGTCATCGTCGATCCGAGCGGCCTCATCGTCACCAACCGTCACGTCATCGACGGCGCCGACGAAATCCATGTCGTGCTGGCGGACCGCCGCGAGTTCGACGCCAAGGTGATCCTGTCGGACGAGCGCGCCGACCTCGCGGTGCTGCGCATCGACACGCATGGCGCCCGACTGCCGATCCTGACGCTCGGCGACAGCGACGCGCTCGAGGTCGGCGATCTGGTGCTGGCGATCGGCGATCCGTTCGGCGTCGGCCAGACCGTGACGATGGGCATCGTCTCGGGCCTGGCGCGCAGCATCGGCACCGACGATTTCGGCTCCTTCATCCAGACCGACGCCGCGATCAATCCCGGCAATTCCGGCGGCGCCGCTGGTCGATCTCGACGGCCAGCATGATCGGCATCAACACCGCGATCTTCTCGCAATCCGGCGGCTCGGTCGGCATCGGCTTCGCCATTCCCGCCAACATGGTGCGCGGCGTGATCGACGCGGCGCGGCATGGCGGCCACATCACGCGGCCGTGGCTCGGCGCGTCGGGCCAGACGGTGACGCCGGAGCTGGCGCGCAGCCTGCAACTGCCGCTGCCCGAAGGCGTCTTGATCAAGGACGTGGCGCCCGGCGGTCCCGCCGCCGCGGCCGGCTTGCGCGACGGCGACGTCGTGCTGTCGGTCGGTGGCCACGATGTCGCCAGTCCCGACGAATTGCGCTTTCGCATCGCGACCCTGCCGATCGACGCGCGCGCCGATCTCGCGCTGTGGCGCAACGGCGGCCAACGCGCGCTGATCGTGGCGCTGACCGCGCCGCCCGAAACACCGCCGCGCGATATCACGGTGCTCGACGGGCGCGAGCCGTTCGGCGGCGCGACCGTCGCCAATCTCAATCCTGCCTTCGACGCCGAGCTGGGCCTCGATGACAGCGCGACCGGCGTCATCGTGCGCAGGTGTCGCGCCGCGCAGCATCGCCGAGGAAATCGGCATCGCAGCGGGCGACATCGTGCTGGCCGTCAACGACCAGGAGATCGACAGCGTCGCGACGCTGCAACGGGCCGTCGCGCGACGGCGGCGCCGTGGCACATCGCCATCCGCGCCACGGCCAGCGCCTGTCCTTCACCGTCGGCGGCTGAGCATGAGCCTGTTCGAGCAGGAGGCGCCGCGCCCGCTCGCCGACAAGCTGCGGCCGACCGCGGCTCGCCGACGTCGTCGGGCAGGATCATCTGCTCGGTCCCGACGGGCCCGATCGGCCGCATGGCGGCGGCGCATCGGCTGGCCTCGATGATCCTGTGGGGGCCGCCGGGCTGCGGCAAGACCACGATCGCGCGGCTCCTGGCGCAGGCGACCGACGATGCATTTCGAGCCGCTGTCGGCGGTGTTCTCCGGCGTCGCCGATCTGCGCAAGATGTTCGACGCCGCGCGCAAGCGGCGCCAGGTGGGCCAGGGCACGCTGCTGTTCGTCGACGAGATCCACCGCTTCAACCGCGCGCAGCAGGACGGCTTCCTGCCCTATGTCGAGGACGGCACGGTGACGCTGGTCGGCGCCACCACGGAAAACCCGTCCTTCGAGCTGAACGGCGCGCTGCTGTCGCGCTGCCAGGTATTCGTGCTGAAGCGGCTCGAGGACGACGCGCTCGAAATTCTGTTGGCGCGAGCCGAGGCGGCGCTCGGCCGCAAGCTGCCGCTCGACGACCGAAGCGCGCGAGGCGCTGAAGGCGATGGCGGATGGCGACGGCCGCTTTCTCATCAACCTCGCCGAGGAACTGGCGGCGCTGCCGGACGGCACGACGGCTCGACACGGCCGGCCTGTCGGCCGCCGTCGAGAAGCGCGCGCCGCTCTACGACAAGGCGCAGGAGGGCCATTACAACCTCATCAGCGCGCTGCACAAATCGGTGCGCGGCTCCGATGTCGATGCCGCGCTCTATTGGCTGGCGCGCATGCTGGTCGGCGGCGAGCACCCGATCTACATCATCCGCCGCGTGGTGCGCATGGCGGTCGAGGATATCGGCCTCGCCGATCCGCAGGCGCTGACCCAGGCGATCGCGGCGTGGGAGGCGTATGACCGGCTCGGCTCGCCCGAAGGCGAACTCGCCATCGCCCAGGCGGTGATCTATCTCGCGACCGCGCCGAAATCGACCGCGGCCTACCGCGCCTTCGGCGCGGCGCAACGCGCGGCCAAGGAATCGCGGCTCGCTGATGCCGCCGATGCACGCCGTCAACGCGCCGACCCGGCTGATGCGCGAGCTCGGCTATGCCGAGGGCTATGTCTACGATCCCGACACCAAGGAAGGGTTTTCCGGCCTCAACTATTTTCCCGACGATCTGCCGCGCCAGACTTTCTACCGGCCGCTGGAGCGCGGCTTCGAGCGCGAAATCGCCAAGCGGCTGGAGTACTGGAACAAGCTCCGGCAACGGAAAAACGACGAAGGCGGAAGCCCGACGGCTGAACCATTAAGCCGAAATCACGATTGCGCCCGATTTATTAGCGAAAACGCCACCGTTCCGCCCCATCGCCGCCGATTTTGGCCGCCAGCCTTCAGGCACGCTGTGTAGCAATGGAGGCATTTCATGGCGCTCAAAATACGTGATCTGTTGGCCGCCGCCGCGCTCGCCGGCGCCGCCGCGGCCCTCGCCACGCCGGCGGTGCTGGCGCAGGGGTTGGTCGTCCAAGTGGCGCCGCCGGCCGTCGAAGTGGAAACCCCGCCGCCACCGCCCGGTCCGACCGAAGCTTGGGTCTGGCGCAGCGGTCATTGGCGTTGGGACGGCGTCCGTTACATTTGGGTCCGCGGCGAGTATGTCCAGCGCATTCATCCCGGGGCGATGTGGGTTTCGGGGCATTGGGCACTGCGCCCCGGCGGCTACGTTTGGATCGAAGGGCACTGGCGGTAGCGCCATCGGGTGACGTTGCCCGGGCGGCAAAGCGGGTGTATCGCTTCGCCGCTTGAGCAACGTACAAATCAGAAAAGTTGCTGGCCGAGGATGCGGAAATCCGCCTGGACCGCTGGTTCAAGCGGCATTTTCCGCAGCTCGGCCATGGTCGTTTGGAGAAATTGCTGCGCACCGGGCAAGTCCGTGTCGACGGCAAACGCGCGAGCGCCGGGGACCGAATCGCCGCCGGCCAGGAAGTGCGGGTTCCACCGCTGCCCGACGCGGATGTACCGCCGCCGAAGGCGCACTATCAGCCCAAAGCCCGCGACATCGCCGAAATCGAGCGGGCAATTCTCTACCGCGACGACGATGTGATCGTCCTCAACAAGCCGCCGGGTCTTGCGGTCCAGGGCGGCACCGCGACCGAGCATCATCTCGACGCCATGCTCGACGGCCTGCGTTTCGGCAGCGCGGAGCGGCCGCGGCTGGTCCACCGGCTCGACAAGGACACGAGCGGCGTTCTGGTGCTGGCCCGCACCGTGGCGGCGGCCCGGTTTCTCACCGGCGCCTTTCGCGACAAGGCGACCCGGAAAATCTATTGGGCGGCCGTGGTCGGATTGCCGAAGCCGCGGCAGGGACGTATCGATCGGCGGCTGGCGAAACTGCCGGGCCCGGCCGGCGAACGCGTCGTCGAAGACGAGGATGACGGCAAGCGCGCCATCACCGATTATCGAACCGTCGCGCATGCCGGCGAGACGTTGGCCTGGGTCGCGATGAATCCGATCACCGGCCGGACACACCAATTGCGGGCTCATATGGCGGCGATCGGAACGCCGATCCTCGGCGACGGCAAGTATGGCGGCGCCGCGGCGCATCCGACCGGCGTGCCCGATGCCCGAAAACTGCACCTTCACGCCCGCGCCATCGCGATTCCGCATCCCAAGGGCCACATCTTGCGCGTTATAGCGCCGCTGCCGCCGCACATGGTCCGAACCTGGAAATTCTTCGGCTTCGAACAGAGCGACGAGCGCGATCCGTTCGCCGGATTTGCGGACGACGCTTAAATGATTTCTGCTCCAAAAGCCGACCATTTCGTCGTCCCTGCGAAAGCAGGGACCTGCGGCTGCTTTTGTTATAGCTGGCGACGGCAGGGGGGCAACTTCGCATTGGGTGCGGGCCACGGCCAGGATGCCGAGCAGCTCGCCGCGGAGGAGGGCGTTGAGGTGGCCGCGTTCCGGACCGGGGGTCAGGACGATCTCGCCGACGAGCGAGCGGATTTGCGCGGAGATTTCCGGCAATGGATTTGGCCCTGAAAGAGCATCGGCGAGATTGGTCACCTTGCAGCGATACAGCTCGGCGACATTCGGGTTGACGTCGGGGAGATCGGGGGCGGTTGCCGCGAGCCGCGCGGCGATCGCCGCCTTCTGCTGTTCCAACTCAACGAAGCGCGCCTTCATCTCCGGGCGATAGAGCCCGTCCTCGATCGCGGCCATGATGCCCTTGATGGCTTTGTCGGTCCTGCCAAGAGCCTGACGGTCGGCACCTGCTTGTGCCCGGCATTCGCGATTGAGTTTGTTTCTTTCGTCGTGATAGGCGCGGACGGCTTCGGCAATGGCGTCGGGCGATACCAGCTTGTCCTTGAGACCGGCGATCGCACGGCCTTCGATAACGGAACGGCGGATGGTGCGAGCGTTGTCGCACGTGCGATGACGGTGATGGTTGAGGCAGCCATAGCGGTCCCTGACCACAATGCCGTATTTGCCCCCACAACAGCCACAGACGAGAAGCCCGGAGAGCAAGTAGGCCGGCCGACGGGCTTGATTGATCCGGGCCGCCCGCGCGTCGCGGCTTCCCTGGATGGCAGACTCGAACAGCTTCCCCAACTCCGCCTGCCGTGCCTTGACGGCTTGCCAGAGGGTATAGTCGACGATGCGGAGTTCCGGTACCTCCACCCTGATCCAGTCGGATTCGGGGTTTTGTCGCGATACCCGCTTCCCTGAGGCGGGGTCCTTGATGAAGCGGTGCCGGTTCCAGATCAGACGGCCGGCATAAAGCTCATTGTTAAGGATGCCTTTGCCGCTGCCGCGACGGCCCCGGATGGTTCCATCGAACCAAGGGCGTCCACCCGGGCCAGGGATATGCTCCCGGTTCAATTGGGCGGCAATCGCCTGGGGACTGCGGCCGGCGGCGAATTCTTGGAATATCCGACGGATGAGGGCGGCTTCACTTGGGTCTATGGTCCGCTCGCCACGGATCGGCTCGCCTTGGTCATTGATCCGCCGTACCGCCCGATAGCCATAGCTGAGGCCGCCGGGAACCTTGCCCAATTCGGCCCGGCCGCGCATGCCCCGCCGGGTCTTGTCGGCCAGGTCTTTGAGGAACAGCGCATTCATGGTGCCTTTGAGGCCGACATGGAGGGGCGTGATCTCGCCTTCCGACAGGGTGACGATTTTGACGTTGGCGAAGCTCAGTCGCTTGAACACCCCGGCGACATCCTCCTGGTCGCGGCTGATCCGATCGAGCGCCTCCGCCAGCACGATGTCGAACTGGCCGCGAAGAGCGTCGGCCAGAAGCTCCTGGATACCCGGCCTGATAAGACTGGCGCCTGACACCGCCCGGTCGGAGTAGCTGTTGACGATGGCCCAGCCTTGCCGGTCGGCATAGATGCGGCATAGCCGCAATTGGTCCTCGAACGAGGCGTCCCGCTGATTATCGGAGGAATACCGGGCGTAGAGCGCGACACGGTTCATAAGGGGGCCCCCCGTTAGGATAGACAGTATAACAAGGCTATCGGGCAGCCTTGTTGGGCGTGTTGACACAATTGGGCCTGGCCGCCTCGACTTCCTCGCGGGCAATCATCCGGCCGAGTTCCCGGGCAATGTGGAGGACGCGCGGATCGGCGGAAAGGGTACTGTCCCGCTCCCTTGCCGCGTTCCTCGCCGTTGGCTTTGGCCGTCCCGCCACCGCGCCGATCCTCGCGTCGTCCGATAGCGAGGATGCGCGCCTGGGCAATGCCCCGCCGCATTGTCCCCCTTCAATTTCGGCGACAGCAGGTCGACAGCCGCAGCCGTTACCGCCTTACGATAGGCGACGTACGGCTCCGCACCCTTCGGCTTGCTCGTGCCGATGCGGACCGCAAGCTGTGTCACACCGATACCCGAAACCGTCATCGTGCCGGCGATTACCTCGTCGACAATGCGGGCAATGATTTCCGAGGCCGTCGGCTTTTGTGACTCAAATTCGTGCATTGCCCTGCTAAAGGCCGCGATGCGCGATCGAAACGTCACCAGCACGAGCGCATAATAGAACGCCTGCTTATTAGGAAAGCGCCGATAAAACGTGTAACGAGTGCTGCGCGCATCGCGGCAGATCATCGCCACCGATACTTTCTCGTAATCGTTCCAGGCCAATCGACGCGCCGCCGCATCGAAGAAGTTCATGGTGCGCCCATGGCGCCGCCGCGGCCGATGACGCGGGATTTTCGCCGAGAGGAAGGCGGTTTCATGCATCAATAACATACTACTGATTCTGTTTTTGGATACCGCAAGAAGGACCTGGAATCGGCCTCCATACGGCGCCTTACTTCGTTCTCCCACTCGTCAATAACGCGAACCAAATCTGTCATCTCGTCCATCATCAGGCGTGTTCCCCACCGAGTCCAGAACTCACCGCCCCCACCCGCTCGCCGTCGTTCGTAGCACATCAGCGGAGCGGCCGATTTGCAAAGTTGCACCGCGATCGAGCACGCAAAGACGATCGGCGACCTCCGCTGCCTCATCAAAATCATGCATGACGACCGAATTAGCCCCTCACGAAACGACGAGAGCGATTTAAGTCGGCCGTTGTGAAGCGGTCCGCGCGGAGCGTGTTGACGATGCCGCAATCCGGATCAGTTCCTCAAGATTCGAGACGAACGCCGGATTGAGCGGGTGGTCCTTAAATGTCGGAGATATGGATTTTGGCGACGGCGCATGATGGGTGACGACGATCGTCGAGCCGACGAAGGGCCGGCGTAGCTCCTCGTTTAGGAATTCCATGGAGGTTCTATGTACACGCAAGGCGTCAACGGGGCGGAGCTTCCGCATCCGGTAGCCTCGTTCTATATTGATCACCCTAAAATCGTCGAGCTCTCGTAGTGCCAACGCCATCGATAGATCGGGCGTCCCATAAAGCTCAAAATCGGTCCATAGAGTTGCGCCGATGAAACGCACCGCTCGACCGTCGGATGCCACACCCTCCCATGTCGCGCGCTCGAGATATACAACGAGACTGTCGCTCCTTTCCGCTTTCTTTCGATTGAACTCGATCGTGCGAAAGAGCTCGCGGTTATAGGGCTCGTGATTCCCGCCGATGAGGATCGGCGGGATCGAATAATGCAGCCGCGTCCACTCGAATGCCCGCGGCCCGCTATGAATATCGCCGGCAAGCACCAGAACATCCGCATCGGGCTGCGGCGGGCGATCGTAGAACGCCGACAATTCTCGCGGGTTCGTCTCCAGATATTGCGCATCGATCGGACGAACGCGGATAGTCTGTAACCCGAGAGGTTATTTCCCGGACCAGCTCAACCCTCGCTTCGATCCCAATTTCGTGGTGGAGCTATAGATGATCGGGTCAATTCAGTTAGGAAACCCGTGACTTGCGCGGCGTGAACGACAAGAATTTTTTCAATAGCTGGCAAATACTATATCGCGCGACATGCCCCAATGTGACCCAATCGCATTGGCAGGTAGACGATGTGGACTGGCACAAGGAGCGTCACAGCTTCTTTGCTGACTCCTATGCTTATGTCGATTGACGTCCATGTCCTGCGTCGCGGGCGAGCGAACGCGGCGAGCCGCTGGAAGCTCATGGTTGTGATTGAAAATTGGTGGAGTGGCGACAACGAACCGCTCAAGACCACGACGTGGGCTCGAGTCATTGAGGGCAATCCCAAGGCCGTCGTGAGCTGGATGCGGATGCAAGACAGGCGGACCGATTCCACCGTGGAAAACAAGCAGTCGGGGGCTTAGGTTTTTTGGCAGGGATAGGGTCTTTTGCAGGCCGAGGACTCCTATCGTCTGATTAATGGTTATGGGAAATTGCTGCGGTGAAACCGATTTTCCCAAAATCTGAAGGCAGGCGCAGAGTCTGCCGGGTCGGTTCACACCCTGACGGACCGACTGACGAACATTCGTGTGCGATTGCGTCGCCGTTCGCGAATTCGCGCCTCATAACAACGCGATAAAGAGGATGATGATGAGCAGCGCGCCGATCAACGACAGATAAAAGTTGAGATGTCCCGATTGGATGATCCGAAATCGAAGCGCGATCGACACGACGCCTCGTTCGAGAGGCGCGAAGAGATGCGGACCGAAGATCGGCGCCACTTCATGCGTGAACGCCAGCCGGCGAATGAAGTACGGATGACCGTTGCCTTCGCGGGCCGTTTCCCGTTCGGTCTCTTCCGTTGGGCGATAGATGAAGCTGTAAAACGTCCGCAGCGCATTCGAGAAGGTCAGCGCCGTGGTTGCGGACCGCACGGCGTCCTGCGGACGCCCGCCGTACCACACGGCGCTCACACGAACGCGCCGTCTCTTTGACGCAAGCAAGAGCACAAGAGGCAAGAGCGCGAGCAGCGGCATGGCGATAATGAGCTTGCTCGGCGAGATGAAGGCGAAGGTTCCGTTGAGGCGAATCGGCGCGCCGGTTGCCGGCACGAGGAGCCATCCGACGTGCATTTTTTGGACCGCGTCGGCCGCCATGCCTGTGCCGTCGAGGCCGACAAGCCACACCGGCATGCCAACCGCGAGCGCAAGGACGAGGAGGCCCAACACGCCAACGGCGGCGGCATTTCCAAACGGCACCGCTGGCGTCTCCCGATTGCCACGGCCAAGGAGACCAATCCCAAATACTTTGACGAAGGTGGCAAAGGCGATCGCGGCCGTGAGCGCCAATCCCGCGCCGGCAAGCGCGGCCGCCAGTCGGCTCGCGAGATTGATGAGATGGAAGCCTTGGAAGAAAGTCTGGAAAAGGTACCATTCGCTTACAAACCCGGCTTGCGGCGGCATTGCCGCGAGGCTCATCGCAGCGAACAGCGCGCCAAGACCGAACACCCAGGAGCTGCGTCGCAGAATGCCATTTTGCACGATGGCGTAGGTTTTAACGGTTCGATACACGGCGTCGGCGCAGAGGAACATCGCCCCTTTGGCAAGGGCGTGTCCGGCAAGATGTAAGAGCGCGACGATCCACGCGAGGCCCGCGAGGTCGGTCAAACCATCCTGGCGAAACATCAGGGCCGCCCCTAGCAGGCACACGGCAATCGAGCCGTTCTCCGCCGACGACAGACTTAGCAATTCGCGCCACAATTCCTGTTGGAAAGCGTAGAGCGCTGTCAAAATCGCGCTCAAAACTGCGACGGCAACCACAAAAATGCCGGCGATCGATACGGACCACCCGGACGCGATCGGTAGCCACTGCATAAGGCCCCGACCCAGGGCAAAGAACGCCGCGTTCAGAACCACTCCCGACATGATCGCTCCCGTGGCGCCGCTTCCGGCCCCGTACGCGCCCGGGAACCACTCGTAAAACGGCAGCAGACCAATTTTCGCGCCAAACCCGATGAGCAGCAGCAACCCCACACATAATTGCTCGGGGAGCGGCATCGTCGCGCCCGCTGCGGCAAAGGCGGCGAAGGACAAGCTGTTTGCTTGGTTGGCCAGGAGCATGAATGCGAGGATCAAGGCCACCGCGCCGGCTTCGAGCAGCGCGAGCATGAACAGCACCGGGCGCCCGGTATCGGCCGTGAGCGCCTCGCCCAATATCATGACGGCGCCGCCAAGACTCATGATCTCCCAGGCGACGAGGAAACTCACCGCGTCTTGCATGCCAAAAACGCCGAGCGCGCCGACGAGACTGGCGGTGGCACCGAAAAGCCAACGCGCTTGCCGCTCGATCGGCGAGCCGAGCCAGCACGCGAGTACCGCACCGGGAAGCCCGAAGCCCATGAGCCACAACGCTTCGGGCGACAGCATGAACATCGAGCCGGCGGGACCAATACCGAGCGGGGTATGGATAGCCGGCAAATTGCCGGGGAGGAGTTCGGCCGCAAGAGCAATCAATGCGATGCCGCCAATGCCGAGAAGGGCACGCGCGACCGGTCGGCCTATATTCGCGAGTGCGAGCAGCGCGGCGATGACCCATGCGGCAACACCGGCAATGAGCAGCTCGATCATTAGAGCCGTCCTCCGTGCGCGCGTTGCGGCACGCGGTCCAGGAACATGAGCAGGGCTTCGATAATCGCGGCAGGGTTCGGCGGGCAGCCGGGGAGATAGAGGTCGACGGGCAGAACCCCTTCAAGACCGTTGCCGCAAGCGTAGCCGCCGGACGCGACGCCGCCCGACACGGCACAAGTGCCATAGGCCATCACCCAGCGCGGCGACGGCATCGCTTCATAGGCGCGACGCAACGGCTCGTGCATGGCATAGGTCACGGGGCCGGTGACGAGCAGGAGATCGGCAAAGCGCGGTGATGGCGTGAAGAAAATGCCAAATCGGTGCAGGTTATAGAATGGACTATTGAGCGCCTGCAGTTCGGACTCGCAGCCGTTGCACGATCCGGCGTCGACATGGCGAATATGAAGACTGCGGCGAAAGCCGGCACGCAACTCGGCCGGCAATCCATGCGCGGCAGCGTCGACCGGCGCCGAAGCGAGAAAAAGGTCGGATCGATCGCGAACGCCGAACGCCCAATCGAACGAGCTCGTCGCCGCGTCGTTCGGGCAAGCCTCGACGCAGAGCTGGCAAACGACGCAACGGCCATAGTCCACGACTAACCGATCGTGTCCGGGCTGTTCCTGCCGTACCGTGATCGCGCCGGTGGGACAACTCGCCGCGCATTCCGAACAGCCGGTCTCGCACCGCTCGGGCGCGAACCGCGGCATGCCGAGCAGGTTTTTCTGTCCATCGCCGGCTTTTCCGTTCGGCCAGGCTGTCGTGGCCTTACCGTGGACTAATCCGAAGAGGGTCCAGAGCGGCATCGCATCCCTACCGATCGCAGCCGGCGACAGTGAGGCCGAAGCTCGCCTCATTGATGGCGTAGTCCATCATGTTGGTGTCGTGCACGGTTAACGGGAAAACCCGCCAATTCGAAAAGGACGGCGATTTGATCTTGACGCGCGACAGCGTTCCGGCCTTGTCGAAATGAACCGCGTAATAAAGGGAGCCGCGCGGCAACCCGCCCAGCCGAGTCCTTCCACAGCGCCGCCGGTCGGCACGCCGCCAGCACCGGACCATCGGCGAGCAGCATCAGAATGCGCTGTATCATGGCGAGCTTGCATCGATTTCCGCGATGCGGACTTGCGCCCGCGCATGCGCGTCCCCGCTTTCCTTTACCGGGACGGTAAACGGCAGTTCGCCATAACCGGCGTAGGGGTGGTCCCGACGCAAATCGCGATCGAGGCCCGATGCCCGCTCGATCGGTCCCGTGGCGCCCTGATCGAATGCCGCTTGGCGACCGAGCACCCCCGTGGTGATGAGGCGGTCGAGGTGCGAATTGGTGCCTTCGAGCTTGATGACGTACTCGGCGACTTCTTTACGCAGCGCTTCGAGTACGTCGCCGAGCCACGGCTTCGGCGCCAAGTCATGCCGCAGTCCGCCGGGGATGAGCATGCCGCGGAGGAAGCGATTTCCCGTGAGGCGACTGTTGATCTGTTTCGCTCGCTCTTCGAGCAGCTTACCCTCAGCTTCGCCCACTTTGAGCGTCGTCGTGTGGGCGAGATGACCGAGATAGTGCAGATGATTGTATAGCCGCTCCAATTCCGCGAGCAGCGATCGCAGCAATAGGGCGCGGTGCGGCACCACGCAATTCGCAGCTTGCTCCACCGCCTGGCAATAGGCGAGCGCGTGGGCAAAGCTGCCGACGCCCGAAACCCGCTCGGCCAATACCGCGCCATGTGCAAGCGTGCGGCCCTCGAACCGCTTTTCCATGCCGCGATGTTTGAAAAACAACTGCGGGTTCAGATGCAAAATGCGCTCGCCAATATAGAAAAAAATGAGCTCCACGGACTCGACGACATCGGCTCGCACCGGACCGAAAGGCAAGCGTTGCACGTCTCCGTTTTCGATCTCGGGCGAGATCGCGTTCACCGACTTAAATGGAACTTGAACATCGGTCGGATACGCCGATCGAGCGGCGGGACGACGGGAGACGCGCCGGGATGTAGAACGAGACCGAACGGTTCCGGCTGGCCCGTGAATTTGACGCCAAATAAATCAGCCATTTCGCGCTCGTACCAGCCGAGCAGAGGACTGACGGCCGCGACGCTCTGGACCGGATCGCGCGGCGCGCATTTCCACATGACAAAACCTTGTTTTGCAGTGCCCGATTGCGCCGGCTCGCGAGATAACGCAGTTCAATTCGCTGCGGTGTCGGATACCACGCGTAGGCCATCTGCATGCGACCGCCAGCCGCGATGAGACCGGCGACGGCGTCGGCCAGCCTCTCTTGATCGATGTCGATGAGTTCGACGCCGTTCATGGCAGGCCCGGCGAGAGCGCCGGCGCGATCGACGTCAAATAGTTCCAGATGCCCGCCGGCCACCACAGCCCCAAAATGAGGAGAGGAACCAGCGCAAGCCACATCGGGACCACGCACCAGCCGTTGAGCGTCCCGCCGGGCCGTCCATCGTCGATCGGCGCGCGATAGTACATGTTGCGAAAGTGGTTCATGAAACCGATGAAGATCACAATCAGCAGAACGAGCATGACGTAGACCGCCCACGAAAACGACGGCTTCAACCCCGCCCGCATGATCGTGAATTCGCTCATGAACAGGCCGAACGGCGGCGCGCCCGTGATGGCG